>NZ_NESK01000019.1 GCF_003063415.1 Limnohabitans sp. 2KL-17
GCTGGTACGAAATCGTCCAAATGACGCATCGTGAAAAGGCTCTCGGTGAAGGTGTCAGCGCCGCGCATCATGTGTCCGTGTAGTTGCTCAACAATTAACGTTTCTCAGGGGCTCGGCGTGGACCTAAACATGGGAGTATTTCAGCAGCCTGTTAAACCAACTGATGCAAGAGTTGACCGCACACCGTTTGCTCAATTTCACCCTTATTTTTTCAGCCGCCAATTCGGTCGTCCATCAACTGGTCTGGGCGCTGCATCAGGGGTCCACTGTCAACATCTTGGCCGATGTTTGGCCCATGTTCATTGGCGACACCCTGGGCGCTTTGTTGATGCTCTACGGTTTTAAACTGGTGCTCTCCCGACTCCACATCAAACAAGTTTGAGTCCTGCTGCAGGTTGAACGTGTCAGTCTGGCTCAGACAAAAAAAGCGCCTGCAAATCGCTCAAAAAATCAAAGCCCTTTTCTGTCGGCCAAACGCGGTGCAGATCTCGGCCAATCAAACCCATTTTTTCGGCTTCTTGCAAAGCCTTTTGCACGCTGGTCATGGCCAGCCCTGTGCGGTCTACATAATCGGCGAGGTCAAAACCACCGCGCAAGCGCAGGGCATTGAGCATGAACTCAAACGGCAGGTCCTGGCGTGAGACCTCAGTGCTTTGCGTGACCGGCTCGCCCTTGCTGGCTTGTTGCATATACAGGCCAGGTTCGCGGTACCGCACCTGTCGTATCACACGGTGCGCAAAACTGAGCTTGCTGTGTGCCCCGGCGCCAATGCCCAAGTAATCACCAAACTGCCAGTAATTCAGGTTATGGGCACACTGATGGCCATCTTTGGCATAGGCCGATACTTCGTAACGTGCCAAGCCCTTGGCCATGGTCAACTCGGTGATGCGGTCCATCATGTCGTAAGCCAGATCGTCTTCGGGCAGGGTCGGCGGGAACTTGGCAAACACCGTGTTGGGCTCGATCGTCAGGTGGTAGATCGAGATGTGCGGTGGCGCAAAAGCCAGCGCGGTCTGAATGTCTTGGGTCAAGCCCTCGAGCGTCTGTCCCGGCAAGGCGTACATCAAATCCAGATTGAAGGTATCGAACACCTGCGCGGCTTCTGTGACGGCTGCCAGCGCCTGATCGCGGTCGTGCACACGGCCCAGGGCCTTGAGGTGCGCATTGTCAAAGCTTTGCACCCCAATAGACAAGCGGGTGATGCCAGCCTGGCGGAATGCCCTGAAACGGTCTTTTTCAAAGGTGCCAGGATTCGCTTCCATGGTGATTTCGGCATCAGGCGCCAGCCGTAACCGGGCGCGGATGCCGCTCAAGAGTCGGTCAATCGCTTCTGTCGAAAACAGACTGGGTGTGCCGCCACCCAAAAATACCGTCTGGACACTTCGGCCCCAGACCATGGGCAAACTGGCTTCAAGGTCAGCAAACAGGGCACTGATGTACGCGTCTTGCGTGGACAAGGGATCGGCGCCTTCACGAAACTCGTGCGAGTTGAAGTCGCAATAAGGACATTTCTTGATGCACCAGGGCAAATGCACATAAAGTGACAAAGGGGGCAAGGCACTGAGCTGCAACAAGCCCGGGCGCATGGCGTGCACCAGATCCAGGGTGGGGTTCATGCTGGGGTGGTGTCCAGCCAGCGTTCACGCATCAGCGCCAGCATGGCCTGTGCGGCCCGGCCCCTGTGGCTGTTGGCGTTTTTCACTTCAACCGGTAGCTCGGCGAAAGTCTTGCCAAACTGGGGCAGGTAGATGACTGGGTCAAAACCAAAGCCATTGATGCCTTGACGCTCTCGCGTGATCTCACCCACCACACGGCCCATAGCGATCAGGGGCTCCGGGTCATCGGCGCTGCGCAAGGCCACCAAAGTGCTGACCATGGCTGCACGGCGGTTGGTGATGCCCTGCATCTGCTCGAGCAGCGCCGTCACGTTGTAATCGTCGCCCTTGGGGTAGCCAAAGCGCGTGGCGTAATAAGCCGTGTCCACACCGGGCTGTCCCCCAAAAGCATCCACGCACAAACCAGCGTCATCGGCCAGGGCGGGCAAGCCGCTGAGATGCGCTGCATGGCGCGCTTTGGTCAGTGCGTTTTCAACAAAGGTTTTGTAGGGTTCTTCGGCCTCGGGAATATCCAGCTCGGACTGCCGCACCAGTGTCATTTGCAGCGGAGCAAACAGGGTTTGCAGCTCCGCCAACTTACCGGCGTTGTTGGATGCAAGAACGATTTTCATGAACTCGGTTTCAGGCGCTGAAGATCAGGGTCTTGGGCTCATCGTGCGCTTGCTTTTGCAACTTCACCAACTGCGCAATCCCATTTTCGGCCAACGCCAGCATGCGATCCATCTCGACACGGGTAAAAGCCACGCCTTCGGCGGTACCCTGCACTTCCACAAAGTTGCCAGCGCCGGTCATGACCACGTTCATGTCGGTGTCACAAGCCGAGTCTTCGGGGTAGTCAAGGTCAAGCAAGGCTGTGCCGTTTTTCAACCCTACAGAAATGGCCGCCACGCGGTCAAGAATGGGGGATTGAGTGAGTTTGCCCGTGGTCATCAGCCAATTGACGGCATCTTGCGCTGCCACAAAAGCACCCGTGATGCTGGCAGTCCGCGTGCCCCCATCGGCTTGCAGGACATCGCAATCCAGGTGAATGGTGCGCTCACCCAGCTTCTTCAAATCAAACACAGCACGCAGTGACCGTCCGATCAGGCGCTGGATTTCCTGCGTACGACCGCTTTGCTTTCCCCGGGCAGCTTCTCGGTCGCCACGGGTGTGTGTGGCACGGGGCAGCATGCCGTATTCGGCGGTCACCCAGCCTTCACCGCTGCCTTTTTTGTGACCCGGCACTTTTTCTTCGACCGAGGCGGTGCACAGCACGCGGGTCTGGCCAAATTCAATCAGAACCGAGCCCTCGGCGTGGACGGTATAGCCCCGGGTGATGCGGACGGGGCGCAAAGCGTCATGGGCGCGACCGGAGCGGACATAAGAGGCAGTCGTGGTGTTCATGGTGTGTAAGAGTGTGTTGGCAGCTTGCAGGGTCTGAGGGCAAGCCAGAGAGTTTGCGATAATCCACGGTTTGGTGTTCGCACCTTGTGCGGCCCCTATGCAGCGCTCAAGCCTCATTCTTGGAATCGAAGAAGGGCGTGCTGTTCCAAGGAATTTGACCGATGCCAGTTTACAGTATGACCGGGTACGCCAGCGTGCAGCACAGCCCGCAGGCCACCTCTGGTGAGAGCCCTGCCAGCACCAGCCCAACCGCGCGATTGGGCCTTGAAATCCGCTCGGTCAACAGCCGTTTTTTGGACTTGAGCTTTCGATTGCCTGAAGAGCTGCGACAGCTCGAACCTGGCTTGCGCGAATTGATCACCCGACAGATCAAGCGCGGCAAAGTCGAAGTGCGTGCCAGTCAGGACGCCGGTGACGGCGCCACACTGCAGGCACCCGGTCACCAGACTCTGCAAAAAGTCGCGGCGCTGCAAGACAAAATTCACGACTGGCTGCCAAATGCTCCCGCCTTGAGCGTGTCCGATGTGCTGCGCATGACCGCTGGAAGCTCCGGACAGGCCGTTCCCGATGAAGCGGCCTGGCTGAACCTCGCCGCCCAGGTGGTCAAGGCCCTGAGCGAAGCCCGTGCGCGTGAAGGCGCTCGCTTGACCGACATGCTGCAAGGGCACATCGTCCAACTGCTGCGCTTGAGCGAGCAGGCTGTTCCATTGGTTCCGCAATTGGTCGAGCAACAGCGTCAGCGTTTTTTGGAGCGCTGGAAAGACGCCATGGCGCTGGCAGATGGGAGTCACCTGCCCGAAGCAGCGCAAGACCGCGCACTGACCGAGGCTACGGCCTTTGCCATTCGCATTGACGTGGCTGAAGAATTAACCCGCCTGCGTTCGCACCTGGAAGAAATTTCCCGCTTGCTGAAAAAGGGGGGGGATATCGGCAAACGTCTGGATTTTTTGATCCAGGAACTGCACCGTGAAGCCAACACCCTGGGCTCCAAATCGGCAACACTTGAAATGACCCGTATTTCAGTGGACATGAAAGTGCTGATTGAGCAAATGCGAGAACAAGTCCAGAACATCGAATAAAGAATCAGCCCATGGATTACCCCGGAAACCTATTTGTCGTGGCGGCTCCCAGCGGGGCTGGCAAATCCAGCCTGGTCAAGGCATTGATGGAACTGGACTCGCGCGTCCAACCCACCGTGTCACACACCACGCGGGCCCCTCGCGGTCAGGAAAAGCACGGTCGCGAATACTTTTTTGTATCAGTTCAGGAATTTGACGCGATGGTGCTGGCCGATGCGTTTGTCGAGTGGGCCCATGTGCATGGTCAGCGCTATGGAACCTCCAAAAAGACGATCGAGGACCGCATGGCCCAAGGCACCGACGTGGTGCTTGAAATCGATTACCAAGGTGCACTGCAGATCAAAAAGATGTATGCCAACGCGGTGCTGATCTTCATCTTGCCACCCAGTTGGGAAGAGTTGCGCTCTCGCCTGGAGCGCCGTGGCGAGGACAGCCCCGAAATCATCGAGTTACGCCTCCAAAATGCGGCCATCGAGATGTCTCAGGCCAAGGAATTTGACTTCGTTATAATCAACGAAGTCTTTGACCGAGCCCTGTTTGACCTCAAAGCGGTCGTTCACGCTCAGCGTCTCAAGTACCACGTCCAGCGCCGAACACGGCCTGACACCTTCCAAGCACTCAAAATTGCTTGAGTCACGCGCAGAAATTTTCAAGGAAAACATCATGGCCCGCATCACTGTTGAAGATTGCCTGGAAAAGATCCCGAACCGTTTCCAGCTGGTTTTGGCTGCCACTTACCGTGCACGCATGCTGAGCCAGGGTCACACCCCCCGCATCGAAAGCAAAAACAAACCTGGCGTGACTGCTTTGCGCGAAATCGCTGCAGGTAAAGTAGGTATCGAAATGCTCAAACGCGTTTCCTGAACCACATCCTGTTCGGCCCTTGCCGAATCCACAAAAGCCCCACTCATGGGGGTTTTTTTTGTCCGCGATAAATGCCTGCAACAGCTTGCGTTACATTGATGTCATGAGCAGTGCCACGTCCCCCCCCTCACAAGCGAGCCCCCGCCACCCCAAGGCGATGGCTCCTGCTGCGGCCAATGCGGCGGCGGCCAGCTTTGCGGTGCTGGAGGCTCAACTCGGTTACCTGAACGAAGCCGAGACCACCATGGTGCGCAAGGCTTACAAATTTGCCGATGAGGCCCATCTGGGCCAAATGCGCAAAAGTGGCGAGCCCTACATCACCCACCCGATCGCTGTGGCTGTTTTGTGCACCGAATGGAAGTTGGATGCCCAGGCTCTGGCTGCTGCCTTGTTGCACGACGCCATGGAGGACTGTGGCGTAACCAAGCCCGAGCTGATCCAGCGCTTTGGTTCTCCAGTGGCCGAGTTGGTGGATGGCCTGACCAAGTTGGACAAGTTGGAGTTCAATACCCGCGAAGAAAACCAGGCTGAATCGTTTCGCAAAATGCTCCTGGCCATGGCGCGTGATGTGCGGGTCATCCTCATCAAGCTGGCCGATCGCACCCACAACATGCGCACCATGTCCGACATGCCGCGCAGCAAATGGGGCCGCATTGCCTCAGAAACCCTGGAAATCTACGCCCCCATAGCCCACCGCCTGGGTTTGAACCAGATTTACCGGGAACTGCAAGACCTGTCTTTCAAACACTTGCTGCCCTGGCGCTACGCGGTGCTGACCAAGGCCGTGGCTCGGGCACGCAACCGCCGACGCGATCTGATTCAAAAAGTCAAGTCGGATGTGGAAGCCGTTTTTGTTCACGCCAAGTTGGATGTCCGCATCAGCGGTCGCGAAAAAACGCTCTGTTCAATATACAAGAAGATGGACGAAAAGCACCTGAGCTTTGCCCAGGTGACCGACATTTATGGCTTTCGAATCATCGTGCCTTCGGTGATCGATTGCTACACCGCATTGGGATGGTTACACCAGATTTACAAGCCTGTTCCCGGCAAGTTCAAAGACCACATCGCGATCGCCAAGGTCAACGGTTACCAGTCCTTGCACACGACCCTGGTGGGGCCATCGGGCGTCAACGTCGAGTTCCAGATGCGCACCGAAGCCATGCATCTGGTGGCGGAATCGGGGGTGGCAGCACATTGGCTTTACAAAGAACATGCCTCAGCCAGTGCCCAATCGAAACGCTTGGGCACTCAGTGGCTTCAATCGCTGCTGGATATTCAAACAGAAACCCGCGATGCCGCCGAGTTCTGGGACCATGTCAAGGTTGATCTGTTTCCTGATGCGGTTTATGTCTTCACACCCAAGAGCCAGATCATGGCTTTGCCTCGGGGTGCCACGGTAGTGGACTTTGCTTATGCCATCCACAGCCGGGTGGGCGACCATGCCATGGCCGCACGCATCAATGGCGATCAGGTGCCGCTGCGCACCGAGCTCAAAAATGGCGACGTGATCGAGGTGATCACTGCCCCAGTGTCTGCCCCCAATCCGGCTTGGCTGGGTTTTGTGCGCACCGGCCGGGCCCGGTCCAAAATCCGCCATCACCTCAAAACCATGGCACAAAGCGAGTCGGTGGAATTGGGCGAAAAACTGCTCACGCAATCGCTTCGAGCAGAGGGCATCGACAAACTGCCTGCAGACGATGCCGCAGGTCATGTATTGTGGGAAAAACTATTGCGCTTTACCGGCAACCGCAACCAACAGGATTTGTTGATGGACATCGGCTTGGGCAAACGCATAGCGACCATTGTGGCCAAACGCTTGGCCGCCTTGTTGTCGGAACTTGGCCAAAAACCCGATGCACTGCTGATGACCCGTGAGCGTTTTACAGCCCACGAATCCATCTCTCAAGGCACCATCACCCTGGACGGCAACGAAAACGCATCGGTCGTCTATTCACGGTGCTGCCGCCCCTTGCCAGGAGACGATATTGTGGGATACCTGGGCCGTGGTGAAGGCCTCGCTGTTCACACCCGTGACTGTGCCATCGCCAAGAAACTCGAACACAAGGACCGCGAGCGCTTCATCGGCGTCGAATGGTCGGATGAATTGCAGCGCAATTTTGAAACCGTCATCAATGTCACGGTGATCAATGGCAAAGGCGTGTTGGCCAGAGTGGCTGGCGCACTGGCCAATTGCGAGACGGACATTGTTCACATCGACATGGGACAAGAACTGCCACAGGACACGGCCGAGTTGAAGTTCTTGATCGCCGTGCGCGACGCAGCCCATCTGGAACAAGTGCTTCGGCAACTCAAACGCACACCCTCGGTTATCTTGGCGGATCGCCAAACCAACAAAGGCAACTCAGCCTCTTGAGCTCAGGACTTGCTTAAACGGGGGATGGGTAGCAGACCTGCAAAACCTCAATGTCCAGAACGCCTGCTGGTGTGACCAATTTGAGTTCGTCACCTTCATGCGATTTGAGCAAAGTGCGCGCAATCGGCGAAACCCAACTGACCTGCGCTTGTGAAGTGTCGACTTCATCGATGCCCATGATGGTCACCGTGCGCTTTGTGCCGGATGATTCGACATACGTGACGGTCGCACCAAAAAACACCTGATCACTGCCATGGTTCAATGAAGGGTCCACCACTTGCGCCACTTCCAGTCGCTTGGTCAGGAACCGGATACGCCGATCAATCTGACGCAAACGCTTTTTGCCGTAGATGTAATCGCCATTTTCCGAGCGATCGCCATTGCTGGCGGCCCAATGCACGATCTCAACCACTTTGGGCCGTTCATCATCGATTAGAGAGAACAGTTCGGCCTTCAAACGGGCGTAGCCTGCTGGCGTCATGTAGTTGCGCGCACCCGTGGGAATGGCAGGCAACTCCAGCTCATCATCCTCAACACCGTCGTCAGTTTCTTTGGTGAATGCTTTGCTCATATCGTGATGCTCAAAGGTGCGGTTGAATGATGGGATTAGAGGCTCGTGGGGTTCAGATGCGTGAACTTGGCTTGTGAAATGAGCTTGCCAAAAATAGAAAAAGCCCACAACTTTCGTTGTGGGCTTTCTGACTTTTGGTGCGGCTGGCAGGAATTGAACCCACGACCCCTTGGTTCGTAGCCAAGTACTCTATCCAACTGAGCTACAGCCGCAACATGGGAACAATTATAGCAAGCTTTTTGAGGCAGTTTGAGCCGCTCCAGATTTATTGCCAGGATGCCGCTGCCATGTCGTTTGCAAAAATTGGCGAGCTTGACCATAGCCCTTTCAGGCCTTTGCGGTAGACCGCCGTATTGGAAGCATTGAACAAAAACACGTTCACGGCATCCTTGGCGATCATCCTCTGCATATCGCCAAACAGTTGGGTTCTCTCTTTGGCCGCTGTTGTAGACGAATGCTTGGCCGCCAGATCGCGAAAGGCCTTGCTGTCATAGCCCCAGTAATATTGTGCGTTGGCATAGTTCATGTAATCAAGCGGCTCCACATGGTTGATGACCGTGAGGTCAAAGTTGCCCTTGAAGGTGCCCCCCAGCCACTGGGCCCATTCCACGTTTTCGATCTTGGCAACAATGCCGACCTTGGCCAGTTGCGCAGCCAGGATCTCGCCCCCCTTGCGCGCATAGGGGGGTGGCGGCAAGGTCAATGTGACATTCAAGGGGGTCTGGACGCCTGCTTCCTTCAGCAGGGCTTTCGCTTTTTCGGGGTCGTAGGCATACAAACCACTCAATTCAACATAACCAGCATCGGTGGGCGCCATGTGACTGCCAATGGGTTTTGCGAGACCTTCAAATACGCCGTCAATGAACGCTCTTTTATCGACAGCATGCGAAAGGGCCCGGCGCACACGCACATCGTCAAATGGTTTTTTGCGGTTGTTGATGGTCATGATGCCTTTGCCTGCCGTGCTGCCCATCTCCACCACAAAACGCTTATTGGCCTGAAATTGCTTAAGGCTCTGTGGTGATTGAAACCGGGGCATGCCATCAATGTCACCCGCCAACAAGGCAGCCACCTGAGCGGCCGAATCATTGATGAAACGGAAAGTGACCTTCTTCAGCTTGATGGCGCTGGCATCGCGAAAGCCATCCCATTTGGACAAAGTCACCGCCGTGCCTTTGGCCCAGTTGTCCAGTTTGTAGGGCCCCGTGCCAATGGGTTTGGTGGCGGCACTGCCCGCACTGTCAGGGTGCAAAATAACCGCTGTGTTTTCACCCATCCTGAATAGGAAGTTGCCATCGGGGTTGTTCAGCACCAGCACCACCGTGTGTACGTCAGGGGTGGCGATGTGGCTAATGTTGTTGAAGACGGCCCCTTTGGCCTTGTTGGTGCTTTTGGGGTCTTTGGCACGGTCAAAGCTGAACTTGACCGCTGCAGAATCAAAATGTGTACCGTCCTGAAACTTGACCCCTTTGCGCAACTTGAAGGTGTAGGCCTTGCCATCGGCGTCCATTTTCCATCCCTCTGCCAGCAAGGGGCTGATGGACCCATCCACATTGATCTTGGTCAGTCCTTCCAGGATGTTGTAGTGCACCACTTCTCCGATGGCAGCCGCAGGGGCCATGGTTGGATCCAGGCTGGTGGGCTCCAGAATCATGCCCAAAATCACGCTGTCCTTGCGCGACTGGGCCTGAGTCTGCCAGGGCGCCAAGCTGAGGCTTGCCGCCAACAACGCGGCAATGCACCAAGGGATCGATTGACGTTTCATGGGGAATTGAATGCTCATATTTTTTTCCTGCTTCAAAAATGATCTCGCTGACCGGGGACAGCTGAAACCAGCTTCCGGGTGTAAGGGTGCACCGCATGCTGAAAAACCTGCTGCGCCGGGCCTTTTTCTACCACACAGCCCGATTGCAGCACCAACACATCGTCACACATCAGGTTGACAACAGCCAGGTCATGGCTGACCAACAAATAGCTCAGGCCATGCCGATCTTGCAAGTCCATCATCAGATTCAGTACCTGCGCCTGCACCGATACATCCAGAGCGCTTACCGGCTCATCGGCCACGATCAGGGCTGGGCGTGTGATCAGGGCACGTGCAATGGCTATGCGTTGTCGTTGCCCGCCTGAAAATTCATGCGGGTATTTGTCGAGATCAGGGGTTCTCAGGCCCACTTCGTTCAAGGCCTGTGCCGCGCGATCACGCAATTCAGATCGGCCATCCGAGGGCTTGCGCAAGGTCTGGATTGGTTCGGTCACTACGTTGAATATTTTCTGTCTTGGGTCTAGCGATCCGTAGGGGTCCTGGAAAATCATCTGGAAACCGCTGCGCAAATGCCGAAGCGCCTCCCCCCGGGTCTGATGCACATCCACACCCTTGAACAAGACCTGCCCCTGCGAAGCTTGGTCCAAGGCCATGACCAAACGCGCCAGCGTGGACTTGCCTGAGCCCGATTCGCCAACAATGCCCAGACTTTTACCCGCCTGCAAGCAAAAACTCACATCGGACAAAGCCTGCAGGCTGGCGGCAGGTCCCCACAAACGGGAACGGGGCATCTCGAAACGCCGCCCCAGATGCTGCACTTGCAACAACGGAATATCCGGCACTTGAAGTGGCATCATCAAGTCAGGCTCCAACGGGGACAACTCACCTCGTGTGGTGCGGATGCCTGACTGTTCGGCGCAATACTTTCGGGCATCGGGGGCGTTTGCCGACAGTCAGCCACAGCCCAGGCACATCGGTCACAAAATGCACAGCCCGCAGGAAAGTCCATCAACTCGGGCACGCTGCCAGAAATGGTGGTCAAGCGGGTTCCCCGCGCCAACCCCAGGCGCGGACGTGCTGCAAAAAGTCCTCGGGTGTAAGGGTGCGCCCGATGCGCAAACAGCGCCGATGTGGAGGCGCTTTCCACCACCGACCCGCCGTACATCACCATGACCCGATCAACCTGGTCTTGCATGAGTCCCAAGTCATGGCTGATCAACAAAAGGCCCATGCCATCTTCGTTCACCAATTGCTTGATCAGTGTCAGCACTTCTTTTTGCACGCTGACATCGAGCGCGGTGGTGGGCTCATCAGCAATCAACAAGTCGGGGCTGCAAGCCAACGCGATCGAGATCATGACGCGCTGCCGCTGGCCGCCAGACAACTGGTGCGGGTAGGCCTCCAGCCGTTCGCGTGCGCGGGGCAATTGCACCCTCTCCAGCAATTCCAGCGCACGGGCTTTGGCCTCGGTCACACCCATGTTCTGATGCAATCGCAAAGGCTCTGCAATTTGCTTCCATATCGGGTGCAGTGGGTTGAGCGCAGTCATCGGCTCCTGAAAAATCATGGCTATCCGCGACCCTCTCAGCCGACACAGTTGTGGATCGGGCAAGTGAACCAACTCCTGGCCTTGCAATTGAATCGAACCACTGACTTGCGCACGCTCGGGCAACAAGCCCATCAGGGCCAGGGCCGTGAGCGATTTGCCACAGCCGCTTTCGCCAATCAGACCTACCGTATCACCGCGTTCCATGCGCAAAGATACGCCCCTCAAAGCCTGGGCCCACCCGCGGGCTGTTGGCAAAGTCACCCGCAAATCGGTCACTTGCAGCAGAGGGGCTTGCTTGGTCATTTCAGTCATCGCTATTTACCGCTGCCTTGCCAACCGGGGGTCGAGCACATCCCGCAGACCATCCCCCATGAGGTTCAGGCCCAGCACCGCCAGCGCAATCGCTGCGCCGGGATAAACCGCGAGCATCGGAGCTTGAAAAATCTGGGACTGCGCCTCATTGAGCATGCGGCCCCAACTGGGCTGCGGTGGCTGCGTCCCCAATCCCAGATACGACAAAGCCGCCTCAGCCAGGATTGCGATCGAAAACTGAATGCTTGACTGAACGATCAGAACGCTCGCGATGTTGGGCAATACATGCGACAGGGTGATGGACAAGGGCCCCTTGCCCGAAGCCCGTGCAGCGGCCGTGAAGTCACGCGACCAGACCGCATTGGCTGCACCACGCGTGATGCGTGTGAACACCGGTATGTTGAAAATCCCTATCGCCACAATGCTGATGACCAGACCCGGCCCGTAAATCGCAGTCAACATGATGGCCGACAACAGGGCTGGAAAAGCAAATGTAAAGTCCGATGCCCGCATGATGACTTCTTCCACCCAACCCCTGCGGGCCGAAGCCAACAAACCCAGCGGCACACCGATCCCCAAACCAATGCCAACCGCAATGAATCCGACGAGCAGGGAATTCTGGCAGCCCGCCAGCAACAAAGCGCCGATGTCACGCCCCAGGCTGTCTGTGCCCAGCCAGTGGGCGGCGCTGGGCAAAGCCAGCTTGTTGGGGATGTCTATGTCGCCCACCGGGTATGGCGACCAGAACAAGGACAAGCCCGCACAGAACAACAGCAGCAAGACCATGGCACCACCCAGCACAAAACTGGGGTGCCTCAAGGCACGGCGCCACGCCATATTTTTATCCTGCATGGCCTGCCTTCACACGCGGATCGATCAACGCATACAGAACATCGATAAAAAAGTTGATCAGCACCACCAAGGCCGACAGCAACATGACCACATCGCGCACCACGATGAGATCGCGGTTTGCAATAGCCTGGAAAATCAGCCGACCAATGCCTGGCAGCACGAAAACGTTTTCAATCACGATGGCGCCAGTAATCAGGTTGCCAAACTGCAAGCCCATCACGGTGAGCACGGGAATCATGGCGTTGCGCAGCACATGGCCCCAAAGCATCTGACGGCGAGACAACCCCTTGGCACGCGCAGTGCGTACAAAATCTTCACGAAGGGTGTCCAGTACCGCAGAGCGAGTGACCCGCGTCAAGATGGCTGTTTGTACCGCAGCCAAAGCCAATGCCGGTAGCAGCAAGGCCTTCAGGGCCTCCCCCACGCCGCCACCGTCATCGGCTGACCAGCCCGGAAACCCGCCGGCACTGAGCCACTCTAGGTGCACCGCGAACAGCAAAATCAGCAAGATCGCCAACCAGAAATTAGGGACGGCCAATCCGACCTGGCTGAACATCATGACGCTGACATCGCCTGCTTTGTTTTGTTGCGAAGCGGCATAAATGCCAAGTGTCAAAGCCAGCGCCACCGTCAGGAACATGGCCATCACCGCCAGGGGAATCGAGACCTGCATGCGTTCGGCCATCAACTGGGCTGTGCTTGTGTCATAAGAAATGCTCAGGACTGTCTGCCCTTTCAACAAGCCGCCAATCCAGTTCAGGTAACGGGTGCTGGCGGGCTGGTTCAAGCCCATCTTGGTTTCCATCGCAGCAATCGACTCGGCCGTCGCGGTTTCCCCCAAAATCACCTGTGCTGCGTTTCCGGGCAAGAACTCAAGCACGGCAAACACCACGACCGATGTGGCCAGCAGGGTCAAAATAAAGCTCAGCAGTCTTTTGATTAAAAACAGGGGCACAAGCTATTCTCGGATCAATGAGCCACAATGAAAAAGGTTTTAAATGGCATACGAAATGATTGTAAACAGCGCCAGAGGCATTGAGCTTGGCAGCATAGTCGATGTCGACGGCTTGCAAGTTGGGCACTTCACGCTGAGCGAGCGACTGACCGGTTGCTCGGTGGTGTTGGCAGTGGACGGCGCTGTGGGGGCTGTGGATGTTCGGGGTGCCGCACCTGGCACTCGGGAAACCGATTTACTGGACCCTTCCAACCTGGTGGACAAAGTACATGCCGTGGCGCTGAGCGGTGGGAGTGCTTTTGGTCTGGATGCAGCCACGGGTGTGATGCGCTGGCTGGACGAGCAAGGCATTGGTTTCGAAACGGGATACGGCCGGGTTCCGATTGTGCCGGCTGCCGTGTTATTTGACCTTCCTGTAACCTGCCCTGGCAACGACCCCAAAGCCAGGCCAGGCGCTGATGCAGGTTATGCCGCATGTCTGGCCGCAACGCGCAACAAACCGACAGCGGGCAACGTGGGTGCAGGCGCAGGCGCCTGTGTGGGCAAACTGTTTGGCCTGCAACGCTGCATGAAAGGAGGCATCGGCAACGCCAGTGTGCGCGTGGGCCCTTGGGTGGTAGGCGCCTTGGTGGCCTGCAACGCCGTAGGTGATGTCATCGACCCAGCGACTGGCCAAGTCATCGCAGGGGCCCGATCAGCCGATGGAAAAACCATGATCGACACCCAGCGTGCTTTGCTGAACGGCGAGAGCAGCAACCGCCCCCTGCCCGGCACCAACACCACCATTGGTGTGGTTGCAACCAACGCCACCTTGAACAAAGCCCAGGCCAAACGCATGGCCATGAGTGCCCATGATGGTCTCGCACGAAGCATCCGACCCGCCCACACCACCCTGGACGGAGACACACTGTTTGCCATGGCCACTTGCACCGAAAACAGCCCTGCAGACTTGATGCTGCTCACGGTGATGGCGGCACATGCCACGGCGTTGGCTACGGTTGATGCGGTCAGACAGGCGCAGGCCATCTCGACCGTCTGGGGTCATGTGCCTGCAGCCCATCTGTAAAAGCCCTCTGGACAAGAAAAAACCGCTTTGCAGCGGTTTTTTGGAGCAAGACTATCCGCAAATCACTTGCGTGGGCCTTTGGGTCGGTTGAACCAGTTGGCCAGCATGAACAGGCCAAAGACCACGAACATGATGATGAGGATATGTTTGATTTCCATGGTTTTTCCTTTGCTTTGGGGTAAATGATCAATCAACGCTGAATGCGATTATGCAGAGATGCCCACCGGTCGTACAGGTCGCATCAAAGGACCCATGGCCAAAAGGGTCAGCCCCAACAACACAATTTCGAGTGTGTAAACGGCCGAGTAACCCATCACAGAGCTGCTGACCAGCGCCACCCCATCGCGCACAACGCCGCCCAGCGCCATGCCCACGCCTGCTGCGGTGGCCTGTACCGCGCCCCAGGCGCCCATGGCCAGACCGGTTTGCTCGGGCGGGGCCATTTGCATGGTGGCTGTCAGTGTGCCGTGGGCAAACAAGCCGCCCCCGAGACCGATCAGAAAAATGCCCACAGAAAAAAGCACTGGGGAGACCAAGGGGGCCGAGGCGATCACCGCCACAAATGCAGGCACACCCACCCAAGCACCCCAACCGGACATGCGGTAGGCATCGCCCCCCCGACCCAGCACACGCGATGCCCATACAAAACCGATCAAACCACCCAAGGCCAGGGTCGCGGTGAGCATGGTGGTTGTCGACACGCTGAGGTGCAGAATTTCTCCACCATAAGGCTCCAGCAGGACATCTTCCATGGTGAAAGCCATGGTGCCCAGACCTACCGCCAACAATCGGCGCAGGGTGTTCGGGCCTTTGCAAAAGGTTTGCCAGGCCTGCTGAAAATTTTGCTCAAGGGGTGTGCCCGGCTTGCGCAACCGGCTTCGCGGCTCTTGCTTCCATAAAGCGATCACGTTCAGCGCCAAGGTCATCACGGCCACGGCTTGCACCACCCGGATGAGCTGCCCCGGGCTGTAGTCGTGCAGCAAATGGCCCAGCATCAATGCGCTGCCGATCATGCCCAGCAACTGCATGACGTACATGAGCCCAACCACTTTGGGCTGGCTTTCGACCGGCGCCAGATCGGTGGCCAGGGCCAGTCCGGCAGTTTGCACAGTGTGCATGCCAATGCCCACCAAAATGAAGGCTCCGGCCGCACCGACCAACCCCACCCAGGCTGGCGCTTGGCTGGACTGCCCTGCCCCGGCCAACACCAGCAGCGCAAACGGCATGATGGAAAACCCGCCGAATTGCAGCAAGCTGCCCATCCAGATGTAGGGCACGCGGCGCCAGCCCAGTTGAGACCGGTGGTTGTCAGAGCGGAAACCGATCAACGCCCGAAAAGGCGCCACCAGCAAAGGCAAGGCCACCATGAGAGACACCAGCGTGGCTGGAACTTTCAGCTCCACGATCATCACGCGGTTGAGGGTGCCCACCAGCATGACCATGGCCATGCCGACAGAAATTTGGAAAAGCGACAAGCGCAGCAGGCGAGACAGCGGCAGGTCTTCGCTGGCAGCGTCGGCAAACGGCAAAAAGCGGGGTCCCAGGCTGGCCAGGGACGTCGCCCAATTGGAGCGTGATTTATTCATGAGAGAAGGACCAGACGCTTGCGCGTCTGGTCGTTCGGCGGGTTGCACCCGTTACTTCTTCACCGCAGCATCCGCAGGTGCCGTGGCGACGACTTTGGCGCTGCCGTTGAGGAAGTTTTTCACCCAAGTGGTGTTCATCGTCAAGGCCAGGTGCACGCTGAATGACGCAATGGCCACTGCTGCAATGAACACCGGAATGCCGACCGAAGGCTTCACCACGCACCACATTTTCGAATAGATCATGTTGCGCCTCCTTTACTTGAGCCAGGGTGAATAGATGTAGGCCAGCAGATGGGCAAACGCGGCAATCATGCCGAATATCTGCGTACCCTGGATGAGATTGCGGTGAATCTCTTCCGATTCGGCCTCGGTCAGTCCCGTTGGCCAGACTTTGTCTGAGTTAGACATAGTTTTCTCCTTGCAGAAGACGTGCACGGCCCGCACGAGGGCTATTCATGGCCACCATGGCCAGGAATGGGGAAGCACTGAAACCGCGCGCACCCAGGCAGCAGCGCCCGGGTTGAACAAGTTTCAGGCAAATCATTTCAAGCCCGCCGTGGCATGCGCCAGGGCAGCATGGCTTGAACCAACGGTGACACCAAACGCGGCACCGACAGGGTTTCGTGAAAGGCGACCAAAGGCTCGCCTGCGTAATCAAATTGCAGCAAGGCACGTTGGTAAAAAGGCGTGTCTTCCAATTGTTCTTGCACCTTCACAGCTTGCGCGCTGCGCATCCGGCGATTGATGCGCCAAGCGGTTTTTGGCAAGGCCTGAACCGGAGGAGTTGCGATCGGCTCAACCGTGCCTTTCGGTGTGAAACGAAGCGACAAAACGCGGTCATCTGCGCCAGGGGCTTGCATGTCATAGAACACCAGGGTGCTGCCATCGCGCATGCGCGCGCGCGACCAGTCCCAGGTGTGAAAGCCCCGCTCTACCGGTTCAGTACCTTCGTTCGAGTCGAGGTAGGCGTGGCCTTGCCACTGCAGGTCGGGCGCATTCAGATCAACCTCAATGCGCGATGCCGGCGACAGCGGTCCCCAGCGGTGCTTTTCTGCGGCATCCAGCGGCGTTGAATAAGCAAACAACTGCTGCGGCCAGAGTTTGATGCGTCCTTGAATGCGGTGCGGAAAGGGCACACACACTTCGTTGATGTCAATGCTGAGGCAATCGCCATCCCAGGACAACTGGCTCGGGCCAATGGTGAATTGGTCGGCGCTGCGGGCGCAGTGTCGCTGGCCCCGCTCGGTCATGGCCCAGCGACGCTGGCCTTTGCTGTAAATCGCCACATTGAGTGCGCAATGGTTTTCCGGGTCAGCGCGGCCACGCTTTCTGGCCCAGGCGTAATAAGGCGAGAACACACTGCCGACAAAGGCGATGAGTGTGATGCCGTGCTGTCCGTCGTCACTCATGGCGTCGACATACCACCAAAGGTAGCCCCCATCGGGAACGTGCTGGTCGAAACGAGGCTCGCCATCACGGCCTCGGCCGCCCGCTGCCCGGACAGCGCGGCCATCGGTACCCCCGGTCCCGGGTGCACGCTGCCCCCTGCCAGATACAGGCCCTGCAGGGGCGTTGTGGAGCCAGGTCTGGAGAAGATGCTCGTCCAGCCGTGTGTCGCCTGCCCGTAAAGAGCTCCCCCGCTCGCCGGGAATCGCTGATGAAAGTCCTGCGGCGTGGTCCTGACGAATTGGTTCTGCGTTGGCTGCAGGTGCAGGCCCAACTGGCGCAAATGGTTGAAGGTATGTGTTTGGCATTGCTCCAGGGCCTCCTCGGTGATGCCGTTGCCATCACCACAGGCGGGGGCGTTGACCAGACAAAAAATTCTTTCGGCCATGCCAGGGGTCACCTCGGCAGGTCGGTCTTGTGCGCAGACATACACCGTGGGCTGCTGCGGCAAGCGTTGGCGGTCAAAGATGTCTTCGAACTCGCTGGCATAAGTATTTTGAAAAAACACGTTGTGACGGTCCAGCGCCACACCTTCGGCAGGCGTGTGCATCGACCAGGTCAGGGCCGACAGAGAACGAGGCGGCGCAGCCTTTGGAATCGCGTCGCGAGCGGCATCGCCCAGCAAGCCTTGCCGCAAGGCGGCGGCATCACCATTGAAAATCACTCGGTCTGCAGGCAAAAATTCGCCCGACTGCAACTGCACACCGCACACCCGACCATGGCGCTTTTCGATGCATCGGACAGTGCTGTTGTAGCGAAATGCAGCGCCATGGCGCCGAGCCACACGCGCCAGCGACTGGGCCATGCCGACCATGCCGCCCTCCACCGACCAGACCCCGTCCATCTCGACCTGGGCGATCAACATGAGTGTGGCGGGCGACTGCCAGGGCGAGGAGCCGCAATAAGTGGCGTAACGTGCAAACAACTGGCGCAGGCGCGGGTCCGTGAACTGGTGACCCAGTTGTTGCCACAAGCTGCGCATCGGCCCCAGCCGAGCCAACACACCCAAACCGCCCATGCCCAGATCGGCCATGAAACCGCCCATGTTCGGGCGTTGTACCCGGATCATCGGGCCTTCGAGGGTGGCATAAAGTTGACGGGTGGTTTTGCAAAAATCCCCAAAGCGCCGTGCCTCATCACCACCCGACCAAGCGGCAATGGCCGATTCGCTTTCTTGCGCGTCGGCCGACAAATCAAGCTGGCTGCCATCGGGCCAGAAATGCCGCGCCAGCACCTTCAATGGGCTGATCTGCATTTCGGCTTCAACACTAGTGCCCACACTTTGCAGCAAGGCATCAAACACCCAGCGCATGGTGAACACCGTGGGGCCGCTGTCGATATGAACGCCTGCGACTTCACGGCTGTGCACCTTGCCTCCCGGTACGCCTGCGGCTTCAACCACGGTCACATCCAGGCCTTGATGCGCCAACAGCATGGCGCTGCTCAAGCCCCCCATGCCTGCGCCCACAATGACCACCTTGTTTTCAGACATGGCTGGCCTCCGGGGTGGGCATCACCAGGCTGGTTGCACTTCGCAAAGCCGGCTCTTCGCCCAAGGGCCGGGTGTTTTGCAAATGGAAGGGCTTGCCTTGCCAAACCCCGGCCATCTGC
Source organism: Limnohabitans sp. 2KL-17 (assembly GCF_003063415.1). Classification (GTDB taxonomy): domain Bacteria; phylum Pseudomonadota; class Gammaproteobacteria; order Burkholderiales; family Burkholderiaceae_C; genus Limnohabitans_A. The sequence continues at coordinate 19,030 of NZ_NESK01000019.1, forward strand.
AGCACCTGCATGCGCACGAACATTGACTCTGAAAAGAACTGGTGCTTGTGGGCTGCCGCACTGGCCACCTGGTGCGCACCCTTTTGCGCGTACTGGCGCATGGCCTCTGTGTCTTGCCACAAGCTGAAAGTACATTGGCGAACCAAAGGTGCTTCGCCCAAGCCCATGGCCAGCAGGCAACCGGTGGCTTGGTCGAGGTCGGCCTGAGCCGCCGGGGCATAACGCCAAAACGCCATGGCTTTGGAAGGGACGATGCTGGCGCGAGTCAGCACGGCAAAGGGCCCCTTGGCCTGCAAATTTATTTCTTCCTGCTCGCCCAGCGCTTGCGCGCTGCTGGCTTGCCAGGCTTGTTTATCCCAGTGGCCCCTGGCCGATTGCACCGCCATCACGCCTGTCCAGCACTCACGGGCTCGGCTTCGGTAGGCCTGCACAGCCGGGCTGTCCAGAAACTTCAACGCCAGGTCAAGGTGACTGAAGGTGCAGATCAGGCCTTGGTGGGTCGCACTGGGGCGCAGGCTGAACCCACCGCCATGGCCGCTGCCCATGACCTTGACCGTGGTCAGTCCCGGTACATCCTTGTAGGGTGTGGCACCCGCCACCAGCCGCAGCCATCCCCATCCCTGATGCTGTCGCAAAAAGTCGGCCAGCAAAACCACCACCACCCCGGACAGCGGGTCATGAACAGGGACGACGGCTTCCATGACTGAAGGTCCGGCAATTTGGACAGGCTATTGCCAACTACTTGGACGCGACTTTGGCAGCTGCCAAAGCGGGTTTCAGCAATTCAGGAAAGTCTTTGGCCATCGGTGCGCCATTGAGAGGCTTGTAGGCGCCCTGGTGGCAAGTGGCGCAATTGAGCTTGGCCACATCACCTGTCGGCCCCTTGCGGTGCGCTGGAAAGACCTCGGTCAAGGGCTCCATGTAGGTCAGGTTCAGGTCTCGCGCCATGCGGATACCATGCCAGGCCGTTACACGTTGGGGCGGGCTGTTTTCCCAGTTCTGGAACGACTGGGTGTTGTGGCAATAGGTGCAGTTCACGCCCAACGATGTCGACATGTGCGTCATCAATCCATAAGTCCATTCGGCTTGCTTGATCGACTGCCGGTTACCAGAAGGCAAGGCAGTGGGCCCGTTCACACGGATTTTCTGGTCGCCAAGCAAAAACGGCGTGAAGGGGTCGTTGGGCAGCGAGGACAGATTGACCACTGGCGAGGGTTCGTTTTGGCCAGCCTTATCGCCCATGAAGTTCGAACCATAGGGTTGCGGGTCAGACTTGAACCAGATCGCATTGGGCACGGGCTCTCCGCGGTGGCAGGTGTAGCAGGTCACGCCAGTCTGGGCCACATGGGGCTGCCAGTCGGCATTGATGTGCTGCGTCATCTCGACCATGCGACGCGCCACCACCTTGGTGTATTTGCTGTCGTCTTCAAAATTGGGCAATTGATGGCAATAGGCGCAGCCTTCCTGGGGTGCTACCCAGTTGGTCATGGAGACCATGAGCCGGTTGAATTCGCCCACACTCAGATCACCCAGCACCTTGACGTTCTTGTAAACCTGCGATGCCTTGGGACCATCCGAGCCTGGCGAAGGGATCACCACGGGCGGTTGGTTTTTTTCGGTTTTAACTTCAAGCAGACGGGCGTTGTAGACCTGCACCATGCCCGTGCCCCGATAACCGCTTTGCACAGATTCCGGACTGGGGCGCTCGCAGCCGGCCAGCAAAAGGCCCATGACTGCCAGGCCCAGGGATTTAAGCAAACGGCCAGCCCAAGCGGGGTTCAGGTCCACCGTATTGGTGTTCAGCGTGTGCAGGCTCATGGCTTGGCTCCTGTGCTCAGCGCGGGGTCAACCATCGCTGGGAAAATTTCTGGGTAAGGGTGTGCCACGCCATGTTTGATGGCCCAAAGGTACCAGTTGTCCACCACGGTGCCCGTCAGCAAGATGCCAATGCCACCGGTGATGGGGCACAACACGGCAAACCACCAGGCCCAGCGGTGAATCGATTCCATGGTCGCATTGAAGCCCATGGTCCAGCGCCAAAACAAGGCGGCCCGCTCGGAGGCTGTCCCGCGGTCGGTGATCTGCTCGATCTCGCGCTCTCCACCAAAACGGGTCACCGCCAAAATGGTGGCACCGTGCATCGCAAACAACAGGGCAGAGCCATAAAGGAACACGATGGACAACGCATGGAACGGGTTGTAGAAAAGGTTGCCGTAGCGCAAAGAGAACGCAGCGGTCCAGTCGAGATGGGAGAAGATGCCGTAGGGCACTGCCTCACCCCAAGAGCCCATCAGGATTGGGCGAAACAAGCCCAACACCAGGAAAAGCCAAATAGCTGCCGCAAACGCCCAGGCAACATGTGTGCCCATGCCCAACTCGACCGCACGGCGGTAAGTGCGGACCCACCAGAACATGATGGATGCCGTGAGAAACAAGCCCACGATCAAAAACCATCCGCCTTGGTTCAGTGGCGGAATACTCAACCCATAACTGGGCGGCGGTGGCTCCAGTGACAGCCAGAACAACTGGCGCACAAACTGGATCGGGTCGTAGTTGACCGAGGCCAGCATGTTCATGCCGATCAGGGTAAAAGCGATCATGCCGAACACGAGCGAGGCCAGCCCCAGCCCCCCCAGATAGATGGGTCCCAGCTGGGCATTGCCCAGCTTGCCGATCCAGTAATTGATCAGGGGTTGCCCGGTTCGCGGACTGTTGCCGTGTCCAAGTTCTACCCCTAGGTGCACCGGACCCACAGCTTGCACCGTGGTAAACAGGTTTTGATAGTCGGCCATTCGCTGTACTCCTCAATTCTTTGGATTCGGGCTGTGCTTGCAGTCCGACTCAGACGGGCCACTGGGACCAGATCGGCATGTTCAGCCACCAGCTCCACCACTCGGGCCAGCCACGGCTCCAGAAGGGGCCACTGAGCACGATGCACAGGGCGCTGAACAACACAGCAGCCAGTGCAAGAAACAAGCCCAAACGGTGGATGCCAAGGGTGCCGATCGAATAACCAATGATGTCGCGGAAGAACGTGTCTTCATGCTCAGGTGTCTTGACGACATGGCCCGGTGCAGGGTTGGTGGACGACAAAATCAGGCCACCGTGCAGCGACAAGGCAAACACACTGGCAAAGAAGAAGCTCACGGCAATCATGTGTGCCGGGTTGTAGTGAAAGTGCAGGTACTGATAGCCCACGTTGGACACCCAGTCAAGGTGGCTGTAGATGCCGTAGGGGAAGCCATGTCCCCAGGCGCCCATCAGCACTGGCCGCACGACCACCAAAGTGACGTAAGCAGAGATGGCCACACCGAAAGCCACAGGCACATGGAAACCCATGCCCAGTTTTCGGCAGATCTCGACCTCGCGCATCATCCACGAGCCGAACGCCCCAATCGCGCAGACCGTGATGAGCTGCCACAGGCCCCCCTCCATCAGGGGCGCAAAGCGCAGGCCATACGACAGATCAGGCGGTGCGATGCTGATTTGCCAGATGTTCCAGGTTGGGCCTTGTGAGGCGCCCCACAAAATCAGGGCCGTACCCAGGAACGAAAAAAACAAGGTTGTGACGCCGAAAAACCCGACGTAAAAAGGACCGACCCAGAAGTCGAACAAATCGCCACCCAGCAGGGTACCACCGCGAACGCGGTACTTTTTCTCAAAACTCAGCATGGCCATGGCTTGGTCCTCCTGCTTGTGTGGATAAACAGATGCCGCATTGAAACGGGTTCAATGACAGCATCTGGATGACAAGTCCTGAATCAGGACTTGGGCGCGGCCAGCGAAGCCACCGACGTCGGCAGCGGCGAGTTTTGCGCCGATGCCGCTACCGGTTTTTTCGCACCGTCGAGCCAGTTGAATTTGTTGGTACTGAGCAAGATGAGGTGAATCATCGCGGCCAGCCCGAACAAGAAAATACCCTGCAGTACCATGGCACGCAAAGGGTCGTACAGTCGCCAAATTCTCCACATGGTGAATCTCCTAAATGATGTGGGACATGAAGGTGTACACCGCAGCATTCACGCCTTGGCTCATGCTTTTGGCATCTTCAGCGCCGGGCAACAGATCCCGCCAGTGAACGCCGACCAGCTTGGCCAGTACGACGACCACGAACAGACATCCAAAACCGATGAGGAAGATGGACCAAAATGCCGGGGATTCATCCGCACGCGAATGGTCCTCGTTGAGGTGAGTTGTGTTTTGCATGACAGTGACTCCGTCAATCTATGGGTGAAAAAACAGGCTCTGAATCAGAACCAGGGACGCCACGCCCAGACCAGGATGTGGGCCAGTACAGCGACCGCTGTAAAGCCTACGGTGCCTTGCATCCAGTAGTGGTGGAACTCCTGGGCTTCCTCATCGGTAAGTCCGGAAATTGATGTCTTGGTTGACATTTTTTGCTCCTGTTAACGAGGCCTTGCGACCCGGGGTGCGCACAGCCCGCGCAGATGGGCATCCGCAGCCAAAGGCCACGACATCTTGTGCAGGGCAACGACCGGGTCGGCACCTGCGTGTTTATTCAATGGCCGCAAAGTTTTCATGCTACGACCCCCATCCCCAGTTCTCGGCTGGCGGCATTCACATGGGCTTCAGTGACTTCGTCTTGGCCTGCGGCCTGCGACAGTTGCTCGGCCTGATCGCGCAAGCGCTTGGCCGCAGAAATCTGCACCAACACCGGCTGGCTTTGCACCACATCGCGCAGGCGCTGATGGGCCTGGTCTTGCCAGCTGGCATTGGGGGCCACCACACCACGCGCTGCCGTGGCTTCGACCTTGTCCATCTCGGTGCCCAGCGGCAGGATGTGAAACAAGGCGTCAAACAGTGCGTTGCAAACTTCTTGCACCACATAAGTGGCGCCGCTGTAACCCATGAATGGCGTGCCGGTATGGCGGCGGATGATGGCACCTGGAAACGAAGCCGGAATGAAGGCTGCCCGCATCGGGCTACCGCCAGAAATTTCACTCAGGTACATGCGCTCGTTGTAGCTGCCAAACATGATCAACGGGGTTTGGGTCTTGACCAGTTCACGCACAGTCACGTTGTCTGTCTTATTGCCTGCCGTGCGCGAAACGCTGAAGCGACAAGGCAAGCCCATTTCGGTTTCGAGGAAATTTTTCAAGCCGCGCGCATAGGTCTCACCCGCCACCACGGCAAAGCTTGCTGTGGCAAAAAAGTCTTGTGTCACCGAGCGCCACAGATCCCACATGGGCTTGAGGGTGGTGTGCTTTTCACGCTCAATGAAAGGCTCGGGATCGAGGTTCAGCAACTCACCCAACTTGCGAAGGAAGTTGGTGGTGCTGTGCAGCCCGATGGGTGCCTGCAGGTAAGGTCGCTCCAGCGCCTCACACAGCATGCGGCCAAACTCGCGGTACATGCAAATGTTGACATCGGCTTCCACCAGGCGCGACACATCGGCCAGGTGGCTGCCCAGCGGAAAGACCATGTTGACCTCGGCACCAATGCCCTGCACCAGACGACGGATCTCGGCCAGGTCGCTGGCACTGTTGAAGGTGCCATAACAGGGGCCAATGATGTTGACACGCGGTTTTTCACCGGCTGGTCGTTCATCAAAGGGCTTGCGCGCAGGCACTTTGCGCAGGCCGTATTCACTCCACAGCCAATACATCGCACGGTTGGCACACTGCCACTGGTCTTCGTCGATGGTGCGTGGCAAAAAGCGCGCGATGTTGGTGCCCTCGGGTGTGACGCCGCCGCCGATCATTTCGGCAATCGAGCCTGTCACCACCACGGCTGGCAACTCGGGGTCCAGGGTGGCGTGGGCACGTTTCATGGTGCCTTCGGTGCCTTCGCGACCCAGTTGTTCTTCTGCCAGCCCGGTGACCACAATGGGCAATTCGTGCGGAGGCAGTGCATCGGTGTAATGCAGCACCGAGGTCACGGGCAGGTTTTCACAACCCACAGGGCCATCGATGACCACTTGCAAACCCTTGATGGCGGTGAAGACATAGACCGCCCCCCAGTAGCCGCCTGCGCGGTCATGGTCCAAGATCAAAGGCGACTTCGCTTTGGGCAAAGTGTTGGGCGCTGGGCTTTGAGTCGTGTCGCTCATGATCCCATCTCCTCGGCTTTGCGCTTTTTGAGAATCTTTTCCATCTGGCGGCGTGTTTCGGCCTTGAATTCGGGTCGGTCTTTGGGCACCGATTCCCAGACGCCTGCCGCATGGCCCACGCCGACATCACCAAAAAAGGATTTCATGGCGTCAAAGCGGGCCTGGTTGCCCATGGCCGCCTGCACCACATGCACCAGTGATCCAGCACCCGCCACGCCCATGAGCGGCCGGGCCGAAATCAGGTTGGTGAAGTACAACGAGGGCACGCTGTTTTGCTTGGCAATTTGAACCACCGGGGTGGTGCCAATGGCCAACTGGGGGCGGTATTCATACATGGCGTTGAGGTCTTGCTCCAGCGAGGCACGCATTTGCACCTGCACGCCTTTGGCCTTCAGCCAAGCGATATCCTGGGCGTTCCAGTCGGTCGCCGGACAAGCAGAGCCCACATAACGCAAGTCGGCACCACACTCAATCAGCAAGCGGCCCACCAGCAATTCGGAGCCTTCGTAACCGCTCAGGGTGATGCGGCCCGAGATCGGCTTTTGCATGAGCAACCCGCGCATTTGTGTCAGCGCCTGGTTGCGCGCCAGGTCGATCTGCGATTGCGCAATGCCCGCAGCCTGGCCAATGTTTTGCAGCCAGTCCTGTGTACCCTCTAGGCCTACCGGGGCCGAACCCACCACAGGGCGGCCTGCAGCCTTGAATTCGCGCACACTGGCGGTATAAAAAGGGTGAATGGCAGCGGCCACCGAGCAGTCAAGCGCGGCATAGAGTTCGCGCCATTCACGGGTAGGCACCACCGGGCCGGCAGCCAGCCCCATGGGTGCCAGCATCTGACCAATGATGACCGGATCAGCGGGGAACATCTCTCCGAGCAAGGCCACAGTGGGTTTATCCCCCCGTCCAGCCTTTGGTGCGGCCACCGGGCCACTCATGATTTCTTCACGGGCGTATTTCAGCATCGCCCCGGCCAACACATCTTTGGCTTCAGCGTGGGTGGGCACGCCAAAACCTGGCACATCAATGCCGATGATGCGCACCCCATTGATTTCTTTGGGCAGCAGTTGCAGCGGCACCCCACTGGCAGTCGGCACGCACAGGTTAATGATGATGATCGTGTCGAACTTGGCCGGATCGGCCTCAGCGTGTACCGCTTCGCGGATGTCTTCAAACAACTTGCCAGTGACCAGTGACTCCGAATTGAAAGGCACATAACCCACGCTGCGGCGTGCGCCATAAAAATGCGAGGTAAAGGTCAGGCCGTATACACAACACGCTGAACCCGACAAGATGGTGGCAGTGCGCTTCATGCGCAAACCCACACGCAGCGAGCCAAACGCAGGGCACATGCTTTGCGGCTGGTCGTGCGGACCCGCATCGGGCTGGCGCGGATAGTCTCTGGCATACTGGTCGAGCACCTCGGACTTGCCGGCTTGTTTGGCTGCGGCCACCATGGTCTCGGTCCCGGCGTGGCAACCCATGCCATCGCCTTGCAAGCCTGCAGGATTGCTCGGCTGTGGGCTGGGATGGATCGGGATGGTGCGTGTCATGGCCAGTTCCTGTTCGATGTCTTCAGGTGCTGCAATCAGGCGGCGTCGTAGACGACTTCAAGCGATGGCTTGATGTCTTCGTTTTTACCCACCATGTCGAACAAAGTGGCTGGTTCAAGCACCACGTTGCGACCGACCACATCGGCACTGAACAAGCCCAGCAATTGGTCTTGGGTCTGAGGTTTCGGACGCATCGGGGGGGCTTCTGCGACGTTCTTGGCCAGCTCCGCAAACAATGGACCCCACTCGCCATCTGGGCGGCCGATGATTTCGTAACTGGCACTTTTGCGCCGAATATCTTCGTTGGCCGGAATGGCGGCCAACACAGGAATGCCGGCATTGGTGGCAAAGGCCTGAGCTTCTCCCGTGCCATCGTCCTTGTTGATGACCATGCCTGCCACGCCGACGTTACCGCCGAGCTTTCGGAAATACTCCACTGCCGAGCAAACGTTGTTGGCTACATACAGGGACTGCAAGTCGTTGCTGGCTACCACGATCACCTTCTGGCACATGTCACGGGCGATGGGCAGACCGAAGCCGCCGCACACCACGTCGCCCAGAAAGTCGAGCAGCACAAAGTCAAAACCCCAGTCATGGAAACCCAGTTTCTCGAGAGTCTCGAAACCATGGATGATCCCGCGACCACCGCAGCCACGCCCCACTTCGGGGCCACCCAGTTCCATGGCGAACACGCCATCGCGCTTGAAGCAGACATCGCCAATGCTCACAGCCTGGCCTGACAGCTTCAGGCGTGAAGAGGTTTCGATGATGGTGGGGCAAGCCTTGCCACCAAACAACAAACTGGTGGTGTCACTCTTGGGGTCACAGCCGATCAACAGGACTTTTTTGCCCTGCTGCGCCATCATGTAAGACAGGTTAGCCAGGGTGAAGCTTTTGCCAATGCCACCCTTGCCGTAAATGGCAATGATTTGGGTTTCTTTGGTCACCTCGCTGGTGCTGACGGCATCGGGCTCCACATCGGCCTCGCGGCGCAGCAACTCGACAAATTTGATGGGCTGGGCGGTGGTTTCGGTGTTCATGCAGTGGCACTCCAATCAATGATCATCTTGAGACAGCTCGCATCTCCGAAGGCGGTCTCGTAGGCGGAACCAGCTTGTGTCGATGGCTGGGTGTGGGTGATCAAACCGTCAAGGGACAAGCGGCCGGTGTGCACCAGCTCGTTGACAGCAAGCAGGTCAGGGCGCTTCCACTCGGCCGCAATGCGCATGCGCACTTCGCGCATGAAGGCCGGGGCGTAAGCAAATTTCAGGTCTTGTTTGTAAAAGCCCGCCAACACCAGCTCGCCACCGGGGCGCAGGCGCTGGATCAGGGTATCGAGCAGACTGCCATCGCCGCTCACGTCGTAAATCGTGCCGTAGTCGCGCCGCGGGTCGTCTTGCGGCCGCACCACGGTGTAGCCGTGTGCACCGGCGAAACGGTCGGTCTGGGTTTCCCACACCGTGGGGGCAGGCAAGCCTGCAGCCACGGTGAGTCGAGCCAGCAAACGGCCCATGACGCCGTGGCCAATGATCAGTTCCGGCGGGGCAAAGGGGTCTTGCTGACCCCCGCCCGACACAGCGTGGTAGGCCGTGGCAGCCAAGGCCAACAGCACCGCCTGGGCGCCCAGGTGCTCTGCAACCGGCATGACTTTTTGTTCGTTTACCACGAGGCGCGAGGCCGTGCCCCCGAACAGGCTTTTGACCCCGGTGAAACAGTTGGCGCCCGGCACAAAAACCCGCTGACCGGCCTGTAAACCCGAATCTGATGCAGCGCGGACCACGCGACCCACCGTTTCATAGCCCGGCACCAGCGGATAACCCATGCCCGGGAAAGGCGGCATGCTGCCGTCCCAGAGCATGCGCTCTGTACCGGTGCTGATGCCACTGAACTCGACAGCCACTTCCAGCTGGCCGGCTTGCAGCTCTGGCAAGTCCAGGGCCTGTAAGGACAGGTGCCTGGGACTGTTGAAGACAACGGCTTGGGATTTCATGCTTGTATTCTTTGCTTTACATCACAACATGTCAAAGTTAATTGACACTATTCGGCGAAACAGAGGGTAAACACTGAGATTTGCGTCCCAAAAGGATCCGGGCATGGATCGGCATGGCGTTGGGCACTCGTTCCACGTGGGTAAATCCGGCTTCTTCCATCAGGCTTTGCAGCTCTTTCGGGGTGCGCAGACGACCTGCCCCCATGGCCAACAGGTAAAAATGGAAATACGCGTCAGCCGATGCGCTGGGCTGTCCGGGCTCTTCGTCGGGCTGGGCCATGGGTTCGGCCAGCAACAAGACCCCGCCCACAGGCAAGGCGGCATGGGCCTTTAGCAAAATCTGGCGAACCACTGCATCGGGGTGGTCATGGGCCACACGCACCAGAGTGATCAGGTCCGCGCCTTCAGGCAAGGGGTCGTCCAGAAAGCTGCCCGGGTGAAGCGTCACACGCTCGCTCAGACCCTTGGCTTTCAGTCCTTCACGGGCCAGATCGAGCACAGGGGGAAGGTCAAACATCTTGAACTTCAGGTGCGGGGCGTGCACAGCCAATTCGCCTACAAATCGCCCTTGGCCGGCACCGACATCCAGAACGCAACGGTGTTCATCGAAAAAGTAGGACGACAGGATTTCCTGCACCACAAAGCCTTGCGATGCCGCCATCAGTTGTGAATAGCGAGTGAACTTGTCCAGGTCAGGCGGGGCTGGTACGGGCTTCTCATGGGCGTAGGGCCAGTACTCGGCCATGCCGCCACTCCAGGCGTTGTTCAGGAACTGCAAAGGGTCTTGCATGTCCTGGTACAGCAAATGGTTGTGCTCGATCATTTGAGCAATGCCCTCGTGCTGCGCCAGCGGAACTCCCAGCGGGCCCAGGCCAAACCGGCCCTGACTGCGGTGCTCCAGAAGTCCCAGGGCCACGGCCGAAAGCAGCAAGCGCTGCAAGACAACAGGGGCCAGACCTGTGCGGCGGGCCAGCTCGGTCAAAGAGGCGGGCGCATGGTGCAGCGCACGGAACAGGTCCAGCCGGACACAGCCGAGCAGTACCTGGCTGTGAACAAAACCAGCCATCAAATCAAACAATTTACGGGTGCGGCGACGCGTAAGCCAACGCGTCAACGGATTGCCCAGAGACCAGCGGTAAAGACCGGGGTGTGCGTACCAGCGTTCAAGTCGGGCTTGCAAGGCATCTTTGAACGAGGTGGGAACGGCATGGGTCGCAATGGCGGCCAGATCCAGGTGCTGTGACATGTTGATTCTTTCGCGGTCTCAAGAGCAGGAGAAAGCGCTCAATGCGTTGCGCTGATGCGGCTGGCAGCCACGCCGGGGTGGGCCTTGAAATAGCCTTCGCACAAGGCCTTGGGCACCAGGCGCTCGGCTTCAAGTTGCACCAGTTGACGCAACATGTCTCGGCACGAGCACACCGGAATCGAGGCTGCGGCCTGGTCGATCAGGTGGTCAAAATGGGCAATGGCCCCGTCCAAGCCCAAGGCTTGGGCTGAGCTGGGCCGGGCGTGCAGGATGTCTTGCCCAACAGGTTTGCCCAGGCTGGCGGCATCCGCAATCACATCCCGGATGTCATCGGCGACCTGGTAAGCCTCGCCCAGAAAAGCCCCCAACGGCGCCCAGGGTTCGGGTTCTAAGCCGCAGCTGAGCGCACCGGCACAGGTGGCCGAGACGAACAAGGCACCCGTCTTGGCGCGCTGGTATTGGCCCAGATCGGCACTGGTCTCGCACTCCCAAGCCTGCCCGGCCACGATGCCATCCGGCAAACCCACACCGGTGGTCATGTTGTCCATCAGTCGAATCAGCCGGTCTGGCCGCTGAGCACCGGATTGAAGCAAAACCCGGTAGGCCATGACGATCAAGCCGTCGCCCGCCAGCAGCGCCAGAGGTTCACTGAAGGCTTTGTGCACCGTGGGGCGGCCACGCCGGGTGTCGGCATTGTCAAAGGCCGGCATGTCGTCGTGCACCAGTGAGGCGCAATGCATCAACTCCAAGGCGACAGCGGCGGCGTTGGTCAGTTGGGGCAAATCATCGCCACAAGCCGTGGCCACGGCCATGCAGAGTTGTGGGCGGATGCGGGCACCCCCCGAAAATACCGCGTGCCGCATGGCAGCGACCAGGCGGGGGGGCGCTCCCACGCCAGCCGCTTGCTCAAAATGGGTGTTCAAGGCTTGCTCAGCGCGTGTCAACAGACTCATGGAACCTCCGAAAGGAAGACCCGTCTGTCCAAACTGACGGGCATGAGTGTCAATATAGCCTTATTTCAATAACTGTCAACCCTTGTTGACACCCGGACGCACGATCCACTGCAAGACTTGCGCAGGCATCCAAGCTGCTGATAGGCCTTCAAACCCACCGCACGGGCAACAGACGCTAGGATGTGCTGGTCAATAAGTGAGCAGGAGAAATAGCATGGGCATCTGGTTAGAGCTGGGCATTTTCGGACTGGTGTTTGTGTTTGCCTTTTGGCAAATGCACGATGTGCGCCGGGCGCAAGAACAAACTCGCCAGCAGCGGGCGCGGGAAAAAGCACAGCAAGAAGCTGAATGCCCAACCGCCGACGACAAAAAGGAGTCAGTTTGATCCGTTGAACTGCAGGGCCGCCAGGCTGGCGTAAAGCCCGCCTTTGGCCTGCAACTCGGCGTGGGTGCCCTGCTCCATCAGGCGACCCCGCTCCAGGACCCAGATCACATCAGCACGTTGCACTGTGGCCAGGCGGTGGGCAATCACCAGCGTGGTGCGGCCCACCATGGCTTTGTCCAAAGCGGCCTGCACCATTTTTTCACTTTGCGCATCGAGCGCGCTCGTGGCCTCATCGAGCAGCAAAAGCGGCGGGTTCTTGAGGATCGCACGCGCAATGGCGATGCGTTGCCTCTGCCCGCCCGACAAACGAACGCCCCGGTCCCCCAGATAAGTGTCAAAGCCCTCGGGCAATTCCCGGATGAACTCTTGTGCATAAGCCGCTTCGGCAGCCGCGTGCACTTCTTCCAAGCTGGCATCGGGGCGGCCGTAACGGATGTTCTCGATCACTGTGCCCGAAAAAATCACCGGCTCTTGGGGCACGATGGCCATGCGCTCACGCAGATCATTCAAATTCATCTGGTCAATGGGCACGCCATCCAGCACGATGCGGCCCGACTGAGGGTCATGAAAGCGCATCAGCAAATCGAACACCGTGGTTTTGCCGGCGCCGCTGGGGCCCACCACGGCCACAGTCTGACCGGGTTGAATCTGGCCACTCAGCTGGTTCAGCGCCCAGGTGTCGGGGCGTGACGGATAGTGAAAGCACACCGCCTCCAACTGCAGCGATGAACCGCCTTGAGGCCAGGGCGATTTTTGTGGCTGGTCTGTGATCTTGAGGTTTGACTCGGTGTGCAGCAATTCCATCAGGCGCTCGGTGGCGCCTGCAGCGCGCAACATATCGCCATAGACCTCGCCCAACACCGCGAAGGCGCTGGCCAGCAAGATCACGTAAAACACCGTTTCGCCCAACTGGCCGGCCGTGCTGGTACCGGCTCGCACAGCCAAGGTGCCCATGTACAAACCCCAGAGCAAAACCGCACTGGAGGCCATGATGATGAAGCCCACAAGCACCGCTCGTGCTCGGATGCGGCCCAGGGCTGTTCCCAGTGCACGCGCCGTTGAGTCGATGAAGCGGCGGGTCTCGCGGCCTTCGGCGGTGTAACTTTGCACCACTGTGATGGCGTTCAGCACCTCTGAGGCGATGGCACTGGAGTCAGCCACCCGGTCCTGACTGGCACGCGAAAGTCGACGCACCCGACGACCCAGGTAGACGCTGGGGAATATCACGGCCACCAGCACTGCCACCACCTGCAGCATCAAGACCGGGTTGGTCCAGACCAGCATCAAGAGAGCCCCCGCACCCATCACCAGGTTGCGCAAGCCCATCGAAAAAGACGAACCCACCACGGTTTGCACCAGCGTGGTGTCGTTGGTCAGGCGCGACAGCACCTCCCCCGACTGCGTGGTTTCAAAAAAGGCCGGGCTTTGCTTGAGCACATGGCCGTAAACCGCATTGCGAAGGTCACCGGTGATGCGCTCGCCCAACCAGCTGACGGTGTAATACCGACCTGAAGAAAAAACCGCCAAAGCCGCTGCCACCCCAAACAGCTGCAAGAAGTTCCCTGACAACTGTTCGGCTGAAGCCCCTGTGGACAGGCCCTGGTCGATCAGCTGGCGCAGGACCCACGGAAAGGCCAGCGTGGTGCCAGCCGCCAGCAGCAAAAACAAAGCAGCGAAACCCAAAGCCATGCGGTAGGGTTTCAAAAAAGGGACCAAGCCCGTGAGCGATTTGGGAGTTGCAGCCATCGACAAAAGTAATCCGAAAAGAGTCGCAGCAAGCATAACGGTAAAAGCAAGCACCGGATTTCAAGGTGTTTGGAGACGACAATCCGGTTTTTGTCTGGTCAGAAACCAATGAACGCACTTCCCCCCTGCCCCCAATGCCACGACAAATACACCTACCAGGAGGGCGAGTTCATGGTGTGCCCCAGCTGCGGGCATGAGTGGAACCCTGCAGATGTCCCCGCTATCGAAGCTGTCAAGGTCTGGAAAGACGCCAACGGCAATGTTCTGCAAGACGGCGACGCTGTGACCCTGATCAAGGACCTGAAGATCAAGGGATCATCCGCTGTCGTCAAGGTCGGCACCAAAGTCAAAAACATCCGCCTGATTGAAGGGGACCACGACATCGACTGCAAGATTGAGGGCTTCGGTCCGATGCAACTCAAAACCGAGTTCGTCAAAAAATCCTGATCAACACGGACCCAACTTCAGCTTGGGAGTGCTGTTGGCAATTTAAAAAATCCTCGCCCAGGCGTCTGTGCGTTAATTCAGCGCTGAAGCCATTGACAACCATGACCGACGAATTCCAGATCCATATCCCGCCATCTTTCATGGCGCTGTTCGTGCCCCCGGGCAAGATCAAGCCCACCATGGGTCAGCGAGACATGGCCCAGCGCTATGAGCTGTGCGAAGACCTGGCCAACTTGCTGACGGAAAAAGCCGCCAACATGCAGTTCACCCTCGGCATCACCGAAGACCTGGTGCTGCAGCAATGTGAGCAGGGACTGTTGGCCGACCCCTCCGTTTTCTCCGCCCTTGAAGCCCGGTGGGTGGTCTGCCGCCTGGCGGAGTTGCTGAACTGGCCGATGGACCAACTGCTTCAGGTCCCACCGACAAGCGACCCTGTCGTCTGAGTCACCTCGGTCGCTTACCCCACCGAAAAGATGCGCCCATGACCCGACCGCACAACCCTTTGGATCGCCTGCTCAAAGGCGCCATTTTGACCACCTTGCTCAGACTGTCATTGCCCAATGTGCTGGCCATGGCCATGACCGTGCTGGTGGGCATTGCCGAGACTTACTATGTTGGCCGCCTGGGCACAGCGCCCCTGGCCGCCATGGCGCTGGTATTTCCATTTGCCATGCTCACGCAAATGATGTCAGCGGGTGCCATGGGGGGTGGTGTGTCTGCCGCCATCAGCCGTGCGCTGGGCGCTTCCGACACAGCACGCGCCCAGAGCTTGCTGCTGCACGCCTTGGTGATCGGTGTGGGTGCGGGTGGACTTTACAGCGCCATTTTTCTGGCCTTTGGGCCCGACTTTTACAATCTTCTCGGGGGCAAGGACGCGGTTCTCGAAGAAGCTGTTCGCTATTCAGCCGTGCTCTTTACCGGTGCTTTGCTGGTCTGGCTCATGAACACGCTGGCCTCTGTTTTGCGGGGAACGGGCAACATGCGCGTCCCTTCAGTGGCGCTGGTCGCCACAGCAGTTTTACAAATCATTTTGGGGGGCGTTCTGTCGTTGGGCGCAGGCCCTTTGCCTGCCATGGGCATGGTGGGCGTGGCCTGGGGGCACATCGTCGCCACAGCCTTCGGGGTGGTTTATTTCCTCTGGTATCTGATGGCTGGTAAGGGCCAGCTGACGCTGAAGCTGAATGCCTTTGAAATGCAAAGGGAGATGTTTGCGGACATCCTCAAAGTGGGGGCTATCGCTTGCTTGTCGCCTGTGCAATCTGTGCTGGCCATTCTGATTTTTACGGGCCTGGTGGCACAACTGGGCACCGAAGCTCTGGCGGGTTATGGCATTGGTCAGCGGCTTGAGTTCATGTTGATCCCGATTGCCTTTGGCATTGGCGTGGCCTCGGTGCCCATGGTGGGCATGGCCATGGGCGCAGGCAATGTAGTTCGGGCAAGGCGTGTGGCTTGGGTGGCGGGTGGCGTATCTGCCTTCAACCTGGGCTTGATCGGTTTGGTGGTCACCCTCGCACCAGACTTGTGGGCTCGTCTGTTCACACAAGACGAAACCGTGCTGAGCCATGCCCGGCAGTACCTGGTCACCGCTGGCCCGGCCTTCCCGTTCTTTGGTCTGGGCTTGACGCTGTACTTCGCATCGCAAGGTGCGGGTCAGGTGGTCGGCCCCGTTCTGGCGGGCACCGTGCGACTGGTTCTGGTGGCAGGCGTGGGCTATTGGCTGGCGCAAAACCACGCCACAGCCGAGAGCTTTTACACACTGGTGGCCGTGGCCATGCTGCTGTATGGGGTGGTGACAGCAGCAGCTGTCTGGTTCACGCCCTGGGGTCCGAAAGACTGAGCACCTGGGGGAACGCCGATGGCATCGGTGCCTGCCTGATCATTTCCAAAATCAGGATGGCAGTAGTTTGTCCTTTTTTCCCAAAAATCAGGGAAAACACCAAGGGCACAAGCGCACCATCCGAGCACAATATGGTTATCAAAAATAACCTTATTGATCTTTTGATCAAGCCATTCCCAGGACCTCCGATGACACAAACCAGCAATCCGATCCTCGAACGCGCAGCGGCCAACGGCATAGCGCTTGAAATGCGCGGCGCTGTGGCCCTGGTGCGTTTGTGCCGTCCGGGCAAGCGCAATGCCCTGAACGACGGCCTGATCGAAGCACTGCGCGATGTCTTCCAAAATCTGCCCCCTGAAGCCGGTGCAGCGGTGATTCACGGCGAAGGTGACCATTTTTGCGCCGGCCTTGATTTGTCCGAACTCAAAGAACGCGATGCTGGCGAAGGCATTCACCACTCACGCAGCTGGCACGTGGCCTTGAACGCGGTTGAGCAAGGGCGCGTGCCCGTGGTCGCGGCGCTGCATGGCGCCGTGGTCGGTGGCGGGCTTGAGTTGGCCAGCGCCAGCCACATCCGAGTGGCCGATGACAGCACTTTCTTCGCCTTGCCAGAAGGCACTCGGGGCATTTTTGTGGGCGGTGGTGGTTCGGTGCGAATTCCCAAACTGATTGGCGCGGCGCGAATGACCGACATGATGCTGACCGGCCGCGTTTACGACGCCAAAGAGGGTGAACGCGTGGGTTTGGCGCAGTACTTGGTTGCCAAAGGCGATGCACTGGACAAGGCCATCGAACTGGCCAACCGAATTGCCACCAACGCGCCATTGACCAACTTTGCACTCATGCATGCCCTGCCCCGCATTGCAGAGCAACCCGCCGACCACGGCCTGTTCACGGAAGCCCTGATTTCTTCGATTGCGCAGGCAGCGCCTGAAGCGAAAGCCCGAGTACGTGCATTCCTTGAGGGCAAGGCCCCCAAAGTACAAAAGGGTTGAGTAGGCATCAAAAAAATAAAGGAGACAAGCATGAGCCCGCTCAAATTCCGCCCCCTGAAGTTCGGCGTCACCCGCGTCACCCTGCGCGATGGCGTGCCAGGCACGCATTACCTGACAGCCGAGCAGCCTTTGCAGCCCTTTGCCGAGCGCATGACAGACCGCCTGCAACACTGGGCACAAACCAAGCCAGACCACAGCTTCATGGCCCGCCGTGTCAAGCAAGCCGATGGCACGCTGGGTGACTGGAAACACATCACCTATGCGCAGGCTTGGGCCACCGCACGCAATATTGCGCAAGGTCTGATCAACCGGGGCTTGAACGCCGAGCGCCCCGTTGTCATCTTGAGTGAGAACAGCTTGGAACACGCCCTGCTGGCCTTGGGCGCCATGGTGGCCGGTGTGCCATTTGTGCCCACATCGCCACCTTATTCACTGGTCAGCGTGGACTACGACAAGCTCAAGCACGTACTCAAAACAGTCACACCCGGCATGGTGTTTGCCTCTGATGCCCGTTACGCCAAAGCCATTGCTACTACGGTCAGCAACGACATGGAAGTGGTGATGGCCGAAGGCGCTGTGGAAGGCCGCCCCGTCACCACATTCGAGAGCCTGTGCGCCACGGCTGCAACGCCTGCAGTGGAGGCAGCCATTGCCGCCACGGGCCCGGACACCATCGTCAAGTTTCTGTTCACCAGCGGTTCAACCAAGCTACCCAAAGCCGTCATCAACACCCAGCGCCTTTGGTGTGCCAACCAGCAGCAGATGGCGCAGTCTATGCCCGTGTTGGCCGAAAAAGAACTTGTATTGGTCGACTGGCTACCATGGAACCACACCTTTGGCGGCAACCACAACGTGGGCATGGTGATCTATCACGGCGGCACGCTGTACATCGACGACGGCAAGCCCACACCGGCGCTCATCAACGAGACTCTGCGCAACTTGCGCGAAATCGCCCCCACGGTGTACTTCAACGTGCCCACCGGCTTTGAAGCCATTGCCAACGCGATGAAGACCGACGATGCCCTGCGCAAGACACTTTTGTCGCGCGTGCAGATGTTCTTTTATGCCGGTGCTGCATTGGCCCAGCCCATCTGGGACAGCCTTTATGAATCGCAAGAGCGCGAAGTGGGTGAACGCATCGTGATGGGCACGGGCTTGGGCATGACCGAGTCGGGTCCGTTCGGCATCTTCGTGACCAACCCCTTTGTGCACGCCGGTGATTTGGGCGTCCCGACGCCCGGCCTGGAACTCAAACTGGTGGACATGCAGGGCAAAACCGAGGTGCGCTACCGTGGACCCAACATCACGCCCGGCTACTGGCGTAACGCCGAAGAAACTGCTGGTGCTTTTGACGAAGAAGGCTTCTTCAAGACGGGCGATGCCGTCAAGTGGATCGACGAAATCGATGTCCATTTGGGCCTGAAATTCGATGGCCGTATTGCCGAAGACTTCAAACTGGCCACCGGCACTTTTGTGAGCGTGGGTCCGCTGCGCAGCAAGATCATTGCAGCAGGCGCACCCTACATTCAGGACGCGGTGCTCACAGGCCTGAACATGAAAGAAGTCGGCGCGATGATTTTTCCGACGCCCGCCGTGCGCGCCTTGAGCGGCCTGGCTGCCGACGTGCCGCTGTCCGAGGTGCTCGCGTCTGCCACTGTACTGGCCAAGTTCCAGGAAATCGTCAACGAGTTGGCCAAAAGCGGCACGGGCAGCGCCAACCGCATCGCTCGCCTGTGCTTGTTGTCAGAGCCGCCCACCATCGACAAAGGCGAAATCACCGACAAGGGCTCCATCAACCAACGCTCAGTGCTGACCCACCGCGCCGACACCGTCGCAGCTTTGCATGGCGAAACGCTGCACTACATCATCAAGCCCCAGGCTTGAACTTAAAGAAAGAACAACATGGCTTCCAAAGGTTTCTTCAACGCTTTTGCCGATGTGTGGATGCACGAAGGCGTGCGCACGCCCATGGTCGATTACTGCGGCGCACTCGGCCACATCTCCCCCACGGACCTGGGCATCAAGGCCGCCCGCGAAGCCTTAAAGCGCGCAGGCATTGCCCCCACCGAGATCGGCTCGGTCATCACGGGCAACATGGCCCCTGGCGACTTTGACCAGTTTGTATTGCCGCGCCATATTGGCCTGTATGCCGGCGTGCCACAAGAGGTGCCCGCCATCATGGTGCAGCGCATTTGCGGCACCGGCTTTGAACTCTTTCGCCAGGCAGGCGAGCAGATTGAATCGGGCGTTTGCGAGGCTGCGCTGGTTGTTGGTACCGAAAGCATGACGCGCAATCCGATTGCCGCCTTTGACCACCGCACCGGTTTCAAGCTGGGCGCACCCGTGGGCTTCAAGGACTTCATGTGGGAGGCCCTGAAGGATCCGGCTGCAGGCATCAACATGATCCAGACCGCCGAAAACCTGGCCAAAAAATACAACATCACCCGCGAAGAGGTGGACCAGTTCGCCTCAGACTCTTTTGCCAAAGCCGTGGCTGCCCAGGAATCGGGTTTTCATGCGGGTGAAATCGTCCCTGTGGTCACTGAAAAATTTGAACTCGAAGGCTACAACGCCCGCGGCATCAAGTTGCAAGGCAAAGTCACCCAAGTCAGTGCCGACACCCACCCACGCATTTCGCCACCCGAAGTGTTGGCCAAGCTCAGGTCCGTTTACGAAGGCGGCGTTCAAACCGGTGGCAACAGCTCAGCCTTGGTCGATGGTGCCGCCGCTTGTGTGGTCACTTCCGGAGTGTATGCCAAAGCCCACGGCAAAAAACCTCTGGCCCGCTTGCTTGCAGCGGCCGCCGTGGGCGTTCCGCCCGAAATAATGGGCATCGGCCCGGCACCGGCGATTCGCCTTCTGCTGGAGCGCACGGGCCTGAAGCTGTCAGACATTGGCCGCTTCGAGATCAACGAAGCCCAAGGCGCGCAAACACTGGCTGTGGGCCGCGAATTGGGCCTCGACCTGTCCAAGCTCAACGTGAATGGCGGCGCGATTGCGCTGGGCCACCCGCTGGCGGCCACTGGCGTGCGCCTGACCCTCACGCTGGCGCGTGAACTGAAACGTTCAGGTCTGCGCTACGGCATCTCAAGTGCCTGTGTGGGTGGCGGTCAGGGCATTGCACTGTTGATTGAAAACCCAGATGCTGCAGCCTGATCGCACCTGAAGCATTTACCCTCCTCTTTCGACCAAGGAACCCAAATGAACATCCAAGGACAAGCAGCACTGGTCACCGGCGGCGGCTCCGGTCTGGGCGAAGCCACTGCACGCGAACTGGCCCGGCTGGGCGCCAAGGTTGTGGTGCTCGACCTGAACATGGACAACGCCGAGCGCGTGGCCAAGGACATCGGTGGCATGCCGTCAAATGCAATGTGAGCGATCCGGACAGCATGGCTCAAGCCATTGAAAGCGCAGCCGCTGCACACGGCCCCGCCCGAATTCTGATGCAAATTGCAGGCATTGGCAGCGCCAAGCGCGTGGTCGGCAAGGACGGCAACGCCGCACCGCTGGAAGACTTTGCCAAAGTGATCAACGTCAACCTGATCGGCACTTACAACGCGGCACGCCTTTTTGCTGCGGCATGCGCCAAACTCGATCCAATGGAAGCTGGTGCCCGCGGCGTGATGGTCTTCACCGCATCGGTTGCTGCTTTTGATGGTCAGGTCGGCCAGCAAGCCTACAGCGCCTCCAAAGCCGGCGTGGTGGGCATGACGCTGCCCATGGCGCGAGACCTGGCGCAACATGGGATCCGCGTGTGCACCATCGCCCCCGGCCTGTTCAAGACCCCGCTTTTGGCCAGCTTGCCTGAGCCCGTACAGCAGTCTTTGGCTGCCAGCATTCCCTTTCCAGCACGCTTGGGCAAGCCGGAAGAATTTGCCGAACTGGCCGTACACATCGTGCACAACAACCACCTGAACGGCGAAGTCATTCGTCTGGATGGCGCCCTTCGCATGGCCCCCCGCTGAAAGACCCCGAATGAGCAAGACTGTTGTTTACGAAGTGCAAGTGATGTTCGGGGACTGCGACCCCGCGGGCATCGTGTTCTTCCCTAATTTTTCCAAATGGATGGACGCTTCGTCATTGAACTTTTTCGTCAAGTGTGGCGTTCTGCCTTGGCGGGAGTTGGTCAAGACGCGCGGCATCATCGGCACCCCGCTGCTGGAGATCAACACCAAATTCATCCGTCCCGCCACCTATGGCGAGACCCTGCAGGTGCAAACCAGCGTGCAGGAGTGGCGTGACAAAGTCTTTGTACACAAGCATGTGGTGATGCGTGGCGACACTGTGCTGTGCGAAGGCACCGAAGTTCGGGCATTTTGCATCAAGCACCCCGAAGACCCCGACCGCATCAAAGCCATTCCCGTGCCCGAGGACATCAAGGTTTTGTGCAGCTAAAAAGCTGCACAAAGCCTTTCTTGCACGCAACGTACACCCCGAAGAGAACAGAACCGAAGCATGTATTACGAACCTGGCATCACCCCCCATGGCCTGCCGCACGACCCGTTCAAGTCATGCGTGATCCCGCGTCCCATTGGCTGGATCTCGACCGTTGATGCACAAGGCCGTCACAACCTGGCGCCTTACAGCCAGTTTCAGAACGTGACATTTGATCCGCCCATCGTCATGTTCAGTGCCAACCAGACCACCCAAGGCGAGCGCAAGGACTCTGTGCGAAACGCCGAACAGACCGGTGAATTTGTCTGGAACATGGCCACCTATGAACTGCGCGATGCCGTCAATCTTTCTGCCCAAGAGGTTCCCCCTGGCGTGGACGAATTTGAACTTGCTGGCCTGGAAAAACTGGCCAGTCGGCTTGTCAAACCCATGCGGGTCAAGGGCTCACCCATACAGTTCGAGTGCGTCTACCTCAACAGCCTTCGCTTTCCGGGAAAGCCCCCCATGGGCAGTGCCGATGTGGTTTTTGGCCGCGTCGTGGCCATCCACATCGATGACGAGGTCATTGATACCCAAGGCTTGGTGGATGTGCTCAAGATCCAGCCGCTGGCGCGCATGGGTTACTACGACTACACATTTGTAGACAAGAAATTTCAAATGGTCATTCCTGGTAACAGCAAAGCCTTGTTGGCGGGTTTGGAAGGGTCTGCGGACAAGGCATTCAAGGCAGCATCGTCCCACTGATCCCAACCCAAACCGCCCAAAACACTGATTTTTTAACCCGTTTTCCAACCACCCCTTAGAGGAGACAAGCATGAGCAATCGCCGTGAATTCATTCAAACCACTGTCACTACAGCCCTATTTGGCAGCACTGCTTTCCAGCACGTTTGGGCACAAAGCGGCTTGCCCATCGAGCAAGTCAAAGTGCTCTACGGTTTCCCGCCTGGCAGTTCGGGCGACATTTGCGCCCGACGCGTGGCCGAAAAATTTGGCGGCACCCCTTACAGCAAAAACTCTGGCGTGATCGACAGCCGTCCGGGTGCTGGGGGACAAATCGCCCTGAATTTGCTGAAAAGCGCGCCAGCCGATGGCTCGGTGCTGGCCATGACCCCTTTTTCGGCCATTTCGCTTTACCCCCACATTTTCAAAAACCTGCAATACAAGCCCTTTGAAGACTTCACCCCGGTGGGCACCGCCTCCATGATTCACCACGGCTTTGCCGTGGGCCCCATGGTGCCGGCCAGTGTCAAGAACGTGAAAGACTTTGTGGTCTGGGCCAAAGCCAACCCCGCGCAAGCGAGCTACGGATCCCCTGCTGCCGGTTCAACACCTCACTTCATTGGCGCCTTGTTGGGCCTGAACCAGAATTTTGAGTTCAAGCATGTTCCCTACCGTGGCTCAGTGCCTGGCGTGACCGACGTGGTCGGAGGCCAGATCGCCTGTATGTTCACACCCCACGGTGATTTCATTGCCAACCACAAAGCCGGCAAAATGCGCCTGCTGGCCACGTCCGGCAAGACCCGTTCGCCTTTTGTTCCTGATGTGGCCACGTTTGCCGAACAAGGCTTTCCGGAATTGACCGTGGAAGAATGGTTTGGTTTTTATGCACCCGCCAAAACCCCCGCGAATGTGATCCAGGTCGCCAACGCAGCCATCAACGCTGCCCTGAAAGACAAAGGCGTGCAAGACGCCTTGACCGTGGTCGGCTTGATTCCCTTTGGCGGCACAACGGCAGACCAACTGAAAAGCTCACAAGTGGAGCTCGAGCGTTGGGGCCCGCTGATCAAGCGCATCGGCTTCAGCGTCGACTCCTGATCTGCCGCTGGGCTGCCACGGTCCGGAGCACCCTGACGGCGCTCCGGATTTTTTGATTGACTGAACTCGCCATGAACACCTACCAGCCCCGCACCGAAGACATGCAGTTTGTGTTGTCCCGCGTTTTGAATGCGCACACCCAACTGAAAGCCCTGCCCGCCTTTGCCGAGGTAGACGCGAATCTGATGCAGCAAGTGCTGGACGAGGCGGGCAAGTTCGTGAGCGAAGTCATCGCCCCCCTCAACCGAGATGGCGACGAAATCGGGGCCCAATGGAAAGATGGCGCAGTCACCATGCCGCCAGGCTTCAAGAAGGCTTACCAGTCCTTCTGCACGGTGCATACGAATGCATCAAGCACCACGCCAGTGATGAACTCAAAGCGCAATACCTCGACAAAGTGGCCAGCGGCGAATGGCTGGCCACGATGTGCATGACCGAGCCACACGCAGGCTCCGACCTGGGCCTGGCCCGCACCAAGGCTGTCCCCATGCCCGACGGCCGCTATGCGGTCAGTGGCACCAAAATTTTCATCTCGGGTGGCGACCACGACCTGACCGACAACATCGTTCACTTGGTGCTGGCGCGTTTGCCCGATGCGCCCCCCGGCCCCAAAGGCCTGTCACTGTTTCTGGTCCCCAAGTTTTACCCGGACGGCACAAGAAGCCGCGTGCACTGCGACCGGATCGAAGAGAAAATGGGCCTGCACGGCAGTCCCACTTGCGTGATGCGTTTTGACGAAGCCTTGTGTGCCATCGTGGGCGAGCCTGGCAAAGGCCTGGGCGCCATGTTTGTGATGATGAACGCAGCCCGCCTGCATGTGGCCCTGCAAGGCATTGGCCTTTTGGATGCGGCCTGGCAAAAGGCCGATGCCTATGCGCAAGAGCGACGCCAGATGCGGGCGCCTGGCAAAGGCAAATCGGCAGGTGAGGCCGACCTGATCGGCGAGCACCCAGCCATGCGCCGCATCCTGGACACACAACGCGCCTGGGTCGATGCGGGTCGCGTGTTGGCCTACCGCACAGCGCTCGAACTCGACTTGATCAAGCACAGTCCTGATGCCGACAAACAGGCCGCCGCCCAGCGCTGGTGCGCGCTGGTCACACCAGTGATGAAATCGGTCTTCACCCACCAGGCCTTTCATGGCGGCAGTGATTGTCTGCAGGTGTTCGGTGGCCACGGCTATGTGCGCGAGTGGGGCATTGAGCAAATCGTGCGCGATGCGCGTGTGGCCATGATTTACGAAGGCACCAACGAAATTCAGGCGATCGACCTGCTGGTTCGCAAAATACTGCCCGACGGCGGTGCAGGCATGTATGCCCTGCTGGACACTGTCCAAGCCGACTTGCCAGATAAGCACAAAGCCAGCACACAGGCGCACGCTCGCATTCAGACGCTCCGCGCTGTGACAGCGCAGGTCGTCAAGACCGCACCGCAAGACGCGGCGCTGGCGTTTCGCGTCGCCGACGACTACCTGCGTGCCGTGGCACTGGTGCTGATGGACTGGGCCTGGTTGCGCATCGAAGCCGGTATCGAAGCCGACACACCCAATGCTGACACCCGCTGGCGTGCCCCGGCCAAAGCCCTGCGCGACTGGGTGCTGCCCGAGTTCCAGATGCGCACCTTCATCATCGTGTCGCAGTGCGCCGCTGTGGCCACATAATCACGCTGCCATGCCTAAAACCAAAACCCCAGCGCCCGGCACAGGCGAGCTGAAAAAACCAAAAGTGCCGGTCAAAGTGCCAGCCCGTCTGGTCAAGGGTGCTGCCAAGGGTCTGACTGCTAAAAATCCAGTCAAAGTTTCCACCAGCCCACCCAAAGACAAGCCGTCGACGGCCATCGACAAGGTGGACACCAGCTTCCTGCAAACCCTGATGGGCTACAACGCTCGCCGGGCGGCACTGAGCATCATCGAGTTGTTTCTGGAGCGCCTCGCGCCCTATGGGCTCAAGCCGGTGGATTTTTCTGTCATGTCCACCATCCAGCACAACCCCGGCGTGACCTCCCGGCAACTTTGTGCGACCCTCAACCTGCTGCCCCCCAACCTGGTGGGCCTGATCCAGTCACTGGAATCCCGCGGTCTGATTGAGCGCAAACCCCACCCCCACGATGGACGGGCGGTCGGTTTGCATGCCTCCCCAAAGGGCCAGGCCCTGATGGTGCAAGCCGAGCAAGCCGCCAGCGAGCTGGAAATCGAGAAAACTGCCAAGCTCACGCCCTCTCAACGCCAAACCCTGCTAACGCTGCTGCAAAAAATTTACCTTTGACTTCGCTCGGCCAAAAAGATGTCTATGCGGCGGTTGCGTGCCCGGCCAGCTTCTGTGGCGTTGTCGGCAATGGGTTCGCGTGAACCGCGTCCATCAATCGCGATGCGGCTGCTGCTCACGCCGCAAGAGACCAAATAATCACGCGCACTTTGGGCGCGGTTGACCGACAAGGGGTTGTTGATGGCATCGCTGCCAGTGTTGTCGGTGTGGCCCACGATGCGCACTTCCATGCCGGGCTGCTGACCCAAGCCTTGGGCGAACTGGTCCAGGATCGGGCGCAAATTCGGCTTGATGTCAGACCGCCCCGTGTCAAAAGAAATGTCATTCGGGATGCTCAGCTTGAGCTGGTTGTCTGCGGTTTGGGTGACCACCGTGCCCGTGCCCGCTGTGGCGGTTTCCATGGCGCGCTTTTTGTCTTCCATGTTTTTGGACCAGACATAGCCGCCCAAAGCTCCCAGGCCCGCGCCAATGGCAGTGGATTGGCTGTCGCGCCCCAATATCTGACCGGCCACCGCACCAATCAAGGCGCCCGTACCTGCGGCTTTTTGCTCTGGTGTGGCGGTGGCGCAACCCGTGAGCAATATGGCCAGAGCACTGGTCCAACTGCCAGCAGCTTTGAATGCATGACTTGTCTTCATCTGAAAGATCCTTTGGTTCATGCAAACCACTCTAATGTCGATGCTCAGGCGTATCGGTGCGGTAACGCACCCGCTTGCAGCCCATGGCATTTGATGTCGCCAGCAGGCAGAATTTGCAGGCCTGTCCGAGACATCCATGGCTTTGGCCTTCTGGCAAGATATTCACATTGATAAACAACAAAATCGACCATGAACGCCACCACCTTGCCCCAGCCTTGCGACCATGCCCCTTTGATCGGTCGCGTATGGCAACCCAACACGGGGCCAGTCCTGGTCGCGGTCACGCCCGAAGCGGTTCTTGACCTGTCCCCTTTGGCGGCAACTTGCAGCGACTTGCTGGAACAAGACCAGGTGGCCGTTCGCGTTCAACAGTTCATGGCATCCGGCCAGGCCCATCGGCTGGGCGACACGGCCGCGATCCTGGTCAACAGCACCGAAACTGACCGTGACCCCGCGTTGCCATGGTTCATGGCACCCTGCGATTTACAAGCTATCAAAGCTGCAGGTGTGACTTTTGTGGCCAGCATGCTTGAGCGCGTGATCGAAGAACAAGCCCGGGGCGATGCCAGCCGGGCCGAGGCCGTGCGGCAGGCGGTGGTGGCCGTGATCGGTGACAACTTGCGCAGCGTGGTCCCTGGTTCGCCCGAATCAGTCAAACTCAAAGAGGTGCTGCTGGCCCAAGGCATGTGGTCTCAGTATCTTGAAGTCGGGATCGGGCCGGATGCTGAGATCTTCACCAAAGCGCAGCCCATGAGCGCTGTGGGCACCGGGGCCATGGTTGGCATCCACCCAGGCAGCCAGTGGAACAACCCCGAGCCCGAAATTGTGCTGGCGGCCAATTCGCGCGGCGAAGTGGTGGGCGCAACCCTGGGCAACGATGTGAACCTGCGCGACTTTGAAGGCCGCAGCGCTTTGCTGTTGGGCAAGGCCAAGGACAACAACGCCAGTTGCGCCATTGGCCCTTTCATTCGCCTGTTTGACGCGCACTTTGGCATCGACGATGTCCGCCAATGTGAACTGAGTCTGAAAGTTCAAGGCCCCGAGGGTTTTGTCATGCAAGGCAGCAGTTCCCTGTCGCAAATCAGCCGGGATCCGCTGGACCTGGTCGGGCAAGCCATGGGCAAATACCACCAATACCCCGACGGCATGATGCTGTTTCTGGGCACCATGTTCGCCCCCACCCAAGACCGCCACGGCCCAGGCCAGGGCTTCACGCATGTGGCGGGCGATGTGGTCAGCGTCTCAACCCCTCTGCTGGGCACCTTGGTCAACCAGGTCACCACCTCCGACCAAGCCAAGCCTTGGACATATGGCGCGCGTGCCCTGATGCGCGACTTGGCACGCCGGGGGCTTTTGGCCTGATCAACGACTCGCGCATCAGCCAGCCCCATGGCGCCCGGCCCTCTGTGCTGGCATAATTTTGGGTTTTCTACACCCGGGTTTGCCACATGGCTGCCCCGGGCCACTTCCTCCTGAAAGCTCACCCATGAACACGACACCCTCCGGCCTGCAATACGAAGACACCGTTGTGGGCGAAGGCGCAGAAGCCACCCCAGGTCAAGACGTGACGGTGCACTACACCGGCTGGCTCTACAACGAAGGGGGGCAAGGCGCCAAGTTCGACTCCAGCCGTGACCGCCGCGATCCCTTTGTGTTCGGTCTGGGCGCTGGCATGGTCATCAAGGGCTGGGACGAAGGTGTTGCCGGCATGAAGGTGGGCGGTCAGCGCACCCTGATCATCCCCTCCGAGCTGGGTTATGGCGCCCGCGGCGCTGGCGGCGTGATTCCAGCCAACGCCACCTTGAAGTTCGACGTGGAATTGCTGGCCCTGAGCTGAGCCTGTCGCTTACCCCCTGGACTCTGCCCGCCACTCTGGCGGGTTTTTTCTTGACCTCTTGAAGCCTGAGACAACGCCCCTATTTAATGGGGGTATTCATTTTTTTCCGGACATTGTTCATGTCAGAAGCCACACAAAACCCCAATAACAGCCCCTTGAGCAACGAAGAACTGGCCGCTGAAGCCACAAATTCGGCCTCCTCCCCCCCTGACCTGCTGGGTGATGCCCAAGCTGAACTGGCCAATCTGAAGGCGCAAAACGCCGATCTGGCCGATCAATTCCTGCGTGCCCAGGCCGATGTGCAAAACGCTCGCCGCCGAGCCGATGATGAAATCGCCAAGGCCCGCAAGTTCGCCGTCGAAGGATTTGCAGACAGCCTGTTGCCCGTTCTGGACAGCCTGGAAGCCGGGCTGGCCATCCCAAACGTCACCATCGAGCAAATCCGGGAAGGGTCTGAAGCCACCTTGCGCCAACTCAAAAGTGCCATGGAACGCAACAAAGTGCTCGAAATAGCCCCCCCTGCCGGAACCAAGTTCGACCCACACCACCACCAAGCCATCAGCGTGGTGCCCGCCGAACAGGAGGCCAACACCGTGGTATCGGTGCTGCAAAAGGGCTACTCCATCGCTGACCGCGTGCTTCGCCCTGCTTTGGTGACGGTCACAGCCCCCAAGTAAGCACAGGCTTTCACCTAAAACCTTTTTTGGAGCAGGGGGACTTGAAAAGTTTCCCCACTGCCCCACTTGCGAATCATCTGCATTTCAATCAATTTCGGAGTATAAAAATGGGAAGAATCATCGGTATTGACTTGGGCACCACCAACTCGTGCGTGGCCATCATGGAAGGCAACACGACCAAAGTGATCGAAAACGCCGAAGGCGCTCGCACCACCCCGTCGATCATTGCGTACCAAGAAGACGGCGAAATCCTGGTCGGCGCTTCGGCCAAGCGCCAGGCCGTCACAAACCCCCGGAACACTCTTTACGCAGTCAAGCGCCTGATCGGTCGTAAGTTCGCAGAAAAAGAAGTCCAAAAAGACATCGACCTGATGCCTTACACCATCGCCAAAGCCGACAACGGCGACGCCTGGGTGGAAGTGCGTGGTCAAAAACTGGCCCCTCCTCAGATCAGCGCCGAGATCCTGCGCAAGATGAAGAAAACCGCCGAAGACTACCTCGGCGAAGAAGTGACCGAGGCCGTGATCACGGTGCCCGCTTACTTCAACGATGCGCAGCGCCAAGCCACCAAAGACGCGGGCCGGATTGCTGGCTTGGACGTCAAACGCATCATCAACGAACCCACGGCTGCTGCCTTGGCGTTCGGTCTGGATAAAACCGAAAAAGGCGATCGCAAGATTGCCGTGTATGACCTGGGTGGCGGCACTTTCGACGTGTCCATCATCGAAATCGCCGACATCGATGGTGAAAAGCAGTTCGAAGTGCTTTCAACCAACGGCGACACGTTTCTGGGCGGCGAAGACTTCGACCAGCGCATCATCGACTTCATCATCACCGAGTTCAAAAAAGAATCCGGCGTTGATCTGGCCAAAGACGTGCTGGCTCTGCAGCGTCTGAAAGAGTCTGCAGAAAAAGCCAAGATCGAATTGTCTAGCTCGGCCTCGACCGACATCAACCTGCCGTACATCACGGCAGATGCCACAGGCCCCAAGCACCTGAACATCAAGCTGACCCGCGCCAAGTTGGAGCAGTTGGTAGAAGAGCTGATCGAGCGCACCATTGCCCCTTGCCGTACAGCGATCAAGGACGCAGGTGTGTCGGTTGGCGACATCGACGACATCATTCTGGTCGGTGGCATGTCACGCATGCCCAAAGTGCAAGAAAAGGTCAAAGAGTTTTTTGGCAAAGAGCCACGCAAGGATGTGAACCCCGATGAAGCCGTGGCCGTTGGCGCAGCGATTCAGGGCCAGGTTTTGTCGGGCGATCGCACCGACGTGCTGCTGCTTGATGTGACCCCCCTGTCATTGGGCATTGAAACCATGGGCGGTGTCATGACCAAGATGATCACCAAGAACACCACCATCCCGACCAAGTTTGCACAGACCTTCTCGACCGCAGAGGACAACCAGCCGGCAGTGACGATCAAGGTGTTCCAGGGTGAGCGTGAGATCGCCAGCGGCAACAAAGCATTGGGTGAATTCAACCTCGAAGGCATCCCACCATCACCGCGCGGTACACCGCAAATCGAAGTGTCTTTTGACATTGATGCCAACGGCATCTTGCACGTGGGTGCCAAAGACAAAGGCACCGGCAAAGAAAACAAGATCACGATCAAGGCCAACTCGGGCTTGTCTGAAGCCGAAATTCAGCAAATGGTAAAAGACGCCGAGCTGAACGCCGAAGAAGACAAGAAAAAGCTGGCGTTGGTACAAGCTCGCAACGCCGGTGAAGCTGCTGTCCACAGTGTCAGGAAAAGCCTGACCGAGCATGGCGACAAGATCGAAGCGGCTGAAAAAGAAGCGATCGAAGCAGCCGCCAAATCACTGGAAGAAGCTTTGAAGGGCGAGGACAAAGACGCCATCGAAGCCAAAACCGAAGCTCTGATGACGGCCAGCCAAAAGCTGGGCGAAAAAGTCTATGCCGACATGCAAGCGCAGCAAGCTGCTGCGGGCGCAGCCGCTGGCGGTGCCGCCGAGGCCAAACCACAAGACGACAACGTGGTGGACGCTGAGGTCAAGGAAGTCAAAAAGGGCTAATACCCCACCCCTCTGCGGGTTTCCCGCAGTCCCGCCGCGCAAGCTGATTCAGGTGACTGAATTGCCTTCGCGGCGTTCTTGTTCTAACGGTTGGATTGCCCCATGGCCAAACGAGATTTTTACGAAGTGCTGGGCGTTGCCAAAAACGCCTCAGACGAAGACATCAAAAAGGCTTATCGCAAATTGGCGATGAAGTACCACCCTGACCGCAACCAGGGTGAGGATGCGAAAGCCAAAGAAGCCGAGGCCAAATTCAAGGAAGTCAAAGAAGCCTACGAAATGCTGTCGGACGCGCAAAAGCGCGCCGCCTATGACCAGCACGGTCACGCCGGTGTCGACCCCAATATGCGCGGTGGCGCCGAAGGCTTTGGCGGTTTTGGTGATGCATTTGGTGACATCTTTGGCGACATCTTTGGTGGCCAGGCCCGTGGTGGGCGTGGCGGCGGACGCCAGGTTTTCCGTGGTGCTGACCTGAGCTATGCCATGGAGATCACGCTCGAAGAGGCCGCCCATGGCAAGGATTCGCAATTGCGCATACCGAGCTGGGATGCCTGCGACACCTGCAGTGGTTCTGGCGCCAAGCCGGGTACCAGCGCAAAAACATGCGCAACCTGCCATGGTCAGGGCCAGGTGCAAATGCGCCAAGGGTTTTTCAGCGTGCAGCAGACCTGCCCACATTGCCGTGGCACCGGCAAGATCATTCCAGAGCCCTGCGGCACATGCCAAGGCCAAGGCAAGGTCAAAAAACAAAAAACACTCGAAGTCAAAATCCCGGCGGGTATCGACGATGGCATGCGCATCCGCAGTGCAGGCAACGGCGAACCGGGCACCAATGGCGGGCCACCGGGTGATCTGTTCATCGAGATCCGCCTCAAGAAACATGCAATTTTTGAACGCGATGGTGATGACTTGCACTGTGCTGTGCCCATCGGCTTCACCAAAGCGGCTTTGGGTGGTGAAATTGACGTGCCCACTTTGGGCGGAAAAGCAGCCATCGACATTCCGGAAGGCACCCAGACGGGCAAACAATTCCGATTGCGCGGCAAAGGCATCAAAGGCGTGCGGGGCAGTTACCCGGGTGATTTGTATTGCCACATCACGGTGGAAACGCCCGTCAAGCTCACCGAACACCAGAAAAAACTGCTCAAGGAATTTGATGACTCGCTGAGCAAAGGCGGTGGAAAGCACCAGCCCAGCGGCGAAAGCTGGACCGACAAACTCAAAGGGTTCTTCGGCGCGTAAAGCCGGGCGTTTACTGAAAGGCGGTTTGACTTGCGTCAAACCGCCTTTTTGATTGAGGTGCAACATGCAAACATGAGCGCCACCATCACCTTCCTGGGCGGAGCCGACACCGTGACCGGCTCCAAGTACCTGATCGAACACAATCACCAGCGCTTGCTGGTGGATTGCGGCTTGTTTCAGGGCTACAAACAACTGCGTTTGCGCAACTGGAACCCCTTGCCCGTGGTGCCTGGCGACATTCAGGCCGTGGTCCTGACCCATGCGCATCTGGACCACAGCGGCTACCTGCCCTTGCTGATCAAAAACGGCTTTAGGGGCCGGGTGCATGCCACATCGGGCACTTGCGATCTGGCCAGCATCTTGCTGCCAGACAGTGGGCACATTCAAGAAGAAGACGCATTTTTTGCCAACCGTCACGGCTTCTCCAAACACGCCCCGGCCCTGCCGCTGTACACAAAGCAAGAGGCCATCCACAGCTTGAAACAATTGCACGCTGAAAAACAAGGCCAGTGGTTTGAGCCGATTCGCGGCTGGAAGGCGCGCTTTCAGTCGGCGGGACACATTCTGGGGGCAGCAAGTTTGCTGCTCGATATAGGCGGTCGGCGCGTTTTGTTTTCGGGTGATCTGGGCCGTCCTGACGACCCTTTGATGAACCCGCCAGAGCCGCCACCTCAGGCAGATACCGTCTTGATCGAATCGACTTATGGCGATCGCCAGCACCCCAAGGAAAAACTGTTTGAAGAACTCGGCCCCCTTTTGCACAAGCTGGCCGCACGCGGCGGCGTGGCGGTGGTGCCGGTGTTTGCCGTAGGGCGGGCGCAAGCTGTGCTGCACACCATTGCGCAGCTCAAGGCTGCCGGGCAAATTCCCAAGGGCCTGCCCATTTTTCTGGACAGCCCCATGGCCATTCATTCCACGGCCTTGTTTGAGCGCCATCCCGGCGAACACCGCCTGAGTGTGCAAGAAGTCCGCAATATGGACTATGTGGCCACCATGTTGGAGACGCCCGAGCAGTCCAAGTCATTGCTGCACCGACACGGCCCCATGGTCATCCTGGCGGCCAGTGGCATGGCCACGGGTGGGCGGGTATTGCACCATCTGATGCAATACGCCGGCGATCACCGCAACATGGTCATCCTGACCGGCTATCAGGCTCCAGGCACCCGTGGCGCGGCGCTGGCCAGTGGTCACAGCACCATTCGGATTCATGCGCAAGACGTGACCGTGCGGGCCGAAGTGGTGCAGATCGAATCGGCATCCGCACATGCCGATGCCAACCAGTTGTTGAGCTGGCTGCACAAAATGCCCAGTGCCCCGGGGCAGGTGTATGTGGTGCATGGCGAGCGCGAGGGCTCGGACATGCTGCGCCAGCGCATCGAGCACGAAATCAAGTGGCGTGCACTGGTGCCCGAGCACGGCTCAGTCTGGCCGCTTTGAACCGCTGTTCCAAGCAATTCAGAGGAATCGGTCGAGCAGTTTGCGCGAGTTTTTGTCCATGGCCGCCAGGTCGCGGATCATGAATTGAACCCCATTGGCATCGTTGACCAAGAGCACGGTGCCTGTTAGGCGCCGTATGTCTTCTTCGCCCTTGAGCAAGAACTGTGTGACACCCCGATCGGTGACGACCGTCCAGGTGCAAGGTGTGGCAAAGCTGCTGACATCGGTCAACTGAAGAATTTCGGGCAAAAATTCGCGCTCGTTCAAGGCTTGAAGAACCTGCAAACGCAATGGCGGATCGAGCTGGGTCAGCGACTCGATCCAGACAATTTCATGACCTTCAGCGTCCATCAGTGCCACACCTGCGTCAGGTGCTGACACGGGATAAGCGCGCAAAGCCGTGACCGGGACATGGCGAGTGCCATCGGGCATTTGCAGAACCCAGCGGCCAAAGGCATCGCGTTGCAGATCAAACGGGTTCATACACTCACCTTTTGCGCTGTGACTTCGATGCTGCCACCCAAAACCGCTTCGGTTTCAGCTTGCCGTTGTTGGGCTTCATACAGACGCCAATAAGCGCCTTGCGCCTCGATCAACGCATCGTGTGTGCCCTCTTCCACCACCACCCCTTTGTCCATGACAACCAGGCGATCGGCCTTGCGCAAGGTAGACAGCCGGTGCGCAATCGCAATCGTGGTGCGCCCACGCACCAGGTTGTCCAAGGCCCTTTGAATTTCCTTTTCGGTTTCGGTGTCCACGGCCGAAGTCGCCTCGTCCAGAATCAGAATGCGCGGGTTGATCAGCAAAGCCCTTGCAATCGAAATGCGTTGGCGCTCACCACCCGACAAACCCTGTCCACGCTCACCCACCAGCGAGTCGTAGCCCTGTGGCATGCGCAAGATGAATTCGTGGGCATGGGCGGCACGTGCGGCCGCCACAATGTCTTCACGGCTCGCCTCGGGTTTGCCGTAAGCGATGTTGTCGGCGATCGTGCCAAAGAACAAGAAAGGTTCTTGCAGCACCAAGCCAATTTGTCGGCGGTAATCGGCCACTTTCAATTGCCGGATGTCGGTTCCGTCCAGCTCAATCGTGCCTTCAGTCAGGTCGTAAAAACGGCAGATCAAATTGACCAGCGTGCTCTTGCCCGAACCACTGTGGCCAACCAGCCCAATCATCTGCCCGGGTTGTATATCGAGGTTGAGTTGCCGGATCACCGCGCGGTTGCCGTAGCGAAAGCCTGCATCGCGCACCGTGATGTGGCCTTGCACTGGGGTGGGTAAAGCCACGGGTTTGAGGGGCTCGGGCACGCTGGAGACGTGGTCGAGGATGTCAAAAATCCGCTTGGCGCCAGAAGCCGCCTTTTGAGTGTTCGAGACAATCCGGCTCATTGAATCAAGGCGGCCGTAAAAGCGGCCGATATAGGCCAGAAAAGCGGTCAGCACACCCACCGTGATCTGGTCGTCCGAGACCAGCCAGATGCCGAAGCCCCAGACCACCAGCAAACCGATCTCGGTCATCAAGGTCACCGTGGGAGAAAACAGCGACCACACCCGGTTCAAGCGGTCGTTGACCAGCAGGTTGTGTTGGTTGGCGTCCTTGAAACGCTGGGCTTCGCGGTCTTCCTGCGCAAAAGCCTTGACCACCCGGATGCCTGGAATGGTGTCGGTCAGCACGTTGGTCACTTCAGCCCAGACGCGGTCAATCTTCTCGAAGCCGGTCCGCAGCTTCTCGCGCACCACATGGATCAACCAGGCGATGAAAGGCAAGGGCAACAAGGTGACCAGGGCCAAGGTCGGGTTGATGGTGAACAAAATGATGGCTGTCATCAAGATCATCAACACGTCGGTCGCAAAGTCCAGCAGGTGGAGCGATATGAACACGTTGATTCGATCGGTCTCGCTGCCGATTCGGGCAATCAGATCGCCTGTACGCCGTCCACCAAAATATTCCAGCGAGAGTTTCAGCAAATGCTCGTAAGTGGTTGTGCGCAAATCGGCGCCAATGCGCTCCGACACCAAAGCCAATATGTAAGTTTTGGCCCAACCCAGCCCCCATGCCAACAAGGCAGAGCCCAGCAGCCCCAAAAGGTACAGAGAAACAAGCCCCGGATCGATGGTCTTGCCATTTTGGTAAGGGATCAGGATGTCATCCATCAGGGGCATGGTCAGGTAGGGCGGCACCAAAGTTGCTGCCGTCGCTGCCAAAGTCAGCAAGAATCCCGCCAGCAGCGAACCTTGGTAAGGCTTGGCAAAGCGCCACAGCTTGAACAGGGTCCAGGTCGATGGGGGCGCCAGATCTGCCCGACCACAGCTGGGGCATTCTTCATCTTCATCGGACATCACGGCCTGACAAACCGGACAGATCGAGCCGGACAGCACATTTTGCAAAGGGCGGCCCTCTGATGGCTGACCCAGTTGCACCATCTGACTTTCAAACTGCGCCGCCCAGCGGGCCACCGCAGCCTGCAGCCCCAGAGTGAAGCGCCAAACCACCAATTGTCCCTGAGGGGAGGTCAATGCCAGGCAACCCACACCCGCATGGTCAGTGAGCTTGAGCGACAAATCCGGCTGCAAAGCCCAGCTGGACCAGTTTTTTTCACCCTCAGCCCGGGATAAGACCCGCTGATCGGTCAAAATGATGGCACTTTTGGCGAATTGCAAACTGCCGTCAAGGTCAACCTCCAGCCAGGCTGTTGCGTTTTCTTCAGGCAGCAGACAAGAATGGACTTCAACCTGCCAAGCGTCGGGAAGCACCTGACGGGATGCACAGGCCAAAGAAGAAGTTGATGTCATGAGGGATGAACCGGAAACGACTCGAACGACCGTGACGGCCGACGAGACAAAAAACAACCACTGATGTAGCCCATGACTGCACATGAACTGCCCATGTATTTTTTGAATTCAGAGCAATCCACCAGCGCCATGATGGGCCGATCATTGTATAGCCGCCCTTTTCATTCATGAACGCCAAAACCATCCAATTTCTGCGCATGACCCATTTGCGCGGGCCCAACATTTGGACATACCGCCCTGTCATAGAGGCGCTGATCGACATTGGTGCCCTGGAAGACTTTCCCTCCAACACCTTACCGGGGTTTAACCAACGCTTGACGGCATGGCTGCCGGGGATGATCGAGCACCGCTGCAGCGTGGGCGAACGCGGGGGATTTTTGCAACGCCTTGAAGAGGGCACCTGGTCTGGCCACGTTCTGGAACACGTCGCCCTGGAGTTGCAAACCCAGGCCGGCATGCAAACCGGGTTTGGCAAAGCCCGCGAAGCAGGACCCAGAGGCATCTACAAAGTGGTGATCCGCACGCGCCATGAAGCCGTCAGCCGCAGCGCGCTGGAGACCGCCCGTGACCTGATCCTGGCCGCCATCGAAGACCGCCCCTTCGACGTCAAAGCCGAAGTCAACCGACTCAAGCAAATGGTCGACAGCCTGTGCATCGGTCCCAGCACGGCCAGCATCGTGGACGCAGCAAGTGACCGCGGCATCCCCGCCATCCGTCTGAACGACGGTAACCTGGTGCAACTTGGCCATGGCGCCCAGCAGCGCCGCATCTGGACAGCCGAAACCGACCGCACCAGCGCGATTGCCGAAGGCATTTCCAAAGACAAGGACCTGACCAAAAAGTTGCTCAGCATGTGCGGCGTTCCCGTACCCCAAGGCCAAATCGTAGACAGCCCTGCTGCGGCCTGGGAGGCGGCGCAAGACATTGGCTTGCCCGTGTGCGTGAAACCCACCGATGGCAACCACGCGCGTGGCGTTTCACTCGAGCTTACTAAACAAGAAGACATCGAAGCCGCTTACGGCATTGCCCTGGCAGAGGGCAGCGAAGTCATGGTGGAGCGATTCATCCTGGGTGAAGAGCACCGCCTGTTGGTGGTGGGTGACCATGTGGCTGCTGCCAACAAAGGCGAGACTGCCAGCGTGGTGGGCGATGGTGATCACACCATTGCGCAGCTGATCGAGCTTCAGATCAACTCCGACCCCCGCCGTGGCGAAGAAGAAGATTACCCACTTGACACCATCCGGTTGGAAGAGCACACCACCTCGGTACTGGAACTCAAGCGCCAGGGCCTGACGGCCGACAGCGTGCCAGAAAAAGGCCGGTCCGTGCTCATCATGCGCACTGGCAATATGGCCCTGGATGTCACGGATGAAGTGCATCCCGAATTGGCCGCGCAAGCCGTGCTGGCTGCACGCGTGGTGGGCCTGGACATCGCCGGTGTCGATCTGGTTGCACAAGACATTTCCCGGCCGCTGGCTGCGCAAGGGGGCGCGATTGTCGAGGTCAATGCAGGCCCGGGTTTGCTGATGCACCTGAAGCCCGCCGTAGGCAAGCCGCGACCTGTTGGGCAAGCCATTGCCAACCATTTGTTCAAACCCACGGACACCGGGCGGATTCCGGTGATTGGTCTCATCGGCGATGGGGATACCACACGCCCTGCCCAATTGGTGGCTTGGCTTTTGCACCTCAAGGGTCTGTACACCGGCCTGGCCTGTGCAGACGGCTTGTTCATGAACCAGCGCAAACTGCAAAGCGAAGGTGGCATGGACTGGGACAATGCCCAACGACTGCTGATCAACCGGTCGGTTCAAACAGCCGTTTTTGAAAGCGATATCCGCCATTTGCTGACCGAAGGTTTTCCTTATGACCGCTGCCAGGTTGGCGTGATCACGCGCATGCCCAAGGCCCAGGGTCTGGAGGATTTATACCCCGGTAATGACGAAAAAATGCCGGACTATGTCCGCACGCAAATTGACGTGGTTCTGCCTAGTGGCACAGCCGTGCTGAATGCCGCTGACCCCCAAGTGGCCGATCTGAGCCGCTATTGCGATGGCAGCGTGATTTTTTATGCCGACGACGAAAAAAACCCTCGCCTTTTGGCCCATTGGACGGAAGGCGGACGGATTGCCTTCTGGCGTGATGGGCAGTTGGTTTTGAGTGAAGGTCAACGTGAAGCCCTCGTCCTGTCCAACAAGCGCCCCGCAGTTTCGCGCCTGTTGCAGGAAGGTCGGCTCACTTCCGATGACATGCTGGTCGCCGCCAGCGTTGCATGGGCCCTGGACATCAGCATGGATTTGATCCGTGCCGGTGTCAAAAGCTTTGGCCAGAACAACTCTCATTGATATTCGACAAGCCCTTCGGCCTTAGCTCATCACAGGAACAATGCTTCATGGAAGTGTCAAGAATACGCGCACTGCGCGGCCCCAATTTGTGGAGCCGTCACACGGCCATGGAGGCGATCGTCACATGTCCTGAGGCCGAACGCAGCCTCTTGCCCAACCACCCCATCGAGCAGCGACTGCGGCGCATCTTTCCGGAGGTCGGGCCCATTGACGGCAGCCGTCCCGGACAGTCGCCGTCGATGGCGCATGCTCTGGAAAAAGTCACACTGGCTTTGCAAGCACACGCGGGCTGCCCTGTCACCTTCAGTCGCACCACCGCCACCGAAGAGTCGGGCGTCTACCAAGTCGTTGTGCAGTATTCCGAGGAGGCTGTAGGCCGTTTGGCGCTTGAACTGGCCGAACAACTTTGCAGGGCTGCCACAGTCGGTCAAGGCTTTGATCTGGAAAGCGCATTGGCGAAACTCCATGAACTGGACGAAGATGTGCGCCTGGGTCCCTCCACAGGCTCGATCGTAGACGCAGCTGTCGCCAGAGGGATTCCCTTGCGACGCTTGACCGATGGCAGCTTGGTGCAATTTGGCTGGGGCTCTCAACAACGGCGTATTCAAGCTGCTGAAATTGACGCCTCCAGTGCGATCGCCGAATCCATCGCCCAAGACAAGGACCTGACCAAAAAGCTGCTGCACGCAGCCGGGGTGCCCGTGCCCTTGGGCCGCCCAGCACAGACCCTCGAAGAAGCCTGGGCCATCGGCAAGGAAGTGGGCTTTCCCGTTGTGGTCAAGCCGCAGGATGGCAACCAGGGCAAAGGTGTCACCGTCAATATCACCGAGCGTGAAGCTTTTGACAAAGCCTATGCCACTGCCGAGCGTTACGGCACCGTCATGGTCGAGAAATTTTTGCCGGGCCACGATTACCGACTGCTGGTGGTGGGCAACAAACTGATTGCTGCGGCTCGCCGTGAGCCCCCCTTGGTGGTGGGCGATGGCAAACACACGGTGCGCCAACTGGTGGATCTGGTCAACGCTGACCCCCGCCGCGGCACGGGTCACTCCACCTCGCTGACCAAGATCAGGT
Source organism: Limnohabitans sp. 2KL-17 (assembly GCF_003063415.1). GTDB lineage: Bacteria > Pseudomonadota > Gammaproteobacteria > Burkholderiales > Burkholderiaceae_C > Limnohabitans_A. The sequence goes on from NZ_NESK01000019.1 coordinate 58,799, forward strand.
TTGACGACATTGCGATTGGCCGCTTGCATGCCCAGGATCTCGAACCCGAATCGGTGCCCGAGAAGGGGCGCCGGGTCATCTTGCGCAACAACGCCAACCTGTCTACGGGGGGCAGTGCCACAGATGTGACCGACGATGTGCACCCTGAAGTCGCCGCCAGAGTCATTGAAGCGGCTCAGATGGTAGGGCTGGATATTTGTGGCGTTGACGTGGTGTGTGAATCCGTTTTGCGCCCACTGGAAGACCAAAACGGGGGCGTCGTCGAAGTCAATGCGGCCCCGGGCTTGCGCATGCACATCAGTCCTTCTTATGGCAAGGGCCGCGATGTGGGCAATGCCGTGATCGACCAGATGTTCCCCAACGGCGCAACAGGCCGTATTCCTGTGATTGCAGTCACAGGCACCAACGGCAAAACAACCACCGTGCGTCTGACGGCCCATTTGCTGAAAGCCAAAGGTTTGCGCGTTGGCATGACCAACACCGATGGTGTGTATGTGAACGGCCGCCAGACCGACTCGGGTGACTGCAGCGGCCCCCGCAGTGCACGTAACGTGTTGATGCACCCCGATGTGGATGCTGCGGTGTTCGAGACTGCCCGTGGCGGCCTGCTGCGCGAAGGCTTGGCCTTTGACCGATGCAACGTGGCCATCGTGACCAATCTGGGCGGCGGTGATCACCTGGGCCTGAACTACATCACGACGCTGGAAGACTTGTCTGTTCTCAAACGCGTGATCGTGCTCAACGTAGAGCACAACGGCATGGCCGTGCTCAACGCAGCAGATCCTGCCGTGGCCATGATGGCACCGCACTGCCCTGGCGATGTGACCTTTTTTGCGCTGGATGCCAACCAGCCCGTTTTGGCGACTCACCGCGCCCAAGGCAAACGTGTGGTGTTCACAGAAGACGGCCAGATCGTGGCTCAAAAAGGCAAACAGATTTTCCGCATTCCGCTTTCCCAGGTGCCCATTACCCGGCAAGGCCAAATCGGCTTTCAGACTGAAAACGTAATGGCGTCCATTGGTGCTGCCTGGGCAGTGGGTGTGCCGTGGGATACGATTGCCCAAGGTGTCGCCACTTTCATCAGCGACATTCGAGGTGTGCCGGGTCGGTTCAACGTGTTTGACTACCGCGGTGCTACCTTGATCGCGGACTATGGCCACAACCCGGACGCCATACAGGCCCTCGTGCAAGCGGTCGACAACATGCCGGCCCACAAACGCTTGGTGGTCATCAGCGGCGCTGGCGACAGACGCGATCAGGACATACGCGACCAAACCAAAATTCTGGGTCAGGCTTTCGACGAAGTCTTGCTTTACCAGGATGCCTGCCAACGTGGGCGCGCAGATGGCGAGGTCATTCGATTGCTGCGCGAAGGTTTGCAGGGTGCTGCAAGAACCACCCATGTACAAGACATTCAGGGGGAGTTCAATGCGATCGACACAGCGCTGTCCCGCTTGTCGCCTGGCGATTTGTGCCTGATTCTGATCGACCAGGTCGAAGAGGCTTTGGCCTACATCACCGAGAAGGTCAAAGCAGCATCATGACCCACTCATGGCCAGTGCCACACTGGCCATGAAGATCAGGCTCCACACAAACAAGTGCCTGAAATTTTGCGGTTGGCGCTCTGTCAAGCTGTTGAGCATGTAGCCTGCCCAGACAGACATCAGCACAGAAACAGCCATCCCCATTGCATTGGCTGTCAGCGCCTCGGGCCAGTAAGCCGTGACCACGGCACTGACCACCAGACTGACAGGGTAATGGATGAGAAACACCGAATAAGACACCCTGGAAAGCCACTGGACGGCGAGGCGCATGCCCAGGGTCACCCTTTCACCTGAAAACCACGGTTGTGGCGCTGCCGCCAGCAGCAAAGCACAGCCCCAGGCTGCGGCAATCCGCCAACGTGGATCCACCCACAGTACAAACAAACCCAACGCCACCAACACCCACCAACCCTTGAGGACCATGCGACTTTGCCGAGCACTGTACGCCAGCATGCCCATGCCGTAAGAGCCCCAAAAATACACGCCGTAGTCATCCAGATCGTCGTTCAGATTCCAGACAATCAAAGACCCCAAGGTCAAACCCAGCCAAAGTTGCCAACGCACGTTGTCCAGGTTCAGTCCTGGGTAACGCAGCACCATTTTTGAGGCCCCAAGCATCGTCAGCAAAGCGATGCAATAAAGCTGAAAATCTATCGCGACATACCAGATACCAGCAGACAGGGCCTCGATATCCAACACATGCTGGAGCAGCAAAAGATGGGCCAATGCAGTGGGCCAGTCGGGTGTCGCCGAGAGATGCGAAATCACGTGATCAGCCCGCAAGTATTCAGACAAGAGCACCGTCACGCTCAAAGCGGCCAACAGCGGGATCACCAGCCGCATGTAACGCCACCCAGCCATCTTCCTAGCCTGCGACCAACCGAGTGATTGGGCGGGCGTCAATGCAGCGGCCATCAAAAAGCCTGAGCACACCAGAAACACCTGGACAGCCAATCGCCCGTGGTCATAAAACCAGCCGATCAATGTCGGCCAAGCCAGCATCACCACATCCGACATGGGGCCGTAAAAGGCCAAATGGTGCAAAACGATCAGGATGCAACCTGCAGCCTTCAGTGCATCCGGCAAAAAAGAGCGCCCCGAAGGGCGCTGCTCAACCGTGGAATCCAGTGTTTTCAGATCCCGACCCGATCATCAAAGTGCCAACCTTGCACGCGCTGCCTGGTACTCGCGCTTGAATTTGGCCACAAGCTCTGCTGTGCTCTGTATGGCGGTAATGGCACCGATACCCTGGCCACAACCCCAAATGTCTTTCCAGGCTTTTTTGGCGTCGCCGCCAAAGTTCATCTTGGTCGGGTCGGATTCAGGCAAGTTGTCAGGGTCGAGGCCTGCTGCTCGAATGGACGGTGCCAGGTAATTGCCATGCACGCCGGTGAACAAGTTGCTGTAGACGATGTCATCGGAATTGCTGTCCACAATGGCTTGCTTGTAATCTTCTGCCGCCCGCGCCTCCAGGGTGGCAATGAAGGCAGAACCAATGTAGGCAAAGTCTGCACCCATGGCTTGGGCCGCCAAAATGGCATCGCCTGAGGCAATAGAGCCTGACAAAGCCACCGGGCCATCGAACCATTGACGGATTTCCTGAATCAGCGCGAACGGGCTTTTTACACCCGCATGACCGCCTGCACCTGCGGCCACAGCGATCAAGCCGTCAGCACCTTTTTCAATCGCTTTGCGCGCGTGCTTGTTGTTGATGATGTCGTGCAGCACCACGCCGCCATAGCTGTGCGCTGCGGCATTGATTTCTTCACGCGCACCCAGCGAGGTGATGATGATGGGCACCTTGTACTTCACGCACATGGCCATGTCGTGCTCCAGACGGTCGTTGCTCTTGTGCACGATCTGGTTGATGGCAAACGGCGCAGCGGGCTTGTCAGGGTTGGCCTTGTTGTAGGCGGCCAAGGTTTCGGTGATCTCGGCCAGCCACTCGTCCAATTGGGCAGCAGGACGTGCATTCAATCCAGGCATGGAGCCGACCACACCCGCCTTGCATTGTTCAATCACCAGCTTGGGGTTGCTGATGATGAACAGGGGCGATGCGATGACCGGAAATGGCAGATTCGACAAAACGGGAGGGAGCTTGGACATGTTTAACCTCAGAGAGATGGGTGATTGTCTGGAGCCGATATGCAAATACTTGTCAGCATCGGGACACTGCGACTGAAATGGTCTGCGTGTCGACCTCAAAAATGCCGACACGCAGGTCTGAACAAGCTTCGGTCAGAACGCCTCGAGCGCCATCGCTGTCACGCTGGTCGCACCTTCGACAATGCTGTCGCGGATGCCTGGGGCTTTGGACAGGATGTGGTCAGCGTAAAAACGGGCTGTGGTCACTTTGGCAGCCATGAAATCGGCGTCTTGTGCCTTCGCTTCAGGCGTGAGCGCCACCAGCAAGGCCCGGCCCATCTGCCAGCCCGCCATCAGATTTCCCGCCAGCATCAGGTAGGGCACGCTGCCTGCAAACACATCATTCGGATGGGCTTTGGTGTTGCCGGCCACGAATTCGACCACATCGATGAAGGCTTCTCGGGCTGCTTTCAGGCGTTTGGCCACCGCCTGCGCATCGGCATTGGGCGACGCCATCAAATTGGCCTCGGTCTGTGCCACCTGGCCTGCCAGGGCTTTGGCGGTCTGCCCCCCGTCGCGGGAGGTTTTGCGGCCTACCAGGTCATTGGCCTGGATGGCGGTTGTGCCTTCGTAGATGGTCAGGATCTTCGCGTCTCGGTAGTACTGGGCTGCACCGGTTTCTTCGATGAAGCCCATGCCGCCATGCACCTGCACGCCCAGACTGGTCACTTCCAAGCTCATCTCGGTGCTGTAGCCCTTGACCAGTGGCACCATGAATTCGTAGAAGGCCAGGTTTTGCTGACGCACCTCGGCATCGGGATGGTGGTGCGAAGCATCGTAGGCAGCCGCCGCCGTGGAAGCCATGGCGCGGCAGCCTTCGGTGTAGGCGCGCATGGTCATCAGCATGCGGCGCACATCCGGATGGTGAATGATCGGGCCAGCGGCAGGCAAACTGCCATCGACCGGGCGGCTTTGCACGCGGTCGCGAGCGTATTGCACAGCACGCTGGTACGAGCGCTGGGCAATCGCAATGCCCTGCACACCCACCGCATAGCGGGCAGCGTTCATCATGATGAACATGTACTCAAGGCCACGGTTTTCCTGCCCCACCAGAAAGCCAACGCCACCACCGTGGTCACCAAATTGCAAAACGGCAGTAGGACTGGCCTTGATGCCCATCTTGTGTTCGATGCTCACGCAATGCACATCGTTGCGATCGCCCAGCGAGCCATCGGACTTGACCATGAACTTGGGGACAACAAACAGGCTGATGCCCTTCACGCCTTCGGGTGCGCCCAGCACCCGGGCCAGCACCAAATGCACAATGTTTTCGGCCATATCGTGTTCACCGTAGGTGATGTAGATCTTGGTGCCGAAAATTTTGAATGTGCCGTCGGGCTGCGGTTCAGCCCGGGTTCTTACTGCGGCCAGGTCGGATCCGGCTTGAGACTCGGTCAGGTTCATGGTGCCAGTCCATTGGCCTGAGATCAATTTTTCCAGATAAATGGCTTTGAGTTCGTCCGAGCCCGCCGTGATCAAGGCTTCGATCGCGCCATCGGTGAGCAATGGGCACAAGGCAAAAGCCATGTTGGCCGAATTGAGCATTTCACCGCAGGCCGCGCCAATCGTTTTGGGCAAGCCCTGCCCGCCAAAGTCAGTGGGATGCTGCAGCCCTTGCCAGCCGCCTTGCGCATATTGCTGATAAGCCTCCTTAAACCCGGGTGTGGTGGTCACGCCGCTGCCGTTGTGAAACGAAGGGTTTTTGTCACCCTCCCAGTTCAGGGGCGAGATCACGTCCTGGTTGAGCTTTGCACACTCCTCGAGCACGGCTTGCGCGGTTTCCAGCCCGGCATCCTCAAAGCCGGGAATCTGCGCAATCTGATCAATGCGGGCCAGATGCTCGATGTTGAAAAGCATGTCTTTCAAGGGTGCGATGTAGCTCATGATTTATCTCCGTGCGTCTTATGAAAGGTTGAATGCGCCATGCAGGTGGTGGCCTGCGGCACAGCTCAGAGCGACTGAGTCAACTCAGGCACAGCAGCAAACAAGTCGGCTTCAAGGCCGAAGTCGGCCACGCTGAAGATCGGGGCCTCAGGGTCTTTGTTGATCGCCACGATCACCTTGGAATCCTTCATGCCCGCCAGGTGCTGGATCGCACCTGAGATGCCACAAGCCACATACAGTTGCGGCGCAACAATCTTGCCGGTCTGACCCACTTGCAGGTCGTTGGCAGCGTATCCGGCATCGACTGCCGCACGACTGGCACCAATGGCAGCGCCCAGCTTGTCGGCCAGCGGCGTCATGATTTCATTGAATTTTTCCGAACTGCCCAAGGCCCGGCCACCAGACACGATGATCTTGGCTGCGGTCAGTTCAGGGCGGTCGTTCTTGGCGATCTCGCTGCGCGTGAACGCGCTCTTGCCGCTGTCAGCCAGGGCCGCAACAGCTTCCACAGTGGCATGGCCACCGCTCGCGGCAGCGGGATCAAAACCAGTGGTGCGCACGGTGATCACTTTGGTCGCATCGGTGCTCTGCACGGTGGCCATCGCATTGCCTGCGTAAATAGGGCGCTCGAACGTGTCGGTCGAGATGACCTGGGTCACATCGCTGATCTGGCCTACGTCGAGCTTGGCAGCTACGCGGGGCGCCACGTTTTTGCCCGCAGCTGTGGCTGGGAACAGGATGTGGCTGTAGTTGCCAGCAATGGCCAACACTTGTGCGGCGACGTTTTCGGCCAGGCCATGCGCCAAACTTTCGTTGTCAGCGTGGATCACCTTGGACACGCCCACGATGGTGGAAGCGGCTGCGGCAGCAGCGGCAGCATTGTGTCCAGCCACCAGCACATGCACATCTCCGCCGCAAGCGGCAGCGGCAGTGACGGTGTTCAAGGTGGCGCCCTTGATCGAAGCGTTGTCGTGTTCTGCAATAACGAGTGCGGTCATGGTCAGATTACCTTTGCAACATTTTTTAATTTATCGACCAGGGTGGCCACATCGGGCACCTTGATGCCTGCGCTGCGCTTGGCAGGCTCCACCACTTTGAGGGTCTTGATACGGGGCGACACATCCACGCCGAGGTCTTCGGGTTTGTAGTTGTCGATCTGCTTTTTCTTGGCCTTCATGATGTTGGGCAGCGTCACATAACGCGGCTCATTCAAGCGCAAATCGGTGGTCACCACCGCGGGCAGGCTGATGGACAGCACCTCCAAGCCACCATCGATTTCACGAGTGACTTGGGCTTTGCCATCCACGATCTCGACCTTGCTGGCAAAGGTGGCTTGCGGCAGGTCAGCCAGCGCCGCCAGCATCTGGCCCGTCTGGTTGCAATCGTCGTCAATGGCTTGCTTGCCCAAGATGATCAGACCGGGCTGCTCCTTGTCCACCAATGCCTTGAGCAACTTGGCCACTGCCAAGGGCTGCAAGTCAAGGTCAGCGGGGGTTTCAACCAGGATGCCGCGATCCGCACCAATGGCCATGGCCGTGCGCAGGGTTTCCTGGCACTGGGCCACGCCACAAGACACAGCGATGACTTCGGTGGCCAGACCCTTTTCTCGCAGGCGCACAGCTTCTTCCACGGCGATTTCGTCAAAAGGGTTCATGCTCATCTTGACGTTGGCGATGTCTACGCCCGACCCATCAGACTTGACGCGCACCTTGACGTTGTAGTCCACCACCCGCTTGACGGGAACGAGAATTTTCATGAAAACATCTCCATTGATATCAAAACGCAAGTGCCTTAAAACGCCACGATTTCGTTGACGTTACGTAAACGTCAATTGTGCATCAAAAGACTTTTAAAAAGGTACAAACGCACCAAAAAAGCACGGTCGTTCGAATTTTACAACGTACTTTTTTAGATTTACAACATCCTACCCCCGGGAATTCACCGACCAATCGGTAGGTGAATCAGGATTACCATTAAATTTGGCGTCGAAAAATCCGTAATACGATGATGTTTTGTAACAATTAACTGGAGCAATCTGATGAGAAATTCTTTGGTTTACGCAGCCGCTATGGCCCTAGCAAGCTTCACTGGACTTGCTCAAGCACAAACAGTCTTGACCGTGTCAAGCTGGGTGCCCCCCACGCACGGGCTGTCGATGTCTCAAAAAGAATGGTGCGATGACTTGGCAGCCAAAACATCTAACCGTGTTCGTTGCAACATCCTGCCCCGGGCTGTCACGCCTGCTCCAGGCACTTTCGATGCTGTGAAAAATGGATTGGTTGATGTGTCTTTCACCGTCCACGGCTATACGCCAGGACGATTTGTTCTTTCGCAAATCGCTGAGTTTCCTTTTCTGGGTGACCGGGCAGAACCCTTGTCGGTGGCTTTCAACCGCATTGCCAGCAAATACCCCGAGTTCGCTGCCGAGCACCAAGGCGTGAAAGTTCTGGGATATTTCACCCACGGCCCAGGCATCGTGTTCAATACCAAAAAACCCATCACCCGCGTGGAAGACCTCTCGGGCCTGAAGTTCCGGGTGGGCGGCGGTATGGTCAATGAGATCTCTAAAACTCTTGACATGAACGTCACTCTTAAGCCTGCACCCGAATCCTACGAATTGCTCTCCAGCGGCGTGATGGATGGCACGCTGTTCCCTGCCGAATCCACAGACTCTTTCAAGATCGACAAGATCATCAAACACGCCACCCAGTTTCCTGGCGGTCTGTACAACACCAGTTTTGTCTTCATGATGAACCCGGCCAAATACAACAGCCTCTCGGCCGAAGACAAAAAAATCGTGGACGAGCTTTCGGGTGAAGCCGTTGCCAGGCGCTTTGGCAAAGCCTGGGACCGTGTGGATGACCTGGCTTTGACCAACATGCAGAAAAATGGCGTGAAAGTCATCAAAGCCGACAACAACTTCGTCAGCGGTGTTACCGTTCGTGTCAGCAAACTGGAGCGGGATTGGGCTCAAGGTGCCAAAGCCAAAGGTTTGAAAGACCCATCTGGCACCTTGTCAGAATTCCGTGCTGAAATTGCCAAGTTGCAAAAGCAAAAGTAATCGCGCATTCCCCAGGTCAATCGCCTGGTGAATGGGAAACCCCAGCGGTATTTGCCCAACCAGCAAATACCGTTTTTTTATGGACGGCAAGTTGAAAAAAAAATTGAAACCATTTGCGGAATGCTCTCTGCTCTGGCCTTGTTTGCCATCATGGTGCTGACTTTTCTGGATGTCAGTGGCCGAAAAATCTGGTCACAGTCGATCCCCGGTTCATTGGAAGTCACCGAATTGCTCATGGTGGTCGTCATCTTCGGCGCTTTGCCCTTGGTCTCGCTCAAAGGGGAACATGTGGTGTTTGACTCTTTGGACGTGTTGTTGCCCCGCTATGTGCAAAAAATCCAGCAAGAGCTGATTCAATTGGCCTGTGCTGCATTGATGCTCGCTTTGGCTTATTTGATGTGGTCCACAGGCGCTGACTTTGCCGCCGCCGGAGAAACCACTGCACAACTCAAAATTGCCAAAGCCCCATTCATTCAAGGCATGGGCGTACTTTGCGGCCTGACAGGTCTCGTGCACCTGGCCAAAGCTTTCTGGCCCACTGAAGATGAATCTTCCGAGGGAGGCACTTTATGACCGAAGCACTGCTTGGGTTTTTGGCCATCTTCGTACTGGCCCTGATGCGCATGCCCTTGGCGTTTTCCATGGGTCTGGTCGGCATCATGGGCATTGGATTGACGCGTGGCTGGCTACCTGCTTTAGCCAGCACCGCCCAGGTCGTGCACGAAACGGGTTTTGCCTACACCTTGTCGGTGATTCCATTGTTCATTTTGATGGGTAATTTTGTCGCTCGCGCGGGCTTGGCGCATGAGCTTTTTCATGCCGCCTACACCTTTATCGGGCACCGCAAGGGCGGCCTGGCTCACGCCACCATCGCTGCCTGTGCAGGTTTCGGTGCCATTTGTGGTTCGTCCATCGCGACGGCCGCAACCATGAGCAAAGTGGCTTACCCATCCATGAAAAAAATGGGCTACAGCGACGCCATGTCAACCGGCGTGATTGCTGCTGGCGGCACACTGGGCATCATGATTCCGCCCTCTACGATTTTGGTGATCTACGGGATCATCACCGAAACTCACATTGGCAAACTGTTTGCTGCCGGTGTTTTACCAGGCATTTTGACGGCCTGCCTGATGATGCTGGCGGTGGTGTTGATGACTTGGCACGACCCGGAACATGCGCCCGCTGGTGAGAAATTCAGCTGGAGTGAACGACTCAAAGCCGTACGCGGCATCTGGGGCGTACTGCTCTTGGTGGTGTTGGTGCTGGGCGGGATTTATGGCGGCTTTTTCACCGCCACCGAAGGCGCAGGCATGGGGGCCATGGGCGCTTTTTTGTTTGCACTGGCACGCAAAGCCCTGTCCTTGAAAATACTGATGCAGGTCTTGGTTGAGTCGGCGCGAACAACGGCCATGCTGTTCACACTTCTGATCGCAGCGACGATTTTTGCCAACTTCGTCAACTACACCAGCCTGCCTTTTGAGCTCAAGGACTGGATCACCGGCTTGGGCCTCTCGCCCATCATGATCGTGGCCGCCATGATGCTCATCTATGTTTTGTTGGGCACCGTGATGGAGGAGCTGACCATGGTTTTACTGACCATTCCGCTGTTCTTTCCCATTGTGGTTCAACTGGGTTTTGACCCCGTGTGGTTCGGCGTGCTGATCGTGATGGTGATTCAGATAGGCCTCATATCGCCGCCCGTGGGCATGAACCTGTTTGTGCTCAACACTTTGCTGCCCCACGTTGGCCTGGGTGCCATTTTCCGTGGCGTCTGGCCCCTGGTGCTGGTGCTGGTCATCACCTTGGGCATCTTGCTGGCCTTTCCGGCCATCAGTCTGTGGTTGCCTTCTATGATGGATTGACCATGTGCATCACCCGCTGCGGGTAAGGGATCTCGATCTTGTGCTGGCGCAGTGCGGCCAAAATCAGGATGTTGATGGCCGAGCGCAAAGCCAGCTGCCCGTTTTCCGGGTCGGCGATCCAGTAACTCACTGTGAACTCCAGGCCATCGGCGCCAAACTGGCTCAAAAAAGCATTCGGGGCGGGGTCTTTCAGAACCCGATCCTCGCTTTCACAGGCTTCAATGAGCAAACGCTGCACAAGGTCCACATCGCTGTCATAGGCCACCGACACCACGGTGGTCTGCGCCAGCTTGGGGTCCATCAAGGAGAGGTTTTCCACCCGGTTGATGATCAAGATTTCATTGGGCACGATGGATTCGCGGCCATTGAAGGCCCGGATGACGGTGTAACGCGCCTTGATGTCGGTGATACGGCCCTCAAATCCGTCCACCAGCACCATGTCCCCGATGCGCATGCTGCGTTCGGCCAGAATCACAAAGCCGCTGACGTAGTTGGATGCCAGCTTTTGCAAGCCAAAACCGATGCCCACGCCCACCGCGCCGCCCAGCACCGACAAGGCGGTCAGGTCAATACCAGCAGAAGACAGCGCCAGCAACAAGCCCACAAACATCAGCAAGGCCCGCACTGTGTTGCTGATGACTTTGCGCAAAGACAAGTCACTGCCCGTGGCCGACCTGAGCAAGCGCGACTCGAGTGCCGAAGAAACCCACAGCGTGATGATCAAGACACCAACAGCCGTGAGCCCCCCTTCGATCAGGGTGCGCACCGACAACATGCTGCCCCCGATCTTCCAGCGAATCTGGTCCAGCTCGTCCAACACCAGAGGCAAGATGCCCGTGACCCACAGCACGACGGCCAACCAGGCGATCCAGGAAATGGTGCGCTCCAGCACACGCACAAACGGGGCCGCACCAAATGCCACCTGCAGCACCTTGACCCCGAATCGGATCAAGGCCAAGGAAATGCAAACAGGTAACAAAATACCGAACAAGGCCACCGGGTGGTCACCCGTCAACAGCGTGCGAGCCGCAAAAGTCAGGCCCAACAAAACGGCTGGAAACAAAACCCCATCGATCAAGCGCTTGCCCAGCAAAACCGACAGCTCTTGTGTTGCAAATGCCTGGCGAACCAGCCAGACGGCCAGCCAAGCCAAAGCCACGCAGACTGCAAATGCGGCCAGCACCTGTATGGACTCAGCTCGGACCAAGGCATCCAGCCAAGCCAGCGGGTCAGCAATGTTGAGGGATTTCATGTTCGCCATGAGGGAGGCCTTTTGTCGATGAACGCCTGCACGCCCTCTTGGGCCACGTCGTCCATCATGTTGCAGGCCATGGTTTGCCCTGCCAACTGGTAAGCCGCTTCCGTGCCCATTTCGCGCTGTTTGTAAAACAGGGCTTTGCCCAGTCGCACCGCTTCTCGCGGCTTGGCCAGGATGGCACTGACCAGCCCATCGACCTGCGTATCCAGCTCGGCGGCTGCACACACGCGGTTGACCAGTCCCCGACTTCGCGCCTCTTCAGCCGAGATGAAACCACCAGTGAGCAGCATTTCCATGGCCTGCTTGGCGTGCATGTTGCGCACAAGCGGCACGCTGGGCGTGGCACAAAACAAACCCACATCGATGCCGTTGACGCCAAAGCTGGCATTGTCGGCCGACACCGCCAGATCGCATTGCGCCACCAACTGACAACCGGCTGCCGTGGCAATGCCCTGCACACGGGCGATCACGGGCACAGGCAAATTCTGGATCGACAGCATCATGCGGGTGCACTGTGCAAACAGCTTTTGGTAATACCCCAACTCGGGGCTGGCGCGCATTTCCTTGAGGTTGTGCCCGGCACAGAAGGCCTTGCCTGTAGCGGCCAACACCACCACACGTGCTTGTTGATCCTGCGCAATCGAACTGAGGGCCTGCTGCAACGCATCGAGCAAGGCTTCGCTCAGGGTGTTGAAGCTGGTCGGGCTGTTCAGGGTCAGCCGGTGCACACCGCGGGCATCACGCTGGTGCAACAGCAAATCTGTTGGGGTTGGGGCAATGGAATCGGTCATGCGCCTGATTGTGCCCAAACCCAAAGGCTGGCGCCCTTTTCAGAGGCAGACAAGGGTGATTTTTTCAAACATCGGCCAGCACACGCAGGTGTGCCTCCACACTGCGCCCCAGGGCACTGAGGTTGTAGCCGCCTTCCAAGCAACTGACGATGCGGCCCTGGGCGTGGCGCAGTGCCACATCCTTGATTCGCCGGGTGATCCAAGCGTAATCCTGCTCCACCAGGCCCATCTGCCCCATGTCATCTTCGCGGTGCGCGTCAAAACCAGCGCTGATGAAAATCAGCTCGGGTCGGTGCGCCTCCAGCCTGGGCATCCACATCGTGTCGATCAGCTCTCGGATATCCATGCCCTTGGTGTAAGCCGGCACGGGCAAGTTAACCAGGTTGGCCGCTGTTGATTGCGAGCCGCCTTCGGGGTAAAACGGATGTTGGAAAAAACTCACCATCAGGATGCGGTCGTCGCCTGCGACGATGTCCTCGGTACCGTTGCCGTGGTGGACGTCAAAGTCCACAATCGCCACCCTTTTCAGGCCATGGCGCTCCAGCGCATATTTGGCGGCAATGGCCACATTATTGAAAAAGCAAAAGCCCATAGCCTTGTCTCGACAGGCATGGTGCCCAGGGGGGCGCACAGCACAAAAAGCGTTTTCGAGCTCGCCTGCCAGCACGGCGTCGGTGGCATCGATGGCAGCGCCTGCCGACAACAAAGCCGCTTCCCAGGTGTGGACATTGATCAGCGTGTCGGGGTCCAGTGCGGTGTGCGAGGGGCCGCCTGCAGCCATGTCTTCGCGCAAGACATCACCTAGGCCTCGCAAGGCCGCCACGTGCATGCGCCCATGGGCCAATTCGATGTCAGCCAATGCCGCGGGTCCCGGCTCTCTGCGCTGCAAAGCCATGTCCACGCCACTGATCAGCAACCGGTCTTCGATGGCACCCAGACGCTCCGGGCATTCGGGATGCCCTGCGCCCATTTCGTGCTTCCAGCAAGTGGGATGTGTGAAATAACCTGTGGCACCCATACGGTTTGTCTTCCTGCATGCTCAGCTCAATGTGAGCCTTGTTATTTTTTAGAATTACTGCCCATTGATGGGTTTCAGCTTATCACGGCAAGCACAGACCCCTAGGCACGCAGACCACGGCAGCACGCAGGCCCCGGCACCCTTAAACTAAACGCCACATGAATTTTTTCTTACGCCCCTCGCACAAAATCAATCTGCAAGGTCTGAAGGCCATCTTGAATGGTCTGCTCTGTCTGGCTTTTGGACTGGCACATATGACCACTGCCCATGCGCAAAGCCCCCAAGCCAAGCCAGACAAACAGACACAGCAAGCGAACAAGAAGCTCAAGAAAAAAACCACGCAATCAACGGCCAGCCGCAAACAAACCAGTAAAAAAATCCATGCGGCACCGGGTTCCCGCCTGAACCAGAACCCTGAAGTCTCACTGTGGGCTCAGGATGCAGCGAGTCGGTTGCAACTCGACCCAGGTTGGGTACAGAAAACCATGGACCAGGCCCAACGCCTGCCCTTTGTGGAAAAGCTGGTGCTTCCAGCTGCCAGCCCTGTGGCCAAGGACTGGGGCGCTTACAGTGCACGCTTTATTGAGCCGGTGCGCATTCAGGCGGGACTGCAGTTCTGGCTCAGACACCGAAAAACGCTCGAGCGCGCCGAACGGGAATATGGCGTGCCGGCATCGATCATCGTCGGCATCATTGGCGTCGAAACGCTGTATGGCCAAAACACGGGCAACTTTCGTGTGGTGGATGCACTGGGCACTTTGGCCTTTCATTTTCCACTGGCCCACCCCAGAGCCACTGAACGCCAGGCTTTTTTCCGCAGCGAGTTGGAGCAATTTTTGCAATTGACATCCCGCAGCGGTGTAGACCCCTTGGCCATCCGTGGCAGTTACGCTGGTGCCTTGGGCCTGCCACAGTTCATGCCATCCAGCTGGACCAAATTTGCCATCGACTTTGATGGCGATGGCCGCATCGACTTGTTTGGCAGCCCCGCCGATGCCATCGGCTCGGTGGCCAATTACTTCAAGGCCTTCCAGTGGCGCACCGGCATGCCCACGCATTACCCTGTGATCTTGACCCCAGGCCAGACCGACATGGACAGTCTGATGGCCCCGGACATCTTGCCCACCTTCAGCGTAGCCAGTTTTGTGGGTAAAGGTGCTGCGCTAGAGGGGGCGGCCCTGCAACACGAGGGGCCACTGGCATTGATTGAGTTGCGCAACGGCAGCAACGCGCCCAGCTACGTGGCGGGCACCGAAAACTTTTATGCCATCACACGCTATAACTGGAGCAGTTATTACGCGATGGCGGTGATTGATCTGGCCGAGGCGGTGACACGGGAAATGCAAAGCAGGCCATGAACCCGCTGAACCCCAAAAAACTGCTGCTGACCAAGTGGACGGCGGTCAAACCCGTGGCCAAGCAAAAGCACTTTTTGGTCAGCCGAGTCATTCAACCTGAGTTGCCCACCGACCCGATTGAGCGGGTGGAAATTGAGTCGGTGTTTTCTAAGACTGTGCAGGAGATTGCCTGGCGTGACTTGCAGGACGACAGCGTGTGGCGGCAGGGTTGGGTTTGATTAGCTCAACAGCCGTGAAAGTGTCTTACAAGGCAACCACACATACCTCAAACCAACACTCGCATGAGCACATCACGCTTTTGCTCCAACGTGTAACCCACTGTGCCGTATGTGTTGAAGTCAGACCCGCCGCTTGAGTGTCCAGTAATACTTTCCGCCAGGCGAGTGGGAACATCGTTGCAGGCCTTGAGCCTGTCGATCAAGGCGTGCCTGAACATGTGACTGCGAAACTCCAAATCACGAAGATGCTTGTTGATGATAGCGGAACAACTGGCGTTGCCGTTCTCTTTGGCATATCGCGGCACGAGCCATTCACTGCTGGCCAACACTGACAAGTCATGCAATTCCCGAGCCGCTTGCAATGACACGCCCACAAGCGGAACTGCGCGGACGCTGGACTTGGTTTTTCTGTCGGACAGACTGTTCCTGCGAATCCACAAATGCGGAATTTCATGGTCCAGCACCAAGTCATCTCTTCTGGCAAACAAGGGCTCGGACAAACGAAATCCTGTGTTCAGCTGAACCAAGGCCAGCAGCTTGTATGGCGTTCTGCGGTTCAACAAGCGGCTCTTGACCGATTGCAGCAGCTCGGGAGTGATCTTGCGCATATAGCGTTTGACCTCGCCCTCCCCTGGAATGTGCAGACCACGAAATGGGCTCAGGCGATCAATGTCCAAATGTTTAAAGGACAAGTTCAGCATGGAATTCAGCGTGGCAAAGTGCTTGCGAACAGATGTGGGATTCAGCCCCCGTGCTATCTGTGCGTCACGATACTTGGTGGCATGTGAATGCCGCAGCTCTTGCAAGGTCAAGTCACCAAACTGGGCCAGAAAGTAATTGAAATCTCGCGTGGCGTTATCACGGAACTTCTTACGACTTGCCGCTGACTTTTCATGCATGTAGATCTCAAACGCCGTTGTCAATGTTGGCTGCTTGAGGTGTCCTCGCTGGCTCATGTGCTTGGCAACAAGTCCAGCTAGGAGCTCTTCATCAAATTCCACGCCGTTGATGGCCACCCGCTTGATGATGCGTGTATCGATGTAGTTGTCTGTGATGACTTGAAGATTGTTGGTCATGGCTTTGTGTCAAAAGCTTGATCTATAAGGCATTGGCTTGGGTGTCAGTAACTAGGCTCGAATTTCATGCTCACACGACAGCTTGATTGCTGCCGTGCAACCACATGTCACTTGCCAAAGCCTTCGCGGAGCTTGATAGCGGCAGCTTCAATTTGTGCGTCCAACTCCCCTGCTTCCACTGCCTTTAAGATCAACTCCAATGTGGGCACCAGTTGATCATTGCTTCCGATCTCGATTGAATTTTTGCCTTTTGCCAGTTCGATCACGCGAGCACCGTAGCGAACATTCATGGTCAGCTTGCCGTTGTCAGCAGTAAACCACCATAGCTTGACTCGTTTGGTCGATTCCACCTGCCGACGAAAGCCCGTGTCTTTGTCCACATACGAACGCAGCTTGACTGGTGCAAATTCGTTGCCAGCCTGCTGTGCACGGGCCAGTTCTATCCGCTCACACAAGCGTCGAGACATTTTGTTACGCCGCACATGGACAGCAGGCATATGTGTAGGTTTGACGGCTGTGCTCAACTTGAGACTTGTGAGGGTTGCCACCGCCGACTTACTGCGGCGTTAGCCCTGCCTTGGCGATCACATCACTCCAGCGCTTGATGTCGCTGTCCAACAGTTGCGCCAATTGAGTGGGGTTGCTGGCTTTGGCCTGCACGTTGAACCCGGCAAGGCGTTGCACCATCTCAGGCTGGGCCAGCACTTTGGCCACTTCCTGGCTCAGGCGATCCACTACGGCTTTGGGTGTCTTGGCCGGTGCCGCCAGCGCGTTCCAAGAGGACACGTTGAAGTTACTCAGGCCAGGCAGTTCTCGAACAGTGGGAGTCTGTGGCATGTCTTTGGGTCGGTTTTCACCCATCACGCCCAGTAATCGAACGGCTTTGGCGTTGATTTGGGGTTTCATAGGGCCCAAGATCTCCACAGCCGCATCAATCTGACCACCGCGCAGTGCGTTGATGACAGCGGGTGTGCCGTTGTAGGGCACGATCTGAGCAATCAAGTTGGCCTGCGTGCGCAGTAATTCTGCGGCCAAATTTTGTGTGCTGCCGATATTGATGGTTCCTATGTTCAGCTTAACGGGGTTGGCACGGCCAAACGCAATCAGATCAGACAAGGTTTTGAAAGGAGAATTTTCGGGCACGACCACCGCCATGTCGAACAAGCCCAACAAAGAGACGGGTGCAAAGTCGCTTCGAGGATTGAAGGGCAAGGTCTTGAACAATCCTGCGCTCACAGCGGTGCCGTTAGACATCAGCAACAAGGTGTAGCCATCGGGTTCCGCCTTTGCCACAATCTCGCCCGCCACGATGCCTCCTGCACTGGGTCGATTGTCGATCACAACGGGCTGGCCCAAGCCTTCGGCCAATTTCTGGGCCACAGCCCTGGCGGTCAGATCGGCCACTCCGCCGGCACCAAACGGTACAACGATCTTGAGGGGTTTGCTGGGATAGCTGGTCTGCGCCCACAACGTGGTGGCAGGCAATCCCACGCCGACGGCACTTTGAATCAATTGGCGACGGTTGAGCATGGAGGACCTCAAAATTGACAAATCAAACACATGATTTCACAACGAAATCAGCATACTTTAGATTTTCACACCCTTTTTTAAAGCAGATGGCTTACGTGTCACACCCACTTTGCAGCGGCTTGTAAGTAGCCGTTTACTGCAGCTTCAGCCATTGGATGTCTCA
The DNA here is from genome assembly GCF_003063415.1 of Limnohabitans sp. 2KL-17. Taxonomy (GTDB): domain Bacteria; phylum Pseudomonadota; class Gammaproteobacteria; order Burkholderiales; family Burkholderiaceae_C; genus Limnohabitans_A. The sequence goes on from NZ_NESK01000019.1 coordinate 76,707, forward strand.
TCCGGGGTAACCTGAACTTGAAATTTATAGCTAACCTCCAGGCCCAGCGTGAGGCAAACTGCCAATCAGGCTCATGAACGATCAATGTCCCAATCGATATCACCATCATGGCGTTTTTATCTTCCTTCATCAGCTACTCTGACACACACTCAACATAGTCATGAACCCTCTGAACCCCAAAAAACTGCTGCTGAGCAAGTGGACTGCTGTTAAACCTGTGGCCAAGCAAAAACACTTTTTGGTCAGTCGGGTGATCCAACCTGAGCAGCCCACCGACCCAATCGATCTGGTGGAAATCGAAGCCGTATTCTCCAAAGCCACCCAAGTCATCGCTTGGCGCGAGCTGCAGGACGACAGCGTGTGGCGGCAGGGTTGGGTTTGACGGACCCTAAGCCGGCAGCAGTGACAGTGTCTTACTTCACGTCAGCAACTGCCAGCAACAAACCCATGTGCGCAAGCGCTGGTGGTGAATGGAATTGTTGCAAGAGGTGAAGCTCAATGCAACTTCACCGTTGGGTTGGTTTGTTTGGTGATCATGCGCGATAGGGTAAAGAGGGTGGTTTTGAGGATGCCGTGAATGGCGAGTTCGTGCAGTTTGTACAAAGAAAGGTACATGAGCTTGGCAAAATAACCCTCGATCATCAGACTCTTGCCGATCAAGCCACCCATCATGTTGCCCACCGTGCTGAACTTGCCCAGCGACACCAGTGAGCCAAAGTCTCTGTAACGGTAAGACTTTAGGGGCTTGTTGGCCAGTCGACGTTGAATTTGCTGCCACATATGGGTGGCCTGCTGGTGCGCTGCTTGCGCACGCGGCGGCACAATGCCTGCCCGGCCGCCATCGGCATCCGAGCAGGGGCAAGCTGCGCAATCACCCAATGCAAAAATATCGGGGTCGCGTGTGGTTTGAAGTGTGTCATGGACCACCAGCTGGTTGATCCGGTTGGTTTCCAGCCCACCAAAGTCTTTCAAGAAATCAGGCGCTTTCACGCCTGCGGCCCACACCACCAGTTCGGACTCGATCTCGCGGCCATCGGCCAGGCGAATGCCCGTGGGCATGACCTCCATCACTTTGGAGTTGGTGAGCACTTGAACACCCAGACGCGAGAGAAGTTGCTCAGTGGCTTGCGATAAGCGTGGCACCAAGGCCGGCAAAATGCGATCAGCCGCCTCAATCAAGCTGACTTTGATGTCCTTGTCCACATCAATGCGGTCCAGGCCAAAAGCCACCACCTCGCGCGTGGTTCGGTGCAGCTCTGCAGCCAACTCCACACCCGTTGCGCCCGCGCCGATGATGGCCACATGCAATTGGCGTTTGTGAATCACCCCAGCCTGGTTGTGTGCGCGGATACAGGCATTGACCATCCTGGAATGAAACGACTTGGCATCATGCTGCGTCTCCAACTTCAACGCGTGCTCTTTGACACCCCGGGTGCCAAAGTCATTGCTCAAGCTGCCAATGCAAATCACGAGTGTGTCGTAGTGAATGCTTTGGGAGGGCGTCACAGCTCGGCCCTGCTCATCCATATAAGGCGCGAGCTCGATGGTTTTGTTGGAGCGGTTAAGCCCCTTGATCTCTCCAATTCGAAAGGTGAAGTGGTTCCAATGGGCCTGGGCCATGTAATCCACTTCGTGGTCGCCCAGGTCCATGCTGCCCGAAGCGATTTCATGCAACTTGGGTTTCCAGATGTGGGTGCGATTTTTATCGACCAGCGTGATCAGCGCGCGCTGACGTCGGCCATAGGAATGTCCCAACCGGGTCGCGAGTTCCAGACCGCCAGCGCCACCACCCACGATGACAATTTTGTGTTGTTTGCTCATTTTCATGCTCGCAATCAGGTCGACCAGTTCGGTCAGGGAAATCAAGCGACGTGAAACACCACTTCCCGAGGACATCCCAAGCTTGCAGTCTGAATGAATTTGAGGTTTTACGCAATTAGATCGCCAAAACCAAAAAAACCGATGACTGCCAACGCGCAAGCCCCTGACCTCAAGCCATGTCAACCCAAGCCATGCACTGGGCAAAAATTCTTTTGCACTTTGAAAGCTTCTTCGAAAGTGATTCAACCCGACTTGCCGGCCTATCCGATTGAACGGGTAAAAATTGAATCGGTTTTTTTCAACAACTGTGCATGAGATTGCAAGGCGAGATCTGCAGGATCTCAGTGTGAGGCAGCAGGGTTGGGTTTGAAAGGTTTTAAGGGTACGGGGGCTTGACTGCAAGAATTTTTGGCCCGGTCTTGAACCGTTTAAATCTGATGCGGCACGCCCAAATGTACGCTTGCTCACTGACCACACCCCTTTCTGATCCTACGATGCTTTGATGGTTAAGGCATCCTTTCCGGTTGTCCTATCAAGTCGATCTATCTCGTCACATTTACGTGGTCATGGGCACGGGTCGATTCCGGATGATCAACAAAGGGGTAAATGATGAAACTGAAACATGCTCTCGCGGGCCTTACATCAATTGTGATGTTGACCAGTGCCGCAATGGCCCAGCCTTACGGCAAGGGGGCCGCAATGATGGGCGGCTACGGTGGCGGTTACGGCATGGGCCCAGGCATGATCTCCGGTTGCGACAACGCTGCCTACGCAGGTTTGGACCTCACCCCAGAGCAGCACAAAGCCATCGCGGGCATCCACGAGCAGGCCTCCAAGGCAATGTGGCAGCTCATGGGAACGGTGCACGGACACGGTCACCATATGCAAGGCATGTTCGGACTTGGCCCATTGGACGAAGCTGAGACACGAAAGTCTTTCCAAGCGATGGCTGATGCCCAGAAAGCGATGTTCGAGTTGCAACTGAACACACGCAAAAAGCTTGAAGCTGTGTTGACGAAAGATCAGCGCGAAAAACTGAACCGTCACTGGCGTAGCCGCTGATTTGGCGATCGGAAAATCATGGCTTACGAACACATGATGGGTTGGGGCGGCGGCCACATGTTCGGGTTCGGGCTGCTTGGTTGGGTGCTCGTGGTCGTTGTTGCCGTTGTCGTGGTTCTGTTGGCCACCCGATGGCGCATTGGCAGGGCCCCAACCGACCCGTGCGGCGAAGATCGCTCGGTGGCAATCCTAAAGGAGCGCTACGCACGCGGTGAGATTGATAAAGCCGAATTCGAGGCCCGCAAACGGGATCTGAGCTGACTATCGGGTCACATGCGTTATCCGACCTGACTTGCCATAAGAACCGATTGAGTTGGTGGAGATCGAATCAGAGTTTTCAAAAGCTACTCAGGTTATGGCTTGGCGTGACCTGCTGGACGACAGCGTGTGGCGGCAAGCTTGGGTTTGACCATACCTTGGCAATGATCGTTGGCACGCCAGCAAGCATTGCAAGCCGTCCTGAGAAGATCATTTGATCCATCAGAGCACGTAGGAAATCAAGGTTGGCCGATACAAAACGACACAAACAGGAACCTTACTGACACCCCAAAGGCGCTTGGGCTGGACATCATGACAGTCATGTTCAACACGTCTTTGAAAGGACAACTGTCATGAAACCCTGGATCAAACGAAGCCTCTTTGGCATCACAGCCGTCACCTTGATTTTGGGTGGTCTAGCCGCTTGTGGCAGCCACCGCGAGCATGCCAAGGGCTGGAGCGATGAGCGCATCACCGAGGTACGTGGCAAAGCCATGGACAAGATCGGCAGCAAACTCGAACTCAACGCCGATCAAAAGCAAAAGTTAGGTGTTTTGGCAGACGAGATGATTGTTTCTAGCAACGCCCTTCGGGGCGAGGGTGCAGGTCCGCGCACTGACCTCAAAGCGCTGATGGCTGGTGACAAATTTGACCGCACCAGGGCACAAGCCCTGATGGACCAAAAAATGCAAGTGATGCAGGGCAACGGCCCAAAAATCCTGAAGGCCTTTGGCGACTTTTATGACAGTCTGAACGCCACGCAACAAAAGCAAGTGCGCGAGCGCTTGGACAAACGCGGCCACGCTTGGTGGAACCGAGGCTGACTGCTGGGGCCTGAAAGCAGCGGCAACCCAGAGAAAACAATCTTGCAACCGGGCTGCGCGCCGTCGGATCATCCTTCTTGGAAGGCGACGAACCGCGCAGCTTCGGATGGCTAAGGCCTGTCAGAATAAGCCCATGAACCGCATTTTGTTGATCGACGACGACACGCAACTCGGCCCACCTCTGGCCACTTATTTTCAGCGCTTTGAGCTGCAACTCACCCACGCCACGCGCCCCAGCGAGGGCTTGGCCCTGTTGCGCAATCAGTCTTTTGATGCAGTGATTTTGGATGTGATGCTGCCCGAGATGGACGGCTTTGAACTTTGCCGCACCATCCGCAAAGAAAGCGATATACCCATCGTCATGCTCACTGCGCGCGGTGATGTGATGGACCGCGTGGTAGGTCTGGAACTGGGTGCTGACGATTACCTGCCCAAACCCTTTGAGCCGCGTGAACTGGTGGCGCGCTTGCAAACCGTACTGCGCCGCCAAAAGTCCAACGGCATGGCGCAAACAAGCAACCTCAGCGACTTGCCCAGCTTGCATTTTGAAGGTCTGGACATCGACACTGCACGTCGCAGTGTGACCCGGGCAGGCGAGGCGCTTGAGCTCACCGGCACAGAGTTCGAGCTGCTGCTCGTGCTTGCACGCGAGCCTGGAAAAGTGTTCAGCCGAGACGACATCCTGAACCAGCTGCGTGGTCACGAGGCCGACCTTTACACCCGTGCGGTAGACATTGTGGTGAGCCGCCTGCGCAAAAAATTGGAGCCGCTGGACTGCATCAAAACCCTGCGCAATGCGGGCTATGCCCTCGCGCTGCCCCGCCTTAAGACTTGAGCGCAAGCCCCACTGCATGAACACCTCTTTTTCGTCCTGGACGCGCACCAAAAACCGGGTGGCACACTCCATCAAGCTGCGCATGGTCCTGGTATTTTTGCTGTTGGCAGCGGCCATGAGCTTTGTATTTTTCACGGGCGCACAAAAAGCGTTTTCAGTGGGTTGGCGCGAAGCAGCACGCCCTCTGCTGATGGACTATGTCGACCACTTGGCGGGAGACATCACGCCCAATGGACAGCCCAGCGTAGCGCGTGCTCTGTCCCTCACCGAGCGTTTGCCGATCACTGTGCAGATCGATGGTCCGCAGGTGCGCTGGGCTTCACACCCCGATCAGCGCCAGCCCCCATGGCAGCGCAAAAGCGATGACGACGGACAAGATTGGCAACACGTCTTGAAGCGCCGTACAACCGATGGCCACACGATTGTGTTCGGCATCAACGAAGACAGCTTTGAGCGCCGGCCCCACCTCATTGGCTATGCGCTTGCGGCGCTGCTCTTGTTGACGCTGCTGGCCTGGCTGTATGTACGACGCCTGCTGAGGCCGCTGGAAGCGATTGGAGAAGGCGCACGCCGATTTGGCTCGGGCGACTTCAGCCAGCCCATTCCAGAACGCAGCAGCAAGGCGCACGACGAGTTGAGCGAGCTTGCCCTGACCATTAACACCATGGGACGTGACATCCAACGCATGCTCGAAGGCAAACGGGCCTTGCTGCTCGCCATCAGCCACGAGCTGCGCAGCCCACTCACCCGGGCCCGGCTCAATACCGAGCTGCTGCCCGAAACCGCCCAGGTGAGCCCTCAGCGACAGGCCCTGCTGCGCGACTTGAAGGAAATGGCTGAGCTCATCACCGATTTACTGGAAAGCGAGCGCCTGGCCTCCGAGCACGCCGCATTGCAACGCGAGCGGGTGGCCTTGGCCCCAATTGCACAAGAGGTGATGGCAGAGGTGTTGGCGAACCACCCAGTGCCCCCTGACACCTGGCCCCTCATCAGCTTGCAAGCAGACCCCGGATTACCGCTCCTACCGCTGGACCCAGCCCGCATGCGCCTGTTGCTGCGCAACCTGCTGGAAAATGCCATTCGCCATAGCGCTGATGCACGACTTCCGACCGAATTGCACCTTCGCGCAGCGGGACAAGGCATTGAGCTTGAAGTGCGTGACCATGGCCCGGGTGTACCCGATGACCAGTTGCAGCATCTGGCAGAACCCTTCTTTCGCCCCGACACCGCACGCACTCGCGCCCAAGGCGGTGTGGGCCTTGGGCTGTACTTGTGCAAACTTGTGGCCCAGTCTCATGGCGGTACTTTTTCTGTGCGCAATGCGACACCCGGTTTGGCGGTGACGGTGACGCTGCCTGGACAAGTGCCGGCGGATCCCAAAGTGCTTTTTACTTCGTAAACCAAGGCCCTTAACCATGTGCCGATGTTGCCGAGGACCGAACCCCAGCACCGAGAGCTCCAAGCGCCGACAGCGCCCAATCCACGAAGACCATCACGTGGCGAGATCTGCAAGGCAACAGCGTGTGGCGGCAAGTGTGGGTGGCTGGGGCTAGATGGTGCTGCTTGACGACTGATTGAAGTCAGCCAGTCACCCCAAAGCGCGGCCATTTAAAAGCCAAGTGGCCATTTCGCCCTTGCCTTTGACCTCAATGACTCCGCGATATTCAAAGACGAAAGGATGGGTCAGGGCTTGGTGCGTAGCATCGGTCATCTGAATTCGGCCGGTCATGCCGTGTGACTCCATGCGGCTGGCCGTATTGACCACATCACCCCAAAGGTCGTAGAGAAATTTGCTCTTGCCTATGACACCCGCCACTGCTGCGCCCGTGCTGATGCCGATTCGGACGTTGAGCGGATGCTGACGTGTTGAATTGAAGTCCTGGATAGCGTCCAGCATGTCGAGCGCCATGTGCGCGGCACGGTCGGCGTGGTCAGGCACTACCGTGGGCAAGCCTGCAGCCGCCATGTAGCAATCACCAATCGTCTTGATTTTCTCTAACCCGCGGTGCTCTGCAATGTGGTCAAAACGCGTGAAAAGGTCGTTCAAAACCTCCACCAACACCTCGGGGCTCACACCTTCAGAAAAGCTTGTGAAACCCACAATGTCTGCAAACAAAACCGTCACATTGGCGTAACTGTCGACAATGGCTTGACTGAGGTGATCGGCTGTGAATTTAGTCCGCCCTTTCAGTCGTTTCACAATCGCATGGGGCAGGACGTTGTGCAGCAACATGTCGGACAGTTCTTGCGCCGCCAATACTTGCTCGTACAGCTTTTTGGTCTCTAAATTCAGCAAGCGCACCTGCAACAAGTTTTGAACTCTGGCCAAAACCTCTGCGATGTCAAAGGGCTTGCTCACAAAGTCCAAGGCCCCGGCTTTCAAGGCACGCAGTTTTTCGTTGGGTTGGGCGGTGATGACCAAAACGGGCAGCGTGCCCTGGCCCTCAATTCCTTTGAGGCTTTCCATCACTTCAAAGCCATCCATATGCGGCATATTCAGATCCAAAAGGATCAAGTCGTAAGCGTTTTGGCGGTGCAACTCAAGCACCTCGGTCGAATTTTTCGTTGAAGTTATCGCGCTGTAACCCGCACTGCTCAACATGCGCTCCAACAGGAGCACGTTGGCAGCTTGATCGTCGACGATGAGCAGCTTAGCTTTCAGGATGTCAGAGTGTTGGATCATGCGAGACTCCGGCAGCGGGTGTGATGCGCGCCTATTGGCCTGATGGTGAGGGCGGTGACAGCCTTAGACCAAGGGCTCATCGATTGTTTGATATAAGTTGGCGGTTGTCTGAGCCAACTGAAGTGCCAAGTCCAATGTGTTCAGCAATTCTTCGACCACAATGGGCTTGGTCAAGTAGCGAAAGAAGCCCAGCTTTTTCCCCATCTCAATGTCACGCAACATGGCGTTGGCGCTCAGGGCGACCACTGGGATATGCGCTGTTATGGGGTCATCGCGCAACGCCTTGAGAGCATCAATGCCACTGATCCCCGGCAAGTTGATGTCCATCAGAATCACGTCTGGCAAAGACAATCGCGCCAGCTCTATCCCCAGCGTGCCGTTGATCGCCTTCAGCAAATGAATATCGGGGCGACGGTCGATCAAGCGCTCGACCAATGTCATATTGGCCGGATTGTCCTCAATGTACAAAAGGGTCCGCACTGGTGCATCCATCGGCTCCAGGGCCGGCTTGGGCAATGTCTGATCGAACGTTTTGGCTTTGAGCGCTGGCGCTGGGGTGCTGCTCAGCTCCACCCAAAACACACTGCCCTGGCCCACCGCGCTGTCCACACCCAACACACCGCCCATCAATTCAACCAACTGTTTGGTCACCACAAGACCAATGCCAGTCCCTGCCACGCTGCCACCTTCTTGGCCCAAGCGGTTGAAAGGCTGAAACAGTTGGGCCATTTTTTCAGGGGGTAAGCCAGCGCCGGTGTCTTTGAAACTGATGCGAACACGTTCAGAAGAGACAGCACTGCAATCCACGGTGACTTGACCTTGGAGGTGGTTGTATTTGATCGCGTTTGACAGCAGGTTGATCACGATTTGTTTGAGCCGCGTCTGGTCTGCCCACACAAAGCTGGGTTGGTCAAAATGTGGAAAGCTCAGCGTGATTCCCCGTTCTTGCGCCTGCGCTTCCATCATGGCTTGGCATTCCGACAACACATCGGACAGAGCCACCGGTTCCAGCGACAAAGACACTTTGCCAGACTCGACCACCGACAGATCCAAAATCTCGTTGATCAGCTTCAACAGGTGCCAGCCGGCCTGAAGAATTTGGGTGATGCTTTCCTTTTGAACGTCCGAAGGCGGCGGCGCGGCTGTGGCCATCAGCTGCGCAAAGCCGAGAATGGCGTTCAGAGGGGAACGCAGCTCGTGGCTCATGCCCGACAAAAAGTCGGATTTCGCCAAGTTGGCCTTTTCGGCGGCAGATTTGGCACTTTCCATTTCGACATTGGTTTCTTGCAAGGCTTGCTCAAACCGTTTTCGCTCGGTCACATCTCGCGCCGCTGCAAACACCCCTTGAAGGTTTCGGTCGCGGTCATAAAAAGTGGTGGCGTTGTACGACACCACTGTTTTCTTGCCGTCACGGGCACAAGCGGTCAGCTCGTAATTGGTGACTTTCTTGTCGCTCAACACCAGCTTGATGCCTGCCTCGGCCCGTTCCCGATCGGTGAAATAACTTTTAAAGGGCGCACCGATCAACTCATCGCGGGTGCAGCCCGTGAGCGCCTCCATTTGCTTGTTCACGTCGGTGATGATGCCGGCAGGGTCGGTCGTCATCAAGGCGTCGATGTTGGATTCGATCAGGGACCGCGTGTAGAACTGCTGGTCGCGCAAGCGCTGGTCCAGCTTCTTTTGTTCGGCTTCAACCTGTTTGCGTGCCGTGTTGTCGGTGCCGATCAACAAATAACCAATGATCACTTTGTCGATGTCTCGCAAAGCGGTGACCGAAACCACCGCCGGAAACCGGCTGCCGTCTTTACGGATGTAGGTCAGCTCGTAAATGTCTTCAATGCCTCGCGAAGCCTTGAAAACCAGGGCTTCAAAGCCCGGCGTGATGGGGGTGTCAAACTCAACACTCAAGGCATGCGCTCGAGCGATCAGTTCTTGGGGGTCTGAGATTTCAGCCGGGGTGATGGTGTTCATCACTTCGTCGGCCAAATAACCCAGCATGCGCTCAGCACCCACATTGAAAATCTGGATCACCCCCTTGGCATCGGTAGCAATGCTGGAAAAGTTGGCGCTGTTGAAGATGGCAGTTTGCAATGCCCCCGCTTTGATGACGTAATCTTCTGGACGTATTTCAGTGCCTGCCTCTTGGCTGGATGGATGGGGGCCGAGGCTGTGGACAGTGTTCATTCAGTGGGTGTGGAACGCCATCAGTGGTTCCATGGTTTGCAGGCCGTTTGATGAAGCATACAAACCAACATTGGCGTGCTTGCAGTGCTGTCGGGTTGTGTTGGCAAACCCCTTGAGCAAAGGCATTTTGCGCTTAACAGGCTGCTGAAATACCCCATTCGCGAGCGCAATTTCGCCCCGCATGGTTTTGATTTTTTTGATTTTCCTTTCGCATTCTGATATTCCCTTCGTTTTTTGTTCGCCTTGGCCCACTTGTAAGCC
>NZ_NESK01000002.1 GCF_003063415.1 Limnohabitans sp. 2KL-17
ATGGGCTTACAAGTGGGCCAAGGCGAACAAAAAACGAAGGGAATATCAGAATGCGAAAGGAAAATCAAAAAAATCAAAACCATGCGGGGCGAAATTGCGCTCGCGAATGGGGTATTTCAGCAGCCTGCTAGGGGAAATGGTTTTTTTTACATCACTTTTGCCAAGAGTTCAGTAGGCTGGATGCATTCCAAGCCGAGAAATGAAAGGCAAGGAAAAACGATGGCACCTGAATAAAGTAATTCTCGGAATATCCCCAGTTACGGAGGTATGAAATACAGGTGTGAAAAGCAAAAAACCCTAAAATCGTAAGTCATTGATTTGACTCATTATTTTAGGGTTTTTGAGGTCTGGCGGAAGCGGTGAGATTCGAACTCACGGACCCTTACGAGTCGCCGGTTTTCAAGACCGGTGCAATCGACCACTCTGCCACGCTTCCTTGCGGCCAGATTGTAACGATTTAAAGCCGCGTTTTGCCTGGCGTGCAGACCAAAAGCGGCTCAAGCTTGGGCCAGCATGCCCTTTTTTCGATAAAGGCCACCACTTCGCTCAGGCCATCCAGCGTTTTGAGGTTGGTCATGACCCAGGGGCGTGTTTCGCGGTTGGGGCGCATGCGGTCGGTGTCTGCCCGCATCACCTCCAACGATGCGCCCACGTGGGGTGCCAGGTCGGTCTTGTTGATGACGAACAAATCGCTCTTGGTGATGCCGGGGCCGCCTTTGCGGGGAATTTTTTCGCCTGCGGCCACATCGATCACGTAGATCGTCAGGTCGCTCAACTCCGGGCTGAAGGTGGCGGCCAAGTTGTCGCCGCCGCTTTCGATGAAGACCACATCGGCATCGGGAAATTTCTCCAGCATGCGGTCAATGGCTTCGAGGTTGATGGATGCGTCTTCGCGTATGGCCGTGTGCGGGCAGCCCCCTGTTTCCACGCCCATGATGCGGTTGGCGGGAAGGGCGCCGCTCTCGGTGAGCAGGCGCTGGTCTTCCTTGGTGTAAATGTCATTTGTGATGGCGATCAGGTCCCAGCGCTCGCGCATGTCTTTGCACAGCATTTCGAGCAAGGTGGTTTTGCCGGAGCCAACCGGCCCGCCAATGCCCACACGCAGTGGGGGCAGCTTTTTGGTGCGGTTGGCAATGTGGTGCAGGGCAGTGTTCATGATCTGAAAATTCGGGAGTATTGTGTTTCGTGTCTGGCCGACAAGATGGCCAGCATGGGGCTGAAGGCTTGGCGGTCTTCATCGCTCAAAAGCAGGGCTGTTTGCACAGCCACAGGAATTTCGCGCGCCAGTCGGGCCAGCATGCGTTGTCCTGCGCTTTGGCCCAAGGGCACGGCCTTGAGGGCGGCCTGTGTCATGTTTTCTGCCCAGCCAAAGGCATGGGCTTGCAGGGCTTGGTCGATGGGCGCTGGTGCCAAAGACAAAGCCAGTGCCATGGCCAAAGGGTAGGTGGTCGGCAGTTGCGCGCAGCAGACCAGTTGGGCCTCAGAGGCTTGTTGCAGGTTGCGCAACCAGTCGAGCAAAGAGCGGCCCATCTGTTCGGTTTGCAAGCGCATCTCGGCTGTTTCGCGGGTGGCCATGACCCAGTCGTTCAGGGCTTTGAGTCGCAGCGTATCGCCGCTTTGCCATGCCGGGATGGCCTGGGCCAAGACGGCCATGTCACCGCGCGACTGCGTCAGGTGCAGTTGGTCTATCACCCAGTGTGTGGCGCTGGCTTCGTCGTGCACCAGGCCGTGTTCTATCGCGGCTTCAAGGCCCTCGGAATAAGAAAACCCCCCGATGGGCAGTGCAGGCGATGCAAGCCAGATCAGTTGCAGCAGACCCGAGGGCGCGGTCTCAGTGCTCATGCTTGCAATCGGGGCCGTGCACATGCGGCTCGGCATGGGCCGCGCGGATCGGGATGGCCACGCGTTTCGGCGCTGCCTGTGGCGCAGGGGCATGGGAGCCGTGTGTGTGGCTGTGGTCGCTGTCTTGAGCGTGGCTATGCCCATGCCCATGTGAGGATCCGCCGTGCTCGCCATAGGCGCCGTTTTCAGGTTCGAAAGCCTCTGACACGGGCACGACGGTCATGTGCATCGCTCGCAACATGTCGGCCAGCACATGGTCGGGTTCGATCTTCAGGTGATCGGCTTGCAGCTCAATGGGCACATGGCGGTTGCCCAGGTGGTAGGCCGCGCGGGTCAGGTCGAACGGTGAGCCGTGCTGTTCGCAGGCGGTGATGCGCAGCACATCTTGCGGCGCAGCCTCGACCCGGATCAGCGAGCCGTCTTCGGCCACCAGCACATCGCCACCACGCACCACTGTGCCGCGCGGCAAGAACACGCCGATGCTGCGGCCCGAGCTGTCGACAGCGTCAAAGCGGCTTTTTTGACGGGTGTCCCAATCCAGCGTGACCGTGGCGGCGCGTTGTACAAGAACTTTGGCCAGTCCTTGGCCCTGGGGCATGCGTTTGGAGCAGGTGATCATCAAAACAAAAAGTAACGTTGGGTCATGGGCAAACTGGTGGCGGGTTCGCACACCAGCAATTGGCCGTCGGCGCGCACCGCGTAGGTTTGTGCATCGACTTCCATGCGGGGTGCGTAATCATTGTGAACCATGTCGCGTTTGCCCACTTTGCGAATGTTTTTGACAGCCGACAAGGTCTTGGCCAGCCCATAGCGTGCGCCAATGCCCGCCTGTAAACCGGCTTGCGACACAAACGTCAGCGAGTTGCGCGTGAGCGCACCGCCAAAGCTGCCAAACATGGGGCGATAGTGCACAGGCTGTGGTGTGGGGATCGAGGCGTTCGGGTCACCCATGGCTGCCAGCGCAATGAAGCCGCCTTTCATGATGATGGCTGGTTTCACGCCAAAGAAGGCGGGTTTCCAGATCACCAGATCGGCCCATTTGCCCACTTCGATGCTGCCCACCTCGTGGCTCATGCCGTGCGCAACCGCTGGGTTGATCGTGTACTTGGCGATGTAGCGCTTGACGCGGGCGTTGTCGTGGCGATCGGTGTCGCCCGGCAAACTGCCGCGTTGCTGCTTCATCTTGTGCGCCGTCTGCCAGGTGCGGATGATGACTTCGCCCACCCGCCCCATGGCTTGGCTGTCGCTGCTCATCATGCTGATGGCACCAAGGTCTTGCAGGATGTCTTCGGCTGCAATGGTTTCCTTGCAAATGCGGCTTTCGGCAAAGGCCAGGTCTTCGGCAATCGATGGGTCCAGGTGATGGCAGACCATCAGCATGTCCACATGCTCGTCGAGCGTGTTGATGGTGTAGGGGCGTGTGGGGTTGGTCGAAGAGGGCAGCACATTCGCCTCTCCCACGACTTTCAAAATATCGGGCGCATGACCACCACCTGCGCCTTCGGTGTGAAAGGTGTGAATGGTGCGGCCCTTGAAGGCCGCCACCGTGTCTTCCACAAAGCCCGATTCGTTGAGCGTGTCGGTGTGAATGGCCACCTGCGTGTCGGTCTCTTCTGCCACCGTCAGGCAGTTGTCGATGGCTGCGGGCGTGGTGCCCCAGTCTTCGTGCAGCTTCAGGCCAATCGCGCCGGCGTTGATTTGTTCGTGCAACGCCGCAGGCAATGTGGCGTTGCCCTTGCCCAGAAAACCCAGGTTCATCGAAAAGGCGTCGGCCGCTTGCATCATGCGTTCGATGTTGAAAGGGCCCGGCGTGCAGGTGGTAGCAAAGGTGCCGGTGGCAGGCCCCGTGCCGCCGCCGAGCATGGTGGTCACGCCGCTGGCCAGTGCTTCGTCGATTTGCTGGGGTGCGATGAAGTGGATGTGGCTGTCGATGCCGCCTGCAGTGACGATCAGGCCTTCGCAGCTGATGATCTCGGTGCCAGGCCCGATGACGATGTCAACGCCAGGTTGTGTGTCGGGGTTGCCCGCTTTGCCAATGGCTGCGATGCGGTTGCCCTTGAGGCCGATGTCGGCCTTGACAATGCCCCAGTGGTCGATGATGAGCGCATTGGTCAGCACGCAGTCCATCGCGCCTTGCGCGTTCGTGCGCTGCGACTGCGACATGCCGTCGCGGATCGTCTTGCCTCCGCCGAACTTGACTTCTTCACCGTAACTGCCGGCTTGCAGTGTGCAGTCTTTTTCGACCTCGATCACCAGACAGGTGTCGGCCAAGCGAACGCGGTCGCCCACGGTGGGGCCGAACATTTCGGCATAAGCGCGTTTATCGATGTGGGCCATGTCAGGACTCTTTCTGCGCGTTGTCTGCCAGTGGGCCGTTGGTCAGCCCCCGAAAGCCGAACACCACACGATCGCCTGCGTAGTCCACCAGCTCGACCGTGCGTTGCTGGCCAGGTTCAAACCTGACCGCGGTGCCCGAGGTGATGTTCAGGCGCATGCCTTGGGCTTTGCTGCGGTCAAAGCGCAAGCCCGCGTTGGTTTCTGCAAAGTGGTAGTGCGAGCCCACCTGAATGGGGCGGTCGCTGGTGTTTTGAACCACCAAGGTGCACGTGCGGCGGCCCACATTCAGTGCGTGGGTGCCAGGGTCAATTAAAAACTCTCCGGGTGTCATGACCATCCTTATTTGCGGCGGCCAATGGCCCAGGCTGCGATGGCCAGCACGATGACCACCACGAAGCCGCTGACATCTGTGGCGTGCCAGTGGCTGCCCAGCAGGCCGTGCCCGTCATGCGCCCAGAGCGGTGCATGCAGGCTGGACAACATCAAGGCGCTGAAGGCCGTTTTGCGATGGTTTTTCACGGGGAACTCCTTGGCCATTCAAACAATGGGTTGGTGCACGGTCACCAACTTGGTGCCGTCGGGGAAAGTCGCTTCCACCTGAATGTCGGGGATCATTTCAGAGATGCCGTCCATCACATCGGCGCGTGTCAACACAGTGCGGCCTTCGCTCATGAGTTGGGCCACGGTCTTGCCATCCCGTGCGCCTTCCATGATGGCAGCGCTGATCAGGGCAATGGCCTCGGGGTAGTTGAGCTTGAGGCCGCGTGCTTTGCGCCGCTCGGCCAAAAGGCCTGCCGTGAAGATCAGCAGCTTGTCTTTTTCGCGGGGAGTGAGTTCCATTTTGGTGCGTTCTGAAAGAGTTGGTGCATGCAATGCATTGAATTAAGCAAAGAGCGTGCCCTTAATAGGGGAGGGTCGAATTTCCAAGGAAGTCGCACGCCATTTTGGGGTGAATCAGGGTTCCCCCTTGGGTTGGCACGTTGATTGCAGGAAGGGTTGCAGCGTTGCAAGCGCATCGCCTTTTTGTTGAACAACTTAATTCCTGAATGGAGTGACCTCATGATGAACCGTCGTGGCAACCTCAAAGCCCTCGCGTCTGCTGCAGCCATCTCTGCTGGCAGTCTGACTTTTGCAATTCAGGCCCAAGCGCAAGAGGGCAACACCATCAAGGTGGGTGTGCTGCACAGTTTGTCGGGCACCATGGCCATTTCTGAAACCGTGTTGAAAGACACCGTGCTCATGGCCATCGACGAGATCAATGCCAAAGGTGGCGTGCTGGGCAAAAAGCTCGAGCCCGTGATTGTTGACCCCGCATCCAACTGGCCTTTGTTTGCCGAAAAAACCAAACAGTTGCTCGGCCAGGACAAAGTTTCCGTGATTTTTGGTTGCTAGACTTTTAGCCAGAGGGCAGCTTGGTCAGCTACACGCTGCTGCTGGATCTGGCCACACTGCCCGAAAAACCGCTGGGTATTTATGTGCCCAAAATGTCGTTGTCTGGCAACGTTTATGTGAACGGCCAACTGTTTGGGGCCTGTGAACGTGGGCAACTGAAAGAAGTACGTTGTCTGCACCGACCCTACTTGTTCACGACACCCACCACTTTCTGGAAGCTTGGGCAAAACGAGATCCGGTTTGAGATATTCGCCAACGGTCGCCAGAACAACGGCTTGTCCTCCGTCACGGTGGGAGTTATCCATGCGCTGGAAAGCAGGTTTTACCAGTGGCGTTACTGGCTGCAAGTGGACCTGGTCACTGGGCTGACCTGGTTATCGGGCTTGCTGGGCGTGATGGCTTTGGTGGTGGCGGTGGCATTGCGAAAGGGTTCTGTGCACCTGTGGTTTGGCCTGACCAGCATGGCCAATGCTTTCGCGAACAGCGGCGTTTTCATGAGCCGGCCGCCCATCGATTCGGAGTGGTTCAGCTGGATTGTGTTTGCCAGCCGGTTTGCATCGGGGCACTTGTT
The DNA here is from genome assembly GCF_003063415.1 of Limnohabitans sp. 2KL-17. GTDB lineage: Bacteria > Pseudomonadota > Gammaproteobacteria > Burkholderiales > Burkholderiaceae_C > Limnohabitans_A. Next base: position 6,143 of record NZ_NESK01000002.1, read on the forward strand.
GATCTTGATGTTCGCCTCCTTTTTTGACAAGCTCACCCCTCGGATTCAGTGGGGTGTGCTGGCTTACACCGTGTTGTCCGTGGCCCTGATTGGTTTGTCAGGCAACAACCGCTTGTGGGTGACGGTGCTTTACATCCCGCTGTTGCTGACCATCATTTGCATGCCTGCGCTTTTGTTTTACTGGACCTGGAAGACGCGCCAGGTCAAGCACATCTTTGCCAGCATCATGATGAGCTTGATCACGGTGGCCAGCAGCTTTGACTGGTTAAGGTTCACGGGCGACTCTTCTTTTGTCGGCATGTATTTCATTCCTTATTCTTACAGCGGCGTGTTGTTCATGTTTGGCGGCATGTTGTTGGTGTTGTTGGCTTTCGCCTTGATTCGGTCGCAAAACCAGAGTGCTGAGCTGGAGTTGCGGGTGGCAGAGCGCACGGATGAACTCAATGCGCTGCACGACCGTTTGCTCAATACAGAAATAGACCGCTCAAGAACGCAAGAGCGTCAACACATGCTGCAAGACATGCACGATGGTTTTGGCTCGCAGTTGGTCATTGCCAAAATGATGGTCGAGCAAAATCAGATGTCACAAGAGAGTTTGGGGCGCTTGCTGGAAGAGAGCATTGGTGACCTTTATCTGCTGGTGGACACACTGGGCAACAGCGACAATTACCTGCCGAATGCGCTGGTTGATTTCCGGTTTAGAACGCAGCAAAGGCTGGCGGGCACTCCCCTCAAATTGCACTGGAATCTGGAAGTTGAGCATGCGCCAGAAGTTTCTCCGGAGGTTGTTTTGCAAATTCTACGACTGGTGCAAGAAGCCTTGAACAACGCCCTCAAGCACGCCAAGGCCACCAACATTCACCTTGAGTTCACCTATGACCAAGTGGGCGGGCTGTTGACAGTTTCGGTGGCAGACGATGGCGTCGGCATCGACAGCACGGTCAGCATCGTTGGCATCGTCGGCATCGTCGGCATCGTCGGCATCGTCGGCATCGTCGGGCAGCCCGTTCGGGGGCGTGGTCAAAAAAACATGATGGCACGCGCGCGTGCCGTGGGTGGCAGGCTCAGCGTGTCCAACAGCCATCTTTCTTTGTCCAGCAGCCAACCTGGCACCCTGGTTCAGTTGCTGGTGCCGCTGCCCCATTGAGCGTGTGCGCAGCGATGGGCCAGTGCGGTTTGGGCACCTGATTAACCCATCAGAGGTTCCAGAGCCGGGGCAAGGTGCCAGGCAATCCCCACATGGCTTCGCGCCAAGCGGCCCATACCTGGCGCAGCAGCTGCATCGCAGGCTCTGTGACTGGTGACAGCACGCGCACCACGATCACTTGCGGGTGTGGTGATGTGGCGCCGGCTTGCAAGCGCAGGGGCGAGGCTTCCAGCAAATCACGGGCGCAGGCCAGGGCGCGTTCGCTGCGCTCGGGCGACAGGGCGCTGCCTGCTGCAAAGACCAGCGTGGCCATGCAGCGCTGACCCGCCAAGCCCAGCGGGCTGTCCATCAAGCGGGTGTCGGTGGCGTTGACCGTGCCGCGCTCCAGCCACGCGCCTGAAACCGCCATGTGCTGGCGGAACGTGCCTTGCACGAACGGCAGATCGGCAGCGGGCAGCCCCAGAGCCGTGATGTCCCAGCTCATCATCTCGGCCCCGGGGGCCAGGTCAAACACGGCGCGGTTGAGGGCGTCGCACTGGTTGTAGGCAATCGCTTCCAACGGCAACCATTCCAGCCGGGCGCCTGCTTCAACCCGCGCATGCACTTGCTGCGTGGCCAGGCCAGCATCTGATCGGTAAAAGCGGGTGGCGCCGGGCGTGGTCACCAGGCCATGGGCACCAGCGCCCACGGTGACTTGAATGTCCAGGGTGTCGCCGCCCACCAGGCCGCTGGGCGGGTGCACCACCACGTTGTGGCAGACCGCATCGCCTTCGGGGTAGAGGCTTTGCAAAATGCGCAGCGGGCCCTGGTGCAGATAGCGGGCCACGCTGCGCTCGGCTTCGAGCGTGTAGTCCAGCTTGAGGCTGGCGTGCCAGGTCATGCGTTGCCGCGTTGTTTGCGCTTCACTCGCCTTGCGTGCTGCGGTGTGCCCAGCCGGTGGTGTGCTTTTCAATGGCGCTGAACAGCTCGTACATGATCATGGCCATGGCCCCAACCACCACCAGGCCCGAAAACGCCAGGCCCATTTGCATGGCCGAGCCAGCAGAGATCAGCAGGTAGCCGATGCCTTCGTTGGAGGCGGTCATCTCGGACACCGTGGTGCCCACAAAGGCCAGGGTGATCGCCACTTTGAGCGAGCCATAAAAGTAAGGCATGGAGCGGGGCAGGCCGACTTTGATCAGCACATCCCAGCGTTTGGCACCCAGTACGCGCAGCACGTCTTCCAGCTCGGGCTCGAGTGTGGCCAGACCGGTGGCGATGTTGACCATGATCGGAAAAAAGCTGATGAGAAAAGCCGTGAGGATGGCGGGGCCGATGCCGATGCCAAACCACACCACCAAAATCGGCACGAAGGCGGCTTTGGGCAGCGCGTTGAAGGCGGTCATCAGCGGGTACACGGCGGCATAGGCCAGGCGCGAGCTGCCGATCACAAAACCCAGCAACACCCCCACCACGATGGCGATGCCAAAGCCCACCATGGTGACCCAGTAGGTGCGCCAGGCATGGCCGGCGATCACATCGCGGTATTCGATGGTTTGCTGCGCGATTCGCCAAGGGCTGGGAAAGATGAATTCCGAGACATTGAAGGCGCGGCACAGGCCTTCCCAGATCAGGATGCTCAGCACCAGCAAGATCCAGGGGGACCAACTTTCAAGGGATTTTTTGTTCATGAGGGTCTCCCGTTTATGGGTTGATGACTGCACCGGTCTTGCGAATGGCACCGATGTGGCCGCGCAGCTCGTGCACGATGTTGGTGAACTCGGGGGTGTAGGTGATCTCCAGATCGCGCGGGCGTGGCAGGTCGATCTCTTTTTTCACCACAAAGCGGCCGGGGCTCTTGCTCATCACATACACCGTGTCGGCCAGAAACACCGATTCGCGCAGGTCGTGCGTGACCAGGATGACGTTGAACTTTTGCTCGGTCCAGAGGTCGCGCAAGATGCACCAGAGTTCTTCGCGCGTGAAGGCATCGAGCGCGCCAAAGGGCTCGTCGAGCAGCAGCATTTTGGGTTCGTGGATCAAGGCGCGGCAAATGCTGGCGCGTTGCTGCATGCCGCCCGACAGTTGCCAGGGGAACTTGTCTTCATACCCGGCCAGGCCCACGGTGCTCAGCAGTTTGCGGGCGCGCTCAGCGTACTCGGCCTTTTTTTGCTTGAAATTGGAGCGGTAGGGCTCGACGATTTCGAGGGGCAACAAGACGTTGTCAAGTGTGGTGCGCCAAGGCAACAGCGAGGATGCCTGAAACGCCATGCCGCTGATCTTGAGCGGGCCGGTGACGGGTTGGCCATCGACCAGGATGCGGCCTTTGCTGGGCATTTTCAGGCCGGTGGTCAACTTCATGAAGGTCGACTTGCCGCAGCCCGAAGGCCCGACGATGGCGATGAATTCGCCTTGCTTGACCTGCAGGTTGATGTCTTCCACTGCAAAGTGGTTTTCCGCCAGCAACTCCTCGTTGTAGGCGAGCCAGACATTCTGAAAATCAACGAATGCGTCTTGGGACATGGTGTGAACTTTGAAATGGTGTTCGAAAGTGTATACAGCTTGCGCTTTGCAAAAGCCCACTGGCGCAGGCTGCGTTGGAGTGGGCTGTTGGCAGGCCCGCAAGGGCCTTGGTTAGACAGGATGACCAACGCTCAGTGCGGGCTGGTCACCTGGTGGCTTTACTTCTTGGGCTTGGGCAGGATGTCCAGCTCTTTGGCCGAAGGCAGGAACGAGCCGTTCCAGATGTCTTCGGACTTGACGCGGGTCTTGGTGTTGAAGGCATCGGACACTTGCGAGGCCATCAGTGTCATGCGGGGGCCGCTGATCTGGCCAAAGCCTTCGGCACGGGCCGATGGGCTGTTGATCACGGTGTCGATGGCCAGTTGCAGTCGGCGTGTTTCGAGTGCGGTGTTGATGATGCCGTCACGGGCCTTGACCGATTCAATGGCTTTGGCTGGGTTGGCGATCACGTCTTTGGCACCCTTGGTGAAGGCGCTCAGGAACGCTTTCACGGCAGCAGGGTTTTCTTTCAGGATTTTGGGCGAGGCGATGATCGCGTTGCCATAGAGCTTGACGCCAAAGTCAGGGTATTGCATGACCACCACGTCTTCGGCTTTCACGCCACGGGCTTCGATGTTGAGCAGCGAGGTGAAGGTGAAGCCGGTGATGGCATCGACATCGCCGCGCACCAGCATGGTTTCACGCAGCGGTGGGTCCATTGCGGTCCATGCCACGTTGCCGATGTCGTTGGCTTTCTGAAAAATCGGAAAGGCGCGGCGACCGGCGTCAAACACGGGTGCGCCCAGCTTTTTGCCTGCCAGGTCTGCGGGGGTCTTGATGCCGGATTTCTTGAGCGCCATGACCGAAGCCGGCGTGTTGTTGTAGACCATCATGATGGCCACAGGCTTGTTGGGTGCGTCGGGGTTGTTGGCGTGGAATTCCATCAGGGCAGCCAGATCGGCGAAGCCCAGGTCGTAGGTGCCAGAAGCCACACGCGTGACTGCGCCACCTGAGCCGTTGCCGGAGTCCACCGTCACATCCAGCTTGGCGTCCTTGAAGTAGCCCTTTGCACCCGGCACAAGGAAGAAAGCAGCAGGGCCTTCAAAACGCCAATCCATCTGAAATTTGATGGGGGTGGTTTGGGCTTGGGCTGTGCCAAATGCGGCAACAGCGGCCAACACGGCGGTGGCCTTGAGTAAAAAACGCTTGTTCATGGTGGGCTCCAGGGTCAGATAAACGGTCAATCTTGTCAAGCAAAATCGGTGCCATTATCCAGCATGCTTTGGAGCGCCGGTGTCAGGTACATCCCCTAGAAACGCCCGTTTCGAGTGCCTCAATCGACAGTCGAATGCACCAAAATGGTGTGTTTGGGGCGGCCGCCCCACAGAGGGCGGCGCCAAGACACTTTAATGGTGGGCTTGCGCAACCGCCAGGGCGGTCATGTTCAGCACCCGGCGCACCGTGGCCGCAGGGGTCAGGATGTGCGCGGTGCGGGCTGCACCCATCAGGATGGGGCCCACCGTCACACCGCCACTGGTGGTGGTTTTCATGACGTTGTAGAGAATGTTGGCCGCGTCCAGGTTCGGGCACACCAGCAAGTTGGCCGCGCCAGTGAGCGAGCTGTCTTCCAGGTAAGCGCTGCGGATGTCGGGTTGCAAAGCCGCATCGCCATGCAGCTCTCCATCGCATTCGATGTCGGGGTGCTGCGCCACAAACAGGTCACGCGCCAGGCGCATCTTGCGGGCCGATGCGCGCTTGGACGAGCCGTAGCTCGAATGCGAGAGGAAGGCCACTTTGGGCACGATGCCAAAGCGCTTCACTTCTTGCGCCGCCATGTAAGCGATCTCGGCCAGCTGCTCGGCGCTGGGCTCTTCGTTGACGTAGGTGTCGGTGATGAAGAGCGGCCCCTGGTTGCTCATGATGGCATTCACAGCGGCGTAATTGGCCACGCCAGTGCGCTTGCCCAAAATGCTGTCGATGCGTTCCAGGTGCGTCATGTAAGTGCCTGCCAGGCCGCAGATCATGGCGTCGGCATCGCCCAGCGAGACCATGAGTGAACCAATGATGGTGTTGGAGCGGCGCACGGCCGCTTTGGCTACAGCCGGTGTGGCGCCATCGCGTTTCATGAGCTGGTGGTAGTGCTCCCAGTACTGGCGAAAGCGGGCGTCTTCCTCGGGGTTGACGTTGTCCACATCCACCCCCAGGCGCATGCGCAGACCGGCTTTTTCGATGCGCGCGGCAATCACGTTGGGGCGGCCGATCAGGATCGGGTGGGCCAGTTTTTCATCGATGGCCATCTGGGCCGCACGCAGCGCGCGCTCGTCTTCGCCGTCGGCATAGGCTACGCGCTTGGCGTTTTGGGGAACGGCTTTGGCGGCATTGAAGATGGGGCGCATCAGCAGACCGGTCTGCGTGACAAAGCTTTGCAGCTGCTGGCGGTAGGCGTCCATGTCGGTGATGGGCCGCGTGGCCACACCCGAATCGGCAGCGGCCTGGGCCACAGCGGGCGCGATGCGCAAAATCAGGCGCGAGTCAAAAGGCGTGGGGATCAGGTAGTCCCGGCCAAACGACAACTCTTTGCCCGCATAAGCGCTGGCCACTTCTTCGCTGATGTCGGCCTTGGCCAGATCGGCAATCTGGCGCACGCAAGCCAGCTTCATGGCCTCGGTGATCTTTGTCGCACCGCAGTCCAGGGCGCCCCGAAAGATGTAGGGGAAGCAAAGCACGTTGTTGACCTGGTTCGGGTAGTCCGAGCGGCCTGTGGCAATGATGCAGTCCGGGCGGGCGGCCTTGGCCAGTTCGGGCCGGATTTCGGGTTCGGGGTTGGCCAGGGCCAGGATGACCGGGTCGCGGGCCATGGTTTTGAGCATGTCCACCGTCATCACGCCGGGGGCCGAGCAGCCCAGGAACACATCGGCGCCGTTGACCGCATCGGCCAGGCTGCGGGCCTCGGTCTTTTGGGCGTAGCGGGCTTTGGATTCGTCGTAACCGCCGGGGCGGCCTTCGTAGATCACGCCCTTGGAGTCGCAGACAAAGATGTTGCTGGTCTTCACGCCCAGACCCACCATCACGTCGAGGCAGGCAATGGCCGCAGCGCCGGCGCCCGACACGGCCAGCTTGATGCTGCCGATGTCTTTGCCCACCAGCTCCAGGCCGTTGAGCATGGCCGCAGATGCGATGATGGCGGTGCCATGCTGGTCGTCATGAAAGACCGGGATGTTCATGCGCTCGCGCAGCTTCTTTTCGATGTAAAAGCACTCGGGCGCCTTGATGTCTTCGAGGTTGATGCCGCCCAAAGTCGGCTCCATGGCGGCAATGATCTCGACCAGCTTGTCCGGGTCGCGCTCGGCCAGCTCGATGTCAAACACATCGATGCCCGCAAACTTCTTGAACAGGCAGCCCTTGCCCTCCATGACGGGCTTGGCCGCCAAGGGGCCAATGTCGCCCAGACCCAGCACGGCCGTGCCGTTGGTGATCACGGCCACCAGGTTGCCGCGCGAGGTGAATTCGTGTGCTTTGGACGGATCGGCGGCGATGTCCAAGCAGGGATAAGCCACACCTGGCGAGTAGGCCAGCGACAGATCGCGCTGGTTGGACAGGGGCTTGGTCGGGTTGACCGAAACCTTGCCGCGTGTGGGAAAGCGGTGGTAGTCACGGGCAGCGTCGCGCAAGGCTTGTTCTGCGGGGGAGATGTTGTCGCTCATGGCTGTTGTCTCAATCAAGGAAAAAACATAAAAGTTGACAAAGCGTAACCCATTTGTCTGCCGGTTCAAGCTGTGGATTACGTGCATAAAAAGCAAAAAGCCAAGCACTTGGCTTGGCTTTTTCAGTCAAGGCCTGCGCCCCGATGTCGTTGGGGCAAAACTCAATGCGCTTCGGCCTGCTTGGCAGCTTCGATCGCGTCGCGGTTGTCACCGTTGGCACCGTTGAAGAACAGGTTCAGAGTCACCGCAGTGATGGAGGCCAGCAAAATGCCGGACTCGATCAGCGGGTGCAGGCCGTGTGGCATCCACTGCTTGAAGTTGGGTGCGATCAGCGGGATCATGCCAATGCCAATCGAGACCGCGACGACGATGGCGTTGGAGCGGTTGTTCTTGAAGTCCACATTGCCCAGAATGCGAATGCCGGTGGTCGCCACCATGCCAAACATCACCAGACCCGCACCACCCAGCACCACGGTGGGCAGCGATTCGATCAAGGCGGCCATCTTGGGCAACAAGCCCAGCGCGACCAGAATCAGGCCACCCGCCACGCACACAAATCGGCTCTTGACGCCAGTGACGGCCACCAAGCCCACGTTTTGCGAAAAGCTGGTGTAGGGGAAGGTGTTGAAAATGCCGCCAATCAGCGTGCCCAGGCCATCGGTGCGCAAACCGCGTGTCAGGGCCGCTTGGTCGACTTTCTTTTCGGTCATGTCGCCCAGTGCCAAAAACATGCCGGTGGATTCAATCATCACCACGATCATGACCAGGGTCATGGTCAAAATCAGCACTGGCTCGAAAATGGGCATGCCAAAGTGGAAAGGCATGACCACATCAAACCAGGCGGCTTTGCCCACTTTGTCGAAGTTCATCAGGCCCATGGCCGTGGCCACCACGCCACCGATCACGATGCCCAAAAGCACGGAAATGTTGGCCACAAAGCCCTTGGCAAAGCGCGCAATCACCAAGATCGACACCAGCACCAGCGCGGCAATGCCGACGCCTGTCAGTTCGGCGTATTTGGGGTTGGGCATTTTGGGCAAGAGCGCCAGGTCTTTGGGCATGGCGGGCAAGATGGAGCCCGGTGCGTTAGCGGCTGCGGCCGCGGCATCGAGCCATTGCTTGTGCTCAGGCGTGACGATGTTGTGCGCGGTGGGGCCAAACGGGTTGCCAAAAATCCAGTTGATGCCGATGCGCATCAGGCTGATGCCGATCACGGCAATGATGGTGCCGGTGACCACGGGCGGGAAAAAGCGCAGCATGCGGCTGACCAGCGGGGCGATCAGGATCGAGATGATGCCCGCCCCGATGATGGAGCCAAAGATCAGCTGCGCCCCCAATTCGCCCGGGTTGGCGTTGGCCATGGCCACCATGGGCGCCACGGAGGCAAAGGTCACGCCCATCATCACGGGCAGGCGAATGCCGAACCACTGGGTGGCGCCCAGCGACTGGATCAAGGTAACCAGGCCGCAGCAAAACAGGTCGGCCGAAATCAGGTAAGCCACGTCTTGCGGGCTCAGCTTGAGGGCGCGGCCGACGATCAGGGGCACGGCCACAGCGCCGGCATACATCACCAGCACATGTTGCAGGCCCAAAGCGGCGAGCTTGCCCGTGGGCAGTTTCTCGTCCACGGGGTGAATGGTTGAACTCATGGAGGACTCTCCTAGGTGATAAACGGTTGAGGAAACGCCAAAGAAACTAGATGTGTGCTTCTTTGTGTTCCAAACTGTATACAAAAAATACGAGACCAACCTCGGTAATTACCCCAGTGCTCTCAAACACGCCATGGGTGCACCCAAAGTGATCAAGATCAAATTCAGCAATGGCATGGGGGCCGATACTTGAACTGGTAGCCGTCGAAAACCTTTCGAGGTACCCAACACAAAGCTTTGTAATGAAAAATATTCATCTGATTGACCGTTGGTCGCGAATGGCATTGGCCATCGTGTTGGCCCAATGGGCGTACTTCTGGTTGGCCGGATCAGGGCAATGGGCCGCTTATGCGGGTGCAGTGATTCTGGGTGGAACAGCTTGGGTTCAGGTTTGTCCGGTTTACCGTTTATTCGGGGTGAGCACCGCAAGCCTTTCAGCATATGAGATGGGCACAGCATGGAAAGTTTTGGGGTGGGCGGCTTTGCTGGCGTTGTGTGTGGGTGGCAGCTACGGCAGCATGTTTTTCAGTCGAAAACTCTTTTTGGAAGAGTTCAATGCGATGAACCATTTTTACAAGCAAACCTTGTTCTTGACAGGCAAAGATGAGCGGGAAAAAGCCAATGCCGAATATGACCACTTGATGCCCGCATGGTTAGCCTTCCAGTCAAAGTACAAAAAATATCGCCCATACGCATTGCGCAAAGACACCAATTTGAGTGCGAATCTCGTTTCAGTGCAGGCCATTTTGTCCAGCGTTGAGCCAGGGGTTCGCAGCGGAGATCTGCATCAAGCGCATTTGGATCTGGAAAAGGTGCGTCCCGTGTTCCAGGAGATGCTCAAGCGCAATGGGTTTTCAATGTTGTCAGTAGCTTTGGTCGATTTTCACGACAGCATGGAGTTGGTGCTCGATGCTGCGCAAGCGCAGGCGGTTCAAAAAATCGTCCTGCTTTACCCTGCTGTCAGCGAGAAGCTCCAACAAGTTGAAGAACAAGCCAACGATGCCGAAATTCAGGCCATTCGCCAGCATCTGGATGCATTGATGGCGATGGCGCAAGCCAAACAGCGCGATGGCTTGTCAGACCAGGCCGACAAGCTGAAAAGCAGCTTTGTGAAGGTGTACCTTCAAAGGGGCTGACGCCCGAGCTGGCCTTTAAGCTAACAAATCCAGCAGCGTGCGAGCCACCACTTTGGTGGCGCGCCGCAGGTCTTCCAGTTGCACATGCTCGTCGGCGCGTTTGGCGTTGGACTCGCGCACGCTGCGGGGGCCTGCGCCATAGATCACGCCCGGGATGCCGCGCTCCACGTACAGGCGCACATCGGTGTAGAGCGGGGTGCCCAGGGCCGGAATGGCTTCGCCAAAGACTTGCTCGCCGTGCTTTTGGATCGCATCGACCAGCGGCTGGTTGCCGGGCAGGGGCTTCATGGCGTTGGCCAGCAGCATGCGCCGGATATCCACCTTCAGTTGTTTGCCGCCGCGGGGCGGGTTAAAGCTTGCTACGGCGTATGCAATCGTTTTGCGTATGGAAGCCTCGACCTCGGCCGGGTTTTCTTCGGGGATCATGCGGCGGTCGAGTTTGAAGCTGACTTTGCCGGGCATCACGTTGGTGTTGTTGCCGCCTTCGATCAAGCCCACGTTCAGATACGGGTGGGTGATGCCCTCGATTTTGGAGGTGACTTTCAGGTATTGCGCGTTCAGCGCGTGCAGGGCGTTGAGGATATGGACAGCGCCTTGCAGCGCGTCGGTGCCGCTGTCGGGAATGGCGGCGTGGGCCATTTCTCCATTCACGGTCACTTCCATTTGCAGGCAGCCGTTGTGTGCAGTGACCACCTGGTAGCTGAAGCCGGCAGCGATCATGAGGTCGGGCTTGGTCAGGCCCTTGGCCAGCAGCCAGCCGGGGCCCATTTCGCCGCCAAACTCTTCGTCGTAGGTGAAGTGCAGTTCCACGCCACCCTTGAGCGGGGCCTTGAGTGATTCCAGCGCTCGGGTGGCAAAGGTGAAGGTGGAGAAGTCGCACTTGCTCACGGCGGTGGCGCGGCCGTACATGGCGCCGTTGTGGATCTCGCCGCCGTAGGGCGGGTGTGTCCAGCCTTCACCGGGCGGCACCACGTCGCCGTGGGCGTTCAGGGCAATGGTTTTGCCTTCGCCGTACTTGCGGCGCACGATCAGGTTGGTGATGGTTTCCAGGCCGTAGGCTTTCACCTCTGATTCGGGCACAGGGTACTTTTCGGCCTCAAAGCCCATGGGCTTGAGCAACTCAGCGGTTCGCTCGGCGTGCGGGGCGTTGTTGCCGGGTGGGGTGTCGGTGGGCACCTGCACCAGGGCCTGCAAGAACTTGACCTGTTCATCAAAGTGCGCATCGATCCAGGCGTCGAGTTGTTGGTATTGGGCTTGGGCTTCGGTAGCGCTCATGACAGTTCCTGAGAGAGTTGGTTCAAAACATGGGTGAAGGCGTCGACGCAAAGCTGCATGTCGTCGCTGGTGGTCGATTCGAGCGGGTTGTGGCTGATGCCTGCGTTTTCACCGCGCACAAACAGCATGGCCTGCGGCATGACTTCGTGCAATTTCATGGCGTCGTGGCCTGCACCGCTGGGCAGTTTGAACAGCGGCACGCCCAGGGCGGTCACGGCACGTTCCCAGCGCGCTTGCCATTCGGGGGCACTGGGCGCAGCGGCGGCGCTCATGGTCAGCTCGGCTTTCACGCGCACGCCGCGGCGCTCGGTAATGCGGTTCAGCTGGGCCATCACATCGGCCACCAGCGCATCGCGCTGTGCATCGGTGGGGGCGCGCATGTCCAGGCTGAACAAGCAGCGACCAGGCACCACATTGATCGAGCCATTGGGCACCTGCAGTTGGCCAATCGTCGCCACACTGTCGCCATCCTTGGAGGCGCGTTGCTCCATGTAGAGCGCCAGTTCGGCCACGGCGCAAGCCGCATCGCGGCGGCGGTCCATGGGGGTGGTGCCCGCGTGGCTGGCGGTGCCGATCACCTCGCACAGGTAGCGCACGCTGCCATTGATGGACGTCACCACGCCCAGCGGGATGTTCACTTCGTTCAGCACCGGGCCTTGTTCGATGTGCACTTCGACAAAGCCCAGATACTGTGCCGGGTCGCGCTGGATTTTGGGGATGTCATCCACACACAGCCCCGCATGCTGCATCGCGGCGCGCATGGTGATGCCGTCGGCGTCTTGTTGGTCCAGCCAGGCGGGGTTGAACTGGCCAATGAGGGCACCAGAGCCCAGGAAGGTGGCCTTGTAGCGCTGGCCTTCTTCTTCGGAAAAGGCCACCACCTCGATGCCAAAAGGCAGGCGTTTGCCCTGCTGGTGCAACTGCTGCACACAGGCCATGGGCACAAAGATGCCCAGGCGCCCATCGTATTTGCCGCCATTGCGCACGCTGTCGTAGTGTGAGCCTGTGAGAAGGTATTGAGCACCGGTTTTGGCCGGGTGGTAACGCCCGACCACGTTGCCTACAGCGTCGATGTGCACCTCGTCAAAACCGCAGTCGTGCATGTTTTGGCTGATGCGTTGGGCGCAAGCACGGTGTGCATCGGTCAGATAGGTCACCGTGAGTTGCCCCAGCTCGGCAAAGCCGGGGTCAGAGTGTTGTGCCAGCTTTTCTTGCCAGTCCCAGACCTGCTGGCCCAGTGTGGGTTCTACGTCGAATTTGTCGTTCAGCCGGATTTCGACAATGCGGTGGATGTTGCGCAGACATTCGGCCAGCTCGAAATCGGGGTGACCGTTCAGGCGGCGCTCAAACGCGTCGATGATCTGCTGTTTGTTGTAGCCCAGGCCGCGCGGACCGCGCACCGCCAAGATGAAGGGCCAGCCGAACTTGGCGTTGTAGTCGGCGTTGAGCTTTTGGATCTTGGCAAATTCTTCGGGTGTGCAATCGGTCAAGCCTGCCTTGGTTTGCTCGTTGGTGGATTCGGCCGTCAGCGTCTTGCTGACCATGGCCTTGCCCGCGAGTTCGGGGTGGGCGCGGATCAGGCCCAGCTGAGCGTCGCGCCCGGCATGTGCCAACACCTCACACATGGCGTGTTTGAGGTGGGCCAGCGATTGGAAAGGGCGCTCACCCAGCGCCTTTTCGGCGATCCAGGGGGAGTGCTCGTAAAGACCATCCAGCATGTGCGCGGCATCGGCTTGCGATGCGCTGTTGAGTTGTTCCAATGTCAATGGCATGTTTATTCCTTGAAGGGGTGCGTCGTCTTCCAGTGCCGGGCAATGTCGATGCGCCGTGCCACCCAGACCTTGTCGTGTGACTGGATGTGGTCCAAAAAGCGTTGCAGCGCGGTGATGCGGCCCGGGCGACCGAGCAGGCGGCAGTGCATGCCGATGCTCATCATCTTGGGGGCGTTGTCACCGTTGGGGTCACCCTCGGCATACAGCACATCAAAAGTGTCTTTCATGTACTGAAAGAAGGGGTCTGCGTGCGAGTAACCCTGAGGCAGTGCAAAGCGCATGTCGTTGCAGTCGAGCGTGTAGGGCACGATCAATTGAGGCGCCACCGTGCCGTCGGTCTTTTGGACCTTCATCCAAAAAGGCAGGTCGTCGCCGTAATAATCGCTGTCGTATTCAAAGCCGCCAAAGTCGGCCACCAGGCGGCGCGTGTTGGGGCTGTCGCGACCGGTGTACCAGCCCAGGGGCCGCTCGCCGGTGAGCTTTTGCAAAATGGCCATGGCTTCGGCCATGTGGGCGCGTTCGGTGGCTTCGTCAATGTGTTGGTAGTGGATCCACTTCAGGCCATGGCAGGCGATGTCGTGGCCCAGTTCTTTGAAGGCGGCGGTCACATCGTCGTGCTTTTGCAGCGCGGTGGCCACGCCAAAAACGGTGAGCGGCAGACCGCGTTTTTCAAATTCGCGCAGGATGCGCCACACGCCAGCCCGCGAGCCGTATTCGTAAATGCCTTCCATGCTGATGTGCCGATCGGCAAAAGCGGGGGGGCTGAACATCTCAGACAAAAACTGCTCCGAACCCGCATCGCCATGCAGCACCGAGTTTTCGCCACCTTCTTCGTAGTTCAACACGAACTGCACGGCCACACGGGCACCGCCGGGCCACTGGGCGTGGGGTGGGTTGGGGCCGTAACCTTTCAGGTCACGGGGGTAGGGCAGGGTGGTGTCGTAGGTGCGCATGGTTTTGGCTGGATGAGGATCAGGACAAGGCCATGGCGATGTCTTGGGTGGGCACTTTGCGGTCGAAGGTCAGGCTGGCTTCAACATGAAGCAGGTGTTCGTGCATCAGGCGCACAGCCAGGTCAGAGTCTTTGGCTTCGAGCGCGGCCACGATCGTCACATGTTCGTCGGTGGAGTGTTCGGCCTCGTTGCGCGACTGGTACATCAGCGTGATCAGGGCGCAGCGCGAGATCAATTCACCCAGCACCTGGGCCAGCACATCGTTGTGCATGAGTTCGGCCATGCGCACATGGAAGTCGCCCAGCAACTCGGTGCGGCCTGTGATGTCGCCTTGTGTCACGGCTTCACGTTCTTGCTTGATGTGCTCCTTCAGTGCGGTGATTTGTTCGGGGGTGACCTGTTTTGCAAAGGCACGGGTCATCTCTGCCTCCAGCATTCGCCGCACGGCAAAAACCTGTTGGGCTTCCTCCACCGAGGGCGCGGCCACGAAGGCGCCTCGAGCGGGTTCCAGCCGGATCAGGCGGTTTTGTGACAATTGGAACAAGGCTTGCCGCACCAGAGTGCGCGAAACACCAAAGTGATCGGCCAGCTTTTGCTCGGCCAACTTGGAGCCGGGCAAAAGTCGGTGCTCGACAATGGCGCGTGTGAGCGATTCGACGATGTGGTGCGTGGTGGAGGTTTCCATGTCGCGTGGTCCCTTTCGGGGTTTTACCCCGGGTGTTTTGTTTCAGTCGCAGAAATCATAGCCACAAAAAGCAAAATTGTATACACTTCGGTCGACTGGTTTAATGTGGGCCAAAATGGCCTTCTCAAACCGCCTTCATTGCCCTCCAACATTCAAGACAAGCGAGCAAGACCATGGGATTGAGTACACACGTTCTGGACACCATGAACGGCTGCCCCGCAGCCGGCATGCAGGTTTCCCTCTTCACCACCCAGGGCGATCAAGCCACCCTGGTCAAAAGCTTCACGCTCAACAGCGACGGTCGCAACCCGGACGGCATGCTGTATGACCATGCCAGCCTGCGCAAGGGCACTTACCGGCTGGTGTTCGATGTTGCCGGGTATTTCAAGGCCAAAGCCGTCGATTTGCCTGAGCCCAACTTTTTGAACCAGGTCAGCCTCGACTTTGGCGTGGCCCATGAAGACCAGCACTACCACGTCCCGCTGTTGGTCAGCCCGTGGAGCTACTCGACCTACCGTGGTTCTTAAGCAAATGGGGTTCTGACCCGCGTGCAAAGAGGCGGGAAAGTTCTCGATGGCTTCAAAAATTTAGTTTCGCTGCGGCACCCATAGTGATTACGATGTATGCATGCGAATGCATTTATGGGCTCTTTTGGTCGCTTTTTTGTCGGCTTGTGGCGGCGGTGGGGATGGCGGTATGCCCGTTCCATCATCGGCCTTGTCTTATTGCGGCGTGACCACAGGCATTGGTCGCATCGAAGGCCCGGTCACTTCGGTGCACGATGGCGACACGATCACGGTGAATGGGCAGTCGATCCGGCTGGACAGCATCGACGCACCCGAGCTGTCGCAAGCCTGGGGAATCCAATCCAGGGACCATTTGGCAACGCTGGTGCTGAACCAGCGTGTGACTGTCACGTATGCCAAAAAAGACCTTTATGAAAGGGTGGTGGGAACGGTCTTCAAGCCCGATTGCACAAATGTCAGCTTGAAACAGGTGTCTTCAGGTGCCGCCTGGTACTACGAGGCCTACCAGTGCGAGATTGAAATCCGTTTGCGCAAGGCCTATGCAGCTGCTCAGACCTCGGCTCGGGCCGCTGCACTGGGTTTATGGGGTGCGCCTGCCGTTGCCCCCTGGGTCTTCCGCAACGGAGTCGATGCCAAAGTACCTGCTTCATGTCCCAATGGGGACGCGCCTTCCGATTAATCGGGATCTGACCCCAATTAAACGCAAGAATATTTTTCTCAGGTGTGGCGAGGTTCTTTAAAATCTGCTTCTTACCGTCTAATTAAACTTCCCCTCCCAACATGACCCAAGTCACCAACACTGTGCGCTTTGTGCTCGACGGCCAAATCGTCGAAGCCCAGGGCGAGCGCCGCACCACCACCGTTCTGGACTATCTGCGCGAGCAGTTGCACCGCACCGGGACCAAAGAGGGCTGCGCTGAGGGCGATTGCGGCGCTTGCGTGGTGATGGTGGGTGAGCTCAACGCCGCGGGCACCGGGGTGGACTATGTAGCCACTAACTCTTGCATCCAGTTGCTGCCTTCACTGGACGGCAAATCGGTCAAGACGGTCGAGAGCCTGAAAAATGCCGATGGCAGCTTGCACCCGGTACAGGAAGAAATGATCAAGTGCCATGGCTCGCAGTGCGGCTTTTGCACCCCCGGCATCGTGATGAGCCTGGTGAACCTGGTTCAGGTTCTGCCCATGCCCAATCGCCAGCAGATCACCGACTCGCTCAGCGGCAACCTTTGCCGCTGCACAGGCTACAAGCCAATCATCGAATCGGCGACCAAGGCCTGTGCCAAGCCCGAAGCCCTCAAGCTGGACGACAGCGCCGATGTGCCGTTGCTCCAACAAATCAAGCGCTCCAGTGTGCCCACACTCAGCCTGGACGGCGACATCATCGTGCAACCGGTGGTACGCACCAAGAAGGGCAACGAATTCGTCTCGCCCGCCACCCTTGCCGAGGTGGCTGACTACCTGGTCAAGAACCCCAGCACCACGCTGCTGGCCGGCAGCACCGAAATCGGTCTGCAGGTGAACAAGCAGTTTGTGCGCCCTGACCACATCATGTATTTGGGCAATGTGGCCGAGCTGCGCCAGGTGACAGAAACCGCGATCAGCTGGCGCATTGGTGCTGCCGTGTCGCTGACCACCACCGAGGCCTTGCTGGCCAAGGCCTACCCCGATTTTGTGGAAGTGCTGCGCCGCTTTGGCTCGCCCCCCATCCGGTCGACAGCCACTTTGGCGGGCAACATCGCCAACGGTTCGCCTATTGGCGACACCATGCCCTGCCTGATCGCCTTGGGGGCCACTTTGGTGCTGCGCCGGGGCGAAAAAACCCGCAAGGTCTTGTTGGAAAACTTTTACACCGGCATGAAGAAAACCGTGCTCGAAGCCGGTGAGTTCATCGAAGCCATTGAGTTGGCCAAGCCGGTGACAGGTCAGGTCTTTCGCGCCCACAAGGTGAGCAAGCGTTTTGAGCAAGACATCTCGGCCACCTGTGCGGCCATCAGCTACTCGCTCAAGGGTGGCAAGCTCAGCGGCGTGAAGTTGGCCTACAACGGCTTGGCTCCGTCGCCATGCCGCGCCCCCAAACTGGAGGCACTGCTGGAAGGCCAATTCCCTGTTGATGTGAAAGCGGCCGACCTGGATGCTGCCATTGCCGCCAGCTTCACGGCCCGCGACGGCCTGCGCGCCACCTGGGCCTACCGCGCTTTGGTCGCACGCAATCTGGTGCTTGAATTCATCGAAGAACAAACGAAAGAGGTGGCTTGAATGAACGCTCCTACCCCCATCAAAAACCTGTTGCCTGCATCGGGTGTTCAACAAGGCACTGACGTCGTGCACGAGTCGGCGCACCTGCACGTCACGGGCTCGGCCACTTACATCGACGACATCCCCGAGCACGCCGGAACCTTGTATGCCGCGCTGATTTTGTCGCCCGTGGCGCATGGTGAGTTGATCGGCGACGGCATTGACCGCGCTGCCATCTTGCGTGAGCACGGAGTGGTGGCGGTCTACACCGCCAAAGACATTCCCGGCGAAAACAACTGCGGCCCCATCGTGCACGACGACCCTTTCTTGGCTGCAGGCAAGGTCGAGTTTGTGGGCCAAGCCGTGGCTGTGGTGGTGGCACGTGACATGCTCTACGCCCGCGAAGCCGCGAAAAAAGCCAAGGTGCTGGTGAAAGAACTCAAGCCCATCTTGACGGTGGAAGAGGCGATGGAAGCCAACAGTTTCATCATGCCGCCCAAGGGCATCACCCGCGGCGATGCCGCAGCCGCCATTGCCAGCGCCCCGCATAAGATCAAGGGCACGACCCGTACCGGCCAACAAGAGCAGTTTTATCTGGAAGGCCAGATCACCTATGCGGTGCCAAAAGAAGACGGTCAGCTCACGCTCTACGTGTCGACCCAGCACCCCGATGGCAACCAACGTGAAGCCGCACACGCCCTGAACCTGCACACCAACGATGTGGAGGTGATTTGCCGCCGCATGGGTGGCGGCTTTGGCGGCAAAGAAGGCAACGCCAGCATCTTCAGCCAGAGCGCTGCCTTGGCGGCGTTCAAGCTGCAAAAGCCCGTCAAGCTGCGCGTGAACCGCGACGACGACATGACGATCACCGGCAAGCGCCATGATTTCCGCATCGACTACGAAGTGGGCTTTGATGACAAGGGCCGCGTCCTGGGTGCGGACATCACGCTCATGTCGCGTTGCGGTTACAGCACCGATTACTCCGGCCCGGTGAACGACCGCGCTTGCTTGCACATCGACAACACCTACCACATCCCGGCCCTGAAGCTGCTCAGCCACCGCTGCAAAACCAACACGCAAAGCGCGACCGCATTCCGTGGCTTTGGCGGCCCACAAGGCATGTTCGGCATCGAGACCGTGATGGACGAGATTGCGATGACTTTGGGCAAAGACCCATTGGAGGTGCGCAAGCTCAACCTTTACAAAGACCCGGCCATCAGTGGCACGCCCGACACCATGACCACCCAATACAAGCAGTTGATTGAAGACTGGGTGGGTGACAAAGTGATCGATCAGGTGGAACAAGAATCAAAGTACGCCGAGCGCCGCGCTGCCGTGCAGGCCTTCAATGCCCAAAGCAAAAGCCGCAAGCGGGGTTTGGCTCTCGTGCCCCTGAAGTTCGGCATCAGCTTTACCGCCACCCACCTGAACCAGGGCGGGGCGTTGTTGGTGATTTACATGGACGGCTCGGTCAGCTGCAACCACGGCGGCACCGAAATGGGCCAGGGCCTGAACACCAAGATGGCACAGGTTTGCGCTGACGGACTGGGCATCGGCGTCGACAAAGTGCGCATCACCGCGACCGACTCACAAAAAGTGCCTAACGCATCGGCCACCTCGGCGTCCAGCGGTGCCGACATCAACGGCGCGGCCATCATGAATGCCACTGCGCAGATGCGCGAGCGCCTGAAACCTGTGGCGGCCCGCATGCTCGGTTGCCAGCCTGAAGAGGTGAGTTTTTCCAACAGCGAACTGCACGGCGGTGGCAAGTCCGTCAAGTGGGCCGATGTGACTAAGCAAGCTTGGCTCGACCGCGTGGGCCTGAGCGTCACCGGCTTTTACATGACGCCAGAAATCAAATACGACTTCACCACCCTGAGCGGTCGTGCTTTCTATTACTACTGCTACGGCGCTGCCGTGAGCGAAGTGGAAATCGACACCCGCACGGGCGAGTGGTGGCTCAAAGCCGTGGACATCGTGCACGACGTAGGCCGCAGCATCAACCCGGCATTGGACAAAGGCCAGATCGAAGGCGCGTATGTGCAAGGCATGGGCTGGCTCACCATGGAAGAATGCATCTGGGACAAAAAAGGCAAGTTGCTCACGCACGGCCCCAGCACCTACAAAATCCCGGTGGCGGGCGACATCCCCGAGCATTTCAAGGTGTCCTTGTTCGACAACATCAACCTCAAGCCCACGCCGTTCAACAGCAAGGCCACGGGCGAGCCCCCATTGATGTTGGGCCTGTCGGCCTTCTTCGCTTTGCGCGATGCGGTCGCCGCCAGTGCCAACCACAAAGCCGTGGTTTACATGGATGCCCCGGCCACACCCGAACGCATTTTGATGGCCTGCGAAAAAGCCAAGGCCACTGCAGGGCTGTAAAGATGCCGGCGGGATGCCTGAAGTGTTTTCAGGCATCCTTCAGTTCATACAACCCCAGATTTCAGGAGCAGGCCCATGTCAAACGATCCAAGGTGCTGCGGCACTGGCACATGCATCATCAACGCCGAAGGCCTTTGCTGGTGTGGTCAGCGCTGGGATGGCGAAAAGATGTGTTTCATGCCCGAGCCTGTTGCAGCCCCCTCGCAGTCTTCTTCATCTTCTTCCAGCAGGCAGTCCTTGCCGCGGCCTCTTGCCCAAGATCAGGACTGAATCCGTGCAGGCGCAGCGGCATGCCTGAATGGCATGAGGGCCATGTGCAGCGGTATCCCCCAAACTTGTGTGAGATGTTGCGCCCGTGAAACCCTCTGCCGCTGAAGCGCTGCCCGCCATGCACTGGCGTGATCCTTTCCGCGTCCGGAGTTTCCGTTTTCAGTGGCCAGCCGATCTGGCCACTTCATGGGCTTTCGAGATGGAGTCCATCGTGCTGGGCTGGTTCATTCTGGTCGAGTCGGGTTCGGTCATGATGCTGGTGGTCTTTGCTTCCTTGCAGTATCTGGGTGCTTTGGTGTCGCCTCTGTTTGGGGTGGTGGGCGACCGATTCGGCTACCGGCGCATGTTGTACCTGTCACGCGCCCTCTACGCGGCTCTCGCGGCCTGCTTCATGCTGCTGGCCTGGCTCAATGCGCTGACGCCTTTGACCGTGTTGTGGATGGCCGCTTTGGCCGGTGTTCTGAGGCCTTCCGACATGATGATGCGCAACGCCTTGATTGCGCAGACTTTGCCGCCACGGCATTTGCTGGGCGCCCTCGGCATCTCGCGCATCACTTCGGATTCGGCCCGCATCGCTGGCGCTTTGGCCGGTGCAGGCGTGGTGGCTTTGTTGGGGATGACTTGGGCCTATGTGCTGATCACCGCGCTTTATACGCTCAGTTTTTTGCTGTCGCGGGGCGTGTCGGATGTGCCCGCCCCACCCACGGCCGCTGTGCGCGTGTCGCCGGTGCGTGACTTGCAGCTGGCTTTTGGCTATGTGTGGACGCGCCCCGTGCTCATGGCGGCCATGGCATTGGCTTTTCTGGTCAACCTGCTGGCCTTTCCATTCTCTTTGGGCTTGCTGCCCTATGTGGCCAAAAACATTTACCTGACCAATCAGACGGGTTTGGGCTGGCTGGGCGCCAGCTTCGCCTTTGGCGGACTGGTGGGGTCGGTGGTGCTGAGTTCTCACCGCTATCAGTTTCGCGCCGCACAAACCATGGTGGTGGCTGGCGTGGTGTGGTTTTTGGTGGATGTCATGTTCGCCTTCAGCACCCACTTGTATGCGGGCATGGCCTTGCTCTGGGGTTTGCCTTTGGGCTTGCTGTTGTCCGGCCCACTGATAGAGCGCTTTGGTTACACCGCTACGGCGGGTTTGTATTCGGCTTTGGGGCTGCTGCTGACGGGGGCCATGGCGGTTTACTGGCGCCAGCACATCTGGGATAAGGACGCCCCGGCCAATGCACCCCTGTGACCAAAGCGACAGCGCCAATGTGGCCTTGCGTGCAAAGTGCTGGTGCATGGGTGCCAAGACGCTCGTGCCTTGATAAAAAAGCCTGAACAGCCCATGCCCACCTTTCACAGTTCAACCACCGACAAGCCCGAAGCGCCTGCTGATCATCCCCGTGTGGTCAGGGGTTTGCTGAACACCGCCCATGCGCTGGACCATTTGTTTTTGTTGATTTTTGCAGCGGCAGTCAGCTCGATTGCAGCCGATATGGGTCTGACCCAATGGCAAGACCTCATGCCCTATGGCGCAGGTGCATTTTTAATGTTTGGTCTGGGGTCTGTGCCAGCGGGGCGACTGGGCGACTTGTGGGGCCGCCGCAGCATGATGCTGGTTTTCTTTTTTGGCATTGGCGCAGCATCGATCCTGACGGCCTGTGCGCAAACGGTTTGGCAATTGGCCTTGAGCCTGAGCCTGATCGGACTGTTCGCTTCCATTTACCACCCGGTGGGCATTCCCATGTTGCTGGAGCGTTCTGCCAACCCGGGTGCCACGATTGGCTTCAATGGTCTGGCGGGCAATCTGGGTGTGGCGGTGGCGGCCTTGATCACGGGTTTTCTGATTCAGTGGATGGGTTGGCGGGCTGCTTTTGTCTTGCCGGGCGTGGCGGCGATGGTGTGTGGCTGGGTGTTTGCCCGCGCTTGCCCGCAAGAAGTTTCTGCCCCTGCCAAACGCAGGGGCGGTGCCAAAGTGAGTCTGTCTGCGCCCCTGCTGGCCCGGGCTTTGGTGGTGATGACGGCAGCGGCCATCACCAGCAGTGTTTTGTTCAACTTCACAACCAATGGCAACAGCCACTTGCTGGTCGAGCGCTTCCAAGGCGTGGTGGAAGATCCGGTCTCTTTGGGCTTCTTGCTGGCCCTTGTCTATGCCGTGGCTTCGTTGGCCCAGGTGGTGGTGGGGCACTTGATCAACCGCTTTCCCCTCAAACGGTTTTTCATGGTCATGGTGCTGGCCCAGATTCCCATGCTGGTGTTGGCTTCGCAGGCGCAGGGTTGGTGGCTGTTGATCGCACTGACCGGCGTGATGGTGTTCATCTTCGGGGCGATTCCCTTCACCGATTTCATGATTGCCCGTTATGTGGATGACCGATTGCGCTCTCGCGTCTCGGGCATGCGCCTGGGCGTGTCGTTTGCGGTGAGTTCTTTGTCGGTCTGGGCCCTGGGGCCAGTGGTCAAGGCCATGGGCTTTGGCTCGTCACTGTTGTTGTTGGCGGGTTTTTCGCTCACCACCGCCCTGATTTTGACTTTGTTGCCGGGTGCTTCGCACGAACAGGTGCAGACGGCCTGAATTGGGCCTGGCGCTTTTTCAGTCCTGGCCCTCGGTCAGGGTGTCGAGCTGGAACTTGCCGCTCTTGTGCCAAAGCCATACATCGGTGTAGGTGACCTGACTCAGGTTTTTGGGGATGGGGTAAGGCGCAGAAGCTTTGACCATGCGCTCGATTTCGGCCATGACATGCGGCACATGCATGGGGGCGCGCATCCAGTTGACGGCTTTCACCGAGCCTTTTTGGTCGATGTCCACATTCAGCACGCCGACAGCCTCCAAAAGCGGCGGCATCCGGCCCTTGTAGATACGGTGCGCATGCAGGCCGTACAAATGCCCTGCAGCGTCCTTGCGGTACTCTTTGCTGGTCCGAGCCATTGAGGCGGGGCCAGACGGGGCAGTGGGAGGGGGCACGATGACGCTTTGCGGCACTTTGGCCGCTGGCGGCGGTGGTGGCGGCGCTTGCACCGCAGGCGGTGGCGTGCTGCACCCGCTTAAAAAGCCCAAGGTGGCAGCGCCCAGGCCCAGCAAGCTGCGGGGCAGTGCATTTTGAATCGGGTGCAAACGTTTGTTCATGGCAAGCCTTTGTCCTTGGCATACTCTGCTCTGGTCCACGATTGTGGCACCGACTCCGCCCGAAGGACAAACAAGTTCGAGCCCCAACTTTGAATGGACAATTAGAGTGAACTGGATTGAGCAAGCCCTGAAGCGGCTGAACACAGAAAACGCTGTGCTGGTCACCGTGCTGGCCACCCAAGGTTCTGTTCCCAGAGAGGCCGGTACGCGCATGCTGGTTTTTGCCCAAGGCGAAGAGGGCACCATAGGCGGCGGCCACCTGGAGTTTCAGGCCCTGGCCCATGCCCGGCAAATGTTGGCAGGGCAGACCGCACAAGTCACATTGCGCCAAATGCTGGGCCCCAGCCTGGGGCAGTGCTGCGGTGGCGCGCTGGAGTTGTCCTTTGAAAAGGTGGACGCCAACGACCTGCCACGACTGAGCCCTCAGCTAACGCCATCGCGCACCCCATTGGCACTGTTTGGGGGCGGGCATGTCGGCAAGGCGCTGGTGCGCTGTTTGGCACCCTTGCCTTTTGCTGTGCGCTGGATCGACAGCCGTGATGAAATTTTCCCGGCCGATGTGCCCGCTGGCGTGGCCTGCGAACACTCCAGTCCGGTGCAGGCGGCCGTGGCCGATTTGGCCCCGCGCAGCCGGGTGCTGATCATGAGCTTCAGCCATGCCGAAGACCTGGACATCGTGGTGGCCTGCCTGAAGCGCTTGCGCGACAAGGCGGACTTGCCCTTTGTGGGCCTGATCGGCAGCCAGACCAAATGGGCCACCTTCAGGCATCGGCTGGAGGACCGGGGCTTCAGCGAAGTAGAAATTTCCCAAATCACCTGTCCCATTGGTGTGCAGGGCATCTCGGGCAAAGAACCCGAGGTCATTGCTGTGGCCGTGGCTGCACAACTTTTGCAGTCGCTTTGAGAGAAGATCATGGTTTCCCCTGATGTCGAAGCCTGGTCAGCGCTGGATTCAAACGGATAAACTGTATACACTTCGGTGCACTGGTCGCAGCGGCGCACGAACCCTTGGTTCATGTTCGCGACCGAATACCCGCTCACAGGGCCCGCGGTGGTGAGCAGGTTGGAGATCTTTCATGGAAACGTATCTGCTGGAATGGGCCAATTTATTGCTGCGCTGGGTGCATGTCATCACCGCCATCGCCTGGATTGGCTCCTCGTTTTACTTTGTCTTTCTGGACAACAACCTGCTAAAACCCAACTCGCCTGATTTGCTCGAAAAGGGTGTGGGCGGTGCCATGTGGGCGGTGCACGGTGGCGGGTTTTACAACCCCCAAAAATACATGGTGGCGCCCCAGAAAATCCACACCAAATTGCATTGGTTTTATTGGGAAGCCTATTCCACCTGGCTGACCGGCTTCGCGTTGTTTACCGTGCTCTACCTTTACAACGCGGGCACCTTCCTGATCGACAAATCCCTGATGGATTGGACGCCTGTGATGGCGGGCTCTGCAGCCGTCGGTCTTCTGGTGGCCTTCTGGTTGGTTTATGACACCATTTGCCGCGTTTTCGGTTTCCGCAAAAACGGTGAGTTGATCGTCGCGGGCTTGATGATTGTGGTGGTGGCTTTTGTTGCATGGCTGGCCAACCAGTTGTTTGCCGGCCGCGCAGCCTTCTTGCTGGTCGGCGCCATGATCGCAACGGCCATGAGCGCCAATGTGTTCTTCTGGATCATCCCTGGCCAGCGAAAAGTGGTCGCGGCCATGACCAGTGGTGAGCCCTACGATGCCAATGCCCTGGCCATCCATGGCAAGCGCGGCAAGCAGCGCAGCGTGCACAACACCTACTTCACGCTGCCCGTCATCTTCGCGATGCTGAGCAACCACTACAGCTTTTTGTACTCGCACGAGCAACGCTGGGTCTTGCTGTTCATGATGATGTTTGCCGGAGCCCTGATTCGCCAGTTCTTTGTGCAGCGGCACGCCTTCCACCTGGGCCGTGCTGCCAACCCTTGGCCTTTTGCATTGGTCGGTGTGGTGCTGATTTTGGGTGTGATCGTGGCCTTGCGCCCAGCAGCCCCTGTTGCTGCAGCGGCGGGGCCCGCCGCCCCCCCCGTGACATTTGCCCAAGTGCAAACCCTGGTGGGCCAGCACTGCCTGACATGCCATGGTGCGCAGGTGCAAATGAAAAATGTGCGTCTGGACAGCCCGCAAGCCATCAAGACCCATGCGCAAAACATGTACCAGCAGGTCGTGGTGACAAGGCAAATGCCCATGGGCAATGCCACCGGCCTGACCGAGGACGATCGCGCTGTGTTGGGGCGCTGGTTTCAGGCCGGCGCAAGGATTGATTGATGGCGTTTTTGCGCCAACGGGACAGTCGCCAGAGTTACTGAATCTATGGTTGACCCTAGTGGCTTGAAGGGTGAATGGGTATAAATTTTGATGCTGCGGGTGCTATGTGGTCCCGGCTTTACAAATCAAAAGGAATTCCCATGTTCATCCGTTCACGCCGTACGCTGGTTGCCAGTGCTGTTGCTGGTTTGGCTTGTCTTGCCGCAGCCTTGCCTGCAGCAGCCCAGAATTACCCCACCCGCCCCATCACCATGATCGTCCCTTGGGGCGCTGGTGGCGGCACCGACGCGGTGGCCCGCATCGTGGCCAGCTTGCTCGAAAAAGACCTGGGACAACCCGTGACGGTGGTGAACCGCACCGGTGGCAGCGGCGTGGTGGGTCATGCTGCCATCGCTGCAGCGCCCGCTGATGGGTACACCATCGGTTTGGCCACGGTCGAGATCGGCATGATGCACTGGCAAGGCCTGACGCCTTTGACCGGCGCTTCCTACACCCCCATTGGCTTGGTTAATGCAGACCCGGCAGGTGTTCAGGTCAGGGCTGATTCACCCTATAAAAACGTGAATGAATTGCTGGCTGCCATCAAGGCCAACCCCGGCAAATTCAAGGCTTCGGGTACAGGCCAGGGCGGCATCTGGCACCTGGCCATTGCTGGGCTCTTGCTTGACCAGAAAATCGATCCGGCTGCATTGCCTTGGGTCCCCAGCAACGGCGCTGCACCAGGCTTGCAAGACATGGTGGCGGGTGGCGTTGAAGTGGCTCCTGTTTCCCTGCCCGAAGCGCGTTCGCTGATCGATGCTGGCAAGGTAAAAAGCCTGGCCATCATGAACGACAAGCCCTCGACGCTTTACCCCAATGTGCCTACGCTCAAGTCGGCAACTGGCAGCAACTGGACCATGGCGGCATGGCGCGGTGTGCTGGCGCCCAAAGGTTTGCCCGCTCCGATTCAAGCCAAATTGGCCGAAGCCGTGCGCAAGGCGGTCGCCAGCAAAGACTACACCGACTTCATGACCAGCCGTGGCCTGGGCGTGATTTATGGCGGACCTGATGACATGGCCAAATTCATGGCCAAGTCCGATGCCGAAATGGGTGTGACCATGAAGGCCGTGGGTCTGGTCAAGTAAGCAGATCGATGAAAATCAACGACGCATTTTGGGGGCTCTTGCTCATGGCCTTGGGTGCTACGGTGCTCTTTGCCGTGCGCAATTACCCCAACATTCCAGGCCAGCCTGTTGGCCCTGCCTTGTTTCCGGGCTTGATCGCTTTGGGCTTGTGCATCGGGGGGGCGATGCTGGTCTGGCAAGGCTGGCGCAATCGAACGGATGGGCCATGGCTTGAGTGGGAAGACTGGGTCAATTCGCCAAGGCATACCCGCGCGCTGGTGGCGCTGCTTGGGTCGGTGGTTTTCTACATCGTGGTCGCAGATGACTTGGGGTTTTTGATCACCGCCGTGCTCATGATGGTGACACTGTTCAGGTCGCTGCAAGTGCCATGGCGCCGCTCAGTTTTTTGGGCTGTGGTGGCCACCTTGCTGGTGCACTTTGCCTTTTATAAACTTTTGCGCGTGCCCTTGCCCTGGGGTGTCTTGACGCCTTTGGCCTGGTAATTGGCTTTAGGCCTTTACCGCTTACTGTTTCTCACCCAAATGACTTTGTCAGTCTGAGGAGTCTTATCCCATGTGGACAGCCGTTGGCCAAGCTTTTTCGATGGTGTTCGAGCCCTACACCCTGATGGTGATGGTGCTCGCTTCCTTGTATGGCTTGTTTGTGGGGTCGGTACCAGGCCTGACCGCCACCATGGCCACAGCGCTGCTGGTGCCTGTGACCTTCTTCATGCCCCCCATTCCGGCGGTGGCTGCGATGGTCACGGCAACGGCCATGGCTATTTTTTCCGGCGATATTCCGGGCTGCCTGTTGCGCATACCCGGCACACCAGCATCGGCGGCGTACACCGACGAAGCGTATGCCATGACGCGCAAAGGACAAGCCGAAAAAGCCTTGGGCGCGGGCCTGGTGTTCTCAGCTGTGGGGGGCTTGTTTGGCACCTTGGTGTTGATCGTCGCGGCACCTGCTTTGGCCGACTTCGCCTTGAACTTCAGCTCGTTCGAGTATTTCTGGTTGGTGCTGCTGGGCTTGACCTGTGCCGTCTTCATTTCAACCGGTGCGCCCGTGAAGGGCTTGATGATGTTGCTGATCGGCTTGCTGGTGGCCTGTGTTGGACTGGGCAATCCAGCGGGTTTCCCTCGTTTTACTTTCGGCAATACCGAGATGTCGGGCGGCATTGGCATGATCGCCATGATGATCGGCATGTTTGCCATCTCAGAGATCATCCGCTACGTGGTGGACACCAGCCCACCCGCAGAGTTGGTGGTGGAAGAAGTGGGTGGCGTCCTGAAAGGGCAGTGGGCGCTGGCCAAAAAATACCCCAAGCAAATATTGCGTGGCAGTGTGCTGGGAACGGCCGTGGGCGCATTGCCCGGTGCGGGCGCCGACATCGCCGCCTGGATGTCTTATGCCATGAGCAAGAAGTTTTCCAAGGAGCCCGAGAAGTTCGGCACAGGCCATGTGGAGGGCATTGTGGAGTCAGGCGCCGCCAACAACAGTGCGCTGGCCGGTGCCTGGATACCCGCCCTGGTGTTTGGCATTCCGGGCGACTCGATCACGGCCATCGTGATCGGTGTGCTGTACATGAAAAACATGAACCCCGGACCGACCTTGTTCACCACCAACCCGCAGAACATTTACGCGGTGTTCTTGTTGTTCATTGTGGCCAACATCATCATGATTCCCCTGGGCATTTTGTGCATCAAGGTGGCCAAGCGCATTCTCAAAGTGCCCCGTGAAATCCTGATGCCGATGATTTTGCTGTTTTGCGTGGTGGGCACTTTCGCCATCAATAATTCTGTTTTTCAGGTGGGTGTGATGCTGGTTGCCGGCATCCTGGCTTATTTGCTGGAAGCCAACAAGTTTCCGACAGCTCCGGCCATTCTGGGCGTGGTGCTGGGGGGCATGCTGGAAGAAAACTTCATCACCTCGATGATCAAATCCAACGGTGATTTGACGGCTTTTGTGGCCCGCCCGATCGCCTTGTGTCTGGCCATTCTGACGGCCCTGGTGTGGTTTGCCCCCGTGCTTTTGCGCCTGTTGCGCAAACCGGCCGTTATGGCTTGACGCGAAACGTTTCGTTCCATCGCTGCAGCACATCCCGGCCTGTGTGCCGGGTTGAATTTTTACAAGGGTGAAGGTGCCGTGGTCTTGAACTTCTCAGCCCAAGGCAAGAGCATGGGCATGATGTTCGGGTAAAGGGCCACGCCTTGGCTGGCGCTGTCGGCCTTCAACTT
Source organism: Limnohabitans sp. 2KL-17 (assembly GCF_003063415.1). Taxonomy (GTDB): domain Bacteria; phylum Pseudomonadota; class Gammaproteobacteria; order Burkholderiales; family Burkholderiaceae_C; genus Limnohabitans_A. Next base: position 35,099 of record NZ_NESK01000002.1, read on the forward strand.
CAAGCCCCTTTCACCCGGTGTGCGCACCCATCGGTCAGCCTGTGCAGGCCGCGAGGCATGGCATTGCCTCGATACCTCGACCATCTGCGTATTGAAATCGGACAAGCCTGCAAAAGCCCGGGGATCGATGATCTGCAAAAACACAGTGGCGCCCCAACCTTCGGGTGCATCGGCACGGCCATGCCCCGCCAGGCCGCCCGTCAGGGCCTCGACCATCCAGCTCAGGCCATAGCCCTTGTGCCCTGAATCCATGCCCCCCAGCGGCAAGATCGTACCCTTGGGCTCATTGAATAAGACCGCCGGATCGCGGCTGGCATGGCCATGGCCATCCATCACCCACTCGGCAGGCAACAAGCCGCCTTCTTTTTGCAAACGGTTGGTCATGCCGTTGGTGGTGGACGAGGTGGACACGTCGATCAGCACGGGCAAGCCCGACGTGGGAATGCCCACCGAAACGGGGTTGGGCGTGAACACCGGGTCCAGCCCGCCAAAGGGCGCGATGCTGGCAGCGTTGGGGTCAGAGCAATGCAACAGCATCATCAAACCCTGCTCGGTGACCCGCTGGTGGTAGGCCGCCAGACAGGCAATGTGGTGACTGCGCCGGATGACCACGGTGCAGGTACCCTGAGTCTGGGCACGTTGCGAGGCCAGTTCAATGGCTTGCAACACCAGCCAGGGGCCAGGCAGACGCTGACCATCCCAGGTGACGGCAGCCGGGTGGTCAGACACCACCAGGGGATGACCCTCTTTGCGCATCTTGCCCGCTTCCAGTTCGGCCAGATAGGGCGCCAACAAGGCCAGGCCATGGGTGGTGTGCCCGAGCAAGTCGCCTTCCAGCAGCACATCGGCCACGGCATGGGCCTTGTCTGGCGGCAAGCCCGCTGATTGCAAAAGATGGTCGGCAAAAGCCAGAAGGTCGGGGGGGGCGTAGTTCATGGGCTTCATCATAAAAAGAAGCCTGTCATGCTCTGTCACAAGGCGGACTCAGGTCCGCTCGGAACAGTCTGATGCGCGCGCCCTCTCGGCGCTGCGCTTAGCTTTTGGACAAGGGTTTCAGCGCCAACTGAAAAGAGACCGGCGCAGAGGTGGACAAAAAGTTCAGCCCCACGATGGCACGCAAAGCCTCAACACCTGGCGTTAAACCAAAATCTTTGGCGTCGATCACGATCGCTTCACGTGTGCTGACCCATAAGTTGCCCTTCATGGCCACCACCAACAGCTGGGCTTTGATGGGGACGGATTGACCTGCCATGGTCAGTTTCCCGTCGACTGTTAAAGGAACCGCGCCCTTGCCGTCGTTGATTTGTTTCAATTTTTGGGGGTCGATTTGTGCAGAAAACTGAACGCTGGGCTGCGTGGCCACATTCCACAACAAAGTTTTCAGCCGTTCATCCCGAATTTGAACGCCGCTGTCGACACTGCGCAATTCAATTTGCAGCTGGATGCGGCCCTGCCTGTTCAGCCCACCTTTGAAACTTTTAAACCGATTGGTTTCAGTGGCGCCACCAACCCCAGCAACGCCCGATTTGGTGGTCGTGAACGTCAAGCTTGAATCGGCCAAACTGATGTCCCAATCCGAAGGGGTTTCATTGGCCAGTGCTTGGCTGGCACCGCCAAATCCCAAGACAAGGGCGCAGGCAAAAGCCAAGCCCAAAGACAGTATGCGAAACCAGTGATGTGCAAATTGTTGGATCATGCGCTGCTCTCTAAAAAAGAAGTGATTGCAAACCAAACGCCAACCAACAGCCAGGAGTCTGAAGGCCGACCATCAGATGGCCCTTTGCTGCAGCATGGGTGAGCATTTCAAACGCCGATACAGGCCAAAGTACGTCAAAAAACCTGCGTATCGTCGATCACTGATGGCCACCCATGCACCGAGCAGTCACAAATGTAAATCCAATTTAATAATAAAAAAATACCTTTTATTAAAAAAATGTAATTAAAAGTAATTAAATTTTACAATTACACACTTCTGCCGAAACATACCCGTAGCCCTGCTTAAACACTGGCTTGCCGGCACATGGCGTCTGCTCAGCCACTCCAATGGTCAAGCAACGGCGCTTTTGCCCGAAGCCCTGGAGGCCCCTGTGTCCAACACCGCTGGTTTTAGGCAATCACCCAGCCAGCGCCAACTGCAAAGCCAGCTGGTTGTGCCGTTCAATGAGTGGCCCCATGTCCACAGTCGTGATCAGGCCCTGGCGCACCACCACACGCCCATTCACGATCGTGTAGTCGGCGTTGGCGGTGGGGGCAAAAGACTTGTGACCCACACGGCACCAGTGCGAGGTGTTCGTCGCGGCTGACCGCTGCGCTCGTAACGAGTGCTGTGGTTAAACGCCTAAAACCACCACGTCCATCGCTGCGATCAAAACGCTGGCTTGATATGCCAAGTTGCCAACTTGTTGCCGCAAACTGCGAGTGGGCAAGGGCGCTGAATAGTGTGCCAGAGCACGCCGGCCTTGGCCGTTCACCATGACCATCGGGCAGAGCTTGTCCGGCGAATTTTCGGAAAATTCAATGAATGCCAAAGGGATGCTCATGCGCGTGGCCAAGGCATCGAGTAAGTCGCTTTGCACCACGACTACAAAAGGGATGCCTTGCTTTTCGACCCAGGTGTTTTGAGCCGCAATCCAGTCGTTAAATGCGGTTTCAAATTTCTTTTTCCACGCAGCCAGACTGGTGTTTAAGAGCTACAAGGACGGGCGTACCACCCATTTAATTCTTTCGTGTGCGGGACTTTTGTATTTCAAATTGGCATCTTCGGCATGCGCATTGGCGTGATCCGATGGTGACGCGTGGCATCCAAACTGCGACCATGACAACACTCGCAACACATCTACGAACGGAGTTTTCATGGCATCCACATCCCCCAAAAAACAGGTGGCGCTCGTCACTGGCGCATCGTCCGGCATGGGCAAAGAAACGGCCAAGCGGCTGTTGCAAGAGGGTCTGACGGTCTACGTCGCGGCGCGCCGATTGGCGCAAATGGAGGATTTGCAGGCCCTTGGCGCCATACCGCTGCAGATGGATATTTCGGTGGACGCCAACATCGTCTCGGCGGTGCAAACCATCACAAAAGGCCATGGCGGCATCGATGTGCTGGTGAACAACGCAGGTTTTGGCATGTACGGCGCCATGGAAGATTCAAGCCTGGCCGATGCCCGTTACCAGTTTGAAGTCAATCTGTTTGGCATGGCGCGGCTCACGCAGTTGGCGCTGCCGCACATGCGTCGCCAAGGGGCGGGCAAGGTCATCAACATCTCGTCCATGGGCGGCAAGATGTACACGCCCCTGGGTTCGTGGTACCACGCCACCAAGCACGCGGTGGAAGGCTGGAGCGATTGCTTGCGCATCGAATTGGCGCCCTTTGGCATCCAGGTGGTGATCATCGAGCCCGGCGTCATTGCGACCGAATGGGGTGGCGTGATGCTGGAGCCGATGCTGCAGCGTTCGGGTCAAGGCCCTTACCAAGCCATGGCGCAGGGCATGGCCAAGGCGATGCGCAGCACTTACGCCAAACAGGGCGCGGCCTCGCCACCTTCGGTGGTGGCCGATGCCATACTGCAAGCTGTGCGGTCAAGCCGCCCGAAAACCCGCTACGTCATCGGCAAAATGGCCAAGCCCCTGATGTTCATCCGCAAATACTTCGGGGACCGCCTGTTTGACATGGCCATCATGAGCCAAGCCAAGTAACCCAACCCCACGAAACCCTAACGACACGTCAGAAAGGCCCCCACTGTGAAACAGGCCACACGCTTTGCCGTGCAGATGGGTTGGAAACTGCTCATCCTGGACATGGGATACGCCCCCTCCGATGTGCTGAGCCTGGCGCGGCTGCCGGGTGACCTGTTTGCACGCCCGGGGGGTGCGAGTTTGTCGCCTGAGCAGTACTTTGACCTGTGGCGCGGACTGGAGCAGGCCGCAGGCAGCGACGAGCTGGCCCTCAAACTCGCGCAGGCCATGTCGGTGGAGGCGTTTGACCCTGCCCTGTTTGCCTGCTTGTGCAGCCCCGACCTGAACACCGCATTGCAGCGGCTGGCGCATTACAAACGCCTGATGTGCCCCTTGCTCATGGGGGTCGACATCCGCGCAGACCGCACGCAGGTCACTCTCAGCTGTTACGGGAGCGCCGAGCCGATTCCCCGCAGCTTGGGTGTCTCAGAGCTGGTGTTCTTCACGCAACTGGCCCGGCTGGGTACGCGCGAGCGCGTCGAGCCCTTGGCGGCCTCTGTGCCAGATTTGCCCTTGAATCTTGCACCCTACAAAGCCTATCTGGGCTGCGCTCTGGGTGCCTCTGAACAGATCCAGATCGCGTTTTCGGCGCAGGATGGACGCCGACCGTTCTTGACCGACAACATGGCCATGTGGGCGGCGTTTGAGCCGGCACTGAACAGCCGACTGTCGGCGCTGGACGCGCAAGCCGGACTGCGCGAGCGGGTCAGGGCGGTGCTGCTGGAGACGCTGCCCGCAGGCATCAGCAGCATCGATACCGTGGCCCAGCGCCTGGCGATGAGCAAGCGTTCCTTGCAGCGGCAATTGGCCGACGAATCGGTCGGGTTTCAAGAACTGCTCAGTGAGGTTCGGCATGAACTGGCGCGTCATTACCTGAGCCGCACCGACATATCAGCCGGAGAAATTTCGTGGCTGCTGGGCTTCCAGGAAAGCAACTCCTTCATCCGGGCTTTCAGAAGCTGGACCGGCACCACGCCTGCAGCCTATCGGCAGGAACGGGTGGGCATGGATGCCCAGTGGCATTGACAGGAATTAAACATGAACTCAGGAGAGATGCACATGATGAAAGACATGACGGATTATTTTGTCGGGGAGAAGCAAGAAAGTGTGCTTTTCATTTTGGCGGCTTTGATAGCGATAGGACTGGCGGTCTGGTTGTGGAGCAATGGACACCGGCTGCGCTTCATGGCGCTGCCTTTGGTGGTGGTGGCATTGATGCAGTTGGTGGTGGGCGTCACCATTTTTGCGCGCACCGATGCGCAACTGACGCAGCTGAGCACGCAGCTGGCCAGTGCGCCGGCTCAGTTCAAGCAAGCAGAAACCGAGCGCATGAACACGGTGATGGCCAATTTCAAAATGTACAAAACCGTCGAGTTGGTGCTGCTGCTGGTGGGGGTCTGCCTGATCGTATTTTTATCAAAATTGGATGTGGCTACCGGCATCGGCATTGGGCTGGTGGTGCAAGCCGGGTTCACGCTGGCGCTGGACCTGTTTGCCGAGGCGCGCGGGGAGGCTTATCTGCGTGCGCTGGCGGGCATTGCTGGTTAGGTCAATCTTGCGCAAATGCGAATTCATTTCATTCTGCAGTCTGACCCACGCAGGCACCACAGCGCCCGTACAAAATGATCTCGTGATCCTCCACCATGAATCCTGCTGGAGCCAGTTTGTCAAGATTTCCAGGACAAGTTGGCACATCAAATACCTTTTCGCATCGACGACACTGAAAGTAATGGTGGTGACCGTGGTCATGGTCATGTTCGTGGCTGCCAATTTCGTAACGCGGGTTTTGACCCGGCAATTGAACTTGTCGAATTGAACTGTCTTCCAGTAAAGACTTGATTTGTCGGTACACCGTGGCCAGCGACAGTTGCGGCACGGTTTTGGCAGCAAGTTCTTGAATTTCTTGTGCAAGCAATGGCCGCCCCCCATAGGCAATCACCTCGAAGATCGCTTGGTATTGCCGAGTTTTTCTTTCCATTGCGGTATCAGTTTGCTTTAAAGGTACGCTGATCATGGCAGCAAAAAGGGCATTGTGCCAATTTCTTATTGCGAATAGAATATCATTATCATTAAATCGCAAGAATTATTTAGCCCAAGCACCAAATCCATGACCGCCCCCAAACCAACACGCTTGCCCGTGACCGTACTTTCAGGTTTCCTGGGAGCAGGTAAGACCACATTGCTCAACCATGTCCTGGCCAATCGTGAGGGGTTGCGTGTGGCGGTCATCGTCAATGACATGAGCGAGGTGAACATCGATGCGGCCCTGGTAGACCAAGCCGCAAACAATGCGGGTGCCGCTTTGTCTAGAACAGATGAAAAACTGGTCGAGATGAGCAACGGTTGTATTTGCTGCACGTTGCGCGAGGACTTGTTACTTGAGGTCAGAAAATTGGCAGCTGAAGGCCGGTTTGACTACTTGCTGATTGAATCCACTGGCATTGGCGAGCCGCTACCCGTGGCTGCAACATTTGACTTCACGGATGAGGATGGTAGTTCACTGAACGAAGTCGCACAGATTGACACCATGGTGACCGTGGTGGACGCTTTTAACTTGCTGGCCGACTACAGCAGCGCCGATTTGCTGGAGCAGCGTGGTGAAACGGCTGGGCCAGAAGACACCCGAACCTTGGCTGCCCTGTTGGCTGATCAGATTGAGTTTGCCGATGTCGTGGTGGTCAACAAGATCGATAAAGTAGACGCAACGCGTCGTAATGAAGTGGTATCCGTTGTCAAAGCCTTGAATCCAGTCGCGAAAATCATCTTTTCTGACCATGGTCGCATTGAGCTCAAAGAGGTGCTTGGAACAGGGCTCTTTGACATGGAGCGCGCCAGTCAGATGCCAGGATGGGTGCACGAATTAGAAGGTCGGCATACGCCAGAGACCGAAGCCTATGGCATCGAAAGTTTTGTCCTCAAAAGCCGGGAGCCACTGCACCCGTGGCGATTCTCTACCTTCATGGAGTTGCCATTGCCGGGACTTCTCAGGGCCAAGGGCTATGTCTGGTTGGCCAGTCGCCCCGATTGGGTTGTGAGCTATTCGCGAACAGGCAACACGGCCACGCATGAGCCTGTGGGACGCTGGTGGGCCGCTGCGCCCAGGAGCAGTTTGCCTGCTGTGGGCAGCGCAGAGCGCCGCGACATTGATGCGCGCTGGAAGCAGCCACATGGGGATCGGCTCAATGAAGTGGTTTTTATTGGTCGCCAGATGGACCGTGCAGCCATCGAGCAGGCTTGGAAGGCCATGCATCTGAACTTCACCGAGACACGCAAGGGCCAAAAGGGCTACGCAGGTTGGACCGACCTGCCTGACCCATTTCCAGAGTGGCAAAGAACTGAGGCGCTTGCATGAAGAAACAGTTGTTGCCTCAGAGCTGCGAAAAGCGCCCAGTCGTACACAGATGGTTGCCACGATTCAAGAAACAAGATGGAAAGAATTCACCATGTCGCTGATCCCTGTCACCATCCTCACCGGCTTCCTGGGAAGCGGTAAAACCACCTTGCTTAACCGCATTCTCGAAGAGCAACACGGCATGTACCGGAGCGCTGAGATGATGGCCCACCCGCTTCCAAAGCTCCCGTCCGGGTGGCCACGCCCTGCATTCCCAATCTGTGCCGTGAAGTTGGGTGCGGCCCTTGTGCTGACCGTCCAAGGGGGCCAGCTGTTGGCCCAGCCTGCACAAGCCTCCGATCCCAGCTTGGTTGCGTTGCAACCTGTGACTATCGTCGGTGAACGGGTGCTGACCGCCTTGGAGCAGCCGGCCGGCTCGGCTTCTCGCCTTGACCTGAGCGTGCGTGAAACGCCCGCATCCATCGAGATCTTGTCGCAGGGGTTGCTGCGCGAGCGCGGTGCACGCAGCGTCACCGAGGCGGCCCAGGCAGCAACAGGCGTGACCGCTGGCGACTTTCCCGCTGAGCCAGCCAACTTTTCAATGCGTGGCTTTTCCAACAGCCAGATCAACACGCTGTACAACGGTCTGAAGATCGGCCCGCCCAACATGACCTCGCGGGTGATGGACGTGGGCAATCTCGATCGCATCGAATTTCTGAAAGGCCCTGCTTCGCTGATGTCCGGAGAAGGCGCATCGGGCGGCGCGGTCAACTTCGTCACGCGGCAGCCGCACCGGGGCAAGCCCCAGCACGAAATCAACCTGTCCGCAGGTTCATTCGGTGCCGTGCGCAGCGGTTTCGGTTCAGGCGGCACCACGTCGGTGGACAGCCTTGACTACCGCATCGACCTGAACCGCTCGGCAGGCAAGGGCTTCATCAACGACACCCGTAACGAAAACTGGCACTTCTCAGGTGGGCTGGACTGGTATGTCCAGCCGGGTTTGAAGCTGTTCGGTGCGGTGGAGTTCAAGAAGGACAACAGCAGTGCCTACTGGGGCACGCCGCTGGTGTCAGCCGCTGCCCCTGGCATCCAGGGTCAGTCGGGTGTGGTATCGGGTACCTACGTGTCGGGCTTCAACGGCAGCAACCTGGGCAACGTGACCATCGATCGCCGCACGCTGCGCACCAACTACAACGTGCTGGACAACCGCAACAAGGCAGACGAGCAGTGGTTGCGCATGGGCGCTGAGTGGCAGGCCAACACGGCCTTGACCCTGCGCACGCAGTTCTACCGCTTCAGCGCTGACCGGGAGTGGTTCAACAACGAAGTGACGGCCTTCAACGCCGGCACCGGCCTGGTGGATCGCGAGCGCTTCTTCGTGGCCCATGACCAGACCACTGTCGGCAACAAGACCGAATTGCAGTGGGACACGCCTGTTGGCGGCCTGAGCAACCGCTTAGTGGCGGCGTTAGAGTGGGCCGATACCCGGTTCGAGCGGCCCGGATCGGCCAATTTTCCCGGAGACAGCGTCAGCCTGCTGGACCCCCTGCGTGGCAGCTTCGGCCTCCTGACCACGCAGCGACAAACCTCAGACATTAGCAACCTGGCGCTGGCCTTGGAAGATCGTCTGGTGCTGCGCCCCGGCCTGGCACTGATCGCCGGACTGCGGCACGAGTCGATTGCCCTGGACCGCAGTTCGGCCAACGCCGCTGGTGTTCAGCGCACGGGTTTTCCGTTCAGCAAGACCTGGCGACCAACGACCGGTCGGCTGGGCCTGACTTGGGACGTGGCGCCGGAGCTGACGATCTATGGCCAATACGCCACGGCCGCCGACGTGGCCGCGAACAACATCTTCCTGTTGCGGGCCAATCAGCCGCTGGACCTGACCCGCACCCGCAGCTTGGAAGTGGGTGTCAAGCAAAGCTTCTGGGCAAAGCGCGGCGAATCGACGCTGGCGCTGTACGACATCGTTCGCAGCAACGTCTATGCGGCGCAAGGGGGGCAGGCATTGGCGCTGGCAGGGCAACAGGTTTCGCGCGGTGCCGAGTTGTCGGCGTCTTTGCGCACCGCTCAGGCCTGGCGTGTGTGGGGCAACCTGGCGATCAACCGCACGCGCTATGAGGACTATGCCGGCCCCGGTGGCTCGCTCAGCGGCAACACACCGCCCAATGCGCCCAGGCTGGTGGCCAATGCGGGCGCCACCTACCGTTGGGGTGGCGAGTGGCCGGTGGAGCTGTCGGGCTCGTTGCGCCATGTCGGTGAACGCTTCCACAGCGATGCCAACACCGTGAGGCTGGCCGCCTACACCGTGGCAGATGCAGCCGTGTCCATGGACCTCAAGTCCAGCACCCGCCTGAGTCTGCGCGTGCGCAACCTCACAGACCGGACCTACGCCGTCTGGAGCGACCCGTTCTATCCCGACCAGGTTCTGCTTGGCGCACCACGCAGCCTGGAATTGTCTCTGGGTCTGAAGTTCTGAGGAAAACATGGCCTGCGCATCTGTACGGCTGGACCGGGTGGGCCTGCGCACCACGCAAGGTGTGGACCTGTTGCAGGACATCGAAATGATTGTGGCGGCCGGCCAGCGCTGTGCCGTTGTCGGGCCCAATGGCGCGGGCAAAAGCAGCTTGCTCGGTGTCATCAGTGGGCGCTTGCAACCGACGGCGGGGCTTGTCCATGTGAACGATGTGCCGGGGTTGGCGCATGGGCATGTCGGTGTGCTCGGTCACCCGTCTGGGCATCCATCCCGGCGCCTGCATCAGGTGGCGATGGTGGGTCAGACCGAACATGCCGACCTGCGCTTGACCGTGCACGACTACGTGGGGCTGGGCCGCGTGCCCCACCAAGGACATTGCTCGAACGCACGCCACCAGGAGGTGGTCGCTCATTCGCTGGAGCTGTGCCATCTGTGCGGCACGGCGCAGCGCGGGTTGCACACCTTGTCCGGCGGCGAGAGGCAGCGTGCTCATCTGGCGCGTGCACTGGCGCAAGAGCCGACTCTGCTGCTGCTGGACGAACCAACCAATCACCTTGACCTGCGGGCCCGTGTCGAACTGCTGGATCTCGTGCGCGGTCTGGGCATCACGGTGGTGGCAGCGCTGCATGAACTGTCGCTGGTGGCTGGGTTCGCCGACCACATGGTGGTTTTGAATGGTGGCCGAGTGGTCGGGCAAGGCTCTCCGGCAGAAACCATGACGGCACCCTTGGTGGCTCAGGTCTTCGGCATGGCCCTGGTCCGCACCCGGCACCCGCAAGAGCAACGCGACCTCTGGGCCTTCGAGAGGCTGGCAGCATGACACTCCGCGCAAACGTGAGCGCGTTGCTGCTGCTGCTTTGCATCAGCATGGTCTGTGGCGCTCACGCCTTTCCTGTCACGGTTGACAACTGTGGCACGCCACTGCGCATCAACGCGCCGCCGCAGCGCGCGGTGATCCACGATCTCAACATGACCGAGATGGCACTGGCGCTGGGCTTGCAAGCCCAGATGGCAGGCGTGACAGGCATCACGGGCTGGTACAAGACCGATGCCAAGTTCAATGCCGCTCTGGGTGCCATTCCTGAGCTGGCACCCAAGTACCCGTCTCTGGAGAACCTGCTGGCAGCGCGTCCGGACATGTTCTTCGCCGGCTGGTATTACGGCATGAAACCGGGCGGTGACGTCACGCCCGCTACACTGGCACGCCACGGCATTGCGACCCTGGTGCTGACCGAAAGCTGTGTGCACACCAGTCAGACGCGTTCGCGCGTGACGATGGATCTGCTCTACACCGACATGCTCCGCCTGGGCACCGTGTTCGGCCAACGGCCACGGGCAGAGGCGCTGGTGGCGCAGTGGCGCAAGCGCTTGCAAGCGCTGGTGCCGCCGCCAGTCCCCGGCACGGCACCGAAGGCGACGCCCCTGCGCGTCTTTGTCTACGACTCGGGCGAAGACAAGCCCTTCACTGCAGGCGCTGCGGCCATGCCCACGGCGCTGATCGAAGCGGCCGGTGGCCGCAACGTCATGGATGACCTGCCCATCAGCTGGGCCCACAGCTCCTGGGAGGCAGTGGCCGCGCGCAACCCGCAATTTCTGATCCTGCTGGACTATCAGGACGGGCAGGGTCCGAGCCGACTCATGGGCACGCTGCAAGCGCACCCGGCCATGCGCCACACCGACGCTGTCAAGCACCAGCGCTTCATTGCGCTGCGTTATGCCGAGCTCACCCCCGGGCCAGCCAATATCGAGGCGGTGGAGAAACTGGCCCGAGCATTGCGCGCCGTGGCACCATGAAGCCTTGGCAGGTGCATGTGGCGCTGGCGGCGAGCCTGCCGCTGCTTTTGTTGATGGGCCTGGGCTTGGGCGGCGTCAGCATCGACGCCAGCAGCGTTTGGGCCAGCCTGTTTCAGCCCAGTGCTGCCAGCCTGAGTGTGGCGGATGCAGCCCATCGCGCCATCGTCTTCGACCTTCGACTGCCGCGTGTGCTGTTGGCGGTGCTGGTGGGCGCCAGCTTGGCCATGGCCGGCACCTTGTTGCAGACCGTCACGCGCAACGACCTGGCCGACCCCTTCCTGTTTGGTCTGTCGTCCGGAGCTGCAGCAGGCGCAGTGGCGGTGATCTCGCTCACCGGTGAGCGCTTTGGCATCTGGACCTTGCCACTGGCCAGCTTCGCCGGTGGGTTGGTGGCCGCTGCAGGCGTTTTGCTGCTGGCACAGCGTAGCGCTGGACAAGGCGCAGAGCGCATCGTGCTGGCTGGCTTGGCCATGTCATTCCTGTTCGGTGCACTGACCCATGTGCTGGTGTTTGCTGGTGACCAACGTGCGGCACACTCGGTGCTGTTCTGGTCTTTGGGTGGTTTGGGTCTGGCGCGATGGGACAACCTGCCGCTGGCCTTTGCCGGATGCGGTGCATTGGCCCTCTTCGTGGCGCTGCGGCATCGCGCGCTGGACGCCTTGCTGGCCGGCGACGAGGTTGCGCACAGCCTGGGCGTGGCGCCGCAGCGTCTGCGCACGCAGGTACTCATCATCACGGCACTGGCAACGGCCTGCTGCGTGGCACTGGCCGGGGTCATCGGCTTCGTCGGGCTGATGGTGCCGCACCTGATGCGGCGTTCAGCCGGTTTGTTGCATGCCAAGCTGGTGCCTGCCTGCGCCCTGATGGGCGCTGTGCTGCTGCTGGGCAGCGACTTGTTGGCCCGTCTCGTCATGGCTCCCCAAGAGCTTCCAGTGGGCATTGTTACCGCCAGCATCGGTGCGGCCTTTGTCATCGGCTTGCTTTGGCGGCGCAGCCCGCCCGCAACTTGAGCGCTTCTCCAATCGAAACTTCAGGACGCCATGACCTCAAGGGCCGCGCGCGAGGCGCACTAGAGCTCAAAACAGCTCGATATTGCCTGGTGTTTTTTTCCATTGAGATGCCAGTCTTCCTGTCCTATCCGCCAACCATTGCCGTGCATAGGGGTATTGCGCCGTCCTTTATTGAGAATAGAATATCAATAGCATCAAATCATAAAAAAATTTGTAACCCAAACGCTTGCCAGTGGCCGTGCTCTCAGGTTTTCTGGGAGCAGGCAAGAAAGAAGCAAGATTGAAAAGGAAATCACCATGTCGCTGATCCCCGTCACCATCCTCACCGGCTTCCTGGGAAGCGGTAAAACCACTTTGCTCAACCGCATCCTCAAGGAGCAACACGGTCACCGCATCGCTGTGATCGAAAACGAGTTCGGCGAAGCCGGCATCGACAACGATTTGCTGGTGCAGGGCGGCGATGAGCAGATCGTCGAGATGAACAACGGCTGCATTTGCTGCACGGTGCGTGGCGACTTGGTCCGCATCCTGGGCGAATTGCAGGCCAAAAAATCATCAGGTCTGTTGAATTTTGACCGCGTCATCATCGAGACCACCGGGCTTGCAGACCCCGCACCCGTAGCCCAGACCTTCTTCGTCGACGAAGACATTGTTCAGCACTATGTGTTGGATGCCATCGTCACCATGGTCGATGCCAAACACGCTCCGCAACAACTCGACGAACATCACGAAGCGCAAGAGCAAGTGGGCTTTGCCGACCGCATCCTGATCACCAAAACCGATGTCGTCACGCCCAGTGAAGTTGCACAGTTGCGCCAACGGCTTGTGAAAATGAACCCCCGTGCCAAGATCGCCCAAGCCCTGCATGGTGTGGCCGACATCAACGATTTGCTGGACATCCGTGGCTTTAACCTCACTGCTATTCTGGAGATAGAGCCTGACTTCCTGACTGATGTCGATCATGAGCATGACGACGATGTGAGTTCATTTGTTTTTCGAGAAACCCGACCGCTTGACATGGACCGGATCGAGGATTTCATGGGCAGCATCGTGCAGGTCTACGGAACCCAACTGATGCGCTACAAGGGTGTACTGAACATCTTAGGTATCAACAAACGTGTGGTGCTCCAAGGGGTGCACATGCTCATGGGCAGCGACTACGGCAGCGCGTGGAAACCTGGTGAAACGCGGGAGAGCAAATTGGTGTTCATTGGTCGAGACATGCCCAAGGAAATTTTGCTCAAGGGTTTGGCGCAGTGTGTGGCAGGCGAGGTTCAGTCAGTATGAGCGATCAGACGTCTGCCCCACAGGTCGATGCGTTTTTGGCGCAAGCGCAGTTTTTTCACCCCTCGGTGTCTCGATGGCTTGAACGCAAAGACGCCACCATCGCATGCGGACGGTATTGGACCCAGTGTCAGCAGCCGTTCCGTACGTCGCACGCGTGATCAATCCCTTGTCACATCGCGCCTGTCAGTCAAGCAGTGGATCCATGCCCGTGACCGCCCGCTTGCATCACCCTGATGTGGAGGTACAACATGACAAACCACCAACAAACCATTGTCGAAAAAGTCGATGAATCGGCTGAAATTCGCTTGAACGTCAGCATCCATGCTGGATGCCTTGAAGATCTGCACGTTCAAACAGCGTCGCAGGAGGTTCGGCTCGGTGTCGAGCCTGCAGTATTGAAATCCATCGCTGAAACGGGCGTTGCACTCACTGTCTGGCAGCGTGGGGTCCGCAATGATTGGCAAGCGTGGTTAACGCAGCTGCCAAGCCAAACACTGCCGTGTTGCCGCCTTCAAGTTTGCTTGGATGAAGCAATCCCTGCGCTGCAAGATGCCTGCGATGCCAGTGGCATGCCGCATGGCCAGCCAAGAAACGACTTCGTAGCAGACATTGCAAAACTGGTCGGAATCTTTTTATCGCAAGCAGCTTGCGACAAGGTGCAACTGCGTCTGGATGTCATCACGGACAATGCGTGCAAAAAATGGCACCGTGATTGCACACCGCTGCGCATGGTGTGTACCTATCGTGGCCCAGGCACCATGTGGGTGCCCTCAGACCTTAGCAGGCAGACTTTAGAAAAGTCAGAGGATGAAGTGCCATGGGCATCGACCATGAAGACCGGTGATGTGGCGTTCTTTAAAGGGTGCGGCTGGCCGGGGCAGGCGCATGAAGGCGGTGTTGTGCATCGCTCGCCAAGCATCACCGGCCAAGGGATTGCCCGTCTGGTGCTCGTTCTTGATGCTGCCAGGGAATCGATGACCAGGAGCACATCATGAGTACAGAAATACTGGTCTGCGTTCTGTGTCGCCCAGCTGACTTGCCACGAGAACATCCTCGGCCTGGACGCGCACTGCTGGAGGCGGTAGAAAACATGGCTTTACGTGATGGGCTGAGTTTTCCGATACGTGCTGTGGAATGTATGAGTGGTTGCAACAGGCACTGTACGGTTTCCCTCCAGGCGCATGAAAAATTCACCTACATGTTTGGGGATCTTGCCGCTGATGAAACAAGTGCTGAACAGATTTTGGTGTGTGCTCAGTTGCACCAAAACAGCGCTGATGGCTTGATCAGCCGCGACCTTCGACCCGAGCGTCTTCGACAGGGAATTCTTGCCCGTATTCCATCGATTTCATTGAAACCAATCGGGTGACATCACCCTTGAAACCTTCCCCATGAACCAATCGACTAAGCCCAGTGTTCTTCCTGACATTTCATTATCAGAAAGCGCACCCCGCCACAGTGCACTCACCTGGGTTGGCATGCAGGGTATTGACTTGCCTCTGACCGTTGATGAGCCTGGGTATAGCCGCGAGTTGCATGCATGTGCCGATGTGCAGGTCAACCTTCCAGCGCCGCACATCAAAGGCATTCACATGTCACGGCTGTACCGATTGCTCGACGCGATGGGGAATGGACAGGGTTTGACTGCAGCTGGAATTCACCAATTTTTGAAAGCCATGATTGAGAGCCACGCGGATTGTCAAAGCGAAAACGCCAGGCTCCAACTGAATTTCAACTTGCTACTGCGTCGCCCAGCTTTGGTCACTGAAGGCCTCGCGGGATGGAAGTCGTATCCGATCACAATCCGTGCCTCTCTGATGAGTGGTCAATTTCAGTGCCGCATTCAAGTCAAAGTGGTTTACTCGTCGACATGTCCATGTTCCGCGGCATTGGCTAGGCAATTGATAGAACAAGCATTTCTGGCTGAATTTGCAAAGCAACCTTCGCTGGACAAGCATCAGGTGGCTGAGTGGATTCGACACAATGCCAGTGCAGCAACGCCACACAGTCAACGCAGTCAAGCGCATGTCACGGTCGGTGTCAACGAAACTTCAAGCAGTTTAGGAATCCTGGCACTGATCGATTGCATTGAACAAGCCTTGGGCACCCCAGTGCAGACCGCAGTCAAGCGAGCGGATGAGCAGGCATTCGCAGCCTTGAACGGACAGAACCTGATGTTTGTTGAAGATGCTGCACGCCGTATCAAAGCCTCTCTTCAAGGATATGAGCACCCCGAGATTTTTGTGCGCCATTTGGAGAGTTTGCATCCCCATGATGCCGTGGCATGGTCAAGCCCTGAAATTGGATTGGGTTCCATATGAGCAACTCCATAACAGCCGAAACATCCGGATCAGCAGGCCTGCTCTTTGCGTCCAGAATTTCGGTCGAGCAGGTCAAAGAAGGATTCGAACTGGCACCCAAATTCGATCGCGATGGACTGATTGCCTGCGTGACCACAGATGCCACGACAAGGGAGGTTCTGATGCTGGGCTATATGAACCGTGAAGCACTGGAACTCACCCTTCTGACAGGAGAAGCGCACTACTGGAGCCGCAGCCGACAGGTGCTGTGGCGCAAAGGCAGTTCCAGCGGGCTGGTGCAGCGCGTGGTCGAAATGCGCATTGACGACGATCAGGATGCGGTGTGGCTATGTGTGTCACTCTCAAGCGGAATACGCAGCGAACCTGCCAGTTGCCACGTTGGCTACCGCAGTTGTTTTTACCGTACCGTTGAATTAAAGACGGGCAAGCTCTCTTTCGCAGAAAACACAAAAACGTTTGATCCCAAATCGGTTTACGGGGATGCTCCCAATCCCACGCTACTTTGAAGCGAGCAGGCAATGAACGACAACACAACACCAAGCAGTTTGACCGTTTACCAATTTGCGGGCTTGCAAACAGGTCCCAAGTTGATCGTTCTTGGGGCCGTGCATGGCAACGAGACTTGTGGAGCTGTTGCCATTCAGAAAATCCGCCAAGACATAGAAGCAGGAATGCTTTCCATTGAAAGGGGAGCACTGACGTTGATTCCCATTACCAATCCGCTTGCCTATCAAAATGGACGGCGTGAGGGTCAGCGCAATTTGAATCGGAATATGCAAGTCACTGCAACGCCACAGGACTTTGAAGACCACGTCTGCAACGTGCTTTGTCCGATGCTCGCAGCTCACGATGTGCTTTTGGATCTTCACTCATTTCACACGCCGGGCATCCCCTTTGCCATGATTGGACCGCCCAATAACGATGGTGAGTTGGAGGCGTTTGCCCGTGCGGATGAAGAAGAAGATTTCGTGCGGAGCCTGGGTGTTCATCGATTTGTCGAAGGCTGGCTGGATACCTACGCCAAGGGCGTGCATGAACGCCAAGTTCGTGGCGTGGATGCCAACATCAATTACGGCATGGGTACAACTGAAACCATGAGGCGTATGGGCGGCATTGGCATCACATTGGAATGTGGTCAGCACGAAGACACTGCAGCGCCAGAGCTTGCCTATGCTGCCATCTGCAAGGCCTTAGTGCATCTGGGCATGACATCCAGTGGAGCACCTTCTGAACCACGAAGTCCTCACCAAGTGATCAATATGTATCGCGTTGTGGACCGTTTGCATCCCGACGATCAATTTTGTCGTGAATGGCGAAGTTTTGAAGTCGTCAAGCAGGGCGACTTGATTGCTCATCGCAAGGATGGCACAGGGCTATTTGCCGATCAAGACGGTTGGATTGTGTTCCCTAACCCTAGCGCACAGGTTGATCAGGAATGGTTCTATCTTGCAAAAGCTTCCAGCCGACTGAGTATTGATTGATAACCTGGTCCTCACTGATTGATTGTGAAATTTAAATGCCTTTGATCCTGCAAATTTTGATGGCTTGTCTGCTCGGGGGGGTGCTGAGTTTATTGGCTGCTTTCCTGGTGATGTTTGGCCTTCCTAAGAAATGGTTGTCCTATGCGGTCAGCTTTTCTACTGGGGTACTTCTTGCAACTTCCATGCTGCATTTGCTGCCTGAGGCCTTGAGTTCTGGATTGACACCACAAGAGGTGTTCCCTGTTTTACTGGCCAGCGTTTTAGGTTTTTTTGTTTTAGAAAAACTGGCCATCTGGCGTCACTCGCATCATGATGCGGACGATAGTCATCTGGAAATAAGTTCGAAGGTGCACACTTCAGGGCATCATCACGGGGATGCAGGCGTGTTGGGAATTTTGATCGGTGATGGATTTCACAATTTCACGGATGGCGTCCTGATCGCCGCTGCTTTTCTGACAGATCCGGCAATAGGATGGGCAACCACACTGGCGGTTATTGCGCACGAGATTCCCCAGGAGGCTGGCGACTTTGCAATATTGCTTGCTTCTGGCTGGGAGCGTAAAAAAGCACTGTTTTGGAATGGCGTTTCTAGTTTGGCATCTGTAGCTGGCGGCATCATTGCGTATTTTTCGCTCGAGCACACTGAAGCGTGGATTCCCTATATTGTGATAATTGCTGCAGCCAGCTTCATCTACATTGCCATTGCTGATTTGCTGCCCAGGCTCAAGTTTGAATTTCAGGGGCTAGGGTGGCATTCACTTTGTATTTTGATGGGCATTTCCATAACATTGCTTTGAATATTTTATTGTTGGAGAAAACTGGTGAAAAAAATCTTTTTGACTTATCTGATGTTGATCTTTTTAAGTTCAGTTGCCTATGCCCATGGAAAAAAACATGTTCATGGTGAAGGCCGTTTGGATGTGGCTGTTGATAAAGGAAATTTAAGCTTGAATTTAGAACTTCCGCTTGACGTAGCTGTTGGCTTTGAGAGGAAGCCAAAGAATGACAAAGAAAAAGCCACACTTGAAGCAGCAGGAAAAATACTACAAGATGCGGGTTTGTTATGGGTAGTCAATCCAAGTGCAGGATGCCAACTTATATCAGCTCAAGTAGGCCTGCCTAAGTTTGATGGAGGACACGCAGACATTGATGCAAGTTATGCCTACCGATGCGCCAATCCGTCAGAGCTAAAGACGATTGAGACAAGCCTCTTCAAGTCATTCAAAAGGATGTATCGACTTGAAGTCCAGCATGTTGGTCTCAAAAGTCAAGGTGCTGTTCGCTTGACACCTAAAAATCCTGTATTGAGTTGGTGAACCAGATGACCAAGCCAGGGAGCTTCATAGAGCTCTAATTTTGAATGTCTATTTCAGTAGTGGGTGTGACGGTCATAAGAAATGACTTGCCAATGACTGAATATAAAAAGCGCAAACTTGATCCGCTGATGTCCTAAAGGGAGGTTATAGCCAGGTCAGTTCACACTCAGAGTCAGCTGCAAAGCCAGTTGGTTGTGCCGCTCGATCAGCGGTCCCATGTCCACCGTGGTGATTTTTCCTTGGCGCACGACCACACGCCCATTCACGATTGTGTAGTCGGCGTTGTCACTGGCGCACAGCAGCAGGGCGCCCACCGGGTCGTGTACCGCGCCGCCCGCCATGCTCAGCGTGTCGGTGCGAAACATCGCCACGTCGGCGCAATAGCCCTCCTTGATTTGCCCCAGCTCTTGGGCCCGGCCCAGCACCTGCGCGCCACCGCGCGTGGCCAGGCGCAAAGCGTCGCGGGGTGTCATGTCGGCAGGGCCGCGGTCACACCCGAACGGTTCCAGCGCTTTGCCCACACGCGCCAGCAGCATGGCTTGGCGGGCTTCGTTCAGCAGGTGGGCTGCATCGTTGCTGGCGCTGCCATCCACACCCAAGCCGATGGGCACGCCCGCGTCGAGCATTTTGCGCAGGGGCAGGATGCCGCTGGCCAGGCGCATGTTGCTGCACGGGCAGTGGGCAATGCCGGTGCGGGTTTTGGCAAATAGGTAGGCGCCCTCGTCGTCGAGCTTCACGCAGTGGGCGTGCCACACGTCTTCGCCCACCCAGCCCAGGTCTTGCGCGTATTGCGCAGGCGTGCAGTTGAACTTTTCTTTTGTGTAGGCCACGTCGTGGTCGTTTTCGGCCAAGTGCGTGTGCAGACGCACACCGTAGGAGCGGGCCAATTTGGCCGCTTCGCGCATCAGGTCCTGGCTCACGCTGAAGGGCGAGCAGGGCGCCACGGCCACATGCGTCATGGCGCCAAAGCGGGCGTCGTGCCAGGTCTCGATCAAGCGTTGGGTTTCCCTGAGGATGGCGGGCTCTGTTTCGACCAGGCTGTCGGGCGGCAGACCGCCTTGCGACTCGCCCACGCTCATGCTGCCGCGGGTGGCGGTAAAGCGCATGCCCATGCTTCGCGCTGCTTCGATGCTGTCGTCCAGCCGCACGCCGTTCGGGTAAATGTAGAGGTGGTCAGAGCTGGTGGTGCAGCCGCTCAGCAGCAATTCGGCCATGGCCACCTGCGTGGACACCCGCACCATTTCGGGCGTGAGGCCTGCCCAAATCGGGTAGAGCCCCTTGAGCCAGCTGAACAGCTCGGCGTTTTGCACGGCTGGAATCGCCCGTGTGAGGGACTGGAACATGTGGTGGTGTGTGTTGACCAGGCCCGGCACCACCACATGGCAGCGGGCATCGATGACTTCGTCCACCTCTGCGGCCAACATGTCCGTGGCTTCGCCGGCCGGGATGATGCGTTCAATGCGACCACCTCGGATCAACAGCGAAGCATCTTTGAGTTCTGTGTGGGCATCGTCTTGCGTGGCGATGCAGCGGGCGCGGTGGATGAGCAGGGTGGTCATGAAATTGTCTTGTTGGGCAATGAATCAAACGTATGAAAAAGTTGCGACTGAATCCCCCGGGCTTCAGAACAATAAGGGCTTGGGGTGTGCAACGCGTTGCGGGGCATTCCGGGCTGTGCTGGTGATTCAGCCTTGCAACCAGTAGCCCGGTTGGGCGTAGATTTTCTTCAAGTGCTCGATGAAAAACCGCACCTTGGCGGGCAGGTGTTTTTGCTGCGCATAGACCGCCAGGATGTCGTAGGCGGGCAGGGCGAACTCGTCCAGCACCGTCACCAGTTCGCCGTTTTGCAGTTGTTTTTGAATCTCCCAGGTGGAGCGCCAGCCCAGACCCAGGCCTTCGCTGACCCAGCGGTGCAGCAACTCGCCGTCATTGCAGTCCAGGTTGCCTTCGGCTTTGACGGTGACGGTTTTGCCGTCTTTTTGAAAGTACCAGCCGCGTTGCTGTCCGCCTTGCAAATTGAACGCCAGGCAGTTGTGCTGGCGCAGGTCTTCCAGAGTCTTGGGTTTGCCGCGGCGGCGAAAGTAAGCTGGTGTGCCGCACACCACACGCTGGTTGGTGGCCAGGTGAATGGCTACGAAGTTGGGGTCGATCTGCCCCCCGATGCGCAGTCCCAGGTCATAACCTTCGCGCACCAGGTCGACCACGCGGTCGGTCAGGTTGAACGAAATTTGCACTTGCGGGTTGGCCTTGAGGAACGCGCTGGCGTGGGGTGCCACATGCAGTCGCCCAAACGCAGCGGGGGCCGACACGATCAGGTGACCGCTGGCGCGCTGGTGCTGTGATGACACGGCACGCTCGGCCTCGTTCCAGCGCGCGAGCAACTGGCGGCATTCGTCCAGGTAGCTGGCGCCCTGGTCGGTCAGCGTCAGCCGGCGGGTGGTTCGGATCACCAGTTGTGTGCCCAGGCGCTGCTCCAGAGCGTCTAGACGGCGCCCCATCATCACGGGCGTCACGCCCTCGGCCAGGGCCGCAGCGGCGAGACTGCCATGGGCCATGACTTGCACAAATGCATCAATTTCCTTGAAGCGGTCCATCGCGGTCTCCGGTTAATCCGATACGTGGAGTATCGAATGAAAGTACCCCCAATGCAATTCCCAAACCGCACAGGGGTCCATAGCATCGGGTTCAGTTTGATTCAACTTTGCACAAGGAAACCCGATGACCCGCATGACCGCTGTTGAAGCCGCACTTTGTGTGATGGAAAAAGAAGGCATTACGCAAGCCTTTGGTGTGCCGGGGGCGGCCATCAACCCGATGTATGCCGCACTGCGCAAACGCGGCCAGATTGCCCATGTGCTGGCCCGGCACGTCGAGGGTGCATCGCACATGGCCGAGGGTTACACCCGTGCTCGGGCGGGCCAGATTGGCGTGTGCATTGGCACATCGGGCCCTGCCGGAACCGACATGATCACGGGTTTGTATTCGGCCATCGCCGACAGCATTCCGATCCTGTGCATCACCGGGCAGGCGCCTCGGGCGCGTTTGTACAAGGAAGACTTTCAGGCGGTGGACATCGAAAGCATTGCCAAGCCCGTGACCAAGTGGTCGGTGACTGTGCGCGAACCGGCCCAGGTGCCTTGGACATTCCAGCAGGCTTTTCACCTGATGCGCTCAGGCCGCCCGGGCCCCGTTTTGATCGACCTGCCGATAGATGTGCAACTGGCCGAGATCGAATTTGACATCGACACCTACACGCCCTTGCCCGTATACAAGCCGGTTGCCAGCCTGGCCCAGGTCAACAAGGCGCTGGACATGCTGATGAGCGCTGACAAACCGCTGATCGTGGCCGGTGGCGGCATCATCAATGCCGACGCCAGCGACTTGCTGGTGGAATTGGCCGAGCTCACAGGCATTCCGGTCATTCCCACACTGATGGGCTGGGGCAGCATTCCCGATGACCACCCCCTGATGGCCGGCATGTGTGGCCTGCAAACCAGCCACCGCTATGGCAATGCCAGCATGCTGGCCAGTGATTTTGTGCTGGGCATTGGCAACCGCTGGGCCAACCGCCACACCGGCTCGGTGGACGTCTACACCCAGGGTCGCCGCTTTGTGCATGTGGACATCGAACCCACCCAGATTGGCCGTGTGTTCATGCCCGACTACGGCATCGTGTCGGACGCCAAGGCAGCCCTGGCCTTGTTTGTGCAGGTGGCGCGCGAGCGGCGCGCAGCAGGCACCTTGCGCGATTACTCGGAATGGGCAGAGCGTTGCGCCGAGCGAAAGCGCCTGATGCTGCGCAAGAGCCATTACACCGAGACCCCGATCAAGCCCATGCGTGTTTATGAAGAGATGAACAAGGCCTTCGGTCGCGATGCGATTTATGTCAGCACCATTGGCTTATCGCAGATCGCGGGGGCGCAATTTCTGAATGTTTTCGGCCCACGGCAGTGGATCAACTGTGGGCAGGCTGGGCCGTTGGGCTGGACGATTCCGGCGGCGCTGGGTGTGGTGGCTTCAGACCCCACGCGCACGGTGGTGGGTTTGTCGGGTGACTACGACTTCCAGTTTTTGATCGAAGAGCTGGCGGTGGGCGCGCAATTTGGTTTGCCTTACGTGCATGTGCTGGTGAACAACAGCTATCTGGGCCTGATTCGGCAGGCGCAGCGCCAGTTCGACATGGACTATTGCGTGCAATTGGCGTTTGACAACCAGAACGTGGACGACCCCGCCTTGAAGGGTTTTGGCGTGGACCACCATGCGGTGGTGCAGGGTTTGGGTTGCAAAGCGTTGCGTGTGACCGACCCGGAAAAAATTCACGAGGCACTGGTCCAGGCTCAGGCCATGGCGCAGCAGTTCCGTGTGCCGGTGGTGGTCGAGGTGATTTTGGAAAAAGTGACCAACGTGGCCATGGGCACCGAGATCGACCGCATCAATGAATTCGAAGCGGTGGACTGCCGACACCCTGAAGGCCTGAAGGGGTTGGAGTTGGCGGGTTTGCTGGAATGATTTTTCGAACGTCAGGAGTTTTTTGATGCCACGTTTTTCTGCCAATTTGTCGATGCTTTTCACCGAGCTGCCTTTTCTTGACCGTTTTGACAGCGCTGCACGGGCTGGGTTTGAGGCGGTGGAGTTTTTGTTTCCCTACGACCACCCTGCCGAAGAAGTGGCCAAGGCCATCAAAGACAGCGCGGTGAGTCTGGTGCTGCACAACTTGCCGGCGGGTAAATGGGCTGAAGGTGAGCGAGGTATTGCCTGCCACCCTGACCGGGTGCCCGAGTTTTGTGAGGGCTTGAAACGCGCGGTGGACTATGCGCGTGTGCTGGGTATGCCACAGGTCAATTGCCTGGCGGGCATTTTGCCAACGGGCGTGGACTCGACACTGGCCCGTGCCACGCTGGTGAGCAACTTGCGCCAAGCGGCTGCCACGCTCGGGCGCAAAGGGGTCCGGCTGCTGATGGAGCCCATCAACACCTTTGACATACCTGGATCTTTTGTCAACCGCACGGCGCAGGCCTTGCAGATCATGGACGACGTGGATTCGGACAACCTGTACCTGCAATATGACATTTACCACGCGCAGCGCATGGAGGGTGAGCTTTCAGCCACCCTGCAAAAGCACCTGGCCCGCATCGCCCATGTGCAGATCGCAGACAACCCCGGGCGGCATGAACCCGGCACAGGCGAAATCCATTACCCGCACATTTTCAAGTGGCTCGATGCGATCGGCTACACCGGTTGGGTGGGCTGCGAATACAAACCCCGAGACGCCCAGCCAGGCGGCACCGAAGCCGGATTGGGCTGGATGCATGAGCTGACTGCGAAGGCGCAGGCTGTCGCGGTCTGATGGCCGAATTCCATCCAATCAACACAAGGTAAAGACATGACCAAAAGTGGCATGAAAGTGGGCTTCATTGGCCTGGGCATCATGGGCGCGCCCATGGCCCTGAACCTGATGAAAGCCGGGCACATGATGTTTGTGCAAACCCGCAGCAAAGTGCCTGCTGAACTGGTGGACGGTGGCGCCACGCTGTGTACCAGCGCTGAAGAGGTGGCCAAGCGGGCCGATGTGATCATCACCATGCTGCCCGACACGTCCAATGTGGAAGATGTGCTTTTTGGTGCGCGTGGGGTGGTGGCGGGTCTGAAGCCGACACAAGGCAGCACCGGCCAGCCCAAGCTGGTGATCGACATGAGCTCGATCAGTCCGATGGTCACCAAAAAGATGGCCGAGCGCATCCATTCGCTGGGTGGCGAATACCTGGACGCCCCGGTTTCGGGCGGCGAAGTGGGGGCCAAGGCGGCCAGCCTGACCATCATGGTAGGGGGGCTTGACAGCAGCTTTGAGCGTGCCAGGCCCTTGCTGGAGGCTCTGGGCAAAAACATCACGCATGTGGGGGGGCATGGTGACGGGCAAACTACCAAGGTGGCCAATCAGATCATCGTGGCGCTCAACATCGAAGCGGTGGCCGAGGCCTTGCTCTTTGCAAGCAAGGCAGGGGCCGATCCGGCCAAGGTGCGCCAGGCCTTGATGGGGGGCTTTGCCGCCAGCCGGATTCTGGAAGTTCATGGCGAGCGCATGGTCAAACGCAGCTTTAACCCTGGCTTTCGCATTGCCTTGCACCAAAAAGACCTGGGCCTGGCGCTGCAGGGTGCACGCGAGATGGGTCTGTCTTTGCCGCACACCGCCAGCGCGGCGCAGTTGATGCAGGTGTGTGCAGCGCATGGTCTGGCAGGGCTGGACCATTCAGCGCTTTGCCGCAGTCTGGAGATCATGGCGGGCCATGACATTGCAGCCGGAGACGTTACCATCTCGGCATGAATGCACCGACACCTTTGACGCCGGCCTCTGCGCTGGTCAATGTGGGCCTTGATCCCCTGCTTTTTTTGCGTCAGCTTTACGATGTGGCCGTGCTGCGGGCCTTGCCTTTGCACAACACCGCTGCCCATTTGCCAACACCGCCAGACCCAGCCAAAGGCCGCACCCTGGTGCTGGGCGCAGGCAAGGCGGGGGGCGCCATGGCGCAGGCGGTGGAAGCGCTCTGGCCGCAAAACGCGCCGCTGTCGGGTCTGGTGGTCACGCGTTATGGCCACACGCCACCCAGGCCTGCGGGCTTGCCCGAGCGCATTGAGGTGGTCGAGGCTTCGCACCCCGTGCCCGATGCCGCAGGCCTGCACGCGGCCGAGCGCATCTTGGCCCTCACGCAAGGCCTGACGGCAGATGACCTGGTGCTGTGCCTGATTTCTGGCGGTGGCTCAGCCTTGTTGACCTTGCCTGCCGAGGGCATCAGCCTGCAAGTCAAGCAAGACATCAACCGCCAATTGCTGGCCAGTGGCGCCAACATTGCCGAGATGAATTGCCTGCGCAAACACCTCTCACGCATCAAGGGCGGGCGCCTGGCAGCGGCCTGTGCGCCGGCACGTGTGGTCACCCTCACCATCAGCGATGTGCCGGGCGATGACCCTTCCATCATCGCCAGCGGCCCCACTGTGGCCGATGCCACCAGTTGTGCCGACGCGCTGGCCATCTTGCAGCGCTACGCCATTGCGGTGCCGCCAGAAGTCGAGCAAGCCTTGCGCTCAGGCGCCTGGGAAACACCCAAACCCGGATCGCCTGTTTTTGCAGGCCATACCGTCCGCATGATCGCCACGCCCCAGCAGTCGCTGGAGGCCGCAGCGTCTGCCGCTCGCGCGCAGGGGCTGAACGCGTACATCCTGAGCGATGAAATCGAGGGCGAGTCCCGAGAGGTGGGCAAGGTGCACGCGGCGCTGGCCCGTGCCACCGCCAAGGGTCTGGGGCCCTTTCAGAAACCCTGTGTGATCTTGAGCGGGGGCGAGACCACGGTAACGATCAAGCCGCAGCCTGCGGGCACGCCCAAAGGGCGCGGTGGCCGGGCGGGCGAGTTTTGTTTGGGGCTGGCGCAGGCCCTGCAAGAACAGCCAGGTGTTTGGGCGCTGGCAGCGGATACCGATGGCATTGACGGCATTGAAGACAACGCCGGGGCACAAGTGGCGCCTGACACCTTGGTCCGCGCCCAAGTGCTGGGCATGAAAGTGGATGAGCACCTGCAGCGCAACGATGCTTATGGCTTCTTTGAGCCCTTGGGCGATCTGGTCATCACGGGCCCCACACACACCAATGTGAACGATTTCCGGGCAATGCTGGTGGTTTGATTTTTCCCGGCAAGAGTGACCGTCCGATTTTGTGGGTGTTGATCCCGGTGTTGATGTGTGTCAAAGCTGCTGGCCCGCTGCTCTGGCACATTCGGCAGCACCATGTTGGATATCTCTTTGCCCCTTGATGCCGAGACCATTGTCAGCCAGTCTGCTGGCACTGTTTTGTTGCGCCGTGGCGATGCCGCGGACCACGTGGTCCATGTCCTCCAGGGCAAGGTGGTGCTGGGGGTCATGACCGATGGCCACATGACGCACCAGTTGGGGGCGGTGGACGGACCTTTCTGGCTGGAAGCCGCCTCAGGCCTGTTGGGCTTGCCCCATGCAGTTGATGCCGTGGCTGAAACCGATGTCAGCTTGCAATACGTGAGCGTGACTGACTTTGCAGCACAGGTGCAGGCCATGCCCGAGGCCTCGCAAAACCTGATGATGGACATGGCCCGATCGCAGCGACAACAAACCGAGTTGGGTGTGAGTCGCCTGGCCAAAGACGCCGATGCGCGCTGCGCCGAATGGTTGCTGCGCCACGCTGAACCCGATTCGCGGGTCGGTGGTCTGGCGGTCACCCTGCGCGAACGCAAACGCAATATTGCCGCGCAACTGGGCATTGCGCCTGAAACTTTTTCACGGGTGCTGCGTCATTTGCGCGAGCGCCAACTCATCAGCGGTTGCGGGCGCGTGCTGGGCTTGCCCAACCCGCAAGCTCTGCGCGAGCTGGCGGGCGTTTGACGTTCAGTCCCCGCTGATTTTTCGCTCGCGGATGATGGCGCCAAAACGCTTGGAGTCGTCAGCGGCACGGGCGCCAAATTCAGCAGGCGTCAAAGGCAAGGCTTCACCCCCCAGGTTCTGGATGCGGTCTTTCAGGGCTTGTGTGCCCAGAATGCGGTTGATTTCACGGTTCACACGGTTAATTACCTCGGCAGGGGTGCCGGCAGGCGCGTAAAAGCCGAACACCGAATCGGCGTCAAAACCTTTCAGACCCGCCTCGTCCAATGTGGGCACGTTGGGGAACAGCGGTGAGCGTTTCATGCTGCCCACAGCCAGCAACTTGAGCTTGCCTGCGCGCACCTGGCCCAGGCCAATGCCGGGGTCAAAGTAAAAGTCGAGCTGCCCGGCCAGCAAATCCTGCAGGGCAGGCGCTGCGCCGCGATACGGCACGTGTACCGCAAACAAGCCGGCCTGGCTTTTCATCATTTCACCGGCCAGGTGGGGCGAACTGCCGTTGCCTGCCGAGCCATACGACAGACGCCCTGGGTTGGCTTTCACGTAGGCCAGAAATTCCTGGATGGTGTTGGCTGGAAAATTGGGCTTGGCCACCAGAAACACCAGCACGCGTGCAGCCGAGGCCACAGGCACCAGGTCTTTTGCCGGGTCAAACGGCATGCGGGCATAAATGTGGGGGTTGACCGACACCATGCCGCCTGAACTCATGAGCAGGGTGTAGCCGTCGGCGGGGGATTTGGCCACCACCTCACCGCCCAGGTTGCCGTTGGCGCCGCCCCGGTTTTCCACCACCACAGGCTGGCCCAGCGCTTCACCCAAAGGCACGCCAATGGCGCGGGCGATCTGGTCAGCAGCACCGCCTGGTGGAAAGTTGACCAAGATTTTCACAGGCTTGGAGGGCCAGCTTTGGGCTGCAGCGCTCAGGCACAGAGCGGGTCCCACGATGCATGCCGCCAGGGCTGTGCCGAGCAAGCGCCTTGTGAAGGAAAAGGTTTTTTTCATGTCGTCTCCTTGATGTTCTTGAATGGATTGGGGGCCATGTCGCGACCCCATCAGGATTTTTGAAGCCGAGGATTTTTCATCCACAGAACGGGTTGCTCTTTGACTGGACGGGCCGGGGCGCCGTGTTGCAGCAAGGCCTGGTCGAGGGCCTGACCGGCTTCGTCTTGCAAGGCCGCTTGGCGCACGCGGGCCACCGCCTCGGCTTGATGGACCAAGGGTACGGTCGATGCAGGTCCGCAGACATGGCGCAGGATGTGCAGCAGGTTGTCCTTGCCGCGCTCGTTGGTGCTGCCATAGCCTTTGATGAGTTGGCCGCAACGTGCCAGCTCCAGTCCCAGCGCAGGGGACTGCTCTGTGGCACGCTCAATGCCGCCCAGCCATTCTTCGATCAGGGCTTGCTCGGTGGCATAGCGGCTGCCGTAGGGGCGCAACACGCGCAAGCTGGCCAGCAGGCGCAAGCTGGCCATGCCCCACAGCGCATGCCGTGCCACTTTGAGCGGCATGGCCCAGGGCGCCAAGCCACGCGCTACCCGCGCACGGTCCCAGCGCTGCAGCCGGTTGGCCAGGCCCTGCGGCAACAAGGCGGCCAATTCGGGCACGCCGGGCTTGAAATGGTCGTAGACCTTGAGCACATCGCCTTCTTTGGCCTTGACCTCTTGCGTCACACGCGTCCAGCGGCTGGCACGGCTTTTCAGATCGGCCACGCGGATGATGTCGTCAAACGCCATCCACAAGGCCAGCCAGCGGGTGGTCTCCAAGGTCACCGGGCGCTTGGTTTCTGCCGGGCTTGCAACGCTCTCTGCGGCCAGCAATCCCTGCAGTCTTTGCACATAAAGTTGTGCGTAGGCAGCGCCCTGATACGCCAGCAAACGCTGGTGTGCCAGGCCCATCAAGGGGTGCAGTTCAGGTGGAAATTTGGCCGCAACATCTGCTGGCAGCGCCGTGGATGCAGCCGCAACAGAAGGCACGGGTTTCAGCACATGTTCAACATAGCGTGCCTGCTCGCGTTGCCGGTTCACCAAGTCAAAGGCCAGGGCAAAGCCACGCAAACTGGCTTTGGCCGAAGCGCCTGGGCCCGACAACACAGCTTCATAGTGGGCACGTTCAAACGGAAGCAAACCACTGCCCGCCAAGGCCCCCAGCATGATGGCGCTGACCATGGTGCCGCTTTGCTGGCACAGCTGAGCCATGTCCATCACATGGTGGCGCAGGCTGTGCGCAGCGACCACGTCGAGCAATGGACCTTCGGGGCGGCGGCCGTCGCCCATGGTCATTTTCTCGGCCGTGGTGAGCGCCCGGGAAGAAGCACTGATGATCAGGGTGCGGTCGGCCGATGCCAACCCGTTGCCAATTTGGCGAGCCGTCTCGAGCAGCTCTGAAGACACCAGCGCATCCAGCCTGCCGGGCAGCGGGTTCAGGCCCAGCACCGGCATGCGGCCTTGCAACTGGCTGTGGGGCAGGGGGTAAATCTCGAGGTAATAAGTGGTGGCTCCGGTGCGCTGCGCCACGCCGGGGATGGACGTGGCTTGCGCCGGATAGCCCGCGTGGCGGGCCACATCGACCAGCCAGTCGGCCAGCACACCACCGCCTTCGCCCCCCAGGGCGCACAGCAAAATTGAAATCGGTTGCGTCATGTTGTGTCTCGGTTGTTGGTGGGGCTTCAGGCAGGCTGCATCCAGCGTGTGGCCAAGCCCTGCCAGCGTGCCCACAGGCGTTCGTGCCATTGGGGGTTTTGCACCACTTCAGCGCGGTAAAACGAGGGGCACAGTGTGGCCGCGTGAGCGTTTTCACCGCACAGGCCGCAACCCACGCAACCGTCGATCACGGTAGCCACGGGGTCAACCTTGAGCGGGTCGGGGTTGTCCTTGAGCGTCAGGGTTGGGCAGCCCGACAAGCGAATGCAGGCGTGGTCGCCATTGCACACATCTTCGTCAACGCCGTATTTCACGCGTTCTACGCGCTCACCTTTGGACAGCAGCGAGGCCAGCCAGGGCTTGATGCGGCGCTGGCGCTCGAGCTGGCATTCGCCTTCGGCCACGATCACCTTCAAGCCCTGAAATTCGGTGGTGAAAGCTTCGGTCAATGTCGCCTGCATCTGGCTGACTTCGTAGGTGTTCACTGTGCGCAGCCACTGCACGCCCAGGCCCTTGAGGGTGGACTCGATGGTCTGGTTGGTGTGCACCATGCTTTGGCGTTTGTCGCCCGCCAGTTCTTTGGCGATGTCGGTTGGCGTGTTGATGATGTCTTGCGTGCCCGTGGCCGAGGTGTAGCCGTTTTTGAAGATCAGCAGCACCGCATCGTCGCCGTTGAACAGCGCACTTTGCACACCTGTCAGCAAGCCGTTGTGCCAGAAGCCACCGTCGCCCATGACCGACAGCACACGGCGCTTCATGAGCGGTGAAACGCCAGCCCGGCTGGCCAGGCTCATGCCGTATCCCAAAATCGAGTGGCCAAAGGAAAACGGCTCGAAGGTGGCCAACGCATGGCAGCCGATGTCCCCTGCAATGTGCACGGGCCCCACATCTTGTTGCGCCAGTTTGAGCGCTGAGAAAACTGGGCGCTCGGGGCAGCCAATGCACATGCTGGGCGGCCGCGCGGGTACGGGGCTGCCCAACAGGGTTTGCACTTGCTGGCGGCGCTCGCCATTGGTGTGCAGCCACTGCCGTGTGGCGACGGGCACCGCGTCGCTTTGGTGGTGGTCCAAAAACTTCAGCAGGCCCTGGGCCATGACTTCGGCGGTGTACTCGCCGCCCGAGGGCAGCATGTCTTTGCCATGCAAAGGGGTTTGAATGTCCAGGCGCCGCAGCATCAGGGCCAGTTCTTGTTCGATGTATTCGGGCTGGCCTTCTTCCAGTAGCAGCACCGCCGATTTGCCCTTGCAGAAATCCACCAGCTCGTCCGGCACCAGCGGGTAGGTCACGTTCAGCACCAGCACCGACAAGCTGGTGACGCCAAAGGCATCGGCCAGGTCAAACTGTTGCAAGGCACGAATGAGGGTGTTGTACAGGCCGCCTTGAACGATCAGCCCCAGATGCCGGTGATCGCTGCCTTCAAAGTGCTCATTCAGACTTTGTTCAGTGATGTATTGGCGTGCAGCGGGCAGGCGGTGCTCGACCTTGCGTTTTTCTTGCGCAAAGGTCACTGGCGGGTGTGCCAGGCGCATGTAGTTAAAGCTTGCGGGTTCTTCGAGCAGGTTCTTTTTGGACAGCTTGGGGGCCAGGTTATCCATGGCCACAAACTGGCCGCGCACATGACAGGCCCGGATGCGCAGCTCCATCATCACGGGCATGTTGGAGGCTTCAGACAACCTGAAACCATGTTCCACCATGTTGACCATCTGGCCCAGTTCCGGGCGCGGGTCGAGCAGGCACATGCCTGACTTGAGGGCGTAGGCGTGCGTGCGCTCCTGGATCACGCTGGCGCCTTCGCCATAGTCTTCGCCCACCACGATCAGCACGCCACCGGTCACGCCCGGCGATGACAGGTTGGACAGGGCATCAGCCGCCACGTTGGTGCCGACAATCGACTTCCAAGTCACCGCGCCGCGGATCGGGTAATGGATGGATGCACCCAGCATGGCGGCAGCTGAGGCTTCGTTCGCGCAGGCCTCCACATGCACACCCAACTCGTCCATGTAGGGCTTGGCCTGCACCATCACATCGAGCAGGTGCGAAACGGGTGCGCCCTGGTAGCCGCCCACATAGCTCACACCCGATTGCAACAAGCCCTTGGTGATGGCCAGAATGCCTTCGCCATGAAAGACCTCGCCTTCGCCCATGCGCAGGGCTTTGATTTCTTCGTGAAACGAAACTTCCAAAACAAGCTCCTTGCGTTGTAGGCCATGCTTTGCACGGACTCTTGGTTCATTTTACGTATAAGTGCATAAAATATTGAGAATAAATGGTATGCGCCAAATGAATATCAAAGACCTTGACCTGAACCTGTTGCGTTTGTTTGATGCGGTGTGGCGCACGCGCAGCGTCAGCCTGGCGGCGCAGCTACTGGGCATGTCCCAGCCTGCTGCCAGTCAGGGTCTGGCCCGTTTGCGGGCGGTGCTGGGCGATGCCTTGTTCGAGCGCAGCGGTACGGGTGTGCGGCCCACGCCCCGTGCCGACAGGCTGGCGCAGGCAGTGCAGTTGGCCCTGGGCACGATCGAAGAAGCGCTCAATGTTTCGCAGTTGTTTGACCCGATGCGCTCGGTCCGTGTGCTGCGTGTGCATTTGAGCGACATCGGCGAGGCGCGGTTTTTGCCGGAGCTGGTGTTGGCCATGCAACGCCACGCGCCAGGCATGCGGCTTGAAGCCAGGCCGCTGGCGCACGACAAAATCGGCCCGGCGTTGGACAACGGGCAGCTGGACCTGGCCATCGGCTTTTTGCCCGAAGTGACCGACACCTTGCAACAACCCCTGCTGAGCGACCGCTACGTGGTGCTGATGCGTCAGGGGCATCCAGTGGCACTGCGCTGGAACCAGCTGCACAAAGACAAAAATACATCGCCCGATGTCGCGCACGCCATGCTGGCCGAACTCGAATTTTCCGCTGTGCGAACCCATGCAGACACCTTGCGCATCCTGGAGTTGATGCATTGGCAGCACCGCTTGCGCTTGACGGTGAGCCACTTCCTGTCGCTGCCGGCCATCGTGCGCAGCAGCGACTTGGCGGTGTTGATGCCGCGTAATTTTGCGCAAGGCTTCGCGCAGGCGGGTGCGCTGGCCATCATCGAGCCCGATTTGCCCTTGCGCGATTTCACGGTGTCCATGCACTGGAGTCCGCGCTTTGACAAAGACCCCTGCTTGCAGTGGTTGCGTGCTACTGTGGCCCATTTGTTCGGCTGAATCCAATGCAAGCCATGTCCAATTTCAAACCTTACCTCAGCGCCATCGAGGCCCCCAGCCTGGCCGATGTGCAAGCCATGCCCGGCACGACGGTGCTGGAATTCGGCACCGAATGGTGCGGCCATTGCCGCGCCGCCCAGCCGCTGATAGCCCAGGCCTTGGCTACATCAAGTGATTGGGCGCACCTCAAAATCGAAGACGGCCCGGGCCGAGCGCTGGGGCGCAGTTTGAAAGTCAAGCTCTGGCCCACACTGGTTTTTTTGCGCGACGGGCAGGAAGTGGGGCGATTGGTTCGGCCCACGACCGCAAAAGAAATTCAGACCGCGATGTCAATGGCTTAGGGTTTCAAGCCACCTTGATCAATGGGCCACTGGCCAGCAAGGCCCCAGCATCCTCGTACCAGAACATCAGCGCGTCGTCGTAGCTTTCCCATACGCAACCATTGCAGCCTCGACCGCAGCACGATGTGGGCTCGGGTGGGGGTTCTCGGAAGGCGTGGCCTGCAGCCTGCAGGCGTTCCTGAAACTTGGCGATGCCCCGACGCACGGACTCGCGCTGGGCCAGGTTGGGGTCGATGATGGGGTGCTCGTTGTCGGCGGTCATGCTCTATTGTCTGACACGGCCTGTCCCTGCACCACCGTGTGCGCCACCAGCCGTTCATCGCCCAGCACGATCATGGCAAACAGCCATTCGGCCAGTGTTTCGGTCTGTGCCGTGCGGCGCGCCAGCAGGGGCGTGGCCTTGGGGTTGAGCACCACAAAGTCAGCTTCGCAGCCGGGCAGCAGGTTGCCCACTTTGCCGCCCAGGTCCAGTGCAGCGGCGGCACCTGCGGTGTGTTGCCACCACAGGTGTTCAGGTGCCAGGCTGAAGCCGGGGCGGCCGATGCCCGCAATTTCTAAAGTTTGTCGTGCCACCGTGTAGGCCGCGTGCATGGTGTGGAAGGGGCTGAAGCTGGTGCCACCGCCCACATCGCTGGCCAGGCCATAGCGCAGACCCGCTGTATCCGATGCGGCATAGTCAAAAAAGCCGCTGCCCAGAAACAAGTTGCTGGTGGGGCTGACAGCGGCGCTTGCACCCGCTTCTGCCATGTGGCGGCGGTCGGTTTCGTCCAGATGGATGCAGTGTGCATAAATGGCGCGCTGGCGCACAAGGCCTGCGCGGTCGTAAACGTCGAGATAGCTGCGTGCCTCGGGGAAAAGTTCATGCACCCAACGGATTTCGTCGATGTTTTCGGCCACATGCGATTGAATCCACACATCAGGGAACTGTTGCGCGATTTCGCCTGCGCCATGCAGTTGGTCGGGGGTGCTGGTGGGGGCAAAACGCGGGGTGATGGCATAGCCGAGTCGGTCTACACCGTGCCAGCGGGCAATCAGGGCTTCGGTCTGGCGCAGGCTGAGCGCTGTATCGGTGTCGCGCAGCCCATCGGGGCTGTGTCGGTCTTGCAGCACTTTGCCGGTGATCATGCGCAGGTGGCGCTTTTGTGCCTCGGCCATGAACACATCGACGGATTCGGGGTGTGCGGTGGCAAAGCACAGTGCGGTGGTCACGCCATGGCGCATCAGCTCGTCCAGAAAGAAAGCGCTGACTTCGTGTGCGTAGGCAGGGTCTGAAAATTGCTTTTCGTGCGGAAAGGTGTAGTGCTCAAGCCAGGGCAGCAGGCCATCGGCGGGCGAGCCGATCACATCGGTTTGCGGGTAGTGGGTGTGCAGGTCGACAAAGCCCGGCGCCATACACAGCCCTGGCCAGTGGGTGATGGGCAGGTCGATGAAGGACTCTTTGATCGAGGCATAAGGCCCGATGGCGACCACCCTTGCGATGCCGTCTGCGCTGCGGCCTGTGACCAGCAGCCCATCTGTTTCGTGTTGGGCGAGGGGGGTTTGCGGGTCGGGAAACCACAGCAGACCAGCGCGCCAGCCATGAAGTTCGGTCAATGTGGTGTCTGGGGGCATGTGGCAGGGCAGGTGAACTCGAGGCGGTGTGGGGTGTAAAGCAGGGGCAAATCCGGGGATGCGCTGGCACCTGCCGGTGGTACATTGTGCGGCAATCTCCTCGCTTGCAAACCCACCGGGGCGGCATCGCACAGGCCTGCTGCACGGACTTTGTATCTGATTTATCTGGATTTCCAATCTCCCCGACATGACCACACCCCTCTTGTCTTTGCAAGGCATCACCAAGCGCTACCCCGGCGTGGTAGCCAATCAGGATGTGTCGCTCACCGTGCTGCCCGGCCAGGCCCATGCCGTGCTGGGAGAAAACGGCGCGGGAAAATCCACCCTGATGAAAATCATCTACGGCTCGGTCAAACCCGATGAGGGGCAGGTGTTCTTCAAGGGCCAGCCGGTTCGCATTCGCAACCCGCAAGAAGCCCGCAAGCTGGGTATCAGCATGGTGTTCCAGCACTTCAGCCTGTTTGACACCCTCACCGTGGCCGAGAACGTCTGGCTGGGGCTGGACAAGTCGCTGACCCTGATCGAAGTGACTGAGCGCATCGCGGCCAAGGCCAGCGAATATGGCTTGGACCTGGAGCCCAATCGCCCGGTGCACACCCTGAGCGTGGGGGAGATGCAACGGGTCGAGATCATCCGTGCTTTGCTCACCGAGCCGCAATTGCTGATCCTGGACGAGCCGACATCGGTGTTGACGCCGCAGGCGGTCGACAAGTTGTTTGTGGTGCTCAACAAGTTGGTCAGTCAGGGCTGCAGCCTGCTTTACATTTCGCACAAGTTGCACGAAATCCGGGCATTGTGCAGTGCTTGCACCGTGCTGCGCGGCGGCAAGCTCACGGGGGTGTGTGACCCGCGTGAGGAATCAAATGCCTCGCTCAGCCGCCTGATGATCGGTGCTGAGCCTCCGGCTTTGGCACATGTATCGCGTGCGCCGGGCGAGGTGATTTTGTCGGTGCAGGGGCTGAACCTGACGCGACAAGATCCGTTTGGCGTAGACCTGGACAGCATCAATCTGCAGGTGCGTGCAGGCGAGGTGGTGGGCCTGGCCGGGGTGTCGGGCAATGGGCAGAAAGAATTGATGTGGGCCTTGTCGGGCGAAGACATCCGCGCAGGCGTGCAATGCGGCGCAGCCAGTGTCAGCTTGGCGGGCCAGGCAGTGGCGGCCTTGGGGCCAGTGCCGCGCAGGCAAATGGGCCTGCACTTTGTGCCCGAAGAGCGCCTGGGCCGGGGCGCTGTGCCCTCGCTCAGTCTGTCGCAAAACCTGCTGCTCACCCGCAGCGAGGCCCTGGGTGCAGGTGGTTGGCTGCACGTGGGGGTGTTGGCCGATCAGGCCCGCCGCATCATTGATCGTTTCCATGTCAAGGCCTCAGGTCCTGACGCCCCAGCGCAGTCGCTGTCGGGCGGCAATTTGCAAAAGTTCATTGTGGGGCGCGAGATCAGCGCCTCTCCCAAGCTGCTGATTGTTTCCCAACCCACCTGGGGGGTGGATGTGGGCGCGGCGGCGCAGATCCGTGCCGAGATTTTGGCGCTGCGTGACGCAGGTTGTGCGGTGCTGGTGGTGAGTGAAGAGTTGGAAGAATTGTTTGAGTTGTCTGACCGCCTGCATGTGATTGCCAAGGGGCGCTTGTCGCCCTCGGTGGCGCGGACCGAAGCCACGGTGGAACGCATCGGCGAGTGGATGAGTGGCTTGTGGCCCGATGCGGACACTGCTGTGGTGATGGCCCAACCAGGAGATCGCCATGCTGCGGCTTGAACCCCGTCCCCAGGCCTCGCGTCTGTGGACATATGCCTCGCCCTTGCTGGCGCTGGTGCTCACGGTGCTGCTGGGTGTGGCGCTGTTTATGGCGCTGGGCAAAGACCCCGTGCGCGGATTGCAGATGTTCTTTTGGGAGCCCATCAAAACCGGCTACGCCTTGGGCGAATTGATGGTCAAGGCCACGCCACTGCTGGTGATCGCGCTGGGTTTGTCGGTGTGCTTCAGGTCCAACGTGTGGAACATCGGTGCCGAGGGGCAGTTTGTCATCGGCGCGGTCTGCGCTGGGGGCGTGGCGCTGTTGGCCGAGAAAGACACGGGCTGCTGGATCGTGCTGGCGGTGCTGCTGGCCGGGGTGCTGGGCGGCATGCTGTGGGCGGGCATCACGGCGCTGCTGCGCGACCGTTTCAATGCCAGCGAAATTCTGGTCAGCCTGATGCTGGTTTACGTGGCCGACATGGTGCTG
Organism: Limnohabitans sp. 2KL-17; assembly: GCF_003063415.1. Taxonomy (GTDB): domain Bacteria; phylum Pseudomonadota; class Gammaproteobacteria; order Burkholderiales; family Burkholderiaceae_C; genus Limnohabitans_A. Next base: position 72,249 of record NZ_NESK01000002.1, read on the forward strand.
AGCTACCTGGTTTATGGCCCCTGGAAAGACCCGGCGGGGTTTAATTTTCCACAGTCCAAAACCTTTGAGTTGGTCACGCAAATTCCGCGTTTGATGGACGGTTCGCGCGTGAGCGGGGGCTTGTTGTTGGCGCTGGTGGGGGCGGGCTTGCTGTGGGTGTTCTTGTTTCGCACGCGGGCGGGCTTTGCCCAGCAGGTCGGTGGTCTGGCACCAGATGCGGCGCGGTACGCAGGGTTTTCTTCGCGCAAGGCGCTGTGGGTGGCTTTGCTCACCTCGGGTGGGGCGGCGGGTTTGGCGGGCGCCCTCGAAGTGGCCGGGCCCATTGGCCAGCTCACGCCTTACGTGCCTGCGGGCTACGGTTTTGCCGCGATCATCGTGGCCTTTGTCGGGCGCTTGCACCCGGCGGGGATGGTGTTGTCGGCGGTGCTGATGAGCATGTTCTACATCGGCGGCGAGCTGGCGCAATCCCGGCTGGGCTTGCCCAAGTCGATCACGGGCGTGTTCCAGGGTTTGTTGTTGTTTTGCTTGTTGGCGTGTGACACTTTGGTGGCTTACCGCCTGCGCTGGGTGGCCCAAAAGATGGGGAGTGTGTGATGGAGTCTTATGCATTGCTGATCGCAGCCACCCTGAGCGCGGGTACCGTGTTGGCGCTGGCCGCTTTGGGTTTGCTCATCAACGAAAAAGCCGGGGTGGTCAACCTGGGGGCCGAAGGCATGATGCTGTGCGCCGCCATTGCGGGATTCGCAGCCGTGGTGCACACAGGCAACGACTGGTTGGGTTTTGCAGCCGGTATGGGCGCTGGTGCTGTGTTGGCGGCCATCTTTGGCGTGCTGGTCATTTGGCTGGGCACCAACCAATACGCCACCGGCTTGGCATTGAGCTTATTTGGCGTGGGTTTCTCGGCTTTTGTGGGCATTGGCTATGTGCAAGAGAAGTTGCCCGAGCGCCCTCACTACGCCATCGCCGGCTTGGCCGACATTCCGCTGGTGGGCCCAGCCTTGTTCAAACAGCACCCACTGGTCTACGGAGCGATGCTGCTGGTGGTGGCACTGGTTTGGTTCTTGTACAAAAGCCGCACCGGTTTGGTGCTTCGTGCCGTGGGCGAGTCGCCAGCTTCGGCGCATGCCTTGGGTTACCCGGTGCGACGCATCCGTCTGGCTGCGGTGGTGACCGGGGGCGCTTTGTGCGGCCTGGCCGGTGCCTACATCTCGGTGAGCTATACCCCGCTGTGGGTTGAGGGCATGGTGGCGGGCAAAGGCTGGATCGCGCTGGCGCTGACCACCTTCGCCACCTGGCGTCCGGCACGGGTCTTGCTCGGTGCTTACCTGTTTGGTGGTGTGACGATGCTGCAATTTCACTTGCAGGGCATGGGCGTTGAGGTGCCCAGCCAGTTGCTTACGGCTCTGCCTTACATCGCCACCATCGTGGTGCTGGCCCTGATATCGCGCAACCCGACCTGGATTCGTGTGAACATGCCCGCCTCCTTGGGCAAGCCCTTTTATCCCGGTTCATAATTGCTTTTTTCCAACCCCCGTAACCCTGTTCAAAAGGACCTGACATGACCGACATCTCCAAGCGCTCCATCGTCAAGATGGTGGCCCTGACCGCTGTGGCTGCCGCCGCACTGGTGGGCTGTGGCAAGAAAGAAGAAGCGCCCAAGGCCGAGGCCCCCGCTGCAGCGCCTGCCAAGGCAGAGCCCCTGAAGATCGCGTTTGCCTATGTCGGCCCTGTGGGCGACGGCGGCTGGACATTTGCCCACGACAACGGTCGCAAGGAAGTTGAAAAAGCCTTCGGTGACAAAGTGGTCACCAGCTTTGTTGAAAAAGTGCCAGAAAGCGCTGATGCCGAGCGTGTGATCCGCGACATGGCCGCCCAGGGTAACAAGCTGATTTTTGGCACCACCTTTGGCTACATGGAGCCCATGCTCAAAGTAGCGGCTGACAACAAGGGCGTGAAGTTCGAGCACGCCACCGGTTACAAAACCGCTGAGAACATGCGCACTTACGACAGCCGCACCTACGAAGGCGCCTACATGGCGGGTGTGATTGCGGGCAAGATGACCAAGACCAACACCCTGGGTGTCGTGGCCTCGATCCCAATCCCTGAAGTCGTGCGCAACATCAACAGCTTCACCATGGGCGCCCAGTCTGTGAACCCGAAGATCAAGACCAAAGTGGTCTGGGTGAACGAGTGGTTCAACCCACCCAAAGAAACCGAAGCGGCCACCTCTTTGATCAACGGCGGTGCGGACGTGCTGATGCAGAACACCGATTCGTCGGCTGTGTTGCAAACGGCTGAAAAAATGAGCAAGCGTGCCTTTGGCTGGGATTCCGACATGACCGCCTACGGCCCCAAGGCTCACCTGGGTTCGGCGGTGATCAACTGGGGTCCTTACTACGTCAAGGCCGTGGGTGAAGCCCTGGAAGGCAAGTGGAGCACCGGCCAAAGCTGGTGGGGCGTGAAAGAAGGCGCGATCGAGATGGTCAACGTCGCCGCTGACGTGCCCGAAGACACCAAAAAGCGCATCGGTGAAATCAAGGCCGGTCTGAAAGACGGCAGCTTCTCCATCTGGAAAGGTCCCATCGTGGACCAGGCCGGCAAGGAAATGCTGGCCAAGGATGCTGTCGCGGACGACAAGTTCCTGGGTGGCGTGATGTTCTACGTCAAGGGCGTGGAAGGCAAGATTCCAGGCAAGTGATGGCAATCTAAAGGGCCTGACATTGCCGACTTGATCGGGGAGCAATCGCCCTCTGACCAGCAGGCCGCCTGACGCAAGTCAGGCGGTTTTTTTATGCGGTTGGCCTCTTGGCGACGGCAAATCTCGGCGGGTTTGATACGCTGGGCACAGTTTCTCTTTTCACAAGGGCCCCTGCTTTGTTCAAACATCTGGAATCTCCCGCAGCTGCGCCCAAAAATGGGCGCCAAATCCGCGCAGACTTTGGCAGCACCTACTTCTCCAATGCCTTGATTGGGTTCATCTTTGCCGCCACGGGGCCAGTGGCCATCATTTTGTCGGTGGGCACGCGCGGTGGTTTGTCACCAGAAGAGCTGGCGTCCTGGGTGTTCGGGGTGTTTTTTGTCAACGGTCTGGTCAGCTTGCTGATGAGTTGGCGTTACACCACCCCTTTGGCTTTTGGCTGGACGATCTCGGGCACGGTGCTGGTGGGGCCGGCCTTGCAGCACCTGAGCTTTGCGGAGGTGATTGGTGCTTTTTATGCCACGAGTGCGCTGATCCTGGTGCTGGGTCTGAGCGGCTGGGTCAAGCGCGTCATGGCCGCGCTGCCCATGCCCATCGTGATGGGCATGGTGGCCGGGGTGTTTTTGCGTTTTGGCCTCGACATCGTGCGTGCGCTGAAAAGCGATGTGGCCATCGCGGCCCCCATGGTGGCTGTTTTCTTGTTGCTGTCGGCCCGGGCCGATTGGGGCAAGCGCTTGCCGCCTGTCATCGGCGCTTTGCTGGTGGGGGCTTTGGCGGTGGCGGTGTCGGGCCGACTCGACGCCTCGGCCGTGGGGCATTTGACTTTGGCGCAGCCCGTCATCCAGGCCCCGGTGTGGTCGTTTGCAGCGATGCTGGAGCTGGTCGTTCCGCTGACCATCACGGTGATGGTGGTGCAAAACGGCCAAGGTGTGGCCGTGCTCAAGAACGCCGGACACGAGCCACCGGTCAACATGATCGCGGTCGCCTGCGGGCTGGGCGCGGCCGTGAGTGCGGTGTTTGGCGCGGTCAGCACCTGCCTGACGGGGCCCACCAATGGCTTGCTCACTTCGTCGGGTGAAAAAAGTCGCCACTACAGCGGGGCGTTGATGTTTGGCGTGCTGGCCCTGTTGTTCGGCTTGATGGCACCCACTTTCACCGGTCTCATGCTGGCCGCACCCAAAGAGTTCATCATGGTGCTGGGTGGTTTGGCCATGCTGCGGGTGTTGCAAGGCGCATTTGTGGCCTCATTTGGCGCAGGCAGGTTTTCGCTCGGCGCATTGGTCAGCCTGCTGGTCACGGTGGCCGATATCGGGCTGTTCAACATCGGTGCGGCGTTTTGGGGCCTGGTGGCTGGGTTTGCAGTGTCTTGGTGGATGGAACGGGGTGACTTTCAGTCGGCCTGATTTAAGCTGGGTGTGTTTTTTTATCTGGAAAGTGCCACAGCCAGCGTGTAAGCTTTGATACGCCAGCCATGCGCAAATTCTGACTGGATCGTCGTCCTTAACGCGCCTGAAGGGGCCACCATGCTGGAACGTTTTCTCCAAAACAAGAAACTCGATGCGGCCAAGCTGACGGCCAAAAAATTGCTCAGTGCTCGGGGTGAGTCCAATGCGCAAAGCATGGCCATCAAGCTGATCGATTGCTACGAACATCTGGACAAGCGCAGCCAGACTGATTTTTTCAATTACCTGTCAAGTGAGTTCAATCCGGACCCGACGCTGGTCGTGGACGCGGCCAACCGCTACAACAACGAGCGCAATGAGTCCAGTCTGATCCACTTGTTTCAGACCGTAGAGCCACCTCGGCAAGAGCTGTTGCGGCGCGTGAACCGGGCCCCTGCGGGCACCGCCACCATTTTGAAAATGCGGCAGACCTTGTTGTCTTATTTGAAAGACCACCCGGCATTCCGGGCTGCAGACTCGGACATGCACCATTTGCTCAGTTCGTGGTTCAACCCCGGGTTTCTCGAGTTGCACCAGATCACCTGGAACTCGCCAGCGCAGCTGCTTGAAAAGATCATCGAGCACGAGTCGGTCCACGCCATCGACGGCTGGGACGACTTGCGCCGCCGTTTGCAGCCGGACCGCCGTTGCTTTGCATTTTTTCACCCGCAGCTTCCCGGTGAGCCCTTGATTTTTGTGGAGGTGGCATTGGTGCCTAGCATCGCCAAAGACATTGGTGGACTCATCAACAAACAGGCGCAGGTGGGCGAGCCAAAAAGTTTCAAGGCTGCCATTTTTTACTCCATCAGCAATTGCCAGCCCGGCCTGAAGGGCGTGTCATTGGGCAATTTTCTAATCAAGCGGGTGGCGCAAAAATTGATTGAGGAAATTCCCTCACTCAAAATTTTTTCCACTTTGTCACCCATTCCAGGCTTCACCCAGTGGCTGGATGCAGGCGCGCCCCTGCCCGAAGAAAAGCTCAGCCCTGCCCAAATGCGCAAATGGCAAGAGGCGCAAAAAAGCCTTGCAGTCGGCAGCATGGGCTGGGCTGAGCGCATCAAGACCGGCTGGCATCCTGAACGTTGTGACGAGGCTGAAAAAGCCGCCCTCATGCGTTTGTGCTCGCTGTACTTGATGTTCAAGACACCTGAACCCCGGGGCGATGCTGTTGGCAAATTCCACCTGAGCAACGGAGCCACGTTGCACCAGATCAATTGGGCGGCTGACTTGTCCAAAAAAGGCCTGCAGCATTCAGCTGGCATCATGGTCAATTATCTGTACGAGCTGGACAAGGTTGAAGAGCAGCACGAGGCCTTCATCAACAAGAGCGTGCGTTATTCACGCGGGGTGGAGCGGTTGGTTTGATGCGTCGGCCATGGCTCGCCAGGGATGAGACTTTTTTGGCTGTAAAAGAGATGACAGGCCCAAAGCCGGGTTCTGATAATCTGGCCCAACTTGTTACCACTCTTCGGAAAGCTGCTCTTGACAAATCTGACTCTGGATCAAGCCACGCAAATTATGCAAGGCGCCATCAAAGCAGCTCGGGCTGCATCCTATAAACCCATGGGCATTGTTGTCCTCGATGCCTCCGGCCAGTTGGTGTCTTTTGCACGTGAAGACGGCGCCAGCATGTTTCGCTTTGACATTGCGCGGGGCAAAGCTTGGGGAGCAGTCGGCATGGGATCGTCCAGCCGAGCGTTGGCCGAAAGGGCGAAAGACAACCCCAACTTTTTCATCGCATTGGCGGCGACAGCTGAAGGCAAGTTCTTGCCTCAGCCTGGTGCTGTCCTGATCAAGGATGCAGAGGGACGCATATTGGGTTCTGCAGGCGCCAGTGGTGGCACGGGCGATGAGGATGAGCTAATTTGCATTGCCGGCATCCAAGCTGCAGGCTTGGTAGCCGGGTGATGCCATGACGGTTTCGACAAAAACAAAGCCTGCTTTGCCACGTGTGGGTATTTTGGGTTTGGGCATCATGGGTGGCACCATGGCCGAGGCTTTGCTCAAGCAAGGCTACACAGTTTGCGGTTTCGACATTGATACCAAAGCCAAGGCACGCTTGAAGCGTGCAGGCGGTTTGTCTTTGAGCAGTGCAGCCGATGTGGCGGGTCAGTCGGACGTGTTGATTGTTTCTTTATCGACTTCCCGTGCGCTGGCACAGGTGACCGAATCGATCGCTTCTGTACCACGCGCACAATGGGCCCGCCCTCCGATTGTCATCGAGACCAGCACATTGCCGATGGACGATAAAGACGCTTGCGCCAAAGCCCTTCGTAAACTCGGCATCACCACCTTGGACGCCCCCATCAGCGGGACTGCCGTTCGGATCAAGGAGCGCGCCTGGACATTTTTTGTCAGTGGCAAGCGAACTGCGTACAACGCGGTCTTGCCTGTCTTGCAGGTTTTCACGGACAAGGTGTCTTATGTCGGGGCCTATGGCAACGGCACGAAGATGAAGTTTGCCGCCAACCATTTGGTCGCCATCTACAACGTGGCTTACGCTGAATCCGTGACGCTGGCCCGCAAAATGGGGCTTGACCCTCAAGAGGTCCTCAAGCTGTTTGGCAACAGCCCTGTGCTGGGCACGGGGGTCATGCGTTTGCGCATGCCCATGATGCTGGATCGCCAGTACAGCCCGCCCACCATGAAGGTCGAGGTTTGGCAAAAAGACATGCAGGTGATTGGTGATATGGCCAAGTCAGTGGGCTGTCCGACACCCCTGTTCTCGACCTGCGCCGCCATCTACACCAGTGCCATGGCCCTTGGCTTGGCGATGGAAGACACCGCGTCGACCGCAGAGGTGATGTCTGCCATGGCGGGCATCGGCTCCGTCAAGCGAAAGGCCAAAAAACCGGTCACGTCTTGAGCTTGACTTTGACCTTAGCTGGGCTTTTCACGGGTTTGGTTTTTGAAGCACTTGGTGGTTTACGGGCTGCTTTTTCTGCGGCTTCGATCAAGGGCAACTCGTCGCGCACAGCCTTGTAAGCGTCCAGCGCGGCAGGGCCCCCGCAGTAAAGAAATGAGTGCAGTATGAGTTCGCGCAACTCTTCACGCGATACGCCGTTGCGCACAGCACCTCGCAAGTGAATCTTGATTTCGGCTGGACGGTTCAAGGCGATGCACATCGACAGCGTGGCCAAACTGCGCTCTTTCAGTGTCAGACCCGGACGAGTCCAGACCTTGCCCCAGGCAAATTCAGTGGCCAGTTCTTGAAATGGCATGTTCAGGTCATCTGCGTTGGCAAATGAGCGCTCGACGTAGTCATCGCCCAGAACTTTTTTGCGCATGGCCAAGCCGGCCTTGTAGCCCTCCGACTTGGCTTGAGTCAAAGATTTCTTGTCGGTGGATTTTTTCATGGTCTGTCTTTCAGTCTGCTTTGATGTTGGCCGAGCGGACGACTGCCCCCCATTTGACGATTTCATCTTTGATGTAACTGGCAAATTGCTCGGGCGTGTCACCCACCGGCAAAGCGCCTTGCTGGTTCAGTTTTTCAGCCACATCGGGCAGTTTGAGAATGTCCACAATTTCACGGTTGAGCCGCATCACGATTTCCTTGGGAGTTTTCGCGGGTGCCACGATGCCGACCCACGAATAGGCTTCGTAGCCCGGCAAGCCGCTTTCTGCAATGGTGGGAATGTCAGAAAGTGAGGGAACCCGCTTGGCGCTGCCGACCGCAATGGCTTTGAGCTGGCCTGATTTCACTTGGTTGATGACGGAAGGAATGCTGCTGTAGAGCATCTGGACTTGCCCGGCCAGCAAATCAGACAAAGCCGGTCCTTGACCTTTGTAGGGCACATGGACGGTTTGTACGTTGGCCATCGAGTTGAAGAGTTCCCCGGCCAGATGACCTGAATTGCCGCTGCCTGGGGACGCGAAAAACAGTTGCTTGGGTTTGGATTTGGCCAGGCTGATCAACTCCAGCGTTGTTTTGGCTTGAACGGAGGGGTGCGTGACCAACAAAAGGGGAAAGTTCACCATGTTGGTGATGGGGGCGAAATCCTTCAGGGGGTCATAGGGCAATTTGTCATACAAACTGGGGTTCACCGCCATCGGGCCTGCGGCTGCCACTGCCAGGGTGTAGCCATCTGCTGGCGATTGCATCAAGGCTTGCAAACCGACAATGCCATTCGCACCAGACTTGTTGTCGATGACCACTTGCTGGCCAAGTCGTTCATTGAGTTTCTGAGCCACCACCCGCGCAATGACATCGTTGCCACCACCCGGTGGAAAAGGAACAATGATCCGGATGGGTTTATTCGGGAAAGTTTGCGCCAGCAAAGGCGTGGCGAAGGTGAGTAAAACGGTGGATAAAAAAGCGATCAGTGGTTTGGCAACGTTGAACATTGAATCTCCGGTAGGCTTGATTGCAAGCTGTCAAATGCACATGCTTGCACAAAGCGCCAGTTGGCCTGTAATTTGAGCGACAAGAACCCGCAGACAGGTCGGCAAACCACGCTTTGGGATGGCGTCTTGTTAGGGCTATGCAAAAAGATAGTTTTTATCAGGTGTTGTGCGTGCAAAATAAGACATGACCCCATCCCTCCTGGTTCGTATCAACGATGGCATTTACGCGCTGCACAACCCATCAGGCCTGCATGTGGGCAACCTCAAGTGGATCAACGGTCAGTGGAAATTCAAGGCTGTCGGTTACGGTCCAAAAGGTGACGTCATCCCGGGCGGTGGACCTTTGACGGATCGGCATAACACCCCTTTTGCGCAACTGGACGAAGCCACCATCCGCACCCATTTTTTCAAGGAGTGACCATGTTCAAAGTCCATGCCGTTTCCCCGGAGCGATTGCCCGAGTTGTTGTGCGTCATGCCCAAGGCCGAGTTGCACATTCACATCGAAGGCTCACTTGAGCCTGAGTTGATCTTTGCCCTGGCTCAGCGCAACGGCGTTAGCCTGCCTTATGCCAACGTGCAGGCGCTGCGCAATGCGTACGCATTCACCGACTTGCAAAGCTTTCTGGACCTGTACTACGCTGGTGCCAGCGTGCTGCTGCATGAGCAGGATTTTTACGACATGGCGTGGACGTATTTTTTGAAAGCAAAGGCCGACCATGTGGTGCGGGCCGAGTTGTTTTTTGACCCGCAAACCCACACGGCCCGGGGTGTGCCCATGGCCAGCGTGATCGAAGGCCTGAGTCGTGCTTGTCGCGATGCCCATACGCAGCTGAACATCAGTGCCGATTTGATCTTGTGCTTCTTGCGCCACCTGTCCGAAGAAGACGCCTTGGCCACGCTGGAAGAAGCCATGCCTTGGCGTGAGCAATTCATCGGCGTGGGGCTTGATTCGAGTGAGTTGGGTCACCCGCCAGAGAAGTTCGCTCAAGCTTTTGCCCGTGCCCGTGAGCTGGGTCTGCATGTCGTCGCCCATGCGGGCGAGGAGGGACCACCCGCCTACATCTGGAGTGCCCTCGATGTTTTGAAAGTGGAACGCATCGACCACGGTGTGCAAGCCATCCACGATGCAGCCCTCATGAAGCGGCTGGCCTACAGCCAGATGCCACTCACGGTCTGCCCGCTGTCCAACCTCAAGTTGTGCGTGTTCAAAAGCCTGGCCGATCACAACCTTGGCCAGATGCTGGATGCCGGTCTTTGCGTGACGGTCAACTCGGACGACCCGGCCTACTTTGGTGGCTATCTGAACGACAACTACCTGCAGACATTTTCCGCCCTACACCTGAACGCGCAACAGGCCTACAAACTGGCAGCCAACAGCATCGAGGCGAGCTTTGCGCCCGAGGCAGACAAGCACCGCTGGATGCATGAGTTGAAAGCGTGTTTTCAAGGGTTTGCGGAGCAAGATTGAGTTTTTGCCTGTCAAAATGGCGAGATGCTCAAGCAAGAATCCCAACACACAGAATGGAAAGAAGCCTGGCGCGGTGACTGCTTGCGCTGGGTTTGCGGATTTGCCAATGCACAAGGCGGACGCTTGCTGCTTGGGGTGAGTGACAAGGGGCAAGGGGCAAGTGGTGGGCTTGTCAGGTGTGGCCAAGCTGCTGGAAGACTTGCCCAACAAGGTTCGCGAATTTTTGCAGCATGCGCGGCGGCGGGCACGCCCAAGCCAGTGCTGCGTTATCACCCCTTCGACATGTGGATGGAGTTCCCTTTTGACCCCGGGTATTTGAAGGTGCTCAGGGCGGGGCAGGGGCAGAGGCAGAGCGAACAAGCCCAAGTCCAAGTCACCCCCGAAGTGGATCGCATGTTGAAGCTGTTCAATGGCGAGATGAGCCGCATTGAATTGATGAGCGCGTTGGGCTTGAAAGGCGAAAAACACTTCCGTGTCCACTGTCAGCAAACGGCTTTGGCCTTGGGCGTTCTGGAGATGACGGTGCCCGATAAGCCCCAAAGTCGGTTTCAAAAATACAGACTGACGCCAGCAGGTCGACGCTGGCTTGCCAGGCAAGCTTGAAACATACCCAAAGGGGGCGTGATGAGATTGGCATTTGTTTCAGATATTCATGGCAATTTAGCTGCTTTAGACGCCGTGATTGCCGACATGAGTCATCGAGAAATTCAGTGTGTGGTGAATCTGGGTGACAGCTTGAGTGGCCCATTGCTTCCCCTTGAGACCGCAGACCGACTTCAAAATTTGCCATGGCTGCATGTCGCAGGTAACCATGAACGGCAGGTGTTGCGCTTACCGGTCGAGCGTCAAAATTTGTCGGATGCATATACATCGGGTCAATTGAATCCGTTTGTCAAAAATTGGTTGGCGTCGCACGCTGACCCAGCGGACCCCCGGCTGCACAGCGCAAAATTTTGGCCTGAACATTTGGGCCATGATGTGGCACTGTGTCACGGCAGTCCTCGCAGCGACATCGAATACTTGTTGGAAACACCCGAAGGCGAGTCTGCCCGATTGGCGAACGTGACAGAAATTGAAGAGCGTTTGGCGGGGCTTGTTCCGGAAAGCATCACCTTGCTAGCCTGCGGTCACAGTCACGTTCCCAGGACGGTTCGTTTGAGATCCAATCTGCTCATCATCAATCCGGGAAGTGTCGGTTTGCCTGCTTACGAGGACGATCACCCTTACCCGTTTTCCAAGTTCCACCGCATAGAGAACGGCAGCCCCGATGCGCGTTATGCGGTGGTCGAAAAATCGGGTGGGGACTGGAGTTGTGAATTGATCAGCGTGGCGTACGACCATGAATCCATGGCGATTTTGGCAGACAAGCGTGAACGACCGGATTGGGCGCATGCCTTGAGAACCGGTTGGATGCCCAGCGTTTGAATTGCGGAGCATTGAACATGTTGTTTGTCGTTTTGTTCACTGATCGACCCGATCAAGCCGCTTTGCGTGCCGCATATTTGCAAGTCCACATTGATTGGGTGGGTGCACACCAAGCGCAAGTGCGCGTGGCTGGCAGTTTGCGCGAGGAGCTTGGTCAGGTGCCCAAAGGTGGTTTATGGATCGTTGAGTCCGAGTCCAAAGAAAGTGTTCATCAACTGATGCAGACTGACCCCTTCTGGACTTGCGGTCTGCGCCAGAGCGTGGAGGTTTTGCATTGGAGCAAAGCGTTGGACCAGCAAGTGCTGGTCTGAGTTTTTCACACGCCGTCCTGTTCTCATGATTTGCTGTTGGCTTTACATGATGCGGCTGACTGATCCGGATAAAGCGGCCATGTAAAATCAGATTAGAAGCTCGCCGCCCCGGCGGGCTTTGTTTTGTTCAATCATCGGGGCCATGTAGAGGACTACCATGTATAAAAACCTCGCTGCCACGCTCGTGGCCGCCTGCTTTTTCTTATCCGCCGTACAGGCACAGACGCCTGCTCAAACGCCAACCCAAACTCCCAAAAAATCCACTGAGCTGATCAAGGCCGGTTTTGTCTATGTCTCGCCCATCACCGAGGCGGGTTGGACCCGGCAGCACGACGAGGGTCGCCAGGCTGTCGAAAGAGCTTTGGGCGATCAGGTCAAGACCACGTTTGTGGCCGATGTGCCGGAGGGCGCTGACGCCGAGCGCGTGATTCGCGACTTGGCCAGACAGGGGCACCAAATCATCTTCACGCCCAGCTTTGGCTACATGGAGCCCACGCTCAAGGTGGCCAAAGAGTTTCCGAACGTGAAGTTCGAATCGGTCACCGGTTTCAAGACGGCTCCCAACGTGGCGGCATCGAACGCCCGTTATTACGAGGGCCGTTTTTTGGCCGGCATCGCCGCTGGTCGCATGACGCAGTCGAATGTGGCCGGTTATGTGGCGGGTTTTCCGATACCTGAGGTGCTGCAAGGCATCAACGCTTTCACTTTAGGCATGCGCTCGGTCAACTCCCAAGCCACCGTCAAGGTGGTCTGGCTGAACGCCTGGTTTGACCCGCCCAAAGAGCGCGAAGCGGCCATGGCCTTGTTCAACCAAGAGGTGGATGTGATTGCTTTTCACACCGGTTCCACGGCAGTGATGGCGGCAGCGCAAGAACGCGGCAAGATGGCTGTGGCCTACCATTCCGACATGCGCAAGGTGGGGCCGGATGCCCAGATCGTGGCCGTGACCCACCAGTGGGGCGATTACTACACGGCACGTGTGAAAGCCGTCAGGGCAGGCACCTGGACTTCAGGCAATGTTTGGTGTGGCGTCAAGGATGGCATGGTCCGGGTGGGCGACTTTGGCCCCAAGGTGCCCAAGGCTGTACAGGATGAAATCCTGGCCAGGCAAAAGGCGGTCGGCACGGGCAAGCTTCTGCCCTTTGCGGGTCCGATCACCGACAACGAAGGCAAAGCGGTTTTGCCAGCCGGACAAGCCTTGACCGATGCCCAGATCCTGAACATGAATTACCTGGTGCAGGGCGTTGTCGGACGGGTTGGCCGATGATCTGCCGCCCGGGTTGGGCCCGGATGCCCAAGTAAGCCCTCTAAAATAGCGCGATTCACACAAAGGCACACCATGAGCATCAAGAGCGACAAATGGATCCGCCGCATGGCTGAGCAGCACGGCATGATCGAGCCGTTTGAGCCTGGGCAAGTCCGCCTCAATGCAGCGGGTGAAAAAATCGTGAGCTACGGCACCAGCAGTTATGGTTACGACATCCGCTGTGCGCCTGAGTTCAAGGTCTTCACCAACATCTACAGCACGGTGGTTGACCCGAAAAATTTCGATGAACGCAGTTTTGTGGACATCGAGGGGGACGTCTGCATCATCCCGCCCAACAGTTTCGCGCTGGCCCGCACGGTTGAATATTTCCGGATTCCGCGCAATGTGCTGACCATTTGCTTGGGCAAAAGCACCTATGCCCGTTGCGGCATCATCGTCAACGTGACCCCCTTTGAGCCCGAATGGGAAGGTTATGTCACCCTCGAATTCAGCAACACCACACCCCTGCCAGCCAAGATTTATGCGGGCGAGGGCTGTGCCCAGGTGCTGTTCCTGGAGAGCGACGAAGTGTGCGAAACCAGCTACAAAGACCGTGGCGGCAAGTACCAAGGGCAGGTGGGCGTGACCCTGCCCAAAACCTGAAATGGGGCCTGCCGGCCCAAAATGCGACAATCACGGGTTAATGACCGATTCTTTTTCAAACTTATCGCTGGCGCCTACGCTGGCACGAGCCGTAGCCGAAATGGGCTACGAATCCATGACCCCTATCCAGGCCCAAGCCATTCCGGTGGTGTTGACGGGCCAGGACGTGATGGGCGCAGCCCAAACGGGCACCGGTAAAACGGCGGCCTTTTCGCTGCCTTTGCTGCAGCGGCTGCTCAAGCACGAAAACCCCTCCACATCCCCTGCACGGCACCCTGTCAGAGCGCTGGTGTTGCTGCCGACACGTGAGCTGGCTGACCAGGTGGCTCAGCAGATCAAGTTGTACGCCAAATACACCCAGTTGCGCAGCACAGTGGTGTTTGGCGGCATGGACATGAAGCCCCAGACCCTGGAGCTGAAAAAAGGCGTTGAAGTGCTGGTGGCCACGCCGGGCCGTTTGCTGGACCACATCGAGGCCAAAAACGCGGTGCTCAACCAGGTGGAATATGTGGTGCTGGACGAAGCCGATCGCATGCTGGACATCGGCTTTTTACCCGATTTGCAGCGGATTTTGAGTTTCTTGCCCAAACAGCGCACCACGCTGCTGTTTTCGGCTACCTTCTCCCCCGAGATCAGGCGCCTAGCGGGCAGTTACCTGCAAAACCCGGTCACCATCGAGGTGGCCAGGCCCAACGAAACCGCCTCCACCGTGGAGCAGCGTTTTTATGCGGCGCAAGACGATGACAAGCGCCGCGTGATTCGCAAAGTGCTGGCCGACCGGGGCATCAAGCAGGCTTTCATTTTTGTGAACAGCAAGCTCGGATGCGGCCGTTTGGCTCGCTCCCTGGAACGCGAAGGCCTGAAAACCGCAGCTCTGCACGGCGACAAGAGCCAGGATGAGCGTCTGAAAGCCCTGGAAGCTTTCAAAAAAGGCGAAGTGGATTTGTTGGTCTGTACCGATGTGGCCGCGCGCGGCCTGGACATCAAGGATGTACCAGCCGTGTTCAACTTTGACGTTCCCTACAACGCTGAAGACTATGTGCACCGCATTGGGCGCACGGGCCGTGCCGGTGCCTCGGGCTTGGCGGTGACCTTGGTGAGCCCCTCGGATACCCGCTTGGTGGCTGACATCGAAAAGCTGATCAAGAAAAAGCTTGAGGTTGAAACACTGCAACTCGAGACCGCTCCACCCACAGGCCCCGCGCCTGAAAAATGGGGTGAGCGTGCCGAGGACCGCCCCCGTGCGCGTGCTTTTGAAGGCCGTCGCAGAGAGCATGACCCCCGTGACGCGCTGGACACGCCGAATGAGCGCCGTGGTGGTTTCCGCCCTGCACCGATCAACCGCGACCCGTTTTTCCAGAAACCTTACGAAGCCCCCACTTCGGACACGCCGCCCAGCTGGGAGCCGATCGGTCCTAAAACCGTTCGCTCATCGATTTCTGCCAACATCAAGCCCAAACGCAAAGTGGCCGCCTTGTTCAAATCAGTCGAGTGATCGGGTTGGAAGCCCGGTCTTTATACGGGCTTCAAACAGTTGCCAATTGACGCTGTCAAAATTGCAGAATGCGTGACATCTGCTCCAAACCCCCATTCTTCTTGACCCCAGACCGTTTGACCGGGACCTTTGCGTCTTTGTCACCGGTTTGTGTGGCCGTGACAGTTGTTTTTCTGACCGCGCCCGCCTTTACTTTCGCGCAAACCCCATCGACGACACCGGTCGCAACAGACCTCGGGCAGGTTGAAATCCGCAGCAACCGAAACAACGACACCGAAGTGCGGCGGGAATCCACGGCATCCAAGATCGTGATCGGCCGCGAAGAGATTGAAAAGCAAGGCGATGCGACCCTGGGCGAGGTGCTCAAACGCTTGCCAGGCGTCACGGTGCAAGGTGCACCTGGCCGTGGTGGCGCGATCCGCATGCGGGGCTTGGGCGGTGGGTACACCCAAATATTGCTGGATGGCGAACGCATGCCACCGGGTTTTTCGGTCGATTCGCTGACCCCTGAGCAGGTGGAAAGAATTGAAATCTTGCGTGCGCCGACTGCTGAAACTGGCGCCCGTGCGATTGCCGGCACGATCAACATCGTGCTGCGCGAAGGGCAAAAAGCCAACCCGGACGATTTGAAACTCACACGCAGTCAGGAGCACGGGCAAGGCTCCAACCAACTCAACTGGGTGCACAACCTCAAAACCGAGCCCCTGAACGGAACCTTCACCTTGTCGGCGATGGACAACCGGCGGGCTGATGAATCCACCACCGTCACAGAATCCTCTGAAAACACAGACCGTGTGCGGCAAAACAGCAGCGAGGGGCACCGGCAGGCGATTCATGCCAATGCCCGCTTGCAATGGAAAGGCGAGCAAGGCAGAAGCCTTACCTTGATGCCCTTTGTGATCGGCTCCGACTGGCGCAGCCAGACGAATACCCAGGTCACAACCCTTGAGAGCCCTTTTGTGAGTGACAGCATCCAATCGGTCACCCACAGTCGTTTCACGATGGGCAGACTCAATGGTCAGTGGGCTGAGCGCTTGTCAGCAGATGACCGGTTGGAAGTGCGATTTGGTCTTGGTGAGTCCAGGTATGACTACCGCCTGGACCAAACGGGCGCTGCTGGCGCGCTGAGTGGCAGTGGGCAGCCCCTTTTACGCAATGATTTTGAGACTCAGAATTTTGTCGACAGAAGCGCCAGCCTGAACGGGAAATGGACTCGTGTGCTGGACAACGGGCATCAAATTGTCAGTGGCTTGGAGTTGGAGCAGGTGCGCCGAGATGAAAAGGGCAATGCTGCGAGCTTGGAAGACGGTGGAGACCTGAATGCCAAAACACGGCGCTGGGCAGCCTACACGCAAGACGAATTCAAGATCAACGCCAATTGGTCTGCTTATGGCGGACTGCGCTACGAAAATATCCTGACCGAAGGCACTCTCAATGATGTTCTCAAGCGCAATGAAAATGCGGTCTGGACGCCTTTGATCCATGCAGTTTGGAAACCAGATGCGAAAAAACGCGACCAGATACGCATGAGTTTGACCCGCAGCTACAAGACACCCACTCTGTACAACCTGGTGGCGCGTTATGTGCCTTCCTTGGGTGAAAACAGCTGGACTCAGCCTGACCGTACGGGCAATCCAGACTTGAAGCCGGAGTTGGCAACCGGTGTAGATGTGGCTTTTGAGCGTTATCTGGATCAGGGTGGCGTTCTCAGCGCCAACGTGTTTCACAGAAATATCACCGATTTGATCCGTTACACCACCGCTTACAACAGTGCGACACAGCGGTACATTTCTTCGCCCGCCAACGTCGGCGATGCCTTCACCCAAGGCATTGAGCTGGAAGCCAAATTCCGATTGAATCAAGCCTGGGCTGAGGCCTGGCCTGTCGACATCCGTGCCAACACCAGCTTCTTCCGTTCCAAGGTCAAAGAGGTGCCTGGCCCCAATAACCGCCTGGACCAGCAACCCGCCATGACCGCCAACCTGGGTGCGGATTACCGTCTGCGCGGCTTGCCTTTGACGTTGGGTGGCAATGCCAACTGGAACCCTGACTACGACACCCGGCGCAGCCAGGAGCAACTGTCTTATCAAGGCATCAAGCGTGTGGTCGATGTGTATGGCCTGTGGCGATTTTCTTCTGCCACGGCTTTGCGCCTGACCGTCAGCAACCTGCTGCCGCGCGATTACCTGACCGCGACCACATTCGACAATGGGACCCTGCGCGAAACGGCCCGAACCACAGACCGCAACTGGCGCAACGTTCAGCTGCGGCTGGAAATGAAAATCTGATTTTCAAGTGTTGCCAGACGGCACCAGCGTGTCGCGGGTTTGGCTGCTAAGGGTACGGGCTTGTGCCAAGATGCTCACCTCATCCCTTGGAGAACCCCATGCCCACCAAAGACGCCGCCTGGCACGACCGCATGTACAACAACCGGGCGCTGGTGCCTGATTTTGCGGACCATTTCGCCCATTGGAAAAATGCATCCTCCCAAGCCCGGGATGCGCTGAAGCCGCAAGTCGATGTGCGCTATGGCGATGGTCCCAACGAGACCCTGGACATCTTTCCTGCTGCTCGCGCCGACGCACCCGTGGTGATTTTCATTCATGGGGGCTACTGGCGCAGTCTTGACAAATCAGACCATTCCTTTGTGGCCCCTGCACTGCGGGACATTGGCGCTTGCGTGGTGGTGGTCAATTACGCGCTGTGCCCAGGCACAAGCGAGCAGCCTGTGACCGTGCCCGACATCGCCTTGCAAATGGCCAAAGCCACAGCCTGGGTCTGGCGGCACATTGCCGCGCATGGCGGGGATCGCCGCAACATCAGCGTGATCGGCCACTCGGCAGGCGGCCATCTGGCGGCCATGCTGCTGGCCTGCGACTGGAAGAAGCTCGGGCGTGACTTGCCTGCGGGTTTGGTGCGCAAAGCCATGTCGATTTCGGGTCTGTTTGATCTGGAGCCTGTGCG
The DNA here is from genome assembly GCF_003063415.1 of Limnohabitans sp. 2KL-17. GTDB lineage: Bacteria > Pseudomonadota > Gammaproteobacteria > Burkholderiales > Burkholderiaceae_C > Limnohabitans_A. The sequence continues at coordinate 90,307 of NZ_NESK01000002.1, forward strand.
CAAGACACTTTTTGTACAAGGCGATCTGAAGCTCACCCCGGCCCATGTGCGCATGGCCAGCCCTGCCAAATGGCAGCGACCGGGCAAAGGGGTGCTTTTTACCGTGGTGGGTGGCGATGAGAGCCCTGAGTTTTTGCGCCACAACCGCTTGATCCATCAAGCCTGGGGCCCCAAGACCGTGCCCGTGTGCGAAGAGTTGCCAGGCCTGAACCACTTCAGCGTGGTCACCGACCTGACCCGTCCCGGCACGCGTTTGAATGCGCTGGCCTTAGCGTTGATTCAGCGCTGATTCAGCGTTCAGTGTGAGGTGAGGCAACCAGGCCGCTTGATCTCATCAAGCGGCTCGGCATGCCCTGAACACTATTGAGTGGTCAGGCGGGTAAAAAGCGCTCGACCAAAAGTGACCAAAACGCCGAGCCAATGGCCACGTTCTTGTCGTTGAAGTCGTAGCCTGGGTTGTGCACCATGCAGGCGCCGTGGCCATCACCTGTGCCATCGCCATTGCCGATGAGTAAATAACTGCCGGGCACTTCTTCGAGCATGAGGGCAAAGTCTTCGCTGCCGTTCAGCGCGCGGCCTTGGCGCACCACTTTGTCAGCGCCCACCAGCTCTTCTGCCACATCGCGTGCAAAGTCGGTTTCGGCCAGATGGTTCACCAGCACGGGGTAGCCGCGCTGGTAGTCGATCTCGGCGGTGATGCCGTAGCTTTGGGCTTGTGCATGCACCAGTTCGGTGATGCGTTTTTCAAGAAGAATGCGCACATCCCGGTCGAGCGAGCGGACGCTCAAGCGCAGCTTGGCGGTCTGCGGGATCACGTTGTTGGCCACGCCTGCATTGAAGGCGCCCACCGTGATGATGGCCATTTGCTGTGGATCGATGTTGCGGGCCACGATGCTTTGCAAGCCCATGACAATGGCCGACCCGGCCACCACAGGGTCTGCGGCCAGATGCGGCATGGCGCCATGTCCCCCCTTGCCGTGCAAGGTGATGGTCACGTTGTCAGACGACGCCATGGCCGAGCCATCGCGCAACACCAGGTGGCCTTGCGGGTGGCTGGGCATGTTGTGCATGGCAAAGATGGCGTTGCACGGAAACTGCTTGAACAGGCCGTCTTCCATCATTTTCTTGGCGCCGCCCAAGCCTTCTTCGGCGGGTTGGAAAATCAGGTTCACGGTGCCTGAGAACTTGCCTTGTTGTGCAATGTGCTTGGCCGCTGCCAGCAGCATGGCGGTGTGGCCGTCATGGCCGCAGGCATGCATGATGCCCACGTTGCAGCTGGCATAAGGCAAGCCGGTGGCTTCGTCGATGGGCAAGGCGTCCATGTCGGCACGGATGCCGATGCTTTTGCTGCCCGTGCCTTTTTTGATCTGACCCACCAAGCCAGTGCCGCCCAGACCGCGTGTGACTTGGTAGCCCTAGGTGCTCAGTTGCTCGGCCACCAAGTCGCTGGTGCGGTATTCCTTGTAGCCCATCTCCGGGTGCTTGTGGATGTCGCGGCGCACGGCGATGAATTCATCGGCTTGTGCATGCAGGGCTTGCAGTTTGTCGTGCAAAAAAGCCTCGCTGGGAGCGTTCATGGACTGACCTCTTTGATGAGAATGGTTTATTGAGGTTGCAGGTTAATCGATTTGGCGATGGCGCGGTAGCGTTCTATTTCGCTTTGGTACACAAGGGCCAGTTCAGCCGGGGTGCGTGAAGGCAAGACCACGTTGCCACTGCCTTCCAGTGCCTTGCGGGTTTCGGGCACTTCTGCCGCCGCATAAAAAGCCTTGTTCAGCGTGCTGACCACTGCGTCTGGCGTGTTTTTGTGCACTTGCACACCGGCCCAGATGTCAAAGTCCATGGCTTCCATGCCCTTCATGGCCGCCATGGCGGGGAACTGCTTGAACAAAGCATGCGGTGTTTTGGAGGTCACGGCCAGGCCCTGGATTTTGCCGTCCATGATGGTGGCGGGGATAGAGCCGGCCATGGGCAGAAAAGCCATGTCGATCTGGCCCCCCATCAGGTCGGACAGCAGGGGCGCAATGCCTTTGTAGGGGACGTGCAGCATTTGGACCTTGGTGATTTGAGAAAATTTTTCACCAATCAGGTGGTACAGCGAACCGGGACCCACGCTGCCATAGCTCAGTGGCTTGTCTGTGCTTTTGCGTGCCAGCGCCAGAAGTTCGTCCACGGTCTTGACGTTGAGCGAGTTGCGCACAGCCAAGATGGTGTTGGTGGTGGCAAATTGCGCGACCAGCTTGAAGTCTTCTGATTTGTACTTGACGCCCTGGATGGCCATTGGTGCCAGCACCAGCTCCATGGGGCTGCCCAAGCTCAGGGTGTAGCCCTCAGCCGGTGCGTTGACCAGCTTGCTCAGGCCGATGGCGCCACCGGCACCGCCGATGTTTTCGATGATCATGGTCTGGCCCAATTTGGCCGCTGCGTCGGGTTGAAGTTTGCGTGCAAAAAAGTCAGAGGGACCGCCGGCTGGGTAGGGCACGATCAGGCTGATGGTTTTGGCGGGGTAGGTCTGCGCCCAGGTGGGGCACAAAGCGCAGGCTGCGGCGAGCAGGCCACTGAAAAGGGTTTTGAAGTTCATGTTGTCTCCTGTTGGATGTTGGGTTTTGAATGGTCCGAAAACCATGGCCAGATCGTAAGAATTCAAAATTCATGTTTCCAATGACTTATTTTTATGATTTTCATTCGTAAAATGAATACATGAACCTCAAACACCTGGCCCATTGGTTGGCTTTGGCAGAAACCGGCTCGTTCAGCCGTGCTGCCGAAAAGCTGCACATCACCCAGTCCGCGCTCAGCCGCAGCATTCATGTGCTGGAGGAAGAGCTGGGCGGCCCCTTGGTGGACCGTGTGGGCAAAAAGAACGAAATGACGCCTTTGGGTTTGTCCGTGCTGGAGCGTGCACGGCGCATCGTGCACGAGGCGCAAGAACTCAAACAGGGCGCGGCCTTGCTGCAACAAGGCGGCATGGGCAAGTTGCGTGTGGGGCTGGGGTCAGGCCCAGGGGCCATGCTGATGACGCCCTGGCTTCAGTACATGGCCGAGCACCACCCCTTGGTGCAGGTGACCGTGTCGCGCGGGTCGACCGAGTTGCAACTGATGCAGCTGCGAGAGCGGCAACTGGATGCTTTGGTGGTCGATGTGCGGCGGGTGGCGGCAGCGACTGACCTGAACATGGCGCACATCGTCGAGATGCGCGCCGGGTTTGTGTGTCGTAAAGACCACCCGATTCTCAGCCTGCACCCCGGCAAGGTGCCATTCGATGCCGTGTTGGCCTATCCGGTGGCGTCGACCCCGCTGTCGCAAGAGGTGGCCCGCATTCTTGTGGACCATTACGGCCCTCGCGCCAACCCTGCACAGATGACCACCTTGCAGTGTGAAGAAATCGCCAGCCTGATCGATGTGGTGCAGCAAACCGATGCGATCTACCTCGGTATCCTGGGGGCGGCGCGTCGTGGCTTGGCCGATGGCTCGCTGGTTGAGCTGGCCCTGGACCCGTTGTTCAGCGGCGAGGCGCGGCTGGCCTTGGTCACCCTGGCTGGCCGCACCGAGTTGCCGATCATGGCTGTGTTCAGGGCATTTGTAAGCAGTCGGCTGGGCGACTGAAGGCAGCAAGGAATGGACATGCAAGAGTGGTGGATACCCCTGGGGGTGGTTTTATTGGGCTACACGGTGCTGGGGCTGACGGGCTTTGGCTCGGCCTTGGTGGTGGTGCCCTTGCTGGCTTGGCATTGGCCATTGCCTGAAGTGGTTGCACTGACCTTGTTGATGGATGTGCCCGCATCGATGCTGCACAGTGGCCTGAACTGGCGACAGGTGCAATGGCGTGAGTTGCGCAGTCTGCTTCCGGGCATGGTGCTGGGTACGTTGGTCGGGTTGTGGCTCATGCAACACATGAACACCCAGTGGCCCCTGTTATTGCTGGGTATTTATGTGGCGGGCGTGGGCATCCACGCCCTGCGCCCCAAGGCTGAGTTGGCACAGCCCAAGCCTGTATTTTGGGCGTGGCCTGTGGGCGGAGCCATTGGCTTGGTTGAACTTCTTTTTGGCACGGCTGGCCCTCTGGTTGTGGCCTGGCTTAGTCAGCGTGTGGCCGACGTGCAGCAAATGCGGGCCAGTACGCCGATGATCATTGCGACCGCCGCAACCACCGTGTTGGCCGGCATGGCTTGGGAGGGGCGTTTGGCAAGCGAGATGCTGTTGCAGCGTTGGGCGGCGTTGATTGGACTGGCGTTGACCGGCGTGTGGCTGGGCCATCGCTTGGCGCACCGTGTGCCTGTGGCCAAACTGCGCCAGATCATTTGCACCTTGCTGGTGGTCAGCGGTCTGATGCTGGTGCTGGGGGCCTTGCGCTAAGCCCCGTTGCTGGAAACCTGACCGCATCAGCAGCTCGCCGCTGAGTCCTGTGGTTGATTGAAACCGATGGGCCGTTGAGTCCATGGTTTCAAAGCCCGTGACATCCTCCAAGCCACACCCTCCAAGCCACACGCGGCAAGGTCATGGGGTGGCTCACATCAGCAGGTGTTCACCCGCGTTGTCGCCACCCAAAGTCACATAGTTCACTTTGCGGATGTCCATCAGTTTGGTTCCACCGGAATAGCTGATGGAGCTTTGCACGTCCTGCTCCATCTCAATGAGCGTATTGGCCAGCTGGCCCTTGATCGGCTCGAGAATGCGCTTGCCTTCAACGTGCTTGTATTCACCCTTGTTGAAGTCGCTGGCTGAGCCGTAATATTCCTTGAACAATTCGCCATCGACCTCCACAGTTTTGCCAGGCGACTCTTCGTGGCCTGCAAACAGCGAGCCGATCATGACCATGCTGGCACCAAAGCGGATGCTCTTGGCGATATCGCCATGGCTGCGAATGCCCCCATCGGCAATGATGGGTTTGGTGGCCACGCGTGCACACCACTTGAGTGCCGACAGTTGCCAGCCGCCTGTGCCGAAACCGGTTTTGAGCTTGGTGATGCAGACCTTGCCCGGGCCTACGCCTACTTTGGTGGCGTCAGCGCCCCAGTTCTCCAGATCGATCACGGCCTCGGGCGTGGCCACGTTGCCTGCGATCACAAAGCTGGTGGGCAGTTTGGCCTTGATGTATCCGATCATGTCGCGCACGCTGTCGGCATGGCCGTGGGCGATGTCGATGGTGATGTATTCGGGCACCAGGCCGGATGCGGCCAGTTCGTCGACGGTGGCCCGGTCAGGGGCTTTGACGCCCAGCGAGATGGAGGCATAGACGCCTTGGGCGTGCATTTCGCGCACAAACTTCACGTTGTCCAGGTCAAACCGGTGCATCACGTAAAAGTAATTGTTTTTGCCCATCCAGGTGCAGATCGACTCGTCGACCACCGTTTTCATGTTGGCAGGCACCACCGGCAGGCGGAATTTCCGGCCGCCCAGTTCTACGCTGGCGTCGCACTCGGAACGGCTTTCCACGCGGCACTTGCGTGGCAAAAGCAGGATGTTGTCGTAGTCAAAAATTTCCATGAAAAAACCAAGCTCCAAAAAAGGATTCGTTGAAAGAACGAGTGAGCGCTTGGCTTGGCCGGTTTTCCAGCCCCTGAAACGAACCCGTTGCAGGTTCAGGGCAAAAAAAACCGGGCGCAAGAATCTTGGGCCCGGTGGTTGATTCTACCCGTGTTGAAAGATGACTTGGTTGGGCAGCTGAGGTCCGACCTCAAGGGGGTTCGACAGCCGAGTGGGGCAGTGCCGGTTTGATGGCCAGCATGAAGGACAGTGAACCCAGGGCTGCCAGCAAGGCCAGCAGGCTAAAGCCCAGGCGGTAATCGCCCGTGAGGTCGGCCAACACACCGGCGATCATGGGGCCGGCAATTTGCCCCAATGCGATGATGGCCGCCGACAGGCCCAGGATGAGACCGATCGCGTTGCGCCCGAAATAATCGGCCCGGATGGCCTGCATGAAGGGGCCACGCAAGCCCCAGGCGATGCCATGGAAGACCCCAAACGCCACCAGTGCGGCCATGTGGGTGGCGTAGGTCAGGCACAACATGCCGATGCCGTGGGCCAGCATGCACAGGGCAGCGACTTTTCTTTTGTCAAACCAGTCGCCCATGCCGGCGCCCAGCAGCACCCCGGCCAACTGGCCAAAGGTCATGATCAGGATCACCCAACTGGCGGTGGTGAAGCTGTAACCCAGCCCTTCTTTCATGTGGGTGATGGCGTGTACGTTCACAGCCGATACCACCAGCAAGGCCAAGCCGTGGCCGATTGCCAGCATCCAAAACGCACGGGTACGCAAGGCCTGCGCCACGGTGAATTCGATTTGTGCTGGGCCCGCCGTGCGGCCCTCGGCCAGGTCAGCAGCGGCAGCAAGCGCCGGGTCGATGCCATCGATGTTTTCCCCATGGTCTTCGGGGCGTCGGCGGATGATGCCGGCCATGGGCAAGCCGATCAGCAAGACCAGCACACCCGAGCCGGCGGCCGTGGCACGCCAGCCCCACTGCTGCATGGACCAAGCCATGAGCGGCACCACCAGCCCACCCATGGCTAGGCCTAGGCTCATGATGGAAAGGGCACGGGCGCGGAATTTTTCGAACCACTGCACCAGGGCCACTGAAAGCGGAAAGTAGCCACCCAGGCTGGCGCCGATGGCCATCAAGATGGCGCTGGCATAAAAGCTGCCCACGCTGTCGACCTGGCTGAGCAGCAGCAAACCTGCAGCAAAAAGCACCATGCCCCAGCGGATCATTTTTTGGGGGCCCATCCGGTCCATCACCCAGCCCAGTACCGGGCCGATGATGGCCGCTTCGACCGATTGCAGGGCCGCTGCGCCCGACAGAGTGGTTTTGCTCCAGCCCATTTCGTCAGACAAGACGGCGATGTAAAGGCCCAGGGCCTGCGTGAGAAAGGCGGCCAGCAAAAACTGAATGCCACAGGCCGCGCCCACCATGCGCCAACCATAAAAAAGCTTCATTCAGCGGCTCTCGGTGGGTTGCAGGGCCAGCCCAAGCAGCAGGCGCTTATCCAAACATCGTGCCGTTCCGGCTCGGTGCCGAGGGGTGGGGTCATGGGGATTTGATAGCTCATGCGGGGGGGCGTTGACGTTGCTGCATGGTGGCACGCCATGGCCGCAACCTGTGTCTCGAAGTGGACGAAAAATCGGCCTCGCGGGGCATGCAAAAGACGCAGACTGGGCCAGGCGAAGAAAGCGATTCGAACTTCCTACAATCGAGGCATGTTGTCTGAACCATCCTCCAACGCTTCGGCGTCTCCCTTGCTCGCCCAGCTCAACGACGAGCAGCACCGGGCGGTGGTCTTGCCCCCTGAGCACGCCTTGATCCTGGCCGGCGCAGGCTCCGGCAAAACACGGGTATTGACCACCCGCATCGCCTGGTTGCTGCAGACCGGGCAGGTTTCGCCGGGCGGCATTTTGGCAGTGACCTTCACCAACAAGGCCGCCAAAGAGATGAAATTGCGTTTGCAGGCCATGTTGCCAGTCAATGTGAACGCCATGTGGATTGGTACCTTCCACGGCTTGTGCAACCGTTTTTTGCGGGCGCATTGCCAATTGGCGGGCTTGCCACAGACTTTTCAGATTCTGGACACGCAAGACCAGCTGTCGGCCATCAAGCGGCTTTGCAAGCAGTTCAATGTGGACGAAGACCGCTTTCCGCCCAAGCAGGTTCAGTACTTCATTGCCGGGTGCAAGGAAGACGGTCAACGCCCGGGCGATGTGCCGGTGCGTGACGATGAAACCCGCCGCAAGGTGGAACTGTACGAACTCTACGAAGCGCAATGCCTGCGTGAGGGCGTGGTCGACTTTGGGGAGCTGATGCTGCGCTCTTATGAGCTGCTGCGCGACAACAACCATGTGCGTGAGCATTACCGCCGCAGGTTTCGCCACATCCTGGTGGATGAGTTTCAGGACACAAACAAGCTGCAATACGCCTGGATCAAGCAACTGGTCGGCTTGCCGGGCGAGGGGGGCGAGGGGGCTGTGCTGGCCGTGGGTGACGATGACCAGAGCATTTATGCCTTCAGGGGCGCCCGTGTGGGCAATATGGCCGACTTTGTGCGCGAGTTCCAGGTGCGCCACCAGATCAAGCTGGAGCAAAACTACCGCAGCCACAGCAACATCCTGGATTCGGCCAACCACCTGATCAGCCACAACAAGACCCGGTTGGGCAAAACCTTGCGCACGGACCAGGGTGCGGGTGAGCTTGTGCGGGTGGTGGAGTCGCCTTCGGACTTTGCCGAGGCGCAGTGGCTGGTAGAAGAATTACGCCAACTGGTCACGCAAGACGGTTTCGAGCGCAAGGAGATGGCCTTGCTTTACCGCAGCAACGCCCAAAGCCGTGTGCTGGAAACCGCGCTGTTCAATGCGGGTTTCCCGTACCGGGTTTACGGTGGCCTGCGATTTTTTGAACGGGCTGAGATCAAGCACGCGCTGGCCTACCTGCGGCTGATGGAGAACCCCAACGACGACACCAGCTTTTTGCGGGTGGTCAATTTTCCGCCACGCGGCATCGGCGCCCGCAGCATCGAACAGTTGCAGGATGCGTCGCGTGCAGCAGGCTGTTCGTTGCACGATGCGGTGAGTGCGACCACGGGCAAGGCCGGTGCCAACCTGGCCGCTTTTGTGGCCATGGTGGACGTGCTGCGTGAGCAGTCCGAGGGGCTGACCTTGCGCGAGATCATCGATCTGGTGCTCGACAAAACCGGCTTGCTGAACCACTACCGGGCCGAAAAAGAAGGCGCCGACCGGGTGGAAAACCTGGAAGAACTGGTCAACGCCGCCGAAAGCTTTGTCACGCAAGAAGGCTTTGGCCGCAGTGCCGTGGCCTTGCCCTCCGGTTCAGTACAGGCTTTGACGCAAAGCCCTGCCAGCCAGGGCCTGTCGGACGATGCCCAGGCGGGTGTCGACGAGTTCAACGAAGACGGTGTGATCATGAGCCCGCTGGCGGCGTTTCTGACGCACGCCTCGTTGGAGGCGGGCGACAACCAGGCGCAAGCCGGTGAAGACGCGGTGCAACTCATGACGGTGCACGCCAGCAAGGGCCTGGAGTTCGATGCGGTTTTCATTTCCGGGCTGGAAGAAGGCCTGTTTCCGCACGAAAACGCGATGAACGACTTTGACGGGCTGGAAGAAGAGCGCCGACTGATGTACGTGGCCATCACCCGCGCCCGCAAGCGCTTGTACCTGAGCCATTCGCAAACCCGCATGCTGCACGGGCAGACCCGCTACAACCTGAAAAGCCGCTTTCTGGAGGAGCTGCCCGAAGATTGCCTGAAATGGATCACGCCCAAGCAATCCGGATTTTCCAACCTGGGCGCGGGCGGCGCAGGGGGTATTGGTAGCGCTTCAGGTGGTGGATCCGCTGGCGCATGGGGCCAAACCCCGGCGCAAAGCCGTCACGCCCGACCCGCCTGGGGCCAAAGCAGCCTGAGCACTGAAACCTACAAAAGCCCACCCGTGCCGGTGCAAAAAGCCGAGCCCGAGCACGGCATCAGCGCCGGGAAAAATGTGTTCCACACCAAATTTGGCGAGGGCAAGGTGCTGGCGGTCGAGGGCGTGGGCCCTGAAGCCCGTGCCCAAGTCAACTTTTCGCGCCACGGTGTGAAATGGCTGGCGCTGAGTGTGGCCAAACTCACGGTGGTCTGAGCCTCATGTCCCCATTCATTTTGTGAAAACGCGCACCTGCCACCAGGGTGCACGACTGAACGACAATTTCCCCTTTATTGAGAACCTGGAACCTCAGCATGAAAATCACCCAAGACACCGTTGTCACCATGCACTACAAAGTGGTGAACGCCCAAGGCCAAGTGCTCGACAAGGCCCAAGAGCCCACCTCGTATTTGCACGGGGGTTACGACAACACCTTGCCCAAAATTGAAGAAGCGTTGGAGGGCCAGGATGTTGGCTTTTCCATCACCTTGAAGCTGGCCGCTGCCGATGCCTTTGGCGAACGCGACGAGAGCCTGGTTCAGACCATTCCCAAAACAGAGTTCCCGCCAGGCGTCAAAGTGGGTGGGCAGTTGCGCGGGCGCACACCCGATGGGCGCGACCAGGTTTTCAATGTGGTGAAAATCAAGGGTGACAAAGTCATTCTGGACGCCAACCACCCTTGGGCCGGACTCAACCTGAGCATGACTCTGAAAGTGCTCGACGTGCGCGCGGCTTCGGCCGATGAGGTGACGCACCGCCATGCCCACGGTGATCACGGGCATCACCACTGAAGCCGAACGCCCCTGATTTTCAGGGGGCAGGACCGTTGAGCCGGTCTGCTCAGACGGGCTCTTTTGGGCTGGCGCTGAAGCAGTCCTGCACGGTGAACAGCATCGATGTGAAAAACATCGCCGCCACCATCATGGCCATGGGCATGAGAACGGCCATCATCAACTGCGGGTCGCCGAGCAAGCCGGCAATCAGCAAGGCCAGGATGCCCGAGCCGGTGAAAATACCGATCCAGACCAGGGTGTAGACCGAAAAAGCTTTCAGGTTGCGCCAGCAAGCCATGAGGCTGAAAAATAGGCTCTTGCCGGCGGGCAGGCCATGCCAGAACACCAAGGCTGGAGCGTGCCAGAACATCATGGAGACCGGGATGTACAGCACCATCGAAACCCACAAAGCCACTTGAAACGATTCGGTGTTGACCACCTCGGGGGTGATGGGGCTGCCACCGAAATACACGTTGGCAAAGGTGCCGCCATCGGCGAGCATGGACACCAACATGACACCTAAAAACAGCATGGCATACCAACCGCCCAAATGCAGCATGGATTTTCTCTGAGGGCCCGTTTTCAGCGCAGTAAACAAAACGGCAGGCATGGGGAATTTGCCCTGAATTGCGCTTTGGGTTGCCGCCATCATGCCCAGTGTCAGCGCGGGCAATATCACCAAGGCCAAGGCGCCACCAATGAAGGGCACCATGGACACCAGGGACACGGTGGCCATGAACAAAAAGAACAAGCCTGACATGGCCAGCGGTTGCCGCCAGAAAGTGCGGACGCCTTGAATGGCCCAATGCAGGCCGGTGCGTGCGGGAACGATTTGCAGATTCATGGTGTCAGTCAATGGCACTGGCCAGTAAAGGGTGGTCAACGCGGCCGCGCAAGACGCGCTCAAAGTGCGTGGGGTCGTGGGGCTTGAGCATGGATGCTTCTCGGGGGAGATGGTAGTCCCACAGTCTTGAAATCCAGAAACGCAAAGCCCCTGCGCGCAAAAGGCCAGGCAGCAATTCACGCTCTGGTGAACTCAATGGCCTCACCTTGCAATAGGCGCGAAGCATGGCGCGAGCCCGATCTGCAGCGTGTAAACCTGAGGGTAAATCGATGCACCAGTCGTTCATGCAGACCGCCAGGTCAAACAACCAGGTGTCGACGCCCGCAAAGTAAAAGTCAAAAAAACCGGTCAGCTGCTCGCCTTCAAACATCACGTTGTCGCGAAACAGGTCGGCATGCACCGGCCCACGGGGCAGGGCGGCATACGCAGAACTTTGTGCCATGTGGTTTTGAAAGGCAAGCTCGCTGCGCAGCAGGGCCTGTTGCGCTTCGTCCAGGTGGGGCAGGACCAGAGACACTGTGTCGTTCCACCAGGTCAGGCCACGCAAGTTGGGCTGGCTGCGGTTGTAGTCCGCTCCGGCCAGGTGCATGCGCGCCAGCATGTTGCCCACGGCGGCGCAATGCACGGCTTGGGGTTGCAACTGGCTTTTGCCTTTGAGCTTGTTGACCACGGCAGCGGGCTTGCCACTCACGGTGTGCAGGATGTCGCCATCGCGGTTGGCCGCGGGGTCGGGCACCGGGATGCCGCGTCCCGCCAGGTGCTTCATCAAAAAAAGATAAAAGGGCAACTGCTCGTGGGTGAGGCGCTCGAACAAGGTGAGCACGTACTCGCCTTGATCGGTGGTGGCGAAATAGTTGGTGTTTTCAATGCCACCTTCAATGCCGCGCAATTCGGTCAAAGTCCCCAGATTCAGGGACTGCATCAGGTCGTTGGCCTGGGTTTCGGTGACTTCGGTGAATACCGCCATGAGAAGAAGGTCAAAGCGCCAGAAGGGGCTGGCGTGGGTGGGCAAAACAAGGATTGTAGAGTGTGAAAAGTCAACAATGACCGGCAAAGGGCTGGCTGCGCTGGGGCGATGTGGCAAAGCGAAGCGCCTCTGAGGCCCAGCGCAGCCAGCCCTTTGCGGGTCTGCACGGTACGGGGGAGATCGGTACCCGGCCTGCACCGAAGCTCAGAGGCGCTTCGCTTTGCCACATCGCCCCGGCACAGACCCGGGCGCCGATCTGGAGGGGTACGAAAATGCTTTAACCCGGTACACAATCAGGGGATGAGCGAAAACACACCTGACTCCACCCCCTCCAAACCGGTTTTGCTGCTGGTCGACGGCTCCAGCTACTTGTACCGGGCGTTTCATGCCATGCCCGACTTGCGGGCTGTGCCCGGCGACCCGAGCAGCCCCGCCACCGGGGCCATTCGCGGCATGATCAACATGATGGAGCGCCTGCGCAAGGATGTGCCTGCCGTCTACGCCGCTTGCGTGTTCGACGCCAAGGGCCCGACCTTTCGAGATGAAATTTACCCGGAATACAAGCAGCACCGAAGCCCCATGCCCGACGATTTGCGGGCGCAAATCGAGCCCATCCATGAGTTGGTTCGCCTGCTCGGCTGGAAGGTGCTGGATGTGCCCGGTGTCGAGGCCGACGACGTGATCGGCACGCTGGCTTATGCCGCTTCAGCGCAGGGCATTGAGGTGATTGTGTCGAGCGGCGACAAGGATCTGGCGCAACTGGTGGACCAGCACATCACCATCATCGACACCATGAACGGCAAGCGCCGCGACTTGGCTGGTGTGGAAGCCGAGTTCGGTGTGCCCGCGCGCCTGATGGTGGACTTTCAGGCCTTGGTGGGTGATGTGGTGGACAACGTGCCGGGCGTGGCCAAGGTGGGCCCCAAGACCGCTGCCAAGTGGCTGCAGGAATATGGCTCGCTTGACAACTTGGTCGCCCATGCAGATGAAATCAAGGGCGTGGCGGGTGAAAACCTGCGCCAGTCCATCGACTGGCTCCCCACAGGCCGCAAACTGCTGACCATCAAGACCGATTGCGACTTGAACGGCTGGGTGCCCGACATGCCCAAGTTGGATTTTCTGCACATGGGGCAGCCGGACAACGCCAAATTGCGCGACTTTTACCAAACCTATGGCTTTCGCGGTCTGGTTCAGGCGCTGGGGGGATCGGTGCCCTCGCCAGCCGTCAAATCAACCCTCAAACCCAAGCTGACTACGCCGGCCAAAGACACAGGCATGGGGGATTTGTTTGCCGACCCTGATGTGGCTGAGTCTGCATCCGAACTTGCGACACCGGGCCATGCGGCCAGCGCCGTGGTCCGCGACTTGAACTACGTCACGGTGCTCGACTGGGCCATGTTTGACGAGTGGTTGACACGCATCACGCAAGCGCCACTGACGGCCATTGACACTGAAACCACCTCGCTCGATGCGATGCGCGCTGAGATTGTGGGCATTTCTTTGAGTGTGAAAGCAGGCGAAGCGGCCTATATTCCGCTGACCCACAATGGCCCGGGCGCCCCCGAACAACTGCCGCTGGCCGATGTGCTGGCAAGGCTCAAGCCCTGGCTTGAAAACCCAGCGCACCTGAAGCTGGGCCAGCACATCAAGTACGACCGGCATGTGCTGGCGAACCATGGCATTGAGGTGCGGGGCTACGCCCACGACACCATGCTGGAAAGCTATGTGCTCGAAGTGCACAAACCGCACGGCCTGGCGAACTTGGCCGAACGCCACCTGGGCCGCCAAGGCATCAACTACGAAGACCTGTGTGGGAAGGGCGCGCACCAGATTCCGTTTGCGCAGGTTGATGTCGACAAGGCGGCGCATTATTCGTGCGAAGACGCCGAGCAGTGCCTGGACGTGCACGGGGTGCTGTGGCCGCAGATCGAAGCCGCAGCCGGGCTCAAACGCATTTACGAGCTGGAAATTGCCACCAGCGAAGCGCTGTTCCGCATTGAGCGCAACGGCGTGTTGATCGACGCCCCCACGCTGGCTGCGCAAAGCCAGGCACTGGGCGAGCGCATTGTTCAGCTTGAGCTCGAAGCCTATGAGATTGCAGGCCAGCCCTTCAACCTGGCCAGCCCCAAGCAACTGGGCGAAATCTTCTTTGACAAGCTGGGCCTGCCCGTGGTCAAGAAAACCGCCACCGGTGCTCGCAGCACCGACGAAGAAGTACTGGAAAAGCTGGCTGAAGATTACCCGTTGCCCGCCCGCATTCTGGAGCATCGCAGCTTGAGCAAACTCAAGGGCACCTACACCGACAAGCTGGCGCAGATGGCGCATCCGCGCACGGGCCGGGTGCACACGCATTACGCCCAGGCGGTGGCGGTGACGGGGCGCTTGTCGAGCAACGAGCCAAATTTGCAGAACATCCCGGTGCGCACCGCCGAGGGCCGCAAGGTGCGCGAGGCCTTTGTGGCCCCGCCCGGTTGCCTGATCGCCAGCGCAGATTACAGCCAGATCGAGCTGCGCATCATGGCCCACCTGAGCGATGACGCCGCCTTGCTCAAGGCCTTTCAAGAGGGGCTGGATGTTCACAAAGCAACAGCCGCCGAGGTGTTTGGCCTGACGCCTGACACCGTCAGCAGCGAGCAGCGCCGCTACGCCAAGACCATCAACTTCGGCCTGATTTACGGCATGAGTGCTTTTGGTCTGGCCAAGGCGCTGGGCATCGACAACACGGCCGCCAAAAATTACATCACCCGATACTTCGAGCGTTTTGCGGGCGTCAAGCACTACATGGATGCCACCCGCGCGCAGGCCAAAGCTTTGGGCTATGTCGAGACGGTGTTTGGCCGTCGCTTGATGCTGCCCGAGATCAACAGCCCCAATGGCCCGCGCCGAGCCGGGGCAGAGCGGGCGGCCATCAATGCGCCCATGCAGGGTACTGCTGCAGACCTGATCAAGCTGAGCATGGTGGCGGTGCAACAGGCGCTGGATGAACAAGCCAAGGCCACCAAGGTGATCATGCAGGTGCACGACGAGCTGGTGTTCGAGGTGCCCGAGTCAGAGGTTGAATGGGTGCGGGCAGAAATTCCGCGCATCATGGCCAGCGTGGCTGAGCTCAAGGTGCCCTTGCTGGCCGAGGTGGGTTTTGGACCCAATTGGGAGCAGGCGCACTGATCAGGGGGTCATTTGCGTGATTTGAATTGAGCAATGCTTTTTTTGAGGTCTCGGTATTCTTCGCAGCCAAAGGTGCAGGCCTTGTCCAGGCGGCTGAGCAATGCTTCAGCGCCAGCAAGGTCGTTTTTCAAAAGTAACAGCTCACCGTAGTACTCCAGCGCTCCTCGGTGCTTGGGGTCTTTTTTCAGTGCTGCCTGGTAATTTTGCTCAGCCTCGGCCAAATTGGGCGTGGCTTTTTGACGCAAGCTGTAACCCATCAGGTTGTGCCAGTCGGCAGTTGGGGCGGTATCGCTCTGCTTCAGCGTGGTGATGGCTTGTTCGTAGTTTTTGGCTTCGATCAGTTTTCTCACCTGATTTTGCCAACTGCCTGAAGAGGGTTCTGCAGGGGGGGTATCGGCAGACATGACCGAGGTTGCTATGCTGAAAAGCACGCAAATGATGAAATTTTTTTTCATGGTGATTGATTCAGTTTGGCGAATATGAGAGTCCGGTTTTTTCCTCATTTTGGCTTTTCTCCATGACTTTTGCAAAATCAGGTGATGTTTCGAAATTCCCCATCCAATGCTTCAGGGCTGGCCAATTTTGTGTGTTGAACCAGGGGCGGTCTACATGTGCAAACTGCCTGACAAAAGGGGCCAGTGCTGCATCGGTGAGCCCCCAGTGGGGGCCTGACAAAAATTTTTGTTGTTGAAGCTCGGCATCCAGTACCAGCAGTAAGACAGATGCTAAGTCGCGATCTTTCAGGCCGTTGACCAGGCCAAAGCGGTTGGGGTATTTGTAGCGGTCCAGATGGGTTTTAAACAGGCCGTCATTGACCGCAATTTTTTCAAGAGACCTTTGCAAGTCTGCCAAACTGCCTGGAAGCCACTGATTCGGGTCGCGCTGTCGCAAAGCCCAAAGCATGATGTCCAGACTTTGGTCGATCACCTGTCCTCCTTGCGCTGGTAAGTTGCTGGGCACCCACAACACGGGCACGGTGCCTTTGGGCGACAAGGCCAGCATGTGGGCGGGCTTGTTTTTCAAGACCACTTCGCGCAGTTCATGGGCCACACTGCTGGCTTGCAAAGCCAGCCTTGCCCGAATGGCATAGGGGCAGCGGCGAAATGAATACAAAACAGGCAATACGGCGTCAGGCATGGTCGGAGTGTAAATCCCGTCACTTTTGCAATCCAAACGCGCATGTGCAAAGATGGATACCCCTTCCATTTGTGATTCTGGAGACCTGCAGTGAACAAAGACTTGATTGATGACACGCAAGCCCTGTTGGGTGGGCGAATCGGCGCCAATGGCACGACGCGCCGGGTGGCCCTGAAAGCCGCTTTGGGCGTGGGTTACGCCGCAGCAGCGGTGCCGCTCATGGCGCAAACCGCAGTCAAAACCCCTTCCGCTGGGCTGGTCACGGGAGAAGTGACCATTGATGTGAATGGCTTCAAGATGCCGGCCTTTCGCAGTGCGCCCGAGGGCAAAACCGGTTTGCCGGTGGTGCTGGTGATTTCTGAAATTTTCGGGGTGCACGAGTACATCGCCGATGTCACGCGCCGTCTGGCCCAAGCCGGGTATATGGCCATAGCGCCCGAATTGTTTGTCCGCCAAGGTGATGCCACGGCCTATGGCGAGATTGCCAAACTGCAGGCTGAAGTTATTTCCAAGGTGCCTGATGCACAGGTGATGGCCGATCTGGATGCCTGCGTGGTGTGGGCGGCGGCCAACGGGGGCAATGCCAACAAACTTGCCATCACGGGATTTTGCTGGGGTGGCCGAATCACCTGGTTGTATGCCGTGCACCAGCCCAAACTCAAGGCGGGTGTGGCTTGGTACGGCCGTCTGGTGGGCAACGCCACGGCACTGACCCCAAGCCATCCAACAGCCTTGGTGGGCAAACTCCAGGCCCCCGTGCTGGGTTTGTATGGCGCTGCAGATACAGGCATCCCCCTCGATACGGTTGATAAGATGAAAACTGATTTGGCTCAAGGCCCCGCAGCAGCCAAAGCCAGCGAGTTTGTGGTTTATCCTGAGGCCCCGCACGCTTTTCATGCCGATTACCGCCCCAGCTTTCGCAAGGCGGCGGCAGAAGATGGTTGGCAGCGCTTGCTGGCTTGGCTCAAACGCCATGGCGTGGCCTGATTTTATGAACGCAACGGCCGCCCTTTTGGGCGGTTTGTTTTGGGGTGTTGTGCACTCCGGGAAACATGATGACTTTATTGGCGATTTTGGTGGGCACTTTGGTGGCAGGCATTGGCAGCGTCTGGGTGGCGGCCTGGCTGAGTTTCGGCGTGCTGAGTCGCTACACGCAGCACATGTTGAGTCTGGCTGCCGGAGCTTTGCTGGCCACATCCTTTTTGCATTTGTTGCCGGAAGCTTTCGAAAGTGAAGCGGGCGCCCATGCGCTCTTTCTCACCTTGTTGCTGGGCCTTTTGTTCTTCTTTTTGCTCGACAAGGCCGAACTGTGGCACCACGGACATGAGCACCACCATGGCGATGGCCACGGGCAAGTTGACCATGACCATGACCATGACCATGACCATGGGCACGGCCACGGCCACGGCCACGGCCATGCCCATCATCCAGACAAGTCGGTAGCGCACACCCATGCAGACGCGAGCGGCCATTCAAAGGCGGCGGCAATGCCCGTCGAGTTACCTCGAGGCCAGTGGGCGGTTTTGGCTGGTGACAGCGTGCACTGTTTTGGCGATGGCATTCTGATCGCTTCGGCCTTCATCGCAGACATTCGCCTGGGCGTGATTGCGGCCTTGGCTGTGATGGCGCATGAAGTGCCACACCATATGGGTGACCTGGCCGTTTTGCGCCAGGGCAGCAGCAGCCGCCAGGCGGCCATTGTCAAAGTCTCCATGGCCGGGGCGATCACGGCTTTTGGGGGGGCTGTAGGTTACGTCTTGGTCGATGCTTTGCACGACTGGCTGCCTTATTTTCTGGTGGTGGCCAGCAGCAGCTTTGTGTATGTGGCGCTGGCTGACCTGATTCCCCAGTTGCAAACACGCCTGTCTGCGCGTGAGACCGCAACGCAAATCATCTGGCTGGCTGTGGGCATCGGCATGGTGGTGCTGGTCAGCCTGGTGGCCGGACACAGCCACTGAAAAAACAGCGCGCGCAGACCTCTGCTCTGGTATGTCCGTAGCCCAGTCAGCCTTGAGCGCAGGCCAGGCCAGGGGTGCGGCACCATTCGCTCCAGCTGCCCGCATAAAGCGCGGTGGCGCCAAAACCAGCCAACTCCATTGCGATCAAATTGGGCACAGCGGTTACACCACTGCCGCAGTGGTGCACAACGCTGCTGGCAGGTCGGCCTGCCAACACCTGGCTCCACTCGGCTTGGAGTACATCGGCAGGTTTGAAACGGCCATCCTCCGTAAAATTTTCGGTGAATGGGCGATTGATTGCGCCCGGAATGTGTCCTGCGACCGGGTCCAGCGGTTCCACCTCACCGCGGTAACGTGCGCCAGCACGGGCATCAATCACGGTTTGTGCAGACTTGCCCAATGAGGCAGAAACAGTTTCGGTCATTACCAAACTGCGCAGCGGCGGTTTCAGTTCGAAGCGGGCCGGCACGCCGGGGGCCGCCGGACCAACGGCCACTGGGCCACCCGCGTCTTTCCAAGCCTGCAGACCGCCATCGAGCACGGCCACCGCATCGTGCCCCAGCCATTTCAGCATCCACCACAAGCGACCGCAATAGTGCCCCTTGTTGCGGTCGTACACCACGATTTGCATGCCATTGTGGATGCCCAGACTGCCCAGCCATTGCGCCACGATCTCGCGCTGTGGCAGGGGGTGTCGCCCACCGTTCACAGCCAGCGCCGTGTTGTGTGTGCTCAGGTGCCTGTCCATGTGGGCATGCCATGCGCCTGCAATGTGCTGGTTTTCAAAAAGGCCATCGGCCAAATCGGGCTTCATCAGGTCAAAACTGCAGTCGAGCACCGCGCAGGAGGCGCCCTGTTGCTGCAGTTGTTGTAATTCGGGGGCGGTGATCAGCAAGCCATACATGGTCAAGTCTCCTGGTTCAGTGTTCTTCTGCGGGTGCTCTGGGCAAAGCGCGGTTGCGTAAAACGGTGGAGGCGATGCCGCTGGCCATGATGAGGGCAATGCCCAGCCAACCCATGAGCGGAATTTGGTCGCCAAACAACATCAGACCAAACAATGCGCCAAAGACGATGCCCGAATACTGCAGATTGGCTACGACCAGGGTTGAACCCCGGCTGTAGGCTTTGGTCATGCACAACTGTCCCAGCGCTGCCAGCAAGCCAATGGGCAGCAACCAAAGGGCGCTGGGCCACATCCAGGGGCTGACACCGGCGACCATCATCAGAACAGCCCCCACCACTGTGGTGCCCACTGAAAAATAAAACACAGTGCGGGCTTCCGGTTCGTTGAGCCGCCCCAAAGCGGCCACCTGCATATAGGCCAGGGCGGCGATCAAGCCGGAGAGCAAACCGACGATGCCGGCAAACAATTGGTCTTGTTCAATGGTGGGTCGCAGCAGCAAGATGACGCCGCCAAAACCCGCGATCACAGTCAGCACGATGGGGCCTTGACGGGTGGCGTCTTGCAGTTTGCCCATGACCAAGGTGCCCCCCACCAGAAAAACCGCCACCCAGATGCCACTCATGTAGTTGAGCGTCATGGCGGTGGCCAAGGGCAGATGGGCAATGGCGTAGAACCATGCGGCCAGTGAGGTAACCCCCACCACCGAGCGCCAGACATGCATCATGGGAATGGGGGTACGCAATGAAACGCCTTGCATGCGGCAGACGGTGATTATGAAAATGATCCCGATCAGTCCCCTGAAAAAAACCAGCTCAAAGGTGTGAAAGTGGGCCGATGCAAATTTGATGCACACGCCCATCATCGAAAAGAACAAGGACGCGAGAATCATCCATGAAGCTTGCATCGGCCGGTGACTTTCAGAGGCCCGCCATTTGACGGCGGTACCACTCATGGAAGTGTTGCATGCCGTCTTCCATGGGGCTTTGGTAGGGGCCGATCTCGTTGTCACCACGTGTCAACAGGGCTTTGCGGCCCGCATCCATTCGCTCGGCAATTTCGTCGTCCTCTATGCAGGTTTCCATATAGGCGGCCTGCTGGGCTTCCACAAATTCGCGTTCAAAGGCCACGATCTCTTCAGGGTAGTAAAACTCGACCATGTTCAAGGTCTTGGTGGGGCTGATCGGGTGCAAGGTGGACACCGTCAGCACATGGGGATACCACTCGACCATGATGTGCGGGTAATAGGTCAGCCAAATGGCACCGCGTTCGGGCAACTGGCCGTTGCGGTACTTGAGCAGCACCTCGTGCCACTTTTTATAAGTGTCTGATCCAGGCTTGCCAAAGCCCCCGGAAACCCCCACGGTTTGCACCGAGTAATGTTCCTTGAACTCCCAACTCAGGTCGTCACAGGTCACAAACTGGCCCAGCCCCGGGTGAAAGGGACCCACGTGGTAATCCTCCAGATACACCTCAATGAAGGTCTTCCAGTTGTAGTTGCACTCATGCAGCTCAACCCGATCCAGGGCATAACCTGAAAAATCAAGCTGCGCACGCGGCCCCATGCCCGCCAAGTCGGCGGCAATGTCGCGACCGTTGTCTTCGAAAAGCAAACCGTTCCATTCCTGCAACTTGTAGTTGTTCAGGTTCAGGCAGGGGTCTTGTTCAAAATGCGGCGCCCCCAAAAGCTGTCCGCTGGGTGAATAGGTCCAGCGGTGCAGCGGGCAGACGATGTTGCCGCCTGCGCTGCCTTTTTGTTGGGTGTGCAGGTTGCCCCGGCCGTTGAGCATGACGGCCTGTCGGTGACGGCAGACGTTGGAGACAAGCTCGACCCCGCCTTGGGCATTGCGCACCAGGGCGCGACCTTCGGCCTCGTGGGGCAGGGCAAAATAATCGCCAGGGTTGGGAGCCGCCAACTGGTGGCCCACATAGCGGGGGCCCTGCCGGAAAAGCGCGTTCAATTCGCGCTGAAAAAGCGCTTCATCGAAATAAGTGGAAACTGGTAGTTGGCTTGCGGCCTGCTGCAGTTGAAGACTTAAATCAGACATGGATGACCTGACCTAGAGACTCCCCCTATGAAGGGGCAGGAACAAAGCGAAGAATTCAAGGAATACTGCGCAAAAAAATGACAGAAACTTCCTGCCGATGAGCCTCAATTCTACCCCGCGGGCTTGTGTCAGCTGTGTGCTGTGCCACAAGCCGTGGAAATTTCAGGAAATGGCGGTCCTTGGGTTCTGATGCAGCGGGTTGTCAGCCTGGTCATGGCTTAAGGCCTAAAATCAAGTTTTTTTCGGAACCCCCATGTCCAAGGCTGCCAAAACCGACCTCGCTAGCGCCTCTGCTGTGGCTTTGCCTGCCTCGTACGAGGCGGCTTTGTCAGAGCTTGAGTCTTTGGTCGGCGCACTGGAGTCGGGTCAGATGCCCTTGGACCAATTGCTAAGCGGTTACCAGCGCGGGGCCGTTTTGCTGGCTTTTTGCCGTGACAAACTCAAGGCTGTGGAAAATCAAATCCAGGTGCTGGACAGTGGGCAGTTGAAATCCTGGGGTAGTGCATGACTATTTTTGACCTGAAAGCCTGGATGCAGCCGCACCTTGACCGTTTGGAGTCGGCTTTGTCCGATGGCATTCGGGCCGATTCGCCCGCTGATTTGGGGCAGGCCATGCGTTACGCCGTGCTTGATGGGGGCAAACGCTTGCGGCC
The DNA here is from genome assembly GCF_003063415.1 of Limnohabitans sp. 2KL-17. GTDB lineage: Bacteria > Pseudomonadota > Gammaproteobacteria > Burkholderiales > Burkholderiaceae_C > Limnohabitans_A. Next base: position 112,159 of record NZ_NESK01000002.1, read on the forward strand.
CTTGCTTGTGCTGGCCACGGCCGGGGCTTTGGGCGATGACTTTTCCGGGGATGCAGCCTTGCGGGCGGCTTGTGCCGTTGAGCTGATTCATGCTTATTCGCTGGTGCACGATGACATGCCCTGCATGGACAACGATGTGCTGCGGCGTGGCAAACCCACGGTGCATGTGCAGTTTGGTGAGGCACAGGCCTTGTTGGCCGGCGATGCCTTGCAAACCCTGGCCTTTGAGCTGCTGACGCCGCAAGACGGCAGTGTGCCAGCCCAGGTGCAAGCGGCCTGTGTGGCCTTGTTGGCCCGAGCTTCAGGCTACCAAGGTATGGCGGGTGGACAGGCCATCGACCTGGCCAGCGTCGGACAGCGCCTGAGCGAAGACCAAATCCGCCAGATGCACCGCCTCAAAACCGGTGCTTTGTTGCTTTGCAGTGTGCAAATGGGGGCTGCTTGCGTGCCCGGGGTGCCCGCCTTGGTGCAGGCCGCGCTGACCCGCTTCGGAGAATCCCTGGGCCTGGCTTTTCAGGTGGTGGACGACATCCTGGATGTGACGGCCGATTCGGCCACTTTGGGGAAAACGGCGGGCAAGGACGAGGCTGCTGATAAGCCCACTTATGTCGCCTTGATGGGGCTCGAGCAGGCCAAGGCTTACGCCGATGCCTTGGCTTCAAATGCCATGCAGGCATTGGCGGACACCGGATTGACTGATCAGCGTCTGGGGGCATTGCGCGCACTGGCTGCCATGGTGGTAAAAAGAAACAACTGATATGACCAATTTGCTACAAACCATCCACTCCCCGGCAGATCTTCGCCGCTTGTCACGCACTGATTTGCCGCGCTTGGCCGATGAACTGCGCCTTTGTGTTCTCGACAACGTTTCCAAAACCGGCGGCCACCTGAGTTCCAACCTCGGCACGGTGGAGTTGACGGTGGCTTTGCACTATGCCTTCAACACCCCCGAAGACCGCATTGTCTGGGACGTGGGTCACCAGACTTACCCGCACAAAATTCTCACAGGGCGCCGCGATCGCATGCCTTCGTTGCGGCAGTTTGGTGGTTTGTCCGGCTTTCCCCGCCGTGACGAAAGCGAGTACGACACTTTTGGGACGGCCCATTCATCCACCAGCATTTCCGCAGCGCTTGGCATGGCGGTAGCGGCCCGTCAGAAGGGCGAGTCGCGCCATTCGATTGCCGTGATTGGTGACGGCGCGATGACCGCTGGCATGGCATTCGAAGCCCTCAACAATGCGGGCGTTGAAGATTGCAAGTTGCTGGTGATCCTGAACGACAATGACATGTCGATCAGCCCACCGGTAGGGGCCCTCAACCGGTATTTGGCTCAACTCATGAGCGGGCGCTTTTATTCGGCGGCAAAAGCCGGTGCCAAAAACATGCTCAAGAACGCGCCGCCCCTTTTTGAGCTGGCGAAGCGGCTGGAAGAACATGCCAAGGGCATGGTTGTGCCAGCCACGCTCTTCGAGAAATTCGGCTTCAACTACATTGGGCCCATCGACGGACACGACCTGGAGTCGCTGATCCCGACGCTTGAAAACATCAAGCACCTAGAGGGGCCTCAGTTTTTGCATGTGGTCACCAAAAAAGGCCAGGGCTACGAAAAGGCAGAAGCCGACCCGGTGGCCTACCATGGCCCTGGCAAGTTCGATCCCAGCGTGGGTTTGCTGCCTGCCACCACACCGCCTAAAACCACATTCACCCAGGTGTTTGGCCAATGGCTGTGCGACATGGCTGAACAAGACCCGCGCCTGGTGGGCATCACACCCGCCATGCGCGAGGGCTCGGGTATGGTGGCGTTTCACCAGCGCTTTCCCAAGCGGTATTACGACGTGGGCATTGCCGAGCAGCACGCCGTGACCTTTGCAGCAGGCCTGGCCTGCGAGGGGCTCAAGCCGGTTGTGGCCATTTATTCCACTTTCTTGCAGCGCGGCTATGACCAACTGATCCACGATGTGGCTTTGCAAAATTTGCCGGTGGTTTTCGCGCTGGACCGCGCTGGCCTGGTCGGTGCCGATGGCGCCACACATGCCGGCGCTTACGACATCGCCTTTCTTCGTTGCATTCCCAACATGAGCCTGGCTTGCCCTGCGGATGAGCGTGAATGCCGTCAGTTGTTGAGCACCGCCTACGCCCAAAATCATCCGGTGGCAGTGCGCTACCCACGTGGTGCGGGCGTGGGGGCCTTGCCTGGGCGTGACCTGGACACCTTGCCTTTTGGCAAGGCTGAAGTGCGCCGCCAAGGCAAGCAGTTGGCCATTCTGGCCTTTGGCACATTGTTGGCCCCGGCTTTGGAGGCGGCCGAAAAACTCGACGCTACGGTGGTCAACATGCGATGGGTCAAACCGCTGGATACCGAGTTGCTCGCGCAAATCGCCAAAGACCACGATCGGCTGGTCACTTTAGAAGAGGGTTGCATCATGGGCGGGGCGGGCAGTGCTGTGGGTGAGGCTTTGCAGCAATTGCAGATCAACCGCCCTGTTTTGCATCTGGGATTGCCGGATGAGTTCATCGAGCATGGCGACCCGGTCAAGCTGCTGGCTTTGCAAGGGCTGGATGCTGCGGGCATCGAGCGCTCAGTGCGCCAACGCTGGTGCGATTGAGCCGATTTCCGATCAGAATTATTTGAATTTCATGTGAATGTTGGTTTTGCTAAAACCCTTTTTATTTAATGATTTAAAAAAGGGTAAACCCGCACGACTTTGATGAATTTGGATTCCTACAATATGGCATCCGGGAATTACCAAAATCCTGATCGCCGGATGCATTTTTTTAAACAAGGAGTCCTTCATGGATCGTCGTTCCGTAATCAAAAGCGCCGGCATTGCTGGTGTTTTGGCTGCTGGTGTTGCACCTGCAGTCCAAGCACAGGCCGCCATTCGCTGGCGACTTGCTTCAAGCTTCCCCAAGGCTTTGGACACCATTTTTGGTGCAGCTGAAGTTTTTGCCGAAAAGGTCAATGCGATGTCTGGCGGCAAGTTTGTCGTCACCGTGCACGCTGCCGGCGAATTGATGCCCGCTTTTGGCGTGGTGGACGGTGTTCAGCAAGGCACAGTCGAGGCGGCTCACACAGCTCCTTACTACTTCTTTGGCAAGGACGACACCTTCGCCCTGGGCACGGCCATTCCTTTTGGTTTGAACAGCCGTCAGCTCACTGCTTGGTACTACGACGGCAACGGCATGAAGTTGTTCCGCGAGTTCTACGACAAGTACAACATCGTGAACTTCCCCGGTGGCAACACAGGTGCTCAAATGGGTGGCTGGTACCGCAAGGAAATCAAGACGTTGGCTGACATCAAAGGCTTGAAGTTCCGCGTCGGCGGTTTCGCTGGCAAAGTTCTGTCCCGCATGGGTGCCATTCCTCAGAACATCCCTGGCGGCGAGATTTACCAAGCCCTGGAAAAAGGCACGATCGATGCCGTTGAATGGGTTGGCCCATATGACGATGAAAAGCTCGGTTTCCAAAAAGTCGCCAAGAACTATTACTACCCAGGCTTCTGGGAAGGTGGCGCACAACTGGACTTCTACATCAACAAGACCGCTTTCAATGCCTTGTCCAAAGAGAACCAGGCCATTGTCGAAGCAGCCGCTTCTTACGCGCACACCGAAATGCAAGCGCGTTATGACAACCGTAACCCTCCGGCACTTCGTCGCTTGGTGGCCAGCGGTGTCAAACTCCGGCCGTTCCCCAAGGTGGTGATGGACGAGGCCTTCAAGCAGTCCATGGCCCTTTACGAGGAACTGCGCCAGTCCAATCCCAACTGGAAAAAAATCTACGACGACTACTCGACGTTTCGCAGAGATCAAAACCAGTGGTTCCGTTTCACCGAAGCCACGTTCGATCGCTACATGCAATCGGCCAAGCTGTAAGCAGCTGGCGCGATCGTTTAAAAGGCCCCCTCGGGGCCTTTTTTCGTTGGCCCTGGTGATTATTTGGCGTCCCTTCGTGCAAACTCGCCGTTATGCAGCACATTGAGCTTTCTTACCAATGGCGCCCCCTGGGCGCTGACCCTGCGCGCAACCGCCAAAGCCCACTGCGTAATCCGCTCATGGACTTGCTGCAAGCCGTGCGCGATGCGGGCGCGATTGGCGGCGCTGCCAAGTCATTGGGGCTGTCTTACCGCCACGTGTGGGGCGAACTCAAGCGCTGGGAGCAGTCTTTAGGCCAGCCTTTGATTCTTTGGGAGAAGGGGCAGGCCGCCAAATTGACAGGATTTGCGGACAAGTTGCTCTGGGCTGAGCGCCAAGCGCAGGCCCGTCTGATGCCCCAGATCAATGCTTTGCAGGCGGACCTTGAAAAAACATTTGCCGTGGCCTTTGACCCTGCACATTGGGCCTTGCCCATGTTTGCCAGTCACGACGATGCCATGGTGTTGCTGCGTGAAGAGGCCGCAGCCAAGGCCCTGCACTTGGACATGCGGTTTTGTGGCAGTGTGGATGCGATCCGTGCCCTGAACGAAGGGCGGTGCCATGTGGCTGGCTTTCACGCCCCTTGGCAACCGGACGTCCAGTCTTTGGTGGCCCGCACTTACAAGCCCTTGCTCAAGCCGGGGCAACACAAATTGATTGGTTTTGCCCAGCGAGCGCAAGGCTTGATGGTTCGCCAAGGCAACCCCTGGGGTTTGCAGGATTGGGCCGATTTGTTTCGGCCCGGGCTCACATTTGTGAACCGCAGCCCCGGCACAGGGACCCGTTTGTTGCTGGACCAATCGTTGCAAGAAAGAGGCCTCTTGGCTGGAGCACTCAGCGGTTATGGGCATGAAGAAAATTCACACGCCGCCGTCGCCGCCTGCATCGCGGCAGGTCGGGCCGATGTGGGTTTGGGCATGGCCCATGCCGCACAGGTCCATGGCCTTGATTTCGTCCCCTTGGCGCAAGAGCATTATTGGCTGGTGTGTTTGGCCACGGCGCTGGACACCGAGCCGGTTGTGCAACTGCGGCACTTACTTGGCAGTGCGGCGTGGCAAGTCAGACTGCAGGAGTTGAGCGGCTACAGCACTGTGCCCGAGGCAGGGCAGGTGCAGTCCCTGCGCAGCATGCTGCCGTGGTGGCGATTTCGTTCGGAGCGGCACACGGCAGCGGCCTGATCTGCAGTGCTTGTCTGATCTTCGGGTTTTCAATCCAACCGCCAAAAATATCAATCGGTGATTTCAAGCTTTTGGGGTTTAACAGGTCAACGCAGACTTACAATCGCGCAAGTTTTTGGGAGTTCATATGTCTTATTTTTTGAAACTTTCAAGCGGCATTGACCGTTTAAACCAAGCGGTGGGCAAATTCACCACGTGGCTGATTTTGATTGTGACGCTCGTCAGCGCTGGCAACGCCATTGTGCGCAAGGCCTTCAATGTGAGTTCGAACGGTTTGCTGGAGATTCAGTGGTACCTGTTTGCGGCTGTCTTTTTGCTGGGCGCAGGTTACGGGTTGCTGAAAAATTCCCATGTCCGCATTGACTTTATTTCGAGCATGTTGACCGCGCGGACCCGCAATTGGATCGATGTGGGCGGCATTTTTCTGGCCCTGTTTCCATTCTGCATCTTGTGCATTTACCTTTCTTGGCCTTTGTTCATTCAGGCCTACAACACCGGCGAAATGTCTTCCAACGCGGGGGGGCTAATTCGGTGGCCTGTCTATGCATTGGTGCCCATCGGTTTTGCTTTGCTCATGCTCCAAGGGGTGTCCGAGTTGATCAAGCGTCTTTCTTTCTTGATCGGAGCCGGTGAAGATCCCTTGTCATCTGAAAGCACCATGTCGGACGAAGAAAAAGAAATGCTGGAACTTGAGAAAATTGCGCAGCAAGCGCAGGGAGCACGATGATGGAAGCGACTTTTTTGGCACAGAACTTTGTGCCCATCATGTTTGCCGGTTTGTTTGTGCTGCTGCTGACCGGTTTTCCGGTGGCCTTCGCCTTGGCAGCCTGCGGCTTGGGTTTCGGCTTCATCGGCATGGAGGCGGGGCTTTTCCCGCCATCCTTGTTCCAGGCTTTGCCGCTGCGTATTTTCGGCATCATGCAAAACGACACCTTGCTGGCCATCCCGTTTTTTACCTTTATGGGCATCATCTTGCAGAAATCCGGCATGGCCGAAGATTTGCTGGAGACCGTAGGCCAGGTGTTTGGTCCGGTTCGTGGTGGCGTGGCCATTGCGGTGATTTTGGTGGGCGCTTTGTTGGCGGCCACCACGGGTGTGGTTGCGGCTGCGGTGATTTCCATGGGCTTGATCTCCTTGCCCATCATGCTGCGCTACGGTTACAGCCGCGTCATTGCCACGGGTGCCATCACCGCATCGGGCACCCTGGCCCAAGCCATCCCGCCCTCGTTGGTGTTGATTGTTCTGGCCGACCAGTTGGGCCGATCGGTGGGTGACATGTACGCCGGCGCTTTGTTGCCCGGCTTGTTGTTGGTGGGTTTGTATGTGCTGTTCATTGTGGTGGTGGCCATCTTCAAGCCGGCCATGGTGCCCGCCTTGCCACCCGAGGCCCGCATCTACCGTGAACCCAACGGGAAATCGGGTCATGTGTCGCTGTTGTTTCTTTTGATTGTGTGCACGGTGGTCGGTTTTGCATGGGCCTCGTCTCACGATGCCATCATGACCGCTTGGCTTGACCGCACCCAGGAGTCGCCTGGGGACGAGATGGTGATCATGTCCATGACCGTGGCATCACTGGTGGCTTTGGCCTTGGCCATTGTGAACAAGGCCACTCGCATGGGCTTGTTGTCGCGTTTGGCCGAGCAAGTGACCTTTGTGCTGATGCCGCCCCTGATTCTGATATTTTTGGTTTTGGGTACCATCTTTTTGGGCGTTGCGACACCCACAGAGGGTGGCGCCATGGGCGCCCTGGGAGCCTTGATCTTGGCCGTGAGCAGAAAGCGCCTTGACAAAAAATTGATGAATCAAGCGCTGGAAAACACAGCCAAGTTGGCATCTTTTGTGTTGTTCATCCTGATCGGTTCGACCGTGTTCAGTTTCACTTTCAATGCGGCCGATGGCCACATTTGGGTCGAGCATTTGTTCTTGGACATGCCGGGTGGCGCGATCGGTTTCTTGATTGTGGTGAACATACTGATTTTCATCTTGGGGTGTTTCATTGATTTCTTTGAAATCGCCTTCATTGTGATTCCGATCCTGGCGCCAGTGGCCGAAAAAATCTTGCCGGGTTTGGTGCCTGGCATGACGCCAGACCAGGCCATGATCTGGTTTGGGGTGATCATTGCGATGAACCTGCAGACCTCGTTCTTGACGCCGCCTTTTGGTTTCGCGCTGTTTTATTTGCGCAGCGTAGCCCCCAAGAACGACTACAAAGACCGCATCACCGGTGAGAACATCAGCGCGGTCAAGACCTCTGAAATCTACAAGGGCTCGATCGCCTTCATCGTCTTGCAGCTGATCATGGTGGCCGCCGTCATCATTTACCCCAATATGGTCACGGGTGGCATCAAGGAAGGCGTCAAGATCGATTCCGATGCCGCGTTTGAGCAAATGCTAGAGGGCACGGCTGAGGACGGGGACGACGAAGTGAACATGGATGACCTGAAGCCTGCTGCTGATGGGCCAGCGGACCTAGACCCCGCTAAAGCTTTGGAAGCCGAAATGAAAGCGGGCAAAAAATAATCTTTTTGAAGGCCTGATAAAAGCCTGATGAATGCTCTTTGAAAGCCCGGTTCGCCGGGCTTTTTTCATGGATTGGACCTATGCAAAGTGTTTCATAGTGGACAGCCCTCATGCGCTGCACCCCCTTTTTCTCTTAGCATTGGGACCTCTTTATGAACACTTTCACCGACAGCGTCGTGACGGCGCTGAACCTCATTGGATCTTTCGATCCGGCACTCTGGACGGTGGTGCTGCGCTCTTTGGCGGTCAGTGCCACGGCCTGTCTGCTGGCCTATGGCCTGGGCGTCGTGTTGGGTGCCTGGCTGGCGGTGGCCCGGTTTTCTGGCCGGGGTGCCGTGTTGCTGGGGCTGAACACTTTGCTGGCCTTGCCTTCGGTGGTGGTGGGGCTGGTGGTTTATCTGCTGCTCTCGCGCACCGGGCCTTTGGGCTTTCTGGGCTGGCTGTTCAGCTTCAAGGCCATGGTGTTGGCCCAATTCATTTTGGTGGTGCCCGTGGTGACCGCGCTGACCCGGCAGGTGGTCGAAGACGTCGAGCGCCAACACGGTGAGCAATGGGCCTCGCTGGGTGCAGGCCCTTGGTTGCGCGGCATTTTGCTGGCCTGGGACGAACGTCTGGCCCTCATGACGATTGGCGTGGCCGCTTTTGGCCGGGCCATTTCTGAAGTCGGTGCGGTGATGATCGTGGGGGGCAATATCGATGGCTTCACCCGCGTCATGACCACGGCCATTGCGCTGGAAACCAGCAAAGGCGATTTGCCCCTGGCGCTGGGCTTGGGGCTGGTGCTGTTGTCGGTGGTCTTGCTGCTCAATGCGGCGGTAGCCGGTTTGCGCCGCTGGGGCGAAAAACGCCAGGGTAGCAGCGTGGCTTCGCCCAAAGGCTGGGTCGCATGACGGCCCCATCGGTGGTTCAGTTGAACGATGTCTCGGTGCGTCTGGGTCCGGTTTGGGCCCTGAAGGGCGTCGACCTTCGTGTTCAGCCGGGCGAGCGCGTGGCCTTGGTGGGCTCAAATGGCTCAGGCAAGAGCAGCTTGCTGCGCACGGTGCACGGCTTGTTGCCACCTGACCAGGGGCGCATCGAGTGGCACCCCGGTTTGCGCCAAGCCATGCTGTTTCAAAGGCCACACCTGTTGCGCATGTCGGCCTTGAACAACGTGGCGCTGGGCCTTTGGTTGGACCGTGGCCAGGGTTTGAGCTGGGCGCAGGCCAAGGTGCGTGCGGGCGCGGCTTTGCAGCGCGTGGGCTTGAGCGCTGTGACCCGCCAACTCGGGCGTCAGTTGTCGGGTGGACAGCAGCAACGCCTGGCGATGGCCAGGGCCTGGGCGCGTCAGCCCGATGTGTTGTTGTTGGACGAGCCCACCGCCAGCCTGGACCCGCATGCCAAGCGCGAAGTCGAGGCCTTGATGGCCGATTTCGCAGCAGGTCAGGCGCAGCCGCTGACCCTGATCTGGGCCAGCCACAACCTCGGGCAGGTCAAGCGCTTGGCCAGCAGAGTCATCTATCTGGAAGGCGGTCGACTTTTGGCCGACCTGCCCGTGGCCGATTTTTTTAACCCTGCCGAGTTGGCTTTGCACAGCCCAGCAGCGCATGCTTTTGTTCAAGGAGAACTGTCATGACCTTTTGTATTGCCATCACCCGCCGGGTGCTTGTGTGTGCTGTGCTGGCCAGCACCCCGATCTGGGCACAAGCCCAGTCCATCGTGATGTCGTCCACCACCTCCACCGAGCAGTCGGGCCTGTTTGCCCACCTCTTGCCCGCTTTCAAGAAAGCCAGCGGGCTGGACGTGAAAGTGGTGGCGCTGGGCACGGGTCAGGCGCTGGACATGGCGCGCCGTGGCGATGCCGACGTGGTGTTTGTGCACGACCAGGTGGCGGAAGAGAAATTTGTGGCTGACGGCTTTGGCCTCAAGCGCTTGCCCGTCATGTACAACGACTTTGTGCTGATCGGCCCCAAGGCCGACCCGGCAGGCACCAAGGGCAAAGACATCGTGGCGGCTTTGGCCAAGCTGTCTGCCAGCAACACGGCATTTGTCTCGCGGGGGGACAAAAGTGGCACCCATGCGGCGGAATTGCGTTTCTGGAAAATGGCCAACTTAACCGATCAAAAAGGCAGTGGCTATAAGGAGTGCGGCTGCGGCATGGGCCCGGCCTTGAACATCGCTGCGTCTTCGGGGGCCTATGTGATGGCAGACCGAGCCACCTGGCTCAACTTCAAGAACCGCGCCGATTTGGCCATCCTGGTTGAGGGTGATCAGCGGCTGTTCAACCAGTACGGCGTGATGGTGGTCAATCCCGCCAAGCATGCGCACGTCAAACAAGCCGATGCACAGAAGTTTGTCGACTGGATCACCTCGGCCGCTGGCCAGACCACGATTGCCGACTACAAAATCGGTGGTGAGCAGCTGTTCTTTCCAAACGTGAACAAGTAAGGCTCAGTGTCTGGGCTCGCCGAGCTTGCGGTAAACCGTAGCCCGGCTGATGCCCAAGCTTCGGGCGGCTTCGGCCACATTGCCCCGCGCCTGGTTCACGGCTTCACGGATCATGTCGGTCTGCCTGTCCTTCAGGGGTTTGGCGGTTACGTTGGACAGAGCGCCGGTCTTGACGGGGCTCACAGACGCTGAAGTGTTGCCACAGCGCAAGGCTTGGGTTTGCAAGCGCAAGCCTGACCAAAGCGGCAACTCTTGGGTGTTGCCCGAATGGCTGGCGGCGTCGAACAGGTTTTCCCAGGGTGAGGCAAAAACATCGCTGGCGTGCAGCGGCTGGCCGGGGGTCGCAGGGGACAAAGACAGCATTTGCCGGGCGGTGGGGTTGGCGCCCAAGATATGGCCATCGGGGTCCAGCTTCAGCAAGCCATCGCTGTCGTCGCCCGGCTGGTTGCCAGGCCAATTCAGACGCAAGACCAGGGCATGCGCGCTCGACAGTAACCAGCCGTTTTCGATGCTTCGGGCCGAGCGGCGCACCAAATGCTTCAGGGCAGGGCGCTCCGTGGTCTCAATGCCTGTCAGGTCGAGCATGCCCGCGCACAAACCGTCCGGACCAAACACGGGTGCGCCTGCGCAACTGTAGACACTGGTGTCCTGAAAGAAGTGCTCGCCGCGGTGCATCCATACGGGCTGAAGTTCGGCCAGTGCCGCGCTGATGGCGGTGGTGCCCACGGCCTTTTCAGACAAATCTACGCCCACACGGGCAATCACCCCGGCGCGGCGGTCTTGCCGGTTGACTGGGCCATGCACATCCACCACGATGCCCTCGGCATTGGTCAGGATGGCGAAATAGCGGATGTCGGCAATCGCCCGCGCCAACTCGGTCAATACGGGCTGGGCAGCTTGGACCAAAGGGCCGCTGGCCTCCTGCACGCGGCGCATGTGCTGGACCGACACGGCGTCAAAACCCACGGACTTGTCGGGTTGCAAGCCCATGGCCAGGCAGCGCTGCCAGGACTGGGTGATCCAAGGGGAAACGCCAGCGCCTGCGGCAAAAGAGCGCCCCTGAAAAACCAGTTCACGGGCCAGAGCAATCCGTTCAAGGCGGTCGTTGTTGATGGAAGTCAAGGGCATGTCAGGTGTGTATCAAGCTGAGAATTTTTGAAGGAACCCTGACGAACCTAGGGTTAATCCGCATCATATTGCAGGCGCATGCCAACACAATGGCTATGCATTCTGATTCATAAGCGTGGGCTTGAACAGCCCGCCACCTCACAGGAGATCCCCATGCAGAAAGTCCTGCACATCAACCCGGACAAATGTACCGGCTGCTTGCAGTGCGAAATGGCCTGTTCTTTTGAGAACTACGGCACATACGCCACCTCCAAATCACGCATCAAGGTCTTTGACTTCCACCACACCGGTAAAAAGGTGCCTTACACCTGCACCCAGTGCGATGAAGCCTGGTGCCTGCATGCCTGCCCTGTGGAAGCCATTACCGTGGACAAAGCCACGGGTGCGAAAGTGGTCAACGAGTCGACCTGCGTCGGGTGCAAGGTCTGCACCATCGCCTGCCCATTCGGCACCGTGAACTATGTGCAAGAGACCGGCAAAGTCCAAAAGTGCGACCTGTGCGGTGGCGATCCGGCTTGCGTCGAGGCTTGCCCCACCGGCGCCATCACCTTTGTCGACGCCAACTGGACCGGCATCGACAAAATGAAGCAGTGGGCCGACAAGTTGGGCAATCAGCCTTCAGCCTCTTAATTTAGCCGCTTAAATCAAGCACCTGCAAGGAGCATCAACATGTCTTGGGCTGGAAAAATTCTCCGCGTCAACCTGACCGCGGGCACCGTCAAATCCGAACCGCTGAACATGGCGTGGGCACGTGCCTACATCGGCTCTCGCGGCCTGGGCAGTAAATACCTGATCAACGAAGTCGACCCCAAAGTCGACCCGCTGTCGGCCGATAACAAGCTGATCTGGGCCACTGGCCCCTTGACCGGCACCATGGCCTCCACAGGCGGCCGCTACACCGTCATCACCAAAGGCCCTCTCACGGGTGCCATTGCCTGCTCCAACTCGGGCGGCTACTGGGGTGCCGAGCTGAAAATGGCCGGTTGGGACATGATCATCTTTGAAGGTGCATCGGCCACGCCGGTGTACCTCTACATCAATGACGATGTGGCTGAGCTGCGCGATGCCTCGCACTTGTGGGGTCAAAGCGTCTGGAAGACCGAAGAAGTCCTCAAATCCAGCCTGCAAGACCCGCTGCTGCGTGTCTCGAGCATTGGCAAGGCCGGTGAAAACAAGGTCTTGTTCGCCGCCGTGGTGAACGACCTGCACCGTGCGGCAGGCCGCTCGGGTGTGGGCGCGGTCATGGGCAGCAAAAACCTGAAAGCCATTGCCGTGCGCGGCACCAAGGGCGTGGGCAATATCCGCGACCCCAAGGCCTTCATGAAGGTGACCTTCGAGAAGAAGAAAATCCTCGCCGAAAACGCTGTCACTGGTCAAGGCCTGCCGGCTTACGGCACCCAGGTGCTGATGAACGTGATCAATGAGATGGGCGCCTTGCCCACCCGCAACCACCGCGACGTGCAGTTCGAAGGTGCCAAGGACATTTCAGCCGAAGCCATGGTCACGCCCCGTGAAACCGACGGCAAAAAGCACCTGGTCACCAACCAGGCTTGCTTTGGTTGCACCATTGCTTGCGGCCGCATCAGCCGCATGGACGAAGGCCACTTCACTGTGCAAAACAAACCGCAATACTGGGGTGCCAATGGCGGCCTGGAATACGAAGCGGCCTGGGCACTGGGTGCTGCCAACGGTGTGAAAGACCTGGAAGCCCTGCAGTACGCCAACTTGCTGTGCAACGAAGAGGGCTTTGACCCGATCAGCTTTGGTGCCACCGTGGGCGCGGTCATGGAACTCTATGAAATGGGTGTGCTGACCAAAGAGCAACTGGGCATTGACGCCATGTTCGGCTCTGCCGAGGCGCTTGCCCACTTTGCTGAAATCACCGCCAGGGGCGAAGGTTTTGGTATCGAAATCGGCCAAGGCTCCAAGCGCCTGACCGCCAAGTACGGCCACCCCGATTTGTCGATGAGCGTCAAGGGCCAGGAATTCCCGGCCTACGACGGGCGCTCGATCCAGGGCATTGGCTTGGCCTACGCCACCAGCAACCGCGGTGCCTGCCACCTGCGCGGTTACACCATCGCGTCTGAAGTGCTGGGCATACCGGTCAAGACCGATCCGCTTGAGCACGAAGGCAAACCCGAACTGGTCAAGGCATTCCAAGACGCCACGGCCGCGTTTGACTCCTCGGGCCTGTGCGTGTTCACCACCTTTGCGTGGGGTGTGGCCGATCTGGCACCGCAGTTGCAAGCAGCCTGTGACGACGAATACACCACTGAAGAGCTGGAAAAAATCGGCGAACGCATCTGGAACATGGAGCGTGAGTTCAACAATGCTGCCGGCTTCACCAAGGCCGACGATAGCCTGCCCAAGCGCCTCTTGACTGAAGCCGCCAAAACCGGCCCCTCAAAAGGCAAAGTGAGCATGTTGCCCGAGATGCTGCCCAAGTACTACGCTGCCCGCGGCTGGGACACAGAGGGCCGCCCAACGGCCGAGACCAAGGCCCGTTTGGGGCTTTGAGTTGCATGCCTCCGACTTTGCGGCCAAGCACTTTGGCGGGGCTGCAAGGTTTGAGGCTTGATGAACACCTGTGCAGCGGCCTTTTTGGGCCGCTGCCTGCATTTGGAGAGTGAACCATGCACCACGTCATTTTGGGCGCAGGCCCTGCCGGCGTCATTGCCGCCGAGACCCTGCGCAAACACGCACCTGCTGACACCATTACCCTGGTGGGTGACGAGCCCGATGCGCCTTACTCGCGCATGGCCATTCCCTACCTGCTGATTGGCAACATCGACGAGCGTGGCACCTATCTGCGCAAGAGCGCCTCGCACTTCGATGACCTGCGCATCACCCAGGTCAAGGCCAAAGTGACACGGGTGGATGCAGCGGGTAAAAAGGTGCAACTGGACAACGGCCAGTCGCTCAGTTTTGACAAGCTCTTGATCGCCACGGGCTCGCACCCAGTGCGCCCCCCGATTGCGGGCATGGACCTGCCCGGCGTGCACCCTTGCTGGACGCTGGAAGATGCCCGTGCCATCCAGGCGCTGGCCAAGCCAGGCGCCAGGGTGTTACAAATGGGCGCAGGCTTCATTGGCTGCATCATCATGGAATCACTGGCAGCACGCGGCGTCAAACTCAGCGTGGTCGAGATGGGCGACCGCATGGTGCCCCGCATGATGGGCCCGGTAGCGGGCGGCATGATCCGTGACTGGTGCGAAGCCAAAGGCGTGCAGGTGTTCACTGGCACCAAGGTCGAAGCCATCACCTCGGACAGCGCTGGCGCTGAAAAAGGCTTGTTCGGCAAACTGGCAGCTGCTGTGGGCTTGTCTTCAGACGATGCTGGCGGGGCCCTGCAGGTGCGTTTGTCCAACGGCCAGACCGTGGCGGCCGATCTGGTGATCAGCGCCACCGGGGTGCGACCTGCGATTGGCTTTTTAAAGGACAGCGGCATCACCTGTTTGCAAGGCGTCTTGACCGACGAGCATCTGCAAACCAATGTGCCCGGCATTTACGCGGCAGGCGACTGCGCCGAAGCCTTTGACCTGGTCAGTGGCAAAACAATTGTCAGCGCCATTCAGCCCAATGCGGCCGAGCAGGCGCGGGTGGCAGCACTCAACATGCTGGGCCAAAAGACCGAGCTCAAAGGTGTCACGCAAATCAACGTGCTCGATACCTTGGGCTTGATCTCCACCAGTTTTGGCAACTGGGAGGGCGTGTCGGGTGGGCAATCAGCGGTGCTGACCGACAAGGCCGCTGGGCGCCACCTGAGCTTGCAGTTCAAGGACGATGTGATGGTGGGCTGCAACAGCGTGGGCTGGACCGAGCATGTGGGGGTGATGCGCGGCCTGGTCGAAGGCCAGGTGCATCTGGGCGACTGGAAAGACCGTTTGATGCACGACCCCACCAAGCTCATGGACGCCTACCTGGACTGTGCCCAGGGTCAGGGGCGCTGGAGCGGCGCTGCTGATGCGCGCCGCCGATGAAGTGACAATCGCTGCATGAACATCACCTTCAAACTGTTTGCCACGCTGACCGATTATTTGCCTGTCGAGGCCCGGCGCAGCAATCAGATCAGCCTCGATGTGGCGGCTGACGCCAGCATCAACCAGATCATTGAGCCCTTCGGCATGCCGCCCAAGCTGGTGCATCTGGTGCTGGTCAATGGCAAATACATCGCCCCCGAAGATCGGGGTACCACCACCTTGGTCGATGGCGATGTGCTGGCCATCTGGCCACCCGTGGCTGGGGGCTGACCGCACCCATGCAGTCCAGTTACGCCGAGCAATTCCAGCGCGACATGGGCTGCACCGAGGCCGAGTGGCTCGGCTGGTTGCCCGCGGCCATGGGGGACAGCGCATGGCAGCGGTCGCAGGCCACGGCCGAGGCCACCATCGGCGCAGGCAAATTGAGTTTGTACTGGCAGGTCATGCCCCCCCGTGTGATTGCGCTCATGCGCATGCCGGTGCTGCGGGTGAACTTCGCGTTTCAGGGCTTGGACGCCGATGCGCGTTACACCTTCATGAAACGTTTCGATTTGTACATGCAGCGCGGCGGTGGCTGAACCCCAGCGGGTCGGGCGCTTCAGACCGGATTGAGCACAAAGTCAAAATCAAGTTGGTAACTGCCATCGGCTTGCTCAAGCAATCGATGACCAGCGATTCGCGCACGCCAAACACCGCGTCCGTTTCCAAGTAAGGGTCGTTTTTGCGAAAGACGTGGGTGATCAGGGTTTCATAGCCTGGGGCATCGATCTTGAAATGCAAATGTGCGGGGCGCCATGGGTGCCTGGCGGTGGCCTCCAGCAATTGCCCAACAGGCCCATCGTGAGGGATGGGGTAGGGCATGGCCAGGATGGATTTGAAGTGAAAGCGCCCCTGCGCATCCGCTGTCAGTTTGCCCCGGGCCTGGTGCTGCGTCCTGTCGGCGTATTGCACGTCGTAAAGGCCTTTCTCATCGGATTGCCAAACCTCGATGCTTGCATGGGCCACAGCTTCGCCCTGCACACCTTTTATGCTGCCTTGAACTTGGCAGGGATGACCCTGGGCCCCGTTAGCAACATCGCCGCCCAGGGCGTAATGAGGTGCGTTGTCGACATGGAAGGGCCCGAGCACCGTGGCCTGGGTGCACCCCTCAGGTTTTTCGTTGTTCATGACCACCGTCAACATGGACAGGCCCAACACATCTGACAACAAAATGAACTCTTGTCGTTGCGAGTTGGTGATGTGACCGGTGCGGGTCAGGAATTCGATGCCCTTGAGCCATTCAGCCTCGGTCAGTTTCACCTCACGCGCAAACTGGTGCAGGTGCTGTACCAGACTGAGCATGATCTCTTTGAGCCGGGGATCCGGGGTATTGGCCAGGCGTTCGATCACCGATTCGGTGATGTGGTTCATGTTCATGTTTTCCATGGCGAGGCGTTTTCTGTGAAATGGGGTCACTCAAAGGGTGTCTCGGGACTGACGCTCGAAGCTCGGGCGCTGCCTGATAGTCATTATGATGAATTGAACGCAATGGCCCTTGGGCTTCGCGATCGGGCCGCTCGATCGGGACGACAAGTTCGGTGATCGTGCAACCCAGGATGAAAAAAACCGATGAACATGCCTTTGAAAGATGCCAAGCAAGGCTTCGCCTACGCGGCAGACCCGATGGTGGTGGATGTACTCATTGCCGGTGGTGGCCCCTTTGGTTTGATGCTGGCCATTGAGCTGGGGCGCCGTGGGGTGCGGACATTGTTGGTGGACCCCAAACCAGGCACCGCGTTCAACCCCCAGGCCAATGCCACGCAGGCCCGCACCATGGAGCATTACCGCCGTCTGGGTTTTGCCAACGAGATCCGGGCGCAGGGCTTGCCTGCCGATCACCCCACCGACATCGCTTATTTCACCCGCTTCACCGGCCATGAGCTGGCGCGGTTGCCTTTGCCCACGGCGACGCAAGCCAAGCAAGCCATCAAAAACCTGCAAGGCTCCTGGAGTGCGGCCGAGTTGCCGCACAGGGTCTCGCAAAAGTTCGTTGAAAAAACTTTGCTCAAGCATGCCGGGGCTTGCGCGACCAATGACCTGCGCTTTGGCTGGACGCTGGACCGTTTTGCCCAGAACGACCAGGGTGTCGATGCCTTAATTTCACCGGTACCGGGCGGGCAAGCCGTGTCTGTCCAGGCCCGTTACCTGGTGGGCGCTGACGGTGCGCGCAGTGCGGTGCGCCACCATCTTGGCATTGCCTGGGGCGGCAGCACAGGAGCCAAACGGGATTTCATGGGCGGCAAGATGTTTGCTGTGTATTTGCGGGCGCCTGATTTCGACAAAGTCTTTCCACACGGCAAGGCCTGGATGTACGTGACGGTCAACGCTCAGCGCCGGGCTTTTATGGCTTCGGTGGATGGTGGCAGCGAGTTTGCCTTTCATGCGGCGGTGCACGAGGGCGAAGATGCCGATGCCTGGACTGCCCAAGACGCCCAGCGCATCTTCAACCAGGCCATGGGTCATGAAATCCCCATCGAGGTCTTGTCGGTCGGCACCTGGATGGCGGGCCATGCCCTGGTGGCCGAGTCATTCCAGCAGGGACGCGTGTTCATTGGCGGGGATGCGGCACACCTGTTCACGCCCACCGGTGGTCTGGGCTACAACACGGCGGTGGAGGATGCGGTCAACCTGGGCTGGAAGCTGGCCAGCGTGGTCAAAGGCATTGCACCCCCGCGTTTGCTGGACAGTTATGCCCTGGAGCGCATGCCGTTGGCGCACCGCAACACCGGCTATGCAAGGCAATTTGCCGATTCTGTGGGTTTGTTTGTGGCCACGCCCGAGTTGGAAGCCGCCGATGCCTTGGGCGAGAAGGCGCGGCAAGAGGCGTCTGTGCACCTGAATGGCCATGTGCGTCTGGAGTTCAACATCCCCGGAGTGACCTTTGGTGGGCGTTACGACGCCTCTCCGATCGTGGTGGCCGATGGCAGCACCCCGCCAAGCGATGCGGCCAACAGTTACCAACCCAGCGCCTGCCCTGGCGGGCGTCCACCGCACGCCTGGCTGGCCGATGGTCGCTCGCTTTATGACACGTTTCACAGCGAGTGGACCTTGCTGCAACTGGGCCCTCAGTCACCGGATGCTGGCGCTTTTGAGTTGGCCGCCCAGGCTTTGGGAATGGACCTGAAACGGGTGCAGCACAGTGCCAGTGAGTTGCTCGACTTGTACGAAGCGCCCTGGGTGCTGATTCGGCCCGATCAGGTGGTGGCTTGGCGTGGGCAAGATGACCAGCAGGCCTTGCAGGTGCTGGAGCAAGCCATGGGCATGGCCTGAAAAGCTCAGCTGCGGGTGGCCCAAAGTGCTGCAGTTTGCAAACCCAGTACCGTCAGGGCGAGTGAACCAAACAGGTGCAGCGAAGCGGTGCCGACCGCGAGCATAAAACGGCCTTGTTGCAGCATGCTGACCACCTCGGCTGAAAAACTGGAGAAGGTGGTCAGTGCCCCCAGAAAGCCTGTCACCGAAGCCAGCCGCCAGACCGGGTCCAGTTCAGGCATTTGCTGGAACACCCCGACGCACACACCGACCAGGTAACCGCCGATCAGGTTGGCCGCCAACGTGCCCCAAGGCAGCAGGCCACTGCTGACGGAGCCAGGGTTGAGCCAAATGCCCAATTGCCAGCGCGACAACGCGCCCACGCAAGCGCCAATGCAAATCGCGATCACAGTGAGCATGGGGTGGGTCCTTTCGGCTGGGGCTTACGGGTATTTGAACACCGGGTTTTAAAACGGTGGGTCTTCGTCATCCATCCCCGCTGCCGCTGTTGCGACGGTTGAATTGAGCACTGTGCGCAAGGGGTTTGGAAGGGCTTGGTCAGCCGCAGCGGCCCCCAGTTCCATCTCGCCGCCCAAGGCCTCGATCAGGCTGTCCATCAATGGCCCCAGCAAGCCGGTGGACAAAGCCACGTCGGCATCAAAACGGTCTTCTTTTTTGTCGGTGCCCGACTCGTCCATCACGCCGTCAAGAAACTGCAGCTTTTTCAGTTGCAAAGTCTCTGTCAGCACAAAAGCCACACGGCCGTCCCAGCTCAGCGCGAGTTGGGTCGGCAGCTTGCCTTCGAGCACGTGTTTTCGCACATCGTCGTTGGCCAGGTGGTGGCGGGTAAAGCGCACGCTGGCCGCGTCTTCGCCGGTGGACTTGAGCACGGTTTCGCGCTCCACCGTCAAGTCGGCAGGCCATTCGTCGGCTGTGGGTGCCAAAAGCCATTGGGTCATGGCCGATTGTGGCGAGGTCACGGTCTGGATCAGCGAAACCGACAGACCACCCATCACGTTCATCAGCGCCGACATGACTTCGTCGGCCTTGCCCTGGCTGCCTGCGTTCAAAACCAGCCTGCGGTTCTCCAGGTCCATCCAGACAAGCACGGTCGACTGGCGTTCAAAAGCTTGCGGCAGCAGCGACAGCAGCACATCGTCCATCAGGTCGCGTTTTTCTTTCTTGCCGGGTTTGCGGCCCGTCGCGGCTTCGATCTCGGCGATGCGTTCATCGGCCTTGCGCCGCACCACATTGCCCGGCACGGCTTTGGACTCGATCATCAGTTTCAGGATCCACTGACCCGCCACCGACTCCACCAAAGGGCCATGCGGCTCACCCCGCGGCGGCACCCAGCCGACGGACTTTTCTTGGCTGGCGCCACAAGGCACAAATTCCACCGGCATCAGCGCCGTCTGCACATCGGCCAAAGTGGGCGCAAAGCCCTCGCCGATGCGGTAAACCATCACATTTTTGAACACAGCATTCCTTATCGCCCCAAATGAACAACCCGTCCTTTGGGGACGGGTTGAATCATAGAGGATGCAGCGCCGCAGAAAATCAGAGTTTCATCTGGTTGGGCAGCCACGTCACGATGCCGGGGACAAAATAAATCAGCAAAACAGCCCCCACCATCAATGCAAACATGGGCATGGACACGCGGGCGATGTAGGGCAGTTGCTTGCCCGTCATGCCCTGCAGCACAAACAGGTTGAAGCCTACCGGTGGGGTGATCTGGGCCATTTCAACCACAAACACGATGAAGATGCCAAACCAAACTGGGTCAATGCCTGCTTTTTGCACCGTGGGCATCAAGACGCCCATGGTCAGCACCACCATCGAGATGCCGTCCAAAAAGCAACCCAGGATGATGAAAAACACCATCAAGGCCATGATCAAGGCAAAGGGGCTGAGCCCCAGGCCGCCGATCCATTCCGCCAGATGACGGGGCAGGCCGATGTAGCCCATGGACAAAGTCAAAAACGCGGCCCCCGCCAGAATCATCGCAATCATGCAATACAGCCGCGTGGCGCCCATCAGGGCTTCCTTAAACACCGACCAGCTCATGGAGCCCTGCAAGGCAGACAAGACCAGTGCACCCACCACACCCACGGCAGCCGCTTCGGTGGCGGTTGCAAAGCCGGTGTAGATCGAGCGGAGCACGGCCGCAATCAGCAAGACCACCGGGATCAGGCTGCTGGAAGCTTGCAGCTTCTCCATAAAGGTCATGGGGGCGTCGCGTGGGGGGATCTGGTCCGGGTGGCGCAGCGACCAGTAAATGATGTAACCCGAAAAAAGACCCGCCAGCAGCAAGCCTGGCAAGACCCCGGCGATGAACAGTTGCGCGATCGACACATCGGCAGCCACGCCGTACACGATCATGATGATCGACGGTGGAATCAGCAGCCCCAAAGTCCCCGAGCCCGACAGGGTGCCGATCACCATGTCTTCAGGGTAGCCCCGCCTTTGCAGCTCGGGCAGCGTCATCTTGCCAATGGTGGCGCAGGTGGCCGCGCTTGAGCCGGAGACGGCCGCAAAAATGGCGCAGCCCACCACGTTGGTGTGTAACAAGCGACCCGGCAGGGCCTGCATCCAGGGGGCCAGGCCCTTGAACATGTCCTGACTCAGGCGGGTGCGAAACAGGATTTCACCCATCCAGATGAAGAGTGGCAGGGCCGTTAGTGTCCAGCTGGAGGACGAGCCCCAGATGGTCACCGCCATCGCATCCCCCGCAGGCCGGGCAGAAAACACTTGCATGCCCACCCAGGCCACGCCAGACAGCGCCAGGCCGATCCACACCCCACTGCCCAAAATCAAAAACAGTGTCAGGACCAGCAGTCCCGTGATCATCAAATCATTCATGGCGATCATTCGTTGCGCAGCATCTCGCCGCTTGCAGGGATGGCGCGTTGCCCGAGGATTTCGAGGACAAGTTCATCCACAAAGGCCAAGGCAAAAATCACGGTGCCAAAGGCCATGGCCAATTGCGGCAACCACAAAGGCGTCGCGTCATTGCCAGTTGAAATGTCGTGAAACTCGATGGATTGCCACACCAGGCGACAACTGTAAAAAGCAAACAGCAAGGCCAGCAGGCTGGCCAGCACCAGGCTGAAAATTTCAAGGCCCCGGCGTGACCGGCCCTTGAACATGCCCAGTACCAGAGTGACGCGGATGTGCTCGCCGCGCTTCAAGGTGTGGGCCAGGGCCAGAAAGCCTGCCCCAGCCATCAGGTAACCGGCATAAGCATCGGTGCCGGGCACATGAAAGTGCAATTGCCTACTCAAAATGGACAGCAGCACCATGAACAGCATGCCGCACATGCAAAGTGCCGCCAGGGCGGCGGCACTTTCATAGACGGCATTGAGCAGTCGTCGCATCGGTTCAGCGGTTGAACGCGTCAACGATGGATTTACCCTCTGCACCCGACTTTTCCAGCCACTCCTTCATGATGGTGTCTCCGACTTTCTTCATGTCGGCTTTGAGCTGCGCAGAAGGCGGTGCCACGGTCATGCCATTGGCCTTGAGTGTCTCGAGGGTGGTGGTGTTCACTTTGCGCGACTCGGTCCAGCCGCGGGTTTCGGCCTCGGCTGCAGCTTTCAGCAGCGCGTCCTGCGTGGGTTTGTCCAGCGCATCAAAGGCTTTCTTGTTGGCGATCACCGCATTTTTGGGCAACCAGGCTTGCACATCGTAGTAATACTTGAGGTGCTCAAACAGTTTGCTGTCTACGCCGGTGGCACCCGATGTCATGGTGGATTCGACCACGCCTGTGGCCAGGGCTTGCGAGAATTCAGCCGCTTGAACGGTGACGGGTTGTGCGCCCACCAGTTCAGCGATTTTGGCGGTGGTCGGGCTGTACGCGCGCCACTTGATGCCTTTCAGGTCGGCCACGCTGTTGATGGGTTTTTTGCTGTAAATGCCCTGCGGTGGCCAAGCGACCGAGTACAACAACATCATGCCCTGCTCACCCAGTTTTTTCTCGAGCAGCGGTTTTTGGGCCTTGTAGAGTTTCATGGACTCGTCGTAGCTGTCGGCCAAAAACGGCAAGCCGTCTGCGCCAAAGGGCTGCCATTCATTCTGGAAGTTGACCAGCAAAATTTCGCCCAATTGGGCCTGGCCGCCTTGAACCGCGCGTTTGATTTCGGGCGCTTTGAAGAGTGATGCGTTGGCATGCACGGTTATCTTGAGTTTGCCGCCTGTGGCTTTGTCAACATCGGCCGCAAATTGCGTCATGTTGACCGTGTGGAAATTGGTGGCGGGGTAGGCAGCGGGCAGGTCCCATTTGGTCTGGGCAGCAGCCAGGCCAGAAACTGCAAGCAAACCAGCCAGCAGGCTGAGGTGGAGGGCGCGACGTTGCATGAAAACTCCTGTGAAGGGATGGAATAAGCGGTCAACCAAGCTGAGCAAGAGATATGCCCGCTTCAAGCGCGCATCTGGTGCATCTGGCTGGCCTTGACTGTAGGCAACTTGCAGCGTCTTGGGATGGGTATTTTCCCTTAATGTCAACAAATTGTTGGCAAATCGTTGACATCAAGACTAGACTTCCGCATCACATCTCAAAACGACGGAACTCATGCCGCGCAAAAAATCATCCACAGTTTCCGGTGCCAGCCCGATCGTGTCCTCGGCCCATCTGGTCTCACCTGACAGCGCTGAGATGAGCGAGTTCGAGTTCGGCCTGATCGTGGCGGGCAACGCCTTTCACCGCTGGATCATCCATTGCATGGCGGCAGCCGGGCTGAAAGACCTGACGCCGCTGGACGTTCTGGTGCTCCACCACGTCACGCACCGCGCACGCGACAAACGTCTGGCCGACATCTGTTTCATCATGAACATCGAAGACACGCATTTGGTCAATTACGCCCTGAAAAAGCTGCAAGGCCTGGGTGTGGTGATCTCGCAAAAGAACGGCAAGGATGTGACCTATGCCGCCACCGACGTGGGGCGCCAGCATGTGCAGCGCTACCGGGAAATTCGCGAAAATTGCCTGATCGATGCGCTCAAGGCTGACGATGGCCTGAACCGGGACATTGGCGAATTGGCCCGGTTGCTGCGTGTGCTCTCGGGCATGTACGACCAGGCGGCACGTGCCGCCGCTTCATTGTGACAACGGGTTGATGAGCGCTTCATGACTGAATCAAACAACACAATTCCGGGTAAAAACCGCTGGCAATTCTGGATCGACCGTGGCGGTACGTTCACCGACGTGGTGGGCAAACGGCCTGACGGATCTCTGGTCACGCACAAGTTGCTGAGCGAAAACCCCGAGCAGTACCGCGATGCCGCCGTCGCCGGTATTCGCCACCTGCTTGGCTTGAAGCCCGGGCAGCCGGTCACGCCCGCGCTGGTCGAGTGCGTGAAGATGGGCACCACGGTGGCCACCAATGCACTGCTGGAGCGCAAAGGTGAACCCACTCTACTGGTGACCACGACAGGTTTTGGTGACGCGCTGCGCATTGCCTACCAAAACCGCCCGCGTTTGTTTGACCGTCAGATCGTGTTGCCCGAGTTGCTTTACAGCGCCGTGGTGGAAGCTCAAGAGCGTGTGGCGGTGGATGGCGAGGTGTTGCTGCCCCTTGATGTTGCGCATTTGCGCACCCAATTGGCGCACGGCTACGCCCAGGGCCTGCGCTCGGTGGCGGTGGTGTTCATGCACGGCTGGCGCCACACGGCACACGAGCAAATCGCTGCGCGTTTGGCCCGCGAGGTGGGCTTCACGCAGGTCAGCACCTCGCACCAGACCAGCCCGATGATGAAGTTGGTCAGTCGGGGTGACACCACTGTGGTGGACGCGTATTTGTCGCCCATCCTGCGGCGTTACGTTGACCAGGTGGCCAGTGAGATGCCCGGTGTGAAACTGATGTTCATGCAGTCCTCGGGCGGCCTCACGGATGCGCAGGTTTTTGCAGGCAAGGACGCGATCCTGAGTGGTCCGGCAGGCGGCATCGTGGGCATGGCCCGCACCGCCCAATTGGCTGGGCATGCCAAAGTGATTGGTTTTGACATGGGGGGAACCTCCACCGATGTGTCGCACTTTGCGGGTCAGTTCGAGCGCGAGTTTGAAACCCAAGTGGCCGGGGTGCGCATGCGCGCGCCCATGATGAGCATCCACACCGTGGCCGCAGGCGGCGGTTCCTTGTTGGCCTATGACGGTGCGCGTTTCAGGGTGGGGCCGCAAAGCGCTGGGGCCAATCCTGGGCCGGCCAGTTACCGCCGGGGCGGACCTTTGGCCGTGACCGATGCCAACGTGATGGTGGGCAAGGTGCAGCCGGCGTATTTTCCATCGGTGTTCGGGCCACAAGCCGACCAGCCGCTGGATGCCGATGTAGTGCGCAGTCATTTTGAAAAAATGGCCGCTCAAATGGGCAGAGCTGCTGAAGATGTGGCGCATGGTTTCATCCAGATCGCTGTGCAGCAGATGGCCAATGCCATCAAGAAGATTTCGGTGGCACGCGGCTATGACGTGACGCGTTACACCCTGCAGTGCTTTGGCGGTGCAGGCGGTCAGCATGCCTGTCTGGTGGCCGATGCCCTGGGCATGTCGAAGGTGTTGGTGCACCCGCTGGCGGGCGTGTTGTCGGCGTATGGCATGGGCCTGGCCGATCAAAACGTGATGCGTGAAGAGTCCATCGAGCGCCGGCTGGATGCGGCCGCTTTGACGCTCATGGCCGAGCGGCTGCAAGCCCTGGGTGAAGCCACACGGCAAGCCCTGCTGGCTCAAATTGGACAGGGCGCTGATGAGGCCTTTGCTGCACAGATCGAGTTGCGCCAACGCGTGCATTTGCGCTATGAAGGCACCGATTCTGCTTTGGTGGTGCCATGGGGCGACCTGGGCCAATTGGTGGCAGGCTTTGAAGCGGCCTACCGCCAGCGCTTTGCTTTCTTGATGCAAGGCAAAGCCCTGGTGGTTGAGGCGGTGTCGGTCGAGGCGGTGCTTCCGGGCGACGCCCCTGAAGAAGCCCGCATGGCTTTGCACCCCCAGCGTGAAGTGCCGCGCCGGGACACGGTCCGGGTGTATGCAGCCAACGCTGCTGGCCAACCCCAGTGGCAAGAGGCGGCCTTGCTGGTGCGTGAAGACATGCGCCCGGGTGACGTGATTGACGGCCCGGCCATCATCGCCGAGAAAAACGCAACCACCGTGGTCGAGGCCGGCTGGCAAGCGCGCCTGACCGAGCTGGACCATTTGCTGTTGGTGCGTGTGCAGGCCAGAGCGGTGCAATACGCCGCCGGCACACAGGCCGACCCGGTGCTGCTCGAGGTGTTCAACAACCTGTTCATGAACATCGCAGAACAAATGGGCCTGCAACTGCAGAACACCGCTTACTCGGTCAACATCAAGGAGCGGCTCGATTTTTCGTGTGCGCTGTTCAGCGCCGAAGGCCATCTGATCGCCAACGCGCCTCACATGCCGGTGCACCTGGGCTCCATGGGCGAAAGCATTCAGACCGTGATCCGGGAGAACAAGGGCCGAATGCGCCCGGGCGATGTGTTTGTGCTGAATGACCCGTACCATGGCGGTACGCATTTGCCCGACATCACCGTCATCACCCCGGTGTACCTGGACGCTCAAGCCGAGCCGGTTTTTTATGTGGGCTCCCGAGGCCACCACGCCGATGTGGGTGGCCTCACGCCAGGCTCCATGCCGCCTTTTTCCACCCGCATTGAAGAAGAGGGCGTGCAGATCAACAACTTCAAGCTGGTCGAAGCAGGGCACCTGCGCGAAGCCGAAATGGTGGCCTTGCTAGAAAGTGGTGAATACCCTTCGCGCAATCCCCAGCAAAACATGGCCGATCTGAAGGCGCAGATTGCGGCCAACGAAAAAGGCGTGCAGGAGATGCGCCGCATGGTCGATCAATTTGGCCTGGATGTCGTGCAGGCCTACATGCGCCATGTGCAGGACAACGCCGAAGAGTCGGTGCGACGTGTCATCACCCGGCTGAAAGACGGTGCATTCACCCTGCCGTTGGACAACGGGGCGCAGATTCAGGTGGCGGTGCGGGTGAACGCCACACAGCGCACGGCCGAGATCGACTTCACTGGCACCAGCGGCCAGTTACCCAACAACTTCAACGCGCCTCGCGCGGTGTGCATGGCGGCGGTGTTGTATGTGTTTCGCAGTCTGGTGGACGATGACATTCCTTTGAATGCAGGCTGCCTGAAACCCCTGAAGGTCATCATTCCTGCCGGCTCCATGCTCAACCCGAACCCCCCGGCTTCGGTGGTGGCGGGCAATGTGGAAACCTCCACTTGCATCACCAATGCGCTGTTCGGGGCCTTGGGCGTGATGGCGGGCAGCCAGCCGACCATGAACAATTTCACTTTTGGCAACGCCCGCGTGCAGTATTACGAAACCATTTCGGGGGGCAGTGGTGCAGGCGGAAGCTTTGATGCACAAGGCCAGTGGGTCGGGGGTTTTGATGGCACATCGGTGGTGCAAACACACATGACCAATTCGCGCCTGACCGATCCTGAGGTGCTGGAGTTTCGCTTTCCGGTGCGCCTGGAAAGTTATGCGATCCGCCTAGGCTCTGGTGGTGCCGGGCGCTGGCATGGGGGTGACGGCGGCGTGCGACGCGTGCGCTTTCTGGAGCCCATGACGGCGGGTATTTTGTCCAATGGGCGGGTGCATCCGGCCTTTGGCATGGCCGGTGGGCACAGCGGTTTGCCCGGCATTAACCGGGTGGTGCGCGCAGATGGCACGGTGCAAGAGCTCTCGCACATCGGGCAGGTCGACATGCAGACGGGCGATGTCTTTGAAATTCACACACCGGGCGGCGGTGGATTTGGCGAAGCTTAGGCATGAGCCCTGTCGGGGCAAAAGCCTCACGCCAACCCCTGCTTCATTGGTCTGAAGTGATCCAGGCCATCAGTGGCCTTGTGGCGTTGAGCTGTGCTTGGGTTTTGCAGCCGGTGAGGCGCCAGGCGCTTGTGCATAGCCCAAGCCTTGAACCTGCAAACCCTGCTCTGAAAGATGGGCGGCTTTTTGGGGGCCGATGCCCTTGACGCGTTTCATCACATCGCGCCAGTCGCGAAAAAGACCCTGTTGACGCTCTGCCAGGATGTGCCGTGTCATCGTCGGCCCGAGGCCATTCAGTCCATCCAGGTCAATTTCTGTGGCCTGGTTCAGGTCAATCTGGCCCCAAGCCATGCCTACAAACAAGGTGGCGACCAAGGTCGCCAAGGGTTTTTTCAACATGCTCGTCCATCCCGGTGTTGTGCCTTCAGCGCTCTGCATGGGGGCCCATTGTGGGTCGGGTGGTTAGATCAGGACAGGGGCTTGAGCAACGGACATGAAACAAGCTGTTTCAAGCGGTTGTCAAAGTTCTTCAATGCGTCTTGGCGAATAGCTGTCCCAGGCCTGGCAGCCGGGGCAATGCCAGAAATGCTCTTTGGCTTCAAACCCGCAAGCTGCACAGCGGTAGCGGGCCAAAGGCCTGATGGCCTGCTCCAGTGCTTTTTGAACCGTGGCCGGCAATGGGTGCGCATCGCTGCTTTCCTGGGTCAGCCAACGGGTCGCTGCCATCAAGGAAGACTGCTTGTCCAAATGCCTGAGGTAGCGTTGCGGCGATGCGGTAGCACCCTCAGGCATGCTCTCTTCAAGTGCAGTGATGGCTTCGAGCACATCAATGCAGGGCTGTTTTTCGTAGTGGCTTTCCAGCAGCTGGATGGCCGGTTTGACCAAAGAAGCGGATTGCGCGGCCTTGGCCAAGCTGGCCGCGGCCAGCGGAGCCGCCACATGGGCCTGTTCAAACAATACAGAAAGTGTCTCAAAAGCCTGTTGGGCCTTTCCTTGTGACAACTGCACCTGCCCAAGCAATATGCGCGGCCTGGCCGCTTCTGGCGTTGCCTTTACGGCAGCGGTCAGTATGAGCAGCGCCTTGGCCGCATCGCCTTGCTGAATGGCTTCGCGGGCTTGTTCGCATTGGTAGTGGGCCATGCGGACATCAAATTTGGCTTCACCCGAGTTTTCAAGCAGGCGGGCTACCCGTTCCGCTTCAGGCCATTCGCGCGAGCGTTCGTAAATGGCCAGTCGGGCCAGACGCGACTGGCCTTCATAGGATGTGCCTTCGAGTTTGCGCAGTGCTTCTTCAGCACGGTCCAACAAGCCGGCTTTCAGGAAGTCGAGGGCCAGGCCGTGCTGGGCACGTTGCCGATCGGCGCTGCTCAAATCTGCCCGGGACAGCAGGTGTTCGTGCACGCGCACAGCACGGTCGTATTCGCCTCTGCGTCGAAACAGGTTGCCCAGTGCAAAGTGCAACTCAGATGTGTCGGGGTCGTTTTGAACAGCTTCAATGAAAGCGTCAATGGCCTTGTCTTGCTGCTCATTGAGCAAGTAGTTCAAACCTTTGAAGTAAGCACGCGGCGCTTGCCGGTTGGCTATGCGCATCTGGCGCAGGTCCAGCCGTGAAGCGATCCAGCCCAACGCGAACGCAGCAGGCAGACCCAACAAAATCCAGGTCAGGTCAAGTTCCATGGGGAGTCTGCGGCGCAGAAGTGGCTTCAGCTGTCACGGGTTGCGCCATGCGCAGGGTCTGACGGTGCCGCCACCATCTGGGCACCATGCCCAGCACCCCCACCACGACACCCAGGCTGAATGCACTGAGCACCACCAAAACGGTTGGGGCAGACCAAAACGTGCCAAAAAAGAAATTGACACGCGTTTCTTGCTGGTTATTCAGCGCAAAAGCGAACAGTGTAAAAAAGACAGCTGCTTTCAGTAGCCACTGAAGCAGCCGAAGCAGACGTTTCATGGAAGACCTCGGAATCTGGCTTCATTCTAACGGGGGCTTATCCGGTCAGAAAAGGCCTCATGCACCGATCTGGGCAATGGGCACTTTGCTGGGTGAAGGGCACAACAAATCAGGCGTTGGCTTTGACCTTGACTGTGCTGGCTGCGCTGGCATCTACGGCTTCGCGCAAGGCTTTGCCGGGTTTGAAATGGGGCACCCGTTTTTCTGGAATTTGCACGCTTTCACCCGATCTCGGGTTGCGGCCTACGCGCGGTGGACGGCGGTTGATGGAGAAGCTGCCAAAGCCACGAATTTCGATGCGGTGACCTTTGACCAGAGCATCACTCATGGCGTCCAGCACGGTCTTGACGGCCAGTTCGGCGTCACGGTGGGTCAGCTGTGCAAAGCGGGCGGCGAGTTCTTCCACCAGATCGGAGCGGGTCATGTGTCAACCTCGTTGTTGTTGCGGCTTGAAAGTGTCTGGCACCATTGTGAAAAAAGCCTGCCCCCATGACAGGGGCAGGCTTTTCAGACAGCAAGCGTCTTCAGATCCGTCAGATCAGTTGTTGTCCAGCTTGGCACGCAACAAAGCGCCCAGGCTGGTGGTGCCAGCGTTTTCACGCGAAGACTGCTGTGACAAGGAAGCCATGGCTTCTTGTTGGTCCACGGCGTCCTTGGCTTTGATGGACAACTGGATGTTGCGGGTCTTGCGATCCACGTTCACCACCACGGCCGTCACTTCGTCGCCGACTTTCAGCACATGGCTGGCATCTTCCACGCGGTCGCGCGAAATTTCGCTGACACGCAAGTAGCCGATGATGTCTTCGCCCAAATCGATTTCAGCACCTTTGGCGTCCACAGTCTTGACCTTGCCGGTGACGGTCTGGCCTTTGTCGTTGATCGACACGAAGGTGGTGAAGGGGTCTGAGTCGAGCTGTTTGATGCCCAAGCTGATGCGTTCACGGTCCACGTCCACAGCCAAGACCAAAGCCTCGACTTCTTGGCCCTTCTTGAACTCGCGCACGGCGTTTTCGCCGGTTTCGTTCCAGGACAGGTCGGACAGGTGAACCAGGCCGTCGATACCGGCAGCCAGACCCACGAAGACGCCGAAGTCGGTGATCGACTTGATCGGGCCCTTCACGCGGTCACCGCGCTTGGTGTTCTGAGCGAACTCTTGCCATGGGTTGGCGCGGCACTGCTTCATGCCCAAGCTGATGCGGCGCTTGTCTTCGTCGATCTCGAGGACCATGACTTCGACTTCGTCACCCAGAGCAACGATCTTGGAAGGCGCAACGTTCTTGTTGGTCCAGTCCATTTCGGACACGTGCACCAAACCTTCGATGCCTGGCTCCAGCTCAACAAATGCGCCGTAGTCGGCGATGTTGGTGATCTTGCCGAACATGCGGGTGCCTTGTGGGTAGCGGCGGTTAACGCCCATCCATGGGTCGTCGCCCATTTGCTTGAGACCCAGGGACACACGGTTTTTCTCGGTGTCGAACTTGAGAATCTTGGCAGTGATTTCCTGACCGGCCGTGACCACTTCAGAAGGGTGACGGACACGGCGCCAGGCCATGTCGGTGATGTGCAGCAAGCCATCGATGCCGCCCAAGTCCACGAACGCACCGTATTCGGTGATGTTCTTGACCACACCGTGAACGATGGAGCCTTCGCGCAGGGTTTCCATCAGTTTGGCGCGCTCTTCGCCCATGGAGGCTTCCACCACAGCGCGGCGTGACAGCACGACGTTGTTGCGCTTGCGGTCGAGCTTGATGACCTTGAATTCCAGGGTCTTGTTCTCGTAGGGGGACAGGTCTTTGGTGGGACGTGTGTCGACCAAAGAGCCGGGCAGGAAGGCGCGGATGCCATTGACCAGCACGGTCAGGCCACCCTTGACTTTGCCGCTGGTCACGCCGGTGACGAATTCGCCAGTTTCCAGGGCTTTTTCCAGAGACATCCACGAAGCCAGACGCTTGGCGGTGTCGCGGGACAAGATGGTGTCGCCGTAGCCGTTTTCGATGGAGCCGATGGCCACGGAGACAAAGTCGCCGACCTGGACTTCAACTTCGCCCTGGTCGTTCTTGAACTCTTCAAGGGGCACATACGACTCGGACTTGAGACCGGCGTTGACCACCACGAAGTTGTGTTCGATGCGAACCACTTCAGCGGTGATGACTTCACCTGGGCGCATTTCCGTGCGCGTCAGGGATTCTTCAAATAGGGCGGCAAAAGATTCAGACATGTGATTTCCTCATCCACAAAAACAGGACTGACGAACGCGGAATGCGTCGTTTCCAGGAGCTGACTGTGGCGGTTGTTGTGCAGCGTGAGCCGCGGTTGGTTTAAAAAATCCATCTGGCCAGTGTGCAAGCTGCACGAAGAGAGCCAGGTGGAACCTCTATCCAGCCCGCACAGGGCGGACTGGGATGGCCGTTTTCAGTGTTTCAACCAAAAACCTGCCGGCTTTGCCACCAGACCATCACCTGTTCCACCGAGGCTTCGATGGTCAAGGACGAGTTGTCCAGTTGCAAGGCATCTTGCGCGGGTTTCAAAGGCGCAACGCTTCGGGACATGTCCCTGGCGTCACGCGCTTCCAAATCAGCGCGAAGATTGTTGATATTAGCCGAAAAACCCTTAGAAATCAACTGCTTATGCCGTCTTTCAGCCCTTTGGGCGGCACTGGCGGTCAAAAACACCTTCAAGGTCGAATTGGGAAAGATCACCGTGCCCATGTCGCGGCCATCGGCCAGCAGACCGGGCAGGCGGCGAAAGCTGTGCTGAAGTTGCACCAAAGCCTCGCGCACGGCGGGCAAAACCGACACTTTCGAGGCGTTCATGCCGCCATGTTCGCTGCGGATCGCATCGGTCACATCCTCGCCGCCCAGCAAGACCTGCTCACCCTCAAAGTGCACGGGCAGTTGGCGGGCCAATTCGGCAATGCGGGACTCATCGGCCGCTTCAAGGCTCAGTCCGGCTTGCAGAGCGGCATGGGCCGTGACGCGGTAGAGCGCACCCGAATCGAGGTAGTGATAGCCCAATTGCGCTGCCACCCGGCTGGCCAAAGTGCCTTTGCCAGAGGCGGTGGGGCCATCGATACAAATCACGGGAATTTGCGTGACCTCGGCGGTGGCCACCGAAAACAGCGCCTCAAAATAATCGGGAAAGGTCTTGGCCACGCACTTGGGGTCTTCGATGCGCACAGGCAACTTCGCCGCGTTGAAAGCCGCCAGTGAAAAGCACATGGCCACCCGGTGGTCGTCGTAGGTGTGGATGCTCGCGGCCTGCCATTGGCCCTGGGCTGCAGGGGGGGTGAACGGGCCATTGGGCAAAGGGTGAATGCGCAGCCAGTCGGGGCCTTCTTCGACGGTGGCACCCAGTTTGCGGCACTCTGCGGCCATGGCCACGATGCGGTCGGTTTCTTTCACGCGCCAGCTGGCAATGTTGCGCAGCAGGGTGGGGCCGTCGGCATAAAGCGCCATCACGGCCAAGGTCATGGCCGCATCGGGGATGTGGTTGCAGTCCAGTTCAATGCCTTTGAGTGGCCAGGCACCTCGGCTGATTTGGAGCCAATTGGGGCCACTCGTCACTTGGGCGCCCATGCGCTCGGCCGCCTCGACAAATCGGATATCGCCTTGTATGGAATCGGCCCCCACGCCATTCACGCGAATGCCGTCACCCTGGGCGATGGCACCCAGTGCGATGAAATAACTCGCCGAAGAAGCGTCGGCCTCGACGTGGATCGTGCCGGGTGATTGGTAGCGGCTGCCGGCCGGGATCACGAAGCGCTCCCAGCCTTGGCGCTCCACATCAATGCCGAAGCGTGCCAGCAGGTTCAGGGTGATCTCGATATAAGGTTTGCTGATCAACTCGCCCACCACCTCGATGGTGATGCTGCGGTCTTGGGCGGCCAAAGGCAATGCCATCAACAAGGCGGTGAGGAACTGGCTGGACACATCGCCGCGCACGGGGATGGGCGCATCCAGCTTCAAGCTCGGTTGGCCGATGTGCAGCGGCGGAAAGCCCTCATTGCCCAGATAGTCGATGCGACAGCCCAGTTCGCGCAGGGCGTCGACCAGATCGCCAATCGGCCGCTCGTGCATGCGGGGCACGCCTTGAAGTGTGAAGTCGCCGCCCAGCACCGACAGCGCGGCGGTCAGCGGGCGCATGGCCGTGCCCGCGTTGCCCATGAAGAAAGTGATCGCCTTCTGGTGAGAAAGCTGCCCACCCAAGCCCTTGATGGTGACTGTGGTGCCCTCGACCTGAACACCGCAGCCCAGTTGCCGCAAGGCGGCCAACATGACCTGGGTGTCGTCTGAGTCCAGCAGGTCGTGCACCACGGTCGTGCCCTGGCACAGGGCCGACAGCAGCAACACGCGGTTGGAAATGCTTTTGGAGCCGGGCAGTGTCACGGTGCCAGATGCGCCTTGCAAAGCGGGAATATCAAGAAAGGCTGTGGCGAACATGGTTCAAGTCTCGAAAACGGGGTTGCATGCGTTGCCCGCTTGCAGCGTCCAGGCGGCGCGCACATCGCTGGCTTGTTGAATCAGGTGCTCAAGCGCTTGGGTGTCGCCGTTCTTCAAGGCGTTTTCAAACTGCTCAAGGGCTTTGCGAAAGTGCGACATTTGAGACAGCACTTCGGCGTGATTGGCACTCAGTATGTCGCGCCAGACCGCCGCATCGCTGGCCGCAATGCGAGAAAAATCCTTGAAGCCTGGGCCCGCCATTTCCAGAAATTCGGCACCTTGGGTTTGGGCGGTCAAGGCATTGACCGCTGCAAAAGCCAGCACATGGGGCAGGTGGCTGACGGCGGCAAAAGTGGCGTCGTGTGTTTCGGGTGTCATGGTGCTGACATGGCTGCCGATGGCGCTCCAGACACCGTGTGCAGCTTGCAGGCGCTGAATACCGGTTTTGGGCAGTGGCGTGAGGATGGTGCGCCGGTTTTGGTACAGCATGCTTTCGGCGTGTTCAATGCCCGCCACTTCTTTGCCCGCAATCGGGTGGGCTGGCACAAAGCAGGACAGGCGCTCGCCCAATGCGGCTTGCGCAGCGGCAATCACATCGCACTTGGTGGAGCCCACGTCCATCAGCAAGGCATTGGGCTGAAGCACATCTCGCATGGCGGCAAAGCTGCTGTGCATGGCGCCTACGGGCACGGCCAACAGCACCAGGTCGGCATCCTGCACGGCTTCGGCCACGCTGTTGCAAGCCTGGTCGATCACGCCCAGTTGAAGGGCGCGTTGACGGGTTTTTTCAGAGGCGCTGAAGCCGGCGATCTGTTGCACCAGACCCGCCTGGCGCAAGGCCAGGGCGAACGAGCCACCCATCAAGCCGCAGCCGATCAGGGCGAGGCGCTTGAAATGCGGCGCGGTCGGACGCTCGGGCGTCATTCCGAAACGGGGTAAGAACCCAGCACCTTGTAGAAAGCGCACAAGCCCTGCAACTCTTGCAGGGCAGCCGCCACATGGGGCTGGCTGATGTGTCCTTGCAAGTCGATGTAGAAGTAATACTCCCACTGGCCTGATTTGGCAGGGCGCGACTCAAAGCGCGTCATAGACACGCCGTTGTTCTTGAGGGGTACCAGCAAGTCGTGCACAGCGCCAGGGCGATTGGGCACCGAGACCACCAGGCTGGTGCAATCTTTGCCGGATGCAGGGGGCGTGGCCAGGGTTTGCGGCAAGGCGATCACGGCAAAGCGGGTGCGGTTGAAGGCCTCGTCCTGGATGGCGTGGTGCACGATGTGCAGGCCAAACTGGCTGGCTGCACGTTCGCTGGCCAGGGCCGCCCAGGCCGGGTTGGTCGCGGCCAGCCGTGCGCCTTCGGCGTTGCTCGATACAGCGCGGCGCTCTACATGCGGCAGGTGCTTGGACAGCCAGCCCTGGCACTGCGCCAGTGCTTGGGGATGGGCCATGACGACCTCAATGCCTGCATCCGAGTTGAGCTGGCGCAGCAGATTGAAGCGCACCTGCAGGCTGACCTCGCCCACGACATGCACGGGCGAACGCAAAAACAAATCGAGCGAGCGGGCGACCACGCCTTCGGTGGAGTTTTCCATGCCGACCACCCCATATTGGGCGGTGCCGGCGGCGGTGGCGTGGAACACTTCGTCGAAGTTGGCGCAATAAATCAGGTTGGCCGCACTGCCAAAAAACTCGATGGCGGCTTGTTCACAAAATGTGCCCTGAGGGCCAAGCACTGCCACGCGTTGCGGCGCCTCAAGCGCCAGGCAAGCCGACATGATTTCGCGCCAGATGGAAGCGACATGTTCGTTCTTGAGCGGGCCTGGGTTAGCCTGCGTGATCTTGTCGATCACCTGGGCCACACGGTCCGGGCGAAAAAACGGTGAACCTTCGGCGCGCTTGATTTCGCCCACCTGTTCGGCCACATGGGCACGCTGGTTCAGCAGGCTCAGGAGTTGTTTGTCCAGCGTGTCGATCTGAACGCGCAAGGCGCCCAGGGCGTCCGACTGAATGGGGTGTTGGCTCATGGCTGCGCGTCTTTCAAGTGGCCTGTTCAGGGGGGGGTGACGTGGTGAGCGTCAGGCCTGTGTTTTTTCGAACTCGCGCATGTAGGCCACCAAGGCCTGCACGCCCTCGATCGGCATGGCGTTGTAAATGCTGGCGCGCATGCCACCCACGGATTTATGGCCTTTGAGCTGCAGCAAGTTGGCGGCTTTGGCGCCTGCCAAAAATGCCTCGTTGCGCGATTCGTCGCGCAGAAAAAAGGGCACGTTCATGCGCGAGCGGCAGTCCTTGGCCACCTTGTTCACATACAGGCTGGAATTGTCCAGAAAGTCGTACAGCAGCTGGGCTTTGGCGATGTTGCGCTGCTCCATGGCCGCGATGCCACCCTGTTTTTTCAACCATTGAAACACCAGACCGGCGATGTAGATGCTGTAGGTCGGCGGCGTGTTGTACATCGACTCGTTGTCGGTCACCAGCTTGTAGTCAAAAGCGCTGGGGCAGTGGGGGTGGGCTTTGCCGATCAGGTCTTCACGCACGATGACCAAGGTCAGACCTGCCGGCCCGAGGTTTTTTTGGGCACCGCCAAAAGCCAGACCAATGCGGGACCAGTCCACAGAACGCGAAGCGACATGCGAGGAAAAGTCCACCACCAAAGGGGCGTTGCAACCCAGCGCTTTCAGGTCGGGCAGTTCGTGGTATTCGATGCCGTGTATGGTTTCGTTGCTGCAGATGTGCACGTACCGGCTGTCTGGGCCAATTTGCCAGGTGGCCGGTGAGGGGAGGGTGGTGAAGCCGTCGGCCTGGGCCGATGCAGCGACACGGGCTGCGCCGTATTTGCTGGCTTCCTTTTGCGATTTCTGGCTCCAGCTGCCGGTCAGCACAAAGTCCATGGCCCCGCCTTGCGACAGGTTCAAAGGCACGATGGCGTTTTCGGCCAGGCCCCCGCCTTGCATGAACAAGATCTTGAAGTTGGGTGGCACCGCCAACAACTCGCGCAGGTCATTGTGGGCTTGCTCGTAAATGCCGATGAACTCTTTGCCGCGATGGCTCATCTCCATCACGCTCATGCCGGACGAGCGGCCTTGCGCATCGCGCCAGTCCAGCATTTCGGCCGCAGCTTGCTGCAGCACGGCCTCTGGCATGACGGCAGGACCTGCCGAGAAGTTGAAAGCGCGCCCCATCACTTATTCGGCAGGCGCTGCGCTGTCATCCGGGGTGTCATCGCCATCGGTGCTGCCCGTCTCGCCATCGGCAATGTTCGCATCGTTTTCGACAATGCGTTGAAG
Organism: Limnohabitans sp. 2KL-17; assembly: GCF_003063415.1. Classification (GTDB taxonomy): domain Bacteria; phylum Pseudomonadota; class Gammaproteobacteria; order Burkholderiales; family Burkholderiaceae_C; genus Limnohabitans_A. Next base: position 149,057 of record NZ_NESK01000002.1, read on the forward strand.
GCCTGAGAGCTTGGCCCCTTCGTCCAGGCCAATCAAAGTCACCCCTTGAGTGGCACGACCCAACTCGCGGATTTCAGACACGCGGGTGCGCACCAGAACGCCGGTGTCGGTGATCAGCATGATCTCGTCATCGGCATGCACCAGAGTGGCTGCGACGACTTTGCCGTTGCGCTCGGATTGCTGGATCGCGATCATGCCCTTGGTGCCTCGGCCATGTCGGGTGTATTCAACGATTGACGTGCGTTTGCCGTAGCCGTTTTCTGTGGCGGTCAACACGCTTTGTGTTTCGTCTCCGGCCACCAGCATGGCGATCACGCTCTGGCTTTCCTCGATCATCATGCCGCGCACACCGCGAGCGCTGCGTCCCAAAGGCCGCACATCGTTTTCATCAAAGCGAACAGCCTTGCCACCATCGCTGAACAGCATCACATCGTGCTTGCCATCGGTCAGGGCTGCACCGATCAAAAAGTCGCCTTCGTCCAAATTGACCGCAATGATGCCGCCTTTGCGCGGGTTGCTGAATTCATCCAGCGACGTCTTTTTGACCGTGCCCATCGAGGTGCCCATGAACACATAGTGGTCAGCAGGGAAAGTTCGCATCTCGCCTGTGAGGGCGAGGACGACGTTGATTTTCTCGCCTTCTTGCAACGGGAACATGTTGACAATGGGGCGACCGCGCGAGCCGCGTGAGCCCGCAGGCACTTCCCAAACCTTGAGCCAGTAAAGGCGACCCCGGTTCGAGAAACACAGCAAATAGTCGTGTGTGTTGGCAATGAAGAGTTGGTCGATCCAGTCGTCTTCCTTGGTCACAGCGGCTTGCTTGCCACGCCCACCCCGTTTTTGTGAGCGGTATTCGCTCAAGGGTTGGCTCTTGATGTAACCACTGTGCGACAAGGTCACCACCATGTCGGTCGGCGTGATCAGGTCTTCGGTCGACAGATCTTGTGCGCTGTGTTCGATCTCGCTGCGGCGGGCACCGACCTTGGTTTGCCCAAATTCCTGGCGCACTGTGACCAACTCGTCACCAATGATGGTCGACACACGCTCAGGCTTGGACAAAATGTCCAACAAGTCCTCGATCTCAGACATGACCTCTTTGTATTCGGCCACGATTTTGTCCTGCTCCAGCCCGGTCAGGCGTTGCAGGCGCATTTGCAAAATCTCTTGCGCTTGTGTATCGGACAGGCGGTACAAGCCTTCTTTGCTCAAGCCGTATTCGCGCTCCAGGCCTTCTGGGCGGTAGTCGTCGGCGTTGATAACCGAGCCATCGTCACGGGCACGCGTCAGCATGGTCCGCACCATGGCGCTGTCCCAACTGCGGTTCATCAACTCCACTTTGGCCACTGGCGGCGTAGGAGCGCTCCGGATGATGGCAATGAAATCATCGATGTTGGCCAAGGCCACAGCCAAGCCTTCCAGCACATGGCCACGGTCACGCGCCTTGCGCAGCTCGAATACCGTACGGCGTGTGACCACTTCGCGGCGGTGCTGCAAGAAGACCTGGACCAGATCTTTCAGGTTGCACAGCTTGGGTTGCCCGTCAATCAGGGCCACCATGTTCATGCCGAAGGTGTCTTGCAACTGGGTCTGTTTGTACAGGTTGTTCAGCACCACCTCGGGCACAGATCCACGCTTGAGCTCGATCACCAGGCGCATGCCCGACTTGTCAGACTCATCCTGGATGTGGCTGATGTCCTCGATTTTCTTTTCGTGCACCAACTCGGCCATGCGTTCTTGCAGGGTCTTTTTGTTGACCTGGTAAGGCAACTCATCCACCACGATGCACTGGCGCTGACCTTTGTCGATGTCCTCAAAATGGCACTTGGCCCGCATCACCACGCGGCCACGGCCTGTGCGGTAACCGTCCTTGACACCTGTCATGCCGTAAATGATGGCGCCTGTCGGGAAGTCAGGTGCCGGAACGATCTCCATCAAGTCGTCGATCGTGGCTTCCGGGTTGCGCAGCAAATGCAGGCTGGCGTCCACCACCTCGTTCAGGTTGTGCGGAGGGATGTTGGTGGCCATGCCGACCGCGATACCGCCTGAGCCGTTGATGAGCAAGTTGGGCAGGCGTGATGGCAACACCAGGGGCTCTTTTTCAGAGCCGTCGTAGTTGGGGCCGAAGTCGACGGTTTCTTTGTCGATGTCGCCCAGCATTTCGTGGGCGATCTTGGCCAAGCGGATCTCGGTGTAACGCATCGCAGCCGCGTTGTCACCATCGACCGAACCGAAGTTGCCCTGGCCATCAACCAGCATGTGGCGCATCGAAAAATCTTGCGCCATGCGGACGATGGTGTCGTACACCGACTGATCGCCGTGCGGATGGTATTTGCCGATCACGTCGCCCACAATACGGGCTGATTTTTTATAGGGGCGGTTCCAATCGTTGTTCAGCTCATGCATGGCGAACAAGACCCGGCGATGCACAGGCTTCAAGCCATCGCGTGCATCCGGCAGGGCGCGGCCCACGATCACGCTCATCGCGTAATCGAGGTAGCTGCGCCGCATTTCTTCTTCCAAACTGATGGGCAGTGTTTCTTTGGCGAACTGGGTCATAAACTTGGAGGTGGTAAGGGGCGCATTAAATGGCTGATTTTAAGTGCAAGCGGCTGTCGCGCATAAGCAACATTTGTTATTCATTCGAGGTCTGCATTCTGTGTACGTGAGCCATTTAACGAATCACCCCGCCGTCTATGGCACAATATTTGTTAACGGTTCAGGTGACGGTCACCCGAAACGTATTTTTTTTCGCAGCGTGTCTGCGGCTTTATCCCTCAAGAGGAAGAACATGAATAAATTCAACAAAGTGGCGATGTTGTTGGCCTCCGCAGCTCTCGTAACAGCCGCCGGCGCGCAATCTGTTGACAACTGGCGCAATGGCTCTGGCGACCTCGTCTGGAAAAACGGCACTCAAGACCTGTGCTGGCGTGGTGCCAACTGGACGCCTGCTACTGCTGCTGCCGGTTGCGACGGCGCCATTGTTGCTCCTAAAGCTGCCCCAGCCCCAGCTCCTCAAGCCGCTCCAGCGCCAGCCCCCAAAGCTGCCGCTCCAGCTCCAGCTCCAGCTCCAGCACTTCCACCAGCAGCCGCCACCAAAGTGACTTACGCTGCTGACGCATTCTTTGACTTTGACAAGTCTGTCCTGAAAGCAGAAGGCAAAGCCAAGCTGGACGACCTGGTCGGTAAAGTCAAGGGCATCAACCTGGAAGTCATCATCGCTGTGGGTCACACCGACGCCGTTGGCGCTGACGCTTACAACCAGAAACTGTCTGTCAAGCGCGCTGATGCCGTCAAGGCTTACTTGGTGTCCAAAGGCATCGAGAAAAACCGTGTTTACACCGAAGGCAAAGGCGAGAAGCAGCCAGTTGCTGACAACAAAACTTCTGCTGGCCGTTCCAAGAACCGCCGCGTTGAAATCGAAGTCGTGGGTACACGCCCTAACTGATCGTTTCACAACGCTCCAAAAAAGCCCCAGCAATGGGGCTTTTTTTTGGCCATCGCACAGCGTTCATGCGTGTTCACCGACAATCGAACCTATGAACGCCTCAACTTCGAACGCCCCTTCCAACGTCTCGTCCAACGTCGACCCGGCCGAACTGGCCAAGTTTTCTGATCTGGCCCATCGCTGGTGGGACCCGGAGAGTGAATTTCGGCCTTTGCACCAAATCAACCCGCTTCGCCTTGAGTGGCTACACGGCCTGGTGCCCTTGAACGGGCTGAAGGTGGTCGACATTGGCTGTGGCGGCGGCATCCTCTCAGACGCCATGGCCCGCAAAGGGGCAGATGTTTTGGGCATTGACCTGGCCACCAAATCCCTTAAGGTGGCCCAGTTGCATGCCTTGGAGGCGGGCACAACGGGCGTGCAATACCGCGAGGTGAGTGCCGAAGCACTGGCCGCCGAGCAACCCGCGCAATTCGATGTGGTCACCTGCATGGAAATGCTGGAACATGTGCCCGACCCGGCCTCTGTTGTGAAAGCCTGCGCTCAGTTGGTCAAGCCCGGTGGTTGGGTGTTCTTTTCCACGCTCAACCGCAACCCCAAATCATTCCTCTTTGCGATTGTGGGTGCCGAATACATTCTCAACCTGTTGCCCAAAGGCACACACGAATTTGCCCGCCTGATTAAACCCAGTGAGCTGGTCACCTGGGCGCGTGACGCAGGCCTTGACGCACAGGGCTTCAAGGGCATGGAATACAACCCGTTCACCAAGCGCTACTGGCTCAGCCAGGACACCAGCGTGAACTATTTGCTGGCCTGTCGCAAAGATTAATCCCATATGTTTAAAAACACACAAGCCGTTCTGTTCGACCTGGACGGCACCTTGATCGACAGCGCCCCCGACTTGGGCGCTGCCGTAGACAAAATGCGCACCGACCGGGGCCTGTCTTCTTTCCCCCTAGAACACTACCGCCACATGGCCGGTGCCGGCGCGCGCGGCATGATCGGCATTGCTTTTGGTTTCACGCCGGAACACCCCGAGTTCGACGCCATGAAAGAAGAGTTTTTCGTCAACTACGAAAACTGCATGACCGAGCGAACCCGCGTTTTTGACGGCGTAGCCGACATGATCGCCAGCCTGGTTGCCCGAGGCTTGCCCTGGGGCGTGGTCACCAACAAATCCAGCCGCTTCACAGATCCACTGACTTCGGCCATGGCGCTGTTTTCGACCGCAGGTGCCGTGGTCAGCGGCAACACCACACCGCACGCCAAGCCCCATCCCGAACCCCTGTTCGAGGCGGCTCGCCGGCTGTCGGTCGACCCTGCCCGCTGCGTTTATGTGGGCGATGACGAACGCGACATCGTGGCGGGCCTTGCCGCGGGCATGGGCACAGTCGCTGCCACCTACGGTTATTTAGGCCAACAGACTGATATTTCGCGCTGGAACGCCCATTTGCACATTGATTCTCCGATAGACCTCTTGAAATTCCTCCAGAGCGCCTAAAATACGACACTCAGGGGCTGCACTGGTTTCGACATGGGTTCGGACGCGTGGCAGGGCATGTCGAGGTTCTGATCCTCGTAAAACAGCAGAAAAAAACTAACTGCAAACGACGAACGTTTCGCACTCGCCGCTTAATCCGGTGAGCCTTGCAACAGTTGGCCGATAGGCTGGGTCAGGGTGATGGGGGTGTTAAAGCACCCAAAGTCCAGGCTGCAAGGTAAAACATATGGGCTGGCACTACCCCGGGTACCTTGGGATGGTGTGAGAAAAAAGGGTACTGGCTGGGTGTTCAGCGTGTCGCTGCGCGGTTCATTTGGCGAGACTCAAATCAGACGACTACACATGTAGAACTGTACGAAAAAGGCTTATGGACGGGGGTTCAAATCCCCCCAGCTCCACCATATGCAACGACAAAGGCCGCCAGGTTTAACCACCTGGCGGTTTTTTGCGTTTCGGGGCTTATCTTTCAACTGAGCTTGTTGCTCGGGTGGACCTGCACAGCAGCTTCAAGTGGCTTGGTCACCAGGCTGAGTGCGGTTATCGTCTACGGTTCGCAAAGACCAAAACCCATCCCATGTTCATATTTTCAAAACTGCTGTCCGCCATCACCCAGCCCATGTTCTGGCTGGCCCTTTGGTGGGCCATGGCCCTGTGGATGTTGGTGCGTTGGCGCAGGGCGGCGGTGACCATGCTGTGGTTTGGGCTGGTGGTTTTGGGGCTGCTCGGGTTTTTGGCTGTGCCAGATGCCTTGCTGCGCCCGCTGGAAAACCGCTACCCGGTGCCTGCGGCCCAGGCCATCGACCGCCATATCGGCATCATCGTGCTCGGTGGCGCGGTGGGCCATCCGGACAGTTTTGCCGCTCATGGCCAAGTGCCCTTGGGCGAAGCCGCTGAGCGCATGACGGTGCCGGTGGGCTTGATGCGGCAGCACCCCCAACTGGCGTTGGTTTTTTCAGGTGGGGAAGGGCGCTTGCTGGCTACGGGCGTGACAGAGGCCGAGCTGGCCAAGGCTTTCTATACAGAGCAGGGCCTGGACATGGGCCGTGTGAAGCTGGAAGGCGGCTCACGCACCACCCGAGAAAACGCCCAACAAGTCGCCAAGCTGCTGGCCGGCAAGTGCCAGCAGCCTTGGTTGTTGGTGACTTCGGCCTGGCACATGCCACGTGCGATGGCCGAGTTTGAGGCTGAATTTGACAAAATGGGTTGCAAGCTGACGCCCTACCCGGTGGACTTTCGCACGGGTGAGTCAACCCCGCTCACCGAGTATTCGCTGGCCCACAGCCTGCTGCGCTGGCAGATGGCACTGCATGAATGGCTGGGTTTGTGGGTGTACGGCATGACCCGCTGACGGGCAGCCTGAAGTCGCCAAAGGTGGTGGCGTTTGGGTAGCCATCTGTAACTGGATGGCTGCTGGGGCTATTTTTTAGCTTCTTACTGGCATTTCGGTCAGTAAAAACCAATTCGATTATTTTAAATCGCGACAAAAATTTTCATGTGGCCCCACTGCTTCGAGGTAAACCAACTTGAGTTCCTCGCCAATCGTGTACCCAAGCAAATACAGTTGTCCTTGACTTCGGAACTTGTACACGTACAACGCAGCCAAGTCACCCTTTTTCTTGTCGCCGCTTGTTGGGGAATTCGTCACAGCACCGACTGCTGCATCTACATCTGCTGCAACGTTGTCGTGCAGCTTTTTGTATTGGCGCGCGAACCTGCGGGTCTGGACCGCTTCGTAGCTCATGCGCGGCTACGAGGCAGAAATGGCGTCGCATCGCTGCGGGGCTCTTTCATCGAACCCAATACCTGGACAACAAACTCAACAGGCAGCTCGGGATTGTCGATTGCAGCCCGACCCACACTGGCCCAAAATTCTATTTGGCCAGCAATGGTGCGGTGTTCTGCTTTGGCTTCATTTTTCGCTTGTTCATAAAGCAGGTTGTCAATTCTGACTGGCATACCCATGGCGCAACTCCTTCGCTACAAAAGTAGCTAATGGTAAAGCGCCGTGCGCAATTTAACAAGCAGCGAAAGTCGTTTGGCTCCGCCGCAAGGAGCCCAACCCACTGTTCAAACCACTAACCGCTCAATCACCGCCTTTTTCTTCTCCAGCGTGTAGCCCACCGAGCCATACCGGGCAAATTCAGAGTTGTTGCGCCCGGCTGCTTAACGACAACTATCCTGACCTCACGGCAGTGCAGTTTGAAGTGGACCCCGAATTTGGGACAGGTGTTTAACAGGCTGCTGAAATACCCCATTCGCGAGCGCAATTTCGCCCCGCATGGTTTTGATTTTTTTGATTTTCCTTTCGCATTCTGATATTCCCTTCGTTTTTTGTTCGCCTTGGCCCACTTGTAAGCC
>NZ_NESK01000020.1 GCF_003063415.1 Limnohabitans sp. 2KL-17
GGTGGGCCACATGGCGCAGGTGATGGTGCGGGGGCTGGAGAAAGTCGATCAGATGTTTGTGCTGACGATGACCGCCTATAACCTCACGCGCATGCGCACCTTGGGGCAAATCCGTCAGCAGGGGGCGTGAGGGGCAGAAAAAGCCCCGAAATGGGCTTACAAGTGGGCCAAGGCGAACAAAAAACGAAGGGAATATCAGAATGCGAAAGGAAAATCAAAAAAATCAAAACCATGCGGGGCGAAATTGCGCTCGCGAATGGGGTATTTCAGCAGCCTGTTAAGGGCCTTGGCCGTCTCTAGCCCCCAGCGCATTGGCCTGCTGCCAGATGTGCCGACGGTGGCCGAAAGCGGCCTGCCCGAGCTGGCGGGCTTTGAAGCAGACCAGTGGTACGGCATCGTTGCACCTGCGGGCACGCCTGCTGCCATCGTGCAAAAACTCAATGCACAAATCAACGCCAGCTTGCGGTCGGCCGAGATCCTCCAGCGGCTGAACACCGAAGGTGCCGTGCCGACCCCCCAGCCACCTGAAGTTTTCGGCGAGCTGATCGCGCGTGAAATCATCCGCTGGAAACCCGTGGTGCAACAAGCTCAGCTCAAACCTGACTGATCCTGGCAAGTGCAAAAAAATGGCACCCTGGGTGCCATTTTTTTGAAGAGACGGGACAAGGCATTCAAGCCATCGGGTTGAATTGATAGCCTTCGCCGGAAGGAGTGATGGTGCCAAACGCCGGAAATGGAAAGTGAAAGCCCCCAGCCACCATCTTCTCTTTGACCAACATGTCGAAGATGCGGCGACGCGACTGACGCGCCATCTCGGGGTTCATGTCAAACATCACCGCCCAGTCGGGTGCCCGAGCAAACAAGGATGGCACGTTGGTGATGTCTGCAACATACGCAAAAGACTGACCCTGGGATTGCATCTTGAACAAACTGTGCCCCGGGGTGTGACCAAAGGCCGCGATAGAAGTCAAACCCGGCGCCACATCTGTGCCCGGCTCAAACTTGACCAACTGATCACCGGACAAATTACCCAAAGCGCGGCGCACGCCTTCAAAAGCACCTCTGATGCTTGGCGGTGCCGCTGAGATGCGCGCTTCATCGGTCCAAAAAGCATGTTCAACCGTGGGCACATGCACGCGGGCATTGGGGTACACCAAGTCACCGTTTTTAAAACGCAGGCCGTTGATGTGGTCGCCATGAAAATGGCTCAGGACCACGTGGTTGACGTCCTCGGGCTTGAAGCCTGCAGCCGCCAAATTGCCCAGCAGCTTGCCCGTGGTGGGCGGGCCATTGTCTGCAAAACCTGTGTCGAACAAATAGCGCTGGTTGCCATTGACGAGCAGAAACGGGGTGTACGGAACATCGATGTAATCGGTCGGCAAGTTTTGCGATGCCAGCAATGCCTTGACGTTGTCCAGCGGAACCTTGGGAACAAACTCTTCGCCCAAAGGTCGGCGCACGGCGCCGTCATTGAGCGCAATGATCTCCATGCTGCCCAGCTTCATGCGCCGAAAACCCGTGGTCGGCAAAGTAGGCAGCCCGAAATTCGGCGCAGATTGCGACCACACAGACGAGAAGGCCAAGGCCGATGTCCCGGCAAAAGCGGCCCCCATGAATGAACGGCGATTGAGCATCTGGTGTCTCCTGAATGTCAAAAAAATTACAGCATACCGGCCCTGCAGGCTCCAAGGGTCATCGGCGAAATACCCGCCCACTGAGCGGGGTTAAAACGGATTCAACGGCCATTGATTGGGTAAGACGGGTCGTTGTAACCCGGCGTAGAGGGGTGCCCAGGCACCACCAGACTGTCCACCACCGCTTCGTCTTCGGCGGTGATCTCGACATCCAGCGCTGCAGAATAGTCTTGCCACTGCGCCAGCGTACGAGGACCTGCAACGACCGCGCTCACATAGCGATTGGCAAGCACCCACGCCGTGGCGAAATGTGCCAGCGTCACACCTTTGCGTTCACAGTGCTGTTTCAAGGTTTGCGCAATCTGCAATGACTCTGCCCGAAACTCGGTTTCCATGATGCGTTTGTCAGCTCTGGCAGCCCGAGTGCCCTCCGAGGGCGCTTGACCTGGTGCATATTTTCCAGTCAGCACGCCGCGCGCAATAGGACTGTAGGGCACCACGCCGAGGCCGTAATGTCCGCAGGCTTCCAGCACTTCCACCTCCGGCATGCGGTTGAGCAGGTTGTAATACGGTTGGCACACCACAGGCCCAGGCATGTTCATCTGGCGAGCCATGTTGACCATCTCGGCAATGCGCCAACCCCGGAAATTGGAGACACCCCAATAACGGATTTTCCCGTCGCGCAACAAGGCCTCAATGGCACGCAAAGGCTCTTCCAGGCTCATGCCGTTGTAGTCTCGGTGCAGGTAGTAAATGTCGAGGTAATCGGTACCCATGCGGCGCAGACTGTCCTCGCAGGCACGCACCATCCAGCTGCGCGAATAACCCTGGTGATTGGGCAAATCTGCCATCGGATTGCCGACCTTGCTGGCCAGCACCCATCGGTGACGTTGTCCGGTCAGCAATTGCCCAAGAATCTCTTCGGACTTACCCAAGGTGTAAACGTCGGCTGTATCGATGAAATTACAGCCCCGGGTCAGCGCATCCGCCAAGATGTCGCGGGCATCTTCGAGAGGGGTCTGGTCACCAAACATCATGGTGCCCAAGCACAAGCGGGAAACCTTCAATGAGCTTTTGCCCAGCATGGTGTATTTCATGGTTGCCCTTTAAGACAAAGTGTTGATTTGGCAAGGCTAAGCCAATTGCAAAACCCACGCTGTCACCTGTGCAGAACAAAAAAAGCCCCCAGGCCTTTCGGCGCGGGGGCTTTGGACAGGTTCAAGACCTGATCAGGCGGTCACGCCTTTCGCTTTTTCCACATACTCTTCGATCTGGTTGAAGTTCAGGTATTTGTAGATGGCTGCACCGTCCTTGTTCACAATGCCCATGGCTTCATGGTATTGGGCGACTGTGGGGATGTGCCCCAGCTTGGAGGCGATGGCGGCCAACTCGGCCGAGGCCAAGTACACATTGGTGTTCTTGCCCAGACGGTTGGGAAAGTTTCGGGTCGAGGTGGACACCACGGTCGCACCTTCACGCACTTGCGCCTGATTGCCCATGCACAGTGAACAGCCAGGCATCTCGGTGCGAGCACCTGCTGCACCAAAGTTGGCGTAATGGCCCTCCTTGATCAACTCACTCTCGTCCATCTTGGTGGGCGGTGCCACCCACAGTTTGACGGGGATGTCGCGGCTACCGCCAAGCAATTTGGCTGCGGCACGAAAGTGACCGATGTTGGTCATGCACGAACCAATGAAGGCTTCGTCGATCTTGGTGCCGGCCACTTCAGACAGGAACTTGGCATCGTCCGGGTCGTTCGGGCAGCACAAGATCGGCTCTTTGATTTCGGCCAGGTCGATCTCGATGACGTGTGCGTACTCAGCATCCTTATCGGCTTCGAGCAGGTTGGGGGCGGCCAACCAGGCTTCGACTTTTTCGATTCGGCGGGCTAAGGTGCGTGCATCGGCATAACCATCGGCGATCATATTTTTCATGAGCACGATGTTGGACTTAAGATACTCCTGAACTGGCTCCTTGTTCAGCTTGATGGTGCAACCTGCAGCAGAGCGTTCGGCAGAGGCGTCGGACAACTCAAACGCTTGTTCGACCTTGAGGTTGGGCAGGCCTTCGATTTCCAGGATGCGGCCCGAAAATTCGTTGATCTTGCCGGCCTTGGCCACGGTCAACAAACCCTTCTTGATGGCGTACAGCGGAATCGCGTGCACCAAATCGCGCAATGTCACGCCGGGCTGCATCTCGCCTTTGAAACGCACCAAAACGGATTCAGGCATGTCCAAGGGCATCACGCCTGTGGCTGCACCGAAGGCCACCAAGCCGGAACCGGCGGGGAAGGAAATTCCGATGGGGAAACGGGTGTGCGAATCACCACCGGTGCCGACGGTGTCGGGCAACAGCAGGCGGTTGAGCCAAGAGTGGATCACGCCGTCACCAGGACGCAGGGCAACACCGCCACGGTTGCTGATGAAAGCAGGCAATTCGCGGTGGGTTTTCACGTCCACCGACTTGGGGTATGCGGCTGTGTGGCAGAAAGATTGCATGACCATGTCGGCAGAAAAGCCCAGGCAGGCCAGGTCTTTCAGCTCGTCACGGGTCATGGGGCCAGTGGTGTCTTGTGAACCCACGGTGGTCATCTTGGGTTCGCAGTAAGTACCGGGGCGAACGCCCTGACCTTCTGGCAAACCAACCGCACGACCAACCATCTTTTGGGCCAGTGTGAAGCCAGCCTGGGTCACCACCGGCGGGGTGGGCAAACGGAACACTGTGGACGCTGGCAAGCCCAGGAACTCGCGCGCCTTGGCGGTCAGGCTGCGGCCAATGATGAGGTTGATGCGGCCACCGGCACGGACTTCATCAAACAACACATCGCTCTTGAGTTGGAAAGTGGTCAAGGTTTCGCCGTTACGAACGATCTTGCCGTCGTAGGGCAAGACGTCGATCACATCGCCCATCTCCAGTTGGGTCACATCCACTTCAATGGGCAAAGCACCCGAGTCTTCTTGCGTGTTAAAGAAAATGGGAGCGATCTTGCCGCCCAAAGTCACGCCACCGAAACGCTTGTTGGGCACGAAGGGAATGTCCTGGCCTGTGGCCCAGATCACGCTGTTGGTGGCCGACTTGCGGCTGGAGCCTGTACCGACCACATCGCCCACGTAGGCGACCAGGTGGCCTTTTTTCTTCAGGTCTTCAACGAACTGCATTGGTCCGCGCTTGCCATCTTCTTCGGGCTTGAAGGCCGCACCTTCGCGGGTGTTTTTGAGCATCGCCAGATAGTGCAAGGGGATGTCAGGGCGGCTCCAGGCATCTGGCGCAGGGGACAGGTCATCGGTGTTGGTTTCACCAGGCACCTTGAACACGGTGACGGTGATTTTTTTCTCAACTTCAGGGCGTGCAGTGAACCACTCGGCGTCGGCCCAGCTTTGCATGACTTCTTTGGCTTTGGCGTTGCCCGCCTTGGCTTTTTCTGCAACGTCGTTGAAGAAGTCGAACATCAACAAAGTTTTCTTCAGGGCTTGGGCAGACACGCCCGCTACTTCAGCGTCATCCAGCAACTCGATCAGGGGGTGCACGTTGTAGCCGCCGACCATGGTGCCCAGCAACTCGGTGGCTTTGGCTTTGGAGACCAGGCCGACCTTGATTTCGCCGTGGGCCACTGCGGCCAAAAAAGAGGCTTTGACTTTGGCTGCGTCGTCCACACCGGGCGGAACGCGGTGGGTCAACAAGTCCATCAGGAAGGCGTCTTCGCCTGCAGGTGGGTTTTTGATCAGCTCGATCAAGTCAGCCACTTGTTTGGCATCCAGCGGCAGGGGGGGGATACCCAGGGCAGCGCGTTCAGCGGCGTGTTCACGGTAGGCTTTCAACATGGTTTTCTCCTGTCAGTCAAAGTTCAAAAAATACCGCCCCATGCCTGTCGTATCGATCAGGCTGGGCGGGGGATTGGTTTTCATGTCCTCGGCAAAAGCGACTTGCTCGGCGTTGACGCATTCATCGGCCAGGCGACGGCCTTTGTTCTGGTCCATCAACATGGACTTGTTGGCCAGTTGCAGCCAAACTGCACCCGCTTTGCGGTCTTCCAGACGGATCGCGCCTGTGGTCGTGGCCACAGGGTGCATGCGGTAACGGAATCCCTTGCCATGCAAATAAAAATAACCGGGCTGCGAAGCATCTGCCTCCATGCGCACACTCGCGCCCAGCTCGCAGGGCAAGTGGCCTTTGTGCACGCGATCAGCGATGGCCAGTTCATCCGGGCCCATCTTGGCTTCAGATTCGGCCTTGGGGGCTTCCTGGTTTTTCGCTGTCTTGCCAGTCTTGGCCGCAGCCGGCTTGGCGTTGGCCTGTGTTGTCTTGGAAGAACGCAGCGGTTCTTGCGCCCAGGCGGGCACAGCCAGACCAGCAAGCATCCAGAAAATGATCATCTTTTGCATGTTGTTCCGTTCTGTTGAATGGGCTTCATCATGAAACAAGCCGCGCGTTGTTGCCAGCGTCTGTCCAAAATAACTGAATTTCTTGAGGCAAAGAGCGACCTGTCTGGTGCGCGCGCTCAATCAATTGCCAAAAAAATCGGTAACTCGCACGGTCATGCAACTGACCACCATGGCTGATAGGCGCCCAGTTGGCCGCCTGCGCGGCCAAAATGATCTCGCTGGCTTGCTCAATTTGCGCTTCGCTGGGGGCCATGGCCTCCAGAATCGGGCGTATCTGGTCGGGGTGGATGCTCCACATTCGGGTGTAGCCCAGCTCACGTGCCGCCTTGAGGGCAGCCATGCGGATGGCGTCAGGTTTTTTGAATTCGGTGACCACACAGTGCGATGGCACTTTGCCATGTGCGTGGCAGGCGCTGGCAATCTCGAGCTTGGCGCGCAGCACCAACGGGTGCGTGAACTGCCCCTCGATGCCCATGCCGTCTGCCGGTATCGCGCCGCCATGGGCAGAGACAAAATCCATCAGGCCAAAGCTGATTGACTGCACGCTAGGGTGGGCGGCGATGTCAAAGGCACGGTGCACGGCTGCGGGCGACTCGATCAGCACATGCAGGGGCAGATCAGGGACGCCGGCGGCCAGCAGGGCGGCCTGGGCGCGGTCGACATCGGCCACACTTTCGACTTTGGGCACCATGATGTGCGTCAAAACCCGGCCGCAACGGCCTGCGATGTAGGCCATGTCGGCTTCAAAACTGGGGTGGTCAACAGGGTGAACGCGCACCGCAATGCGCGCACCCGGCCTTGCAGCGGTCGTGCCAAGGGCCAAATCGGTGACCAATACCGCGTGTTCGGCTTCGCCACCGACCGGGGCGCCGTCTTCGCAGTCCAGGGTGACATCAAAGACACAAGTGCCGAGTTCTTGCGCCATCTCGGCCTGCAGTTGCAGGCTTTTGCGCATCCTCGCTTCGACACCGCTGTAATGGTCACACACTGGCAGCGAGACGCTACCGGCTTGCGCACCCAACAGGACGCTGCGAGGATGACTCACTTTGAAGTCTCTTCCTGAATCAGATCAGGTGAGCGACGCCAGCTTGCTCGTCGGTCAGTTCTTTCAATGTCTTGTCGATGCAAGCCTGGCTGAACGCATCGATGTCCAGACCCTCAACGACTTTGTATTCGCCGTTTTCGCAGGTGACTGGGAAACCGAACATGACATCTTTGGGAATGCCGTACCAGCCTTGCGAAGGGATGCCCATGGTGACCCAATTGCCATTGGTGCCCAGGGCCCAATCGCGCATGTGGTCAATGGCGGCGTTGGCAGCCGAGGCAGCCGAGGACAGGCCACGGGCTTCGATGATGGCCGCGCCGCGCTTGCCGACGGTGGGCAAAAACACGGTTTCGTTCCAGACCTGGTCATTGATCATGGCCTTGACCGACTCGCCCTTGATGGTGGCGAAACGGTAGTCAGCGTACATGGTGGGCGAGTGGTTGCCCCAGACGCAAAGTTTTTCGATGTCAGCAACGGCTTTGCCGGTTTTGGCAGCGATCTGCGAAGCAGCACGGTTGTGGTCCAGACGCAGCATGGCGGTGAAATTACCGGGTTTCAGATCTGGTGCGGCCTTCATGGCGATGTAGGCGTTGGTGTTGGCGGGGTTGCCTACAACCAGCACTTTGACGTTGCGCGAAGCCACAGCGTTCAGGGCTTTGCCCTGAGCCGTGAAGATGGCCCCGTTGATGGCCAGCAACTCTGCGCGTTCCATGCCGGGGCCGCGTGGGCGCGAACCCACCAGCAAGGCGTAGTCAGCGTCTTTGAACGCGGTCATCGGGTCGCCATGGGCTTCCATGCCCACCAACAACGGGAATGCGCAGTCTTCAAGTTCCATCATCACGCCCTTGAGCGCTTTTTGAGGACCTTCGACGGGCACTTCGAGCAATTGCAGAATGACGGGCTGGTCTTTGCCAAGCATTTCGCCGGAGGCAATGCGAAACAACAATGCGTAACCAATTTGACCTGCTGCGCCGGTAACGGCAACGCGGACGGGCTTTTTGCTCATGGTAGAAACTCCAGAAGTATTAAAAACAAGGGTTGCAGTCCTTGGCTGACAACTTGTCAGCAGGTCTGTCCGGCGCACCGGACCAGGCTGCGCGCACACATGCATGGGCACGAAACGCTGGCAAACACTCGGCGAGTGTACCCTCGAAAACCCTGATCCGTCAATTTGTCTTATGTCTTATATAAGATAAGATGTCCCCCCTGACGCGTAACTGACCCGCTCGTCAAACTCAACCCATGAACAACACCTCCCCATTGGCCGACAACAGTTTTTCTGCAGCCAACACGCCCGTGCCAACGCCTGCTTTCAGCCCGCTGTACCAGCAAATCAAAAGCCTGATTCTGCAAAACCTGCAATCCGGTGAATGGAAGCCAGGCGAGTCCATTCCCAGCGAAATGGAGCTGGCTGCACGCTACCGGGTCAGCCAGGGCACGGTCAGAAAAGCCATCGACGAGCTGGCCAGCGACCACCTGCTTGTGCGCAGACAGGGCAAAGGCACGTTTGTCGCCACACATGCCGAGCACCATGTCCAGTACAGATTTCTGAAATTGGTACCGGACAATGGCAATTTGGACAAGGAAGGTCCCGCCCAACGTGACATCGTGGACTGCAAACGTTTGCGTGCCACAGCCGACATCGCCCGCACATTGGCATTGAGGACGGGCGATACCGTTTTACAGGTCAGGCGCGTGCTGTCTTTTGCGGGCGTCCCCACTATTTTGGAAGACTTGTGGTTGCCCGGCGCCCCCTTCAAAGGCTTGACTTCCGAGCGTCTGGCCGGTTACCAAGGCGCCATGTATGCTCTTTTTGAAACTGAATTTGGTGTGCGAATGGTTCGTGCGGACGAAAAAATCCGCGCCGTGCTACCTGATGAGACCCAAAGCCAATTGCTAAAACTAGCCGCAGGAACCCCTTTGCTGAGTGTGGAGCGCGTTGCCTATACCTACAACGACACCCCTATGGAGCTCCGGCGCGGCTTGTACCGCACCGAAAGTCACCACTATCACAACGCTTTGAGTTGACCCGACAAGGGCGATTGAAAAATCTCCCTGCACCCCCCGTGTGCAATGCTCATGTCAGTTTGCTGCGTTGCAATAGAATTCACCGGCTTGCCATTCAGATGACGAACGCGTTACACCCAGAAAGTACACACATGACTGAACTCGCCCGAAAGCGGCCTGAATTCCGCAACATCAACGCCTTGAAAGACTTGCCGTCTTACCGCTTGCCAGCGGCAGGCATCGTCTCCATCTTGCACCGCATCAGCGGTTTCCTGATGTTTTTGCTGATGCCACTCATCATCTGGCTGTTTGACAGTTCCATCACTTCCGAGATCTCTTACGCCAAACTCTCGGCTGCTTTCAACGTTGGCCTGGGCTTTGTACCTGGCTGGTTCATGAAATTGGTCGCATTGGCACTGATTTGGGCCTATTTGCACCATTTCATTGCGGGTCTGCGCCATTTGTACATGGACATCTGTCACGCGGTGACCAAAGAATTCGGCAAATCTTCTGCCATCGTCACACTGGTTCTGAGCATCGGCCTGACCGCAGTGCTCGGTGCCAAGCTGTTTGGTCTGTACTGATCAGCCCCCCCACAAGAAACAAGGAAACTGACTTATGTCCGTGAATTACGGCTCCAAACGCATCGTGACCGGTGCTGGTTATGGCTTTCGCGACTGGCTCGCTCAGCGCGTCACCGCCAGCCTGATGGCCCTTTTTACCCTGATTTTGCTGGCGCAGGTCATCTTCACAGCCGGCCCCATTGGTTACGAGGAATGGGCAGGTATTTTTGCCTCCCAATGGATGAAGGTCCTGACTTTCTCTGTCATTCTTTCCTTGCTGTACCACGTCTGGGTGGGCATGCGTGACATCTGGATGGATTACGTTAAACCCCTGGCTGTCCGCCTGGTTTTACACGTTTTCACCCTGGTCTGGCTGGTCAGCTGTGCAGGCTGGGCCGTTCAGTCGCTCTGGCGCCTGTGAAAAATTCGAGATCGTTTGTCATTGCATTGAACTCACCCCAACTTAGATAAACCATGAGCTATACCAAAGACAAAATCACCACCCGCAAGTTAGATGTCGTGATCGTCGGCGCCGGTGGTTCGGGCATGCGCGCATCGCTGCAACTGGCCCGCTCTGGCCTGAATGTGGCCGTGCTGTCCAAAGTGTTTCCTACCCGATCGCACACCGTGGCGGCCCAAGGCGGCATTGGCGCTTCGCTGGGCAACATGTCCGACGACAACTGGCATTACCACTTTTACGACACCATCAAGGGTTCGGACTGGCTTGGCGATCAGGATGCGATCGAATTCATGTGCCGTGAAGCGCCCAAGGTCGTGTATGACCTAGAGCACATGGGCATGCCCTTCGACCGCAACCCGGATGGCACCATTTACCAGCGTCCATTTGGCGGCCACACCGCCAACTACGGCGAAAAGCCCGTGCAACGCGCTTGCGCTGCGGCTGACCGCACGGGTCACGCCATGCTGCACACGCTTTACCAGCAAAACGTGGCTGCTAAAACCAGCTTTTTCGTGGAGTGGATGGCCCTTGACCTGATCCGTGATGCCGAAGGCGACGTGGTCGGTGTGACAGCACTCGAAATGGAAACCGGTGACCTGCACGTCTTGCACGCCAAGACCGTGCTGATGGCCACAGGTGGCGCAGGCCGCATTTATGCCGCCTCGACCAACGCCTTTATCAACACGGGTGACGGCTTGGGCATGGCTGCTCGTGCAGGCATCCCGATGGAAGACATGGAATTCTGGCAATTCCACCCCACTGGCGTGTCCGGTGCGGGCGTGCTCTTGACCGAAGGCTGCCGGGGCGAAGGTGCCATCTTGCTCAACAGCAACGGCGAACGCTTCATGGAGCGCTATGCGCCCACCCTGAAAGATCTGGCTCCGCGTGATTTCGTATCACGCTGCATGGACCAAGAGATCAAGGAAGGCCGTGGCTGCGGCCCCAACAAAGACTACGTTTTGCTCAAGCTCGACCACCTGGGCGCAGAAACCATCCACAAGCGCCTGCCATCGGTGTACGAGATCGGCGTCAACTTCGCCAACGTCGACATCACCAAAGAGCCGATCCCGGTTGTGCCCACCATCCATTACCAGATGGGCGGCATCCCGACCAACATCAACGGCCAGGTGGTCACACAAAACGCCACCGAGAACAACGCCGTTGTGAACGGCTTGTACGCCGTGGGCGAATGCTCTTGCGTGTCGGTGCACGGTGCCAACCGATTGGGCACCAACTCGCTGCTCGATTTGCTGGTGTTTGGCCGCGCTGCGGGCAACCACATTGTCGACTTCGCCTCCAAGACCAAGTCGCACAAGGCATTGCCGGCCGATGCCACCGACCTCACGCTGGAACGTCTGAACAAACTCGAAGGCCGTGGCGGCGAATACGCCCAGGATGTGGCCAACGACATGCGGGCAGCCATGCAACAGCACGCTGGCGTGTTCCGCACACAAGCCAGCATGGACGAAGGCGTTCAGAAGATCGCGGCCATCCGTGACCGCGTCAACGCCATTGGCCTGAAGGACACCTCCAAAGTGTTCAACACCGCCCGCATCGAAGCCCTGGAAGTAGAAAACCTGATCGAAGCCGCACAAGCCACGATCGTGTCTGCGGCCGCTCGCCGGGAATGCCGTGGTGCCCACACTGTGAGTGACTACGAGCGCCCAGTGGACGATGCCGTGGCCCCATTGGGTCGCGACGATGCCAACTGGATGAAACACAGCCTGTGGCACAGCGCATCGAACAGCCTCACTTACAAGCCTGTGAAGCTCAAGCCCCTGACCGTGGACTCCGTGCCACCCAAGGTTCGCACGTTCTAAAGATTGTCTAGGCCGCTCACCTCCGGTCGGCGGCCCATCACCAGAATCCAACAGGAGTTTATCCATGGCCCTACGTACATTCCAGATCTACCGCTACGACCCAGACAAGGATGCCAAGCCTTACATGCAAACCATCCAGGTTGAATTGGACGGCAACGAGCGCATGTTGCTTGACGCCCTAATGAAACTCAAAGCTGTAGACCCCACCATCTCCTTTCGCCGGTCTTGCCGCGAAGGCGTGTGCGGTTCAGACGCGATGAACATCAACGGCAAAAACGGTTTGGCATGTCTCACCAACATGAACACCCTGCCCGGCACCATCGTGCTGAAACCCCTGCCAGGTTTGCCAGTGATCCGCGACGTGATCGTGGACATGACCCAGTTCTTCAAGCAATACCACTCGATCAAGCCTTACCTGATCAACAGCACCATCCCGCCCGAAACCGAGCGCCTGCAAAGCCCGGAAGAGCGTGATGAGCTCAACGGCCTGTACGAGTGCATCTTGTGCGCCAGCTGCTCCACCGCCTGCCCCAGTTTCTGGTGGAACCCTGACAAGTTCGTGGGCCCGGCAGGTTTGCTGCAAGCCTACCGTTTCATCGCAGACAGCCGTGATGAAGCCACGGCTGAGCGCCTGGACAACCTGGAAGACCCCTACCGTCTTTTCCGCTGCCACACCATCATGAATTGCGTCGACGTTTGCCCCAAGGGTTTGAACCCTACCAAGGCCATCGGCAAGATCAAAGAGATAATGGTCCGTCGCGCTGTCTGATGCTGGTCACGCCTTTGCTTGAAGACGCGTCTTTGACAGGCGCAGACCGACTCGCCCCCTTGAGCGAGCGGTCGCTGAGCAAGCTTCGTTGGCGCAGCCGACGGGGCCTGCTTGAAAATGACTTGTTCATCGAGCGCTTTTTCAATCGGCACAGTTCTCGCTTAACAGTTGGGCAGGCCCGAGGCATGTATGTGCTCATGGACCTGTCCGACAACGATCTCATGGACTTGCTGTTGCGCCGCAAGGCGCTGCAGCCCGAGATCAGCACCGACGAGGTGTGCGAAGTCCTGGACATGTTGAGAGCTTGACCTTAAATGGATCACATCAGGAATTACTGAGGAAACCCACCATGAAACTCGCTGAGAACAAAGCCACCCTGTCATTCTCCGATGGCAGCCCCAGCATCGAGATGCCCGTTTACTCGGGCAACATCGGGCCCGACGTGATCGATATTCGCAAGTTGTATGCCCAAAGCGGCATGTTCACCTACGACCCGGGCTTCCTGTCCACAGCTTCCTGCCAGTCCGCCATCACCTACATCGATGGTGACAAGGGCGAACTGCTGTACCGCGGCTACCCCATCGAGCAATTGGCCAACAAGGCCGACTACCTGGATACTTGCTATTTGCTGCTGAATGGCGAACTGCCTGTGGGTCAGCAAAGCAAGGATTTCCACAAGCTGGTGAACAACCACACCATGGTCAATGAGCAGATGCAGTTTTTCCTGCGCGGCTTCCGACGTGACGCTCACCCCATGGCTGTCTTGACTGGCCTGGTAGGCGCCCTGTCGGCCTTCTACCATGACAGCACCGACATCAACAACCCGGAACACCGCCACATCGCTGCGATCCGACTGATCGCCAAGATGCCGACCCTGGTGTCCATGGCTTACAAATACGGCGTTGGCCAGCCTTTCATGTACCCCCGCAATGAACTGTCCTACGCGGGCAATTTCCTGCGCATGATGTTCGGCACACCCTGCGAAGAGTACAAGGTCAACCCTGTGCTTGAACGCGCCATGGACCGCATCTTCATCTTGCATGCTGACCACGAGCAAAACGCCTCAACCTCCACCGTGCGCCTGTGCGGCTCTTCCGGCACCAACCCGTTTGCGGCCATCGCAGCCGGAGTAGCCTGTTTGTGGGGCCCAGCCCACGGTGGTGCCAACGAAGCCTGCCTGAATATGCTGGAAGACATCCAGAAAATGGGCGGCGTCTCCAAGGTCGGCGAATTCATGAGCCAGGTGAAAGACAAGAACTCCGGCGTCAAGCTGATGGGTTTCGGTCACCGGGTTTACAAAAACTACGATCCCCGCGCCAAGTTGATGCAGGAAACTTGCGATGAAGTCCTGAAAGAACTGGGCCTGGAAAACGACCCGCTGTTCAAGTTGGCCAAAGAGCTGGAAAGAATCGCCCTGGAAGACGAGTACTTCGTCAGCCGCAAGCTCTACCCCAACGTCGATTTCTACTCCGGCATCGTGCAACGTGCCATTGGCATTCCGGTCAATTTGTTCACAGGCATCTTCGCGCTGGCCCGCACCGTCGGCTGGATTGCCCAACTGAACGAAATGATCAGCGACCCCGAGTACAAAATTGGCCGTCCACGCCAGTTGTTCGTCGGCTCACCACGCCGCGACGTTCAGCGTTGATCCGGTTCACACCCGCCCCCAAAGCCCGCCCCGTGCGGGCTTTTTTCATGGTTTCATCTTGTTCAGAGCCACCTTGTGGTGTCAGTGCCGCAGCACGGAAGGCCGATTTGCTGGCGCGAAGCGACTGATGAGGCCTTGTGGGCCACGGCGCTGCCACCACAAGTCCCTCAAAGCTTAAGAGGTCACGAGCCAGGGTGACAAACAAGCCCTGGGATCCGCATAAAATGACGAGCTGCACTGAAGGAAGCACCATGGCCCGTACGCTTTACGACAAGATCTGGGACGAACACGTCGTCCACACCGAAGAAGACGGCACAGCCGTCCTCTACATCGACCGCCATCTGGTGCACGAAGTCACCAGCCCCCAAGCCTTTGAAGGCCTGCGCCAAGCCGGCCGCAAAGTCTGGCGCATCAGCTCTATCGTGGCCACCGCAGACCACAACACCCCCACCACTGGCTGGGAGTTGGGTTACGACGGCATCACCGACCCCGTCAGCAAAGAGCAAATCACCACACTGGATGCGAACATGAAGGAATACGGCTCCGCCGCGTTCTTTCCTTTCCTGTCCAAACGGCAGGGCATCGTGCACGTCATTGGCCCTGAAAATGGCGCCACCCTGCCCGGCATGACCGTGGTTTGCGGCGATTCACACACCTCGACGCACGGCGCATTCGGCGCACTGGCCCACGGCATCGGCACCTCGGAAGTCGAGCACGTCATGGCCACGCAAACCCTGCTGGCCAAAAAAGCCAAAAATATGCTCATCAAGGTCGAGGGCACCCTGGCCAAAGGTCTCACGGGCAAAGACATCGTGCTGGCCATCATTGGCAAAATCGGCACGGCGGGCGGTACCGGTTACACCATCGAATTTGCA
This sequence comes from Limnohabitans sp. 2KL-17, assembly GCF_003063415.1. Lineage (GTDB taxonomy): Bacteria > Pseudomonadota > Gammaproteobacteria > Burkholderiales > Burkholderiaceae_C > Limnohabitans_A. Next base: position 15,204 of record NZ_NESK01000020.1, read on the forward strand.
GGTTCAGCCATCCGAGCCCTCAGCATGGAAGGCCGCATGACGGTCTGCAACATGGCCATCGAGGGCGGTGCGCGCGCAGGCCTGGTGGCAGTGGACGACAAGACCATTGAATACGTCAGAGGACGCCTGCTTTCGCCGGGGACTGATCCAAAAACCGGCCAGTTTGTGGGTGGCGTGGAATGGGACCAAGCCGCGGCCTACTGGAAGACCCTGCAATCTGATATCGGTGCCCACTTTGATGCCACGATCGAGCTCGATGCCAGCCAGATCGTGCCGCAAGTCACCTGGGGCACCTCGCCCGAAATGGTGCTGGGCATCGATGGCCACACACCCGACCCAGACAAGGAAAAGGACGACGTGAAGCGCGATGCCATTGAGCGCGCACTGACCTACATGGGTTTGCAGCCTGGCAAGGCCTTGTCCGACATCACCGTTGACAAGGTTTTCATCGGCTCTTGCACAAACAGCCGCATCGAAGACATGCGCGAAGCCGCTGCGATCGTAAAAAAGCTGGGGCAAAAGGTCGCCAAAAACGTCAAGCTGGCCATGGTGGTGCCCGGCTCCGGTTTGGTCAAAGAGCAAGCTGAGCGCGAAGGCCTGCACGAGATTTTCAAGGCCGCAGGCTTCGAGTGGCGTGAGCCTGGTTGCTCCATGTGTCTGGCCATGAACGCCGACCGCCTGGAACCTGGCGAGCGCTGCGCATCGACTTCGAACCGCAACTTCGAAGGCCGTCAAGGTGCGGGTGGGCGCACCCACCTGGTCAGCCCCGCCATGGCCGCAGCCGCTGCGGTGCATGGTCACTTCATAGACATCCGTCAATTCGCCTGATTCACTGGAGACTTTTCATGAAAACCATCTCGTGCCTGTTGGTCGCCTTGAGCCTGATGGCCCTGTCAGGCTGCAATACTGTTCGCGGTATTGGCCAGGACATTGGAAAAGCCGGTTCAGCCATCGAAAAATCAGCCAAATAATCACCATGCATAAATTCACCCTTCTCAAAGGCCTGGTGGCCCCGATGGACCGCGCCAATGTGGACACCGACGCCATCATTCCCAAGCAATTCCTCAAGTCGATCCGCAAGACGGGCTTTGGGCCCAACCTGTTCGACGAATGGCGCTATCTGGATGTGGGATTTCCCGGCCAGGACCCGAACAGCCGAAAGCCCAACCCCGACTTCGTGCTGAACCATCCACGCTATGAAGGCGCACGCATTTTGCTGGCCCGCAAAAATTTTGGCTGTGGCTCCTCGCGTGAGCATGCCCCCTGGGCCATCGACCAATACGGCTTTCGTGCCGTGATCGCGCCCAGCTTTGCCGATATATTTTTCAACAACTGCTTCAAAAACGGCCTGCTGCCCATCGTGCTGCCCGAATCCGTGGTCAGCCAGTTGTTCGACGAAGTCGCTGCCTTCCCCGGCTACCAGCTCACAGTGGACCTGGAACGCCAAGTGGTCATCAAACCCCAAGGCGAAGAAATTCCGTTCGAAGTTCAAGCCTTCCGCAAGTACTGCCTGATCAACGGTCTGGACGACATTGGCTTGACCCTGCGGCATGCCGACAAGATCAAGGCTTTTGAGGCTGAGCGCCTGGCCACCAAGCCCTGGCTCGCCCACACGGCGATACACGCTTGAAACCCTGAACACTTTTGCGAAATACCCCATGAAAATAGCAGTCCTCCCCGGTGATGGCATCGGCACCGAAATCGTTGCCGAAGCCGTCAAAGTCCTGAACGTTCTCGACCTCAAGTTCGAGATGGAAACCGCGCTGGTCGGTGGTGCCGCCTTTGATGCGTTTGGGCACCCCCTGCCCGAAGCGACCCTCAAGCTGGCAATGGCATCAGACGCGGTGCTGTTTGGCGCCGTGGGTGACTGGAAATACGACACCCTTGACCGGCCCCTTCGACCCGAGCAAGCCATTTTGGGATTGCGTAAGCACATGGGCCTGTTCGCCAACTTCCGCCCGGCCATCTGCTACGAGCAGCTGGTCGGCGCGTCCAGCCTCAAGCCTGAATTGATCTCGGGTCTGGACATCCTGATCATCCGCGAGCTGACGGGCGATATCTATTTCGGCCAGCCACGCGGGCGACGCACCGCCACCGATGGCCACTTCCCCGGTGCCGAAGAAGCCTTTGACACCATGCGCTACAGCAAGCCCGAGATCGAGCGCATTGCCCATGTGGCTTTTCAGGCTGCCCGCAAACGCAAAGCCGCAGACAAAGAAGGTCGCGTGACCAGCGTGGACAAGGCCAACGTGCTCGAGACTTTCCAGTTCTGGAAAGACGTGGTCACAGAAGTCGGCAAAGAGTACCCCGACATTGCCCTGGACCACATGTATGTGGACAACGCCGCTATGCAGTTGGTCAAGGAACCCAAACGCTTTGACGTGGTGGTCACCGGCAACATGTTCGGCGACATCCTTTCCGACGAAGCCTCCATGCTGACAGGCTCCATCGGCATGCTGCCTTCGGCCAGCCTGAACACGAAAAACCAGGGTTTGTATGAGCCCAGCCACGGCAGTGCCCCCGACATCGCTGGCAAAGGCGTGGCCAACCCTCTGGCCACCATCCTGAGCGCTGCCATGATGCTGCGTTTCAGCCTGAACCAACCCGAAGCGGCCCAGCGCATTGAAGCGGCTGTGCAAAAAGTACTGGCACAGGGTTTGCGCACTGGCGACATCTGGAGCGAAGGCACCACCAAGGTGGGCACCGCGCAGATGGGTGAAGCGGTGGTGAAAGCGCTCGGCTGACCCCTCTCTCATGCTGTCAGGCTGGGCTCAGCTTGCATCCATTACAATTTCGTTCATGTTTCACGCCCGCCTGTTCTCCCTGAACTTTGCTGTTGCCGCCAAGGCAGTTGCTGGCGCGCGTGCAACTTCCACAAAAACCACGACCATTAAGGGCTAATCAGCCTGGTTCGTCGTGCGCCCCCCCCCGGCCAGACGAGCCGGGCAAACAGTCAGGTCGAACACTGTTTTAAAAATTGAAAGGGCGTTGAAATGAGCAAGTTAGTAGGTTTGGTCGGCTGGCGCGGCATGGTCGGCTCAGTGTTGATGGACCGCATGACTCAGGAAAAAGACTTTGACCTGATCGAGCCATTGTTCTTTTCCACATCGAATGCGGGCGGCAAAGCCCCGGCAATGGCCAAGAACGAAACCACGTTGCAGGACGCATTCAACATCGAGCAGCTCATGCGCTGCGACATCATCATCACTGCCCAGGGCGGCGACTACACATCGGACGTCTTCCCCAAACTGCGCGCTGCAGGATGGCATGGCCACTGGATCGATGCGGCCTCGACCCTGCGCATGGAAAAAGACGCAGTCATTATTCTCGATCCGGTCAACATGCCCGTGATCAAGAACGCCCTAGCCCACGGTGGCAACAACTGGGTGGGCGGCAATTGCACCGTCTCGTGCATGCTGATGGGCGTGGGCGCTTTGTACAAAGCCGGCCTGGTCGAGTGGATGAGTACCCAGACTTACCAAGCGGCTTCGGGTGGTGGCGCGCAACACATGCGCGAACTGCTGACCCAATACGGCACACTGCACGCCGAAGTCAAAGCCCTGCTGGACGACCCCAAAAGTGCCATTCTGGAAATCGACCGCATGGTGGTCGCCAAACAGCGCGCCCTCACTGCGGCTGAGACTGCCAACTTTGGCGCGCCATTGGGTGGCTCGCTGATCCCATGGATCGACAAAGACCTGGGTATCGGCAAAAACCGGGACGAGCCCGGATGGGGCACATCCAAGGAAGAGTGGAAGGGCATGGCCGAAACCAACAAGATTCTGGGTTTAGGCGAAGGCTTCAACCTTGCGTCCATTCCCGTTGACGGTTTTTGCGTACGTATTGGCGCGATGCGCTGCCACAGCCAGGCCCTGACCTTCAAGCTGAAAAAAGACGTGCCCGTGGCCGACATCGAAGCCATGATCGCCGCAGACAACGGGTGGGTCAAAGTGGTGCCCAACACCCGTGAAGCCACCGTCAAGGATTTGACCCCTGTGGCCGTGACTGGCACCATGACCATTCCGGTGGGCCGAGTGCGCAAGCTGGCCATGGGCCCTGAATACGTGGGCGCATTCACCGTGGGTGACCAGCTTTTGTGGGGCGCAGCCGAGCCGCTGCGCCGCATGTTGCGCATTTTGCTGGACGCCTGATGCCCCTGCGGCAACAGAACCCAACGGTCACACCCTGAAAAGAAATGCAGCTCATGCCCGTGCCCAACCGCAGCCATCAGCTCGCTAAGAACTGGACCGTGGCTGCGGTGTGGGCCTGCGCCAGCATGTCCGCAAAGGCTCTGACCCTGGGCCAATTTTCGGTGGAATCGGGCTTGGGCCAGCCACTTCGGGCGGCCATCGAGATCACGAACTACAAGGTCGAAGACCTTCGCAAACTCAAGGTTCAATTGGCCGAACCCGCCAGCTTTGAACAAGCCGGCATAGCATTTCCTCAGGCCCTGAATGGCTTGCAGGCACGTCTGGAGTTTCGTGGAGATGGCAAGCCCTATGTAGCGCTGATCGGGCAAACGCCCGTGAACGACAATTTTCTGGATGTGATCGTGGAGGCGCAATGGCCTGCTGGCCGCTTGGCCATGAATTACACACTGCTGGTCTCGCCTTTGCGGCCTACCAAAGCCTCTGCTGAGAAAGTAAAGGGTGATGAAACGCTTATTGCGCCCGTGGTGTCACCCAAAGCCTTGGCTTCGGTCGCGTTGGCTGAGACCGACACCAAAGGCAAAAACGTTGAAGAAGCCATCACCGTCCGGCCCGGCGACACCGCATCCCGACTGGTTTTGCGCAAAATGCCAGCAGGTGTCTCCCTGGACCAAATGCTGCTGGCCATGGTCCGTGCCAACCCGGAAGCCTTCATTGAAGGCAATGTGAATCTCTTGCGCGAGGGCGTGCAAGTGCAACTGCCGAACGCGCAAGAAGCGGCACAAGTGCCGGCCGAAGAAGCCCGTCAAACCGTGATCGCGCAAACCATCGACTTTGCGGCCTACGCCAGGCGCTTGGCCCAGACTCCGATGAAGGCTTCTGCCACTGCAACCCGCGAAATGACTGGAAAGGTCGGCGAACTGCAGGCCCCTAAACAGCCACAAAACGCACAAGACAAATTGACCCTGAGCAAACGCGAAGTCACAGTCGACAGCGCCGAAGCGCGACTGGCAGTGGAGCGCGAGATCCAGGACAAGACAGAACAACTGACCGCACTGAAAAAGAACCTGGAAGCATTGAAGTCTTTGGCGGCCGCAAGCGGTTTGTCAACAACAAGTTCCTCCGATCCATCGGCCCTGACACCGAGCCTGCCCAAGGCCGTCGCAGAATCGGCACCCAGGTCCTTGCTGGATCAGTTCACCAGCAACCCATCCATCTGGGCGTGGGTGATGGCCCTTTTGGCAGGCATGGCCGCTTGGGTCTGGGTGGTCAGGCGCCGCCCTGATCCCCATGAAAGTTTGTTTGGACCGACCAGCAGCCAGGCCAAAGCCCCCACCTTAACCCCTTTACCCTCAGGCCTGCCGCCTCAGTTTGCAAACCTCGACCTGAATCTGACACCCGCACCTACACCTGAATCCGAGTCCAAGGAAGCCCCTCAGGCCTCCAACCCAAGGGGTCCGAACTCGTGAGACTCGCATTGGGCGTCAGCTACTCGGGCACGGCCTACCAAGGCTGGCAAAGCCAGAGCTCCGGTCTGACCGTTCAGGACAAGCTCGAAAAAGCCCTGGCTCAATTTTGCGATGTACCCCGGGTCAGCACTTTGTGTGCGGGGCGCACCGATGCGGGCGTACACGGCCTGATGCAAGTGGTGCACTTTGACACCCCACTCGAACGCGAACTGGCTTCGTGGGTACGCGGCACCAACCGGTATTTGCCTCACGACATTGCCGTGCAATGGTCCCAATATGTATCCGACAGTTTCCATTGCCGCGCCAGCGCCACAGGGCGGCGTTATGTCTACATCGTGCTGGACTCGGTCGTTCGCCCCAGCCTGGAGACGGGCCGTGTGGGCTGGGTCTATCGCCCCCTGGCCGAAGCGCCCATGCGCCAAGCCAGCGAGCACTTGCTGGGTGAGCAAGACTTCAGCTCTTTTCGGGCCAGCAGTTGCCAGGCCTTGTCACCCATCAAGACGCTGCGGCACATCCGCATCTCAAGGCATGGCGCTTACTGGCGGTTTGAATTTGAAGGCAATGCCTTTTTGCACCACATGATCCGCAACATCATGGGTTGCATGGTCAGCATTGGTCAGGGACAACAGAGCCCGGACTGGATGCGCGAAGTGCTTGAGGCCAAAAACCGCGATGCGGCTGCGCCCACTTTTTCGCCCGATGGCCTGTACTTTGCCGGGCCGATTTACAGCCCCGAGTGGGGCTTGCCTGACACCACCCCCGCTTTTGATTGGTTGCCATGACTCAGCCAAACACCCTTTTTGCCAATGCCCCCCAGCAACGCACACGCATCAAAATGTGCGGCTTCACCCGAGAAGCCGACGTGCTGGCCGCGGCTGCCGCTGGGGCCGATGCCATAGGCTTTGTGCTGTACCCGCCCAGCCCGCGCCATGTCAGCATCGACCGCGCCGCCGAGCTGGCCCGCTTGCTGCCCGCCTTTGTGACACCAGTGTTGCTGTTTGTCAACGACACGGCCGAACGCATTCAGGCCGCTTGCGCGGCTGTACCTGGCGCCTTGATCCAGTTTCATGGCGACGAAGCCCCCGAATTTTGCGAGGCCATGAGCCAGGCCACTGGCCGCCCACATCTAAAGGCGGCCCGAATCCCCCTGACCGAAGTAGCCCAATTCGACTTGGTAAAATTTGGGCATCTCCACAATCAAGCCCAAGCCATCTTGCTCGACGCCCATGTCGACGGATACGGCGGAGGCGGGAAAACATTCAATTGGTCACTGCTGCCACCAAACGTCAATGCTCACCTCGTTTTGTCTGGTGGACTCACACCTGCAAACGTGGCCGATGGCATTCGGGCTCTGCGAACGCACGGCCGGTCTCTGGCCGTTGACGTGAGCTCTGGCATTGAGGCTGAAAAAGGCCTGAAAGATGCCCAAAAAATACAGCAATTTGTTGCGGCAGTCCGCGCCGCCGATGCTGACCTCCTTTGAAATTTTCCGGATTCAATTCCGCCAATACACGCCATGTTCGACTACCAACAACCCGACGCCAAGGGCCATTTCGGCATTTACGGTGGCAGTTTCGTCAGCGAAACCCTGACCCACGCCATCAATGAGCTGAAGGCCACTTACGCCAAATACCAGCACGACCCGGAATTCATCGCCGAATTCAAGTCAGAGCTGGCGCATTTTGTGGGCCGTCCTTCACCGATTTATCACGCTGCCCGCATGAGCCGTGAAATGGGTGGTGCGCAAATTTTTCTCAAGCGCGAAGACCTGAACCACACCGGCGCGCACAAGATCAACAACACCATTGGCCAGGCCATGCTCGCCAAGCGCATGGGCAAGCCCCGTGTGATCGCCGAAACCGGTGCGGGCCAGCACGGCGTGGCCACGGCCACCATCTGCGCCCGTTATGGACTCGAATGCGTGGTCTACATGGGCGCTGAAGACGTGAAACGCCAAAGCCCCAATGTCTACCGCATGAAGCTGCTTGGCGCGACCGTGGTGCCGGTGGAGTCAGGCAGCAAGACTCTCAAAGACGCTCTCAACGAAGCCATGCGCGACTGGGTCGCCAACGTGGACAACACTTTCTACATCATCGGCACCGTGGCCGGCCCCCACCCCTACCCCATGATGGTGCGCGATTTTCAGAGCGTGATCGGCGAGGAATGCCTCACGCAAATGCCTGAAATGCTGCACAGCCTGAAGATGGCCGAAGAACAGCCGGATGCCGTCATCGCTTGCGTGGGCGGCGGCAGCAATGCCATGGGCATCTTCCACCCTTACATCCCTTTCGAAAAAACGCGGCTGATCGGCGTGGAAGCGGCTGGCGAGGGCATGGACACGGGCAAACACTCCGCCTCACTGCAAATGGGAACACCCGGCGTGCTGCACGGCAACCGCACCTATATTTTGCAAGACGACAACGGCCAGATCACCGAAACGCACAGCGTGAGCGCTGGGCTGGACTACCCTGGTGTCGGCCCTGAACATGCCTTCCTGAAAGACATTGGTCGCGCCGAGTACGTGGGCATCACCGACAAGGAAGCGCTCGAAGCCTTTCATTACCTGTGCCGCACCGAGGGCATCATTCCCGCCCTGGAATCCAGCCACGCCGTGGCCTACGCCATGAAGCTGGCCAAGACCATGCGCCCCGACCAGTCCATTTTGGTCAACCTGTCCGGACGCGGCGACAAGGACATTGGCACCGTGGCCGATTTGTCCAATGCCGACTTCTACTGCCGACCCAGTTGCCAGGGCCAGTCGGTCAAGGGCGCTGAGCAGCCTGTGAATTTCGTGAAGTGAGGGTCCATCAATGAGCCGTATCGATGCCACCCTTGCCGAGCTGAAATCACAAGGCCGAAAAGCCCTGATCCCTTATGTGACGGCGGGCTTTCCGCAAGCCGGCACCACCGTGCCCTTGATGCACGCCATGGCGCAGGCTGGGGCCGACATCATTGAGCTGGGGGTGCCCTTTTCAGACCCTTCGGCCGATGGCCCGGTCATCCAGAAAGCCGGCGACAAAGCGTTGGCCCTGGGCATTGGCACCGTTCAGGTGCTGGCCATGGTGCGCGAATTCCGCCAGACCAACAGCACGACACCCGTGGTGTTGATGGGTTACGCCAACCCTGTGGAACGCTACGACCAGAAACACGGCACCGACAGCTTCATCCGCGATGCCGCGGCAGCCGGTGTCGATGGCGTGCTGATCGTGGACTACCCGCCTGAGGAGTGCGTGGCGTTTGCCGCCAAACTCCGCGAGCACAGCATGGACCTGATCTTTTTGCTGGCCCCGACCTCCACCGACGAGCGCATGCAGCAAGTGGCCCAGGTGGCCAGCGGCTATGTTTATTACGTGTCCCTCAAGGGCGTTACAGGCTCCGGCACACTGGACACAGATGCAGTCGAAGCCATGCTTCCGCGCATCCGCCAGCATGTGCACATCCCGGTGGGCGTGGGCTTTGGCATTCGCGATGCTGCAACGGCCCAGGCCATCAGCAAAGTGGCCGATGCGGTGGTGATGGGCAGCCGTTTGATCCAGCTCATCGATGCGGCACCGGCCGACCAGGTCAATGCCGTGGCCGCTGATTTTTTGAGCGGCATTCGCCAAGCTCTGGATGCATGAACTGAAAAGGCCAGCGCCCATGCTTGTTCTGGCCACCTTTATTGGTGCAATGACCCTTTCGTCGTTTCAACGATAATCCGCCGTTGAAGGAGAACCCTCATGAGTTGGCTAGAAAAACTGCTTCCCCCCAAGATCCAGCACACCGATCCGGCCGACCGCCGCTCGGTTCCAGAAGGCTTGTGGGTCAAATGCCCCAGCTGCGAGACCGTGTTGTACAAGACCGATCTCGAAGAAAACCAAAATGTCTGCCCCGGCTGCGCGCACCATCTGCGCATCGGTGCTCGCGCTCGCCTGAATGGCTTCCTGGATGGCGAAGGTCGCTACGAAATCGGTCAGGAAGTCGTGCCCGTGGACGCCCTGAAGTTCAAGGACAGCCGCAAATACCCCGAGCGCCTGAAGGAAGCCATGAACAACACGGGCGAAACAGACGCCCTGGTCGTCATGGGGGGTGCGGTGCACAGCATCCCCTTGGTGGTGGCCTGCTTCGAGTTTGACTTCATGGGCGGCTCCATGGGCTCCGTTGTAGGGGAACGCTTTGTGCGTGGCGTCGAAACAGCCATCGAACAAAAAGTGCCTTTTGTTTGCTTCACAGCCACCGGCGGCGCCCGCATGCAGGAAGGCCTGCTGTCACTCATGCAGATGGCCAAGACCAATGCCGCACTGACCCGCCTGGCCAAAAAGGGCCTGCCCTACATCAGCGTACTGACCGACCCGACCATGGGAGGCGTTTCAGCAGGGTTTGCCTTCCTGGGCGACGTGGTCATGGCAGAGCCCAAAGCCCTGATCGGTTTTGCGGGTCCCCGCGTGATTGAAAGCACCGTGCGCGTGACCTTGCCCGAAGGCTTTCAGCGCGCAGAGTTTCTGCAAACCAAGGGCGCGGTGGATCTGATTTGTGACCGGCGTGAACTGCGCAAAACCATCGCCAGCACCCTGGCTATGCTGCAGCGCCAGCCCGCCGATGCGGTGAGCTGATTTTTCCCTCTGACCACCCATGAAAAAGGCCCTCTTCGGAGGGCCTTTTTCATGGTGACATCTTGCAGCTTCAATGCGTCCAGCCCATTTGCAGCCCCGACATCAGCATGCCCAAGATCTGCAAGACCAGCAGCAGCGCCAAGGGTGACAGATCGACCCCGCCAATCGAGGGAATCACGCGCTGAAACGGGCGCAAAAAAGGCTCGCAAAGCCGGCTTGTAAGAGCGTACATGGGCGAGCCTGGGTTGACCCAGGACATGACCGCCAAGACCAGTACCAAGGCGCTCAGCGCGGAGACCACCAACTGGCCCAAGCCCACCAGACTGACCAGCGGCAACAGGACCCATGACCCCTGCCCACCCGCCACGAGCAAGAGCAACGAATACTGCACCAGCTTGATCAGGAATGCACCGACCAGACTGGACAGATCCCAGGCAGACCATGGGGGTATGGCACGTCGCAACGGCAACAACAACCAGTCGGTCACGGCAAAAACAAACTGCCCCAGAGGCTGATGGAATGAAATGCGTTGCCATTGCATCAAAAAGCGCAACAGACAGGTGCCCGCGATCAAGCCCGCCACCACCTCCAACACCATACTGACCATCTGATACACCATTGAATTCTCCTTATCGTGCGATGATACCCAGATGCCTGAAAACGACGATCCTTTTCCTCCTGCACAGACGGAATTACCTCTGTTTCCGCTGGGCACCGTGCTTTTCACCGGGGCCTTGCTGCCCTTGCAATTGTTCGAGCTGCGCTACTTGCAAATGATTGGCGAATGTGAGCGCCTGGGGACCGGGTTTGGCGTGGTGACGCTGACCCAAGGCCGTGAAGTTCATCGCCCCGGTGATGCGGTCGAGCAATTTGAGCCCATTGGAACCCGGGTGGCGATTGAGCGCATCGAGCGGCCCCGTCCCGGTGTGGTGCTGGTGTGGTGCCGAGGCCTTGGACGTTTTCGCATTCTCGGCAAACACCAACGCAGCGACGGTCTGTGGCTCGGACAGGTTGAAGACTTGCTTGTTGAGCCAGTCTTGCCTGTACCCGAGCATTTGCAGTATTTGGCCTCGCAGATCCAGTCGGCACTGGACACCTTGAGCGCGCAAGACAGCGTGGTGCCCCACTGGCCTCAGCCATGGGCCTTGAACGACTGCGCCTGGTTGTCTGACCGCTGGTGCGAACTGCTGCCCCTGCCTCTGGCCATGAAATACCGACTTTTCACGCTGCAAGAGCCCCTGATGCGCCTGGAATTGGTGGGCGATATGGTGGAATCGGCGCCTTCGGCCACTTCTGGCGGCAATGAGGGCCAGAAACCGCCCGCAAACTCTTAAAATAAAAGGCTTTGCGCGTTCGCGCCCCTTTACAACCCCGGATCGGGCGGCCCACCGAGCCCGACCCCAACAGCACCTCGCCATGTCTGACACGACTGCCTCTGCCTCTGCCGCGCAAACCCCTGCGCCCCAGGATGAAAACCAACTGATCGCAGAGCGCCGCGAAAAGCTCAAAGCCATGCGCCAGGCGCAGACTGAGGGCAAAGGCGTGGCCTTTCCCAACGACTTCAAGCCCGATCACCACGCCGCCAATCTGCACCAGGCCCATGGCGAAAAAACCGCTGAAACCCTGAACGGCGAAGGCGTGGCCAAAACCCCCGCCAAAGTGGCTGGCCGCATGATGCTCAAGCGTGTGATGGGCAAGGCCAGCTTTGCCACACTGCAAGATGTCACAGGACGCATCCAGGTTTATGTCACCCGCGACGATGTGGGCGAAGACCTGTATGCCTTGTTCAAACACTGGGATCTGGGCGACATCGTGGGTGTCGAGGGCCATTTGTTCAAAACCCGCACTGGCGAGTTGTCGATCCATGCCACCTCGATCCGCATGCTGACCAAGAGCCTGAGGCCGATGCCCGACAAATTCCACGGTGTGGCCGACCAGGAAGTGAAGTACCGCCAGCGCTACGTGGACCTGATGACCGACGAAACCGCACGCAAGCGCTTCATGGCCCGCAGCAAAGCCGTCAGTGGCATCCGTGAGTTCATGGTCAAGCACGGCTTCCTGGAAGTCGAAACGCCCATGCTGCACCCGATTCCCGGTGGTGCCAACGCCAAGCCCTTTGTGACTCACCACAATGCGCTGGAACAAGAAATGTTTTTGCGCATTGCCCCTGAGCTGTACCTCAAGCGTTTGCTGGTGGGGGGGTTTGAACGCGTGTTCGAGATCAACCGAAACTTTCGCAACGAAGGCATCTCGGTGCGCCACAACCCCGAGTTCACCATGATGGAGTTCTACGCGGCTTACTGGAATTACCAGGACCTGATGACCTTCACGGAAAGCCTGATCCGTGACGCCGCCATGATTGCCGCAGGCACGCTCGACCTGAGCTACAACGGCAAACCGGTAGACCTGAACAAGCCTTTCACGCGCTTGACCATCCGCGAGGCCATCCTCAAACACACCGAGGCGGGTGAAAACGTGGACAACGCCGAGTGGCTGCGCAATGCGCTGAAAAAGCTGGGCATGAGCGAAGCCAAGGACAAACTGTCCACCCGCAGCCTGGCCAGTCTGCAGGTGTTTTATTTCGAGGAAACCGTGGAAGACAAGCTCTGGGAGCCGACCTTCATCATGGAGCACCCTACCGAAATTTCACCCCTGGCGCGCGCCAACGACACACGGCCTGAAGTGACCGAGCGCTTTGAGCTCTACATCACCGGACGCGAGTTCGGCAACGGCTTCAGTGAATTGAACGACGCCGAAGACCAGGCCGCCCGCTTCCATGCCCAGGTGGCCGCCAAGGACGATGGCGACGACGAAGCCATGTACTACGACCACGATTTTGTGCGTGCGCTCGAATACGGCATGCCGCCCGCAGGTGGCTGTGGCATCGGCATTGACCGCCTGATGATGCTGCTGACCGACAGCCCCAGCATCCGCGACGTGATCTTGTTCCCGGCGCTGCGCCATATTCAAGGCTGAGCAACGCACAGCACCCACAAAAAACCCGGCCATTGCCGGGTTTTTTCTGGCTTGCGGCTTCAGCCCTGTTGCCGGGGCGGCAAACGGGGCGGGTCTTCCACCACCTCGCGCACTTCAACGTCGACGATGTCATCCTGGCGCGGCGGCTCGAAACCGGACTCAAAGCCTGGCCGGGCGCCCCAGCGTGCGCCCTTGCGCAGCGCACTGAACTGCTGCCAGACCAGCACCACTTGGGGCTTGCGTCCGGTCAGCAGCCAGCGAAGGGTGGCAAACACGGTGTACAGGCCCAGAGCGCCCAGCAGCACGGCCAGAAAGACAAGCCCCAGCAGGCCCATGACAATGCGTGCAAACCAGTTCATTCGTGGGTCCTGTTCAGTTCAAGGCAGGCGGTCGAGTGCCTGCATATAGTCGCTTGAGCGCACCAACTCGTCCCAGGGACGGGCGGGGGATCGGGGCAAGAGGTTCAAACGGCGCTCTTCGCTGATTTCGCTGGGCATCCAGTGTCCCTTGAGCTGGGCCTCTGCCAAGGCATCGAGTACTTCGTCCAGTTCAGTCCCGTCATTCACGGCAGAGCGGTTGCACAAAAGCGCCAGGTCACACCCGGCCTCCAAGGCGGTGATCACGGCTTCGGCGTAACTGAGCGTGCGCCCGTCCATTTGGCGCGCAGCGGCCATCGACAAGTCGTCGGTGAAAACCACGCCCTGAAAGCCCAGTTGTCTGCGCAGGATGTCCTGCAGCCATCGTGGCGAGAACCCCGCTGGGCGGCTGTCCACCTTGCTGTAGATGACATGGGCGGGCATGACGGCTGTGAGCACGCTGCCCAGCCAACGGTAGGGCTGCGCGTCGTCGGCCAAGATGGTTTTGAGGCCACGTTTGTCCACGGGCAGCGCCACATGCGAATCGGCCTTGACGGCGCCATGCCCGGGGAAATGCTTGCCGCAGTTGCCCATGCCCGCTTGCAGCAAGCCGTGCATCAGGCTGCGCGCCAAAAGACTGACCACGCGCGGGTCGCGGGCGAAGGCGCGGTCACCAATGACACCACTCTCGCCATGATCGAGGTCCAACACCGGTGTGAAGCTGAAATCCACCCCGCAAGCACGCAACTCGCTGCCCAGCACAAAGCCGGCTGACGTGGCTGCCTCACAGGCCTTGAGCACACCCGAACCGGGCTGGCCTTGGGCATCTTGTGCCCAGAGTTCGCCCAGGGCGCGCATGGGTGGCAAGTGGGTGAAGCCATCGGTGCGAAAACGCTGCACGCGGCCACCTTCATGGTCCACAGCGATCAACAGATCAGCGCGGATGCTTTTGACCTCGGCACACAAGTCGGTCAGTTGGGCGCGATTTTGCCAGTTGCGGCCAAACAAAATCATGCCGCCTGTCAAGGGATGGGCCAGGCGGCGGCGGTCATCGGCATTCAGAGAGATGCCTTCAATGTCCAGAATCAGGGGGGCGTGAATGCTCATGTTATTTCTCTACAGTTCGGGGTGAACAACAACAAATCAAGGGTTGGGGCTGGTTTGCACAGGGAGCGGCGCCCTGGTTTCGACGACACAAAAACTCGCCGCATATTCGCTCTCGTCGGTGACGGTGATGTGGGCACTGAGATTTTTGGCTTCAAACCATTTTTTCAGTTCACCATGCAGGACGATCACGGGCTGGCCGCTGGGCAGTTTGCCAATTTCGCACAGGCGCCAGGTCATGGGCATGCGCATACCCAGTCCAATGGCTTTGCTGAAGGCCTCCTTGGCCGAAAAGCGGGTGGCCAGGTAACGCACGCCACGCTCGGGCCAGCGCGCACTGCGGGATTTCCAGTTGGCCATTTCGCCATCACTCAAGACTTTGGCCGCAAAGCGTTCACCATGCCGATCCAGACTGGCCCGGATACGGCGGATGTCGCAAATATCGGTGCCAATGCCGTAGATCATGCGGGCGCCTTCATCAAGGGGCCAGAGCGTTCAAATACGCTTTGACTGTCGCAGCGTAGCCCGTCTCGAGGGCATCGGCCATGAAGGCGTGGCCGATCGAGACTTCCTGCAGGCCCTTGACGGCGGCCACAAAGGCGGGCAAGTTGTCGAGGTTCAGGTCGTGTCCGGCGTTCACGCCCAAGCCGGCCTGCACGGCTGCTGCTGCGGCATCGGCATAGCGCTGCAACTGGATCGCATTTTCTGGCGCCCCCCAAGTGGCCGCATACGGCTCGGTGTAAAGCTCCACCCGGTCGGCACCGACAGCGCGGACTGCGGCCATTTGCTCTGGGATCGGGTCCATGAACAGGCTCACACGGACGCCCAGGCTTTTGCATTCGGCAATCAAGGGCTTCAGACGCTCAGCGTCTTTGGGGAAAGTCCAGCCGTGGTCGCTGGTGAACTGGCCTTCGCTGTCGGGCACAAAGGTCACCTGGTGTGGGCGCACTGCGCGCACGTGGTCCATCAGGTTGTGAAAGGGGTTGCCTTCGATGTTGAACTCGCGCTCAGGCCAGGCTTTCATCAGGGCATGCAACTGCGGCACATCGCTGGCGCGGATGTGGCGCTCATCAGGGCGCGGATGGATGGTGATGCCGTGGGCACCCGCTTGCAGGCACAGCTCGGCGGCGCGGATCACGGTGGGAATGCCCAAGTGCCGTGAATTGCGCAACAGCGCGACTTTGTTAACGTTGACCGAAAGGGCAACACGTTGGGAAGATGTGGGCATGAGGGTGTTCATAAGGTTTGCAAGTCCAGCATCATTTGTCGGGTGCGCAGGGCACCCACACCACAATGGTAGTTGAGCAACAGGCGCAAGGGGCGTTGCAGCTGAACCAGAAGATCGGCACATTCACTCAGCAAGGCTGCCAGCGGCTTGGGGGCAGCCAGCGCAGCTTGCAGCGACTGCCATTGCTCGCCTCGCAAGGCATTGCGCGTGTCGTCATTCACCCATTGCAGTCCCGCCTCAGGCAGCAAAACATAACAGTCGTTGGCAGACAAGGGCTTGACGGTCAGGGTCTGCAGATCCAATGCAGGCAGCAAGCCCATCTCTTTGAGCAACAGCAGTTCAAACCCCCGCAAAGCCCATTGCAAGGCATCAGGGTCGCCACTGGCCAGCAAGCGCACTGCAGCTGCGTACACATCAAACACCTGCGGGTGGGGATCGTCTCGCGCCGTCAGACGCATCAGCAACTCGTTGAGGTAGTAACCCGACAACAGTGCCTCGCCCGTGGGCATGACATGCCCACCCACCCACTCAGCGGACTTGAGGGTGCGAATGTCACCATCGCCACCAAATGCCAGTGACAGGGGTTGCAATGGCAGCAGCACGGGGCGAAAGCTGGAAGTCGGCCGTTTCGCCCCCTTGGCCACCAACGCCACCCGACCATGGTGGCGGGTGAACACCTCCAAAATCAGGCTGGTCTCACTCCAGTCGTAGCGGTGCAGCACATAGGCTGGCTCGTCAGCAATCCGCTTGGTGGCCATTGGCGCTGAAAGTTACTCGTACCCGAAGCTGCGCACACGCGCTTCGTCATCGGCCCAACCCGAGCGGACTTTGACCCACAGTTCAATGAACACCTTGGCGTCCAGCAACTTTTCCAGCTCCATGCGTGTCTCGGTGCCAATACGCTTGAGCTTCTCACCCTTGTCACCAATCACCATGGCTTTGTGGCCTTCACGCTCGACCACGATGGTTGCCGCAATGCGCAGCATGCGTTTGGCCGTGCGGCCCGGTTCTTCCTCGAACTTGTCGATCACCACGGTGGAGGTGTAGGGCAACTCATCGCCGGTCAAACGGAACAATTTTTCGCGCACCATCTCACTGGCCAGAAACTTCTCGCTGCGGTCGGTCAATTCGTCTTCGGCGTGCCACCAGGCTTGCTCGGGCAGGTATTTTTCGCAAATGCCCAGCAGGCGCTCAATGTCTTTGGGCTGCTTGGCCGACATGGGCACAAATTCATTGAAGGCGTGGCGCTCTTGCATCTCGCGCAGCCACGGTGCGATGTCGCCGCGTCGGTGCACGTTGTCCAGTTTGTTGGCCACCAGCAAGACCGGAATACCGGGTTTCAAAAGTGCCAGCACCTTGGCATCGGCCGTGGTAAAGCTGCCGGCCTCGACCACGAACAGCACCAGGTCGACGTCACTGACGGCACCCACCACGGTTTTGTTGAGTGACTTGTTGAGGGCGGTGCCATGGATGGTCTGGAACCCTGGCGTGTCCACAAAAACATACTGCGATACGCCCTGGGTGCGAATGCCCGTGATGCGGTGGCGCGTGGTTTGCGCCTTGCGCGAGGTGATGCTGATTTTCTGGCCCACCAGGGCGTTCAGCAAAGTCGACTTGCCGACGTTGGGCTTGCCCACGATGGCCACCAGGCCGCAGTGTTGACCGATCACGGGCACGGGCGCAGGTGCAGCCACAGCGGGCAAGGCGACATCTTCGGAGGCATCGCGCGGCTGAATGGTCACCCCCGCAATTTGAACGGGACGGCGCATCTGTTGCTCGGCAGCGGTGCGTTCAGGTGCAACAGGTTTTTTATCGGAACTCATGCTGGGCTTTCGGATTTCAGGATCTGCAGTAAGGCGGCTGCCGCTGCTTGTTCAGCCGCACGACGCGATGCGCCCGAGCCTTGTTGGGTTTGGCGCAATTCGGTGACCTCGCAGGAGACTTCAAATTGCTGCCGGTGCGCTGCCCCGGAGGTGGCCACCACGGTGTATTTGGGCAACGCGAACTTGCGCCCCTGAAGCCACTCTTGCAACTCGGTCTTGGGGTCTTTTCCCGCTGCCTGCATGTCGGGTTTGATGTCCACTTTTTGGAACAAACGCTCAACCAGTGCTTGCGCATCCTGGTAGCCGCCATCCAGATACACGGCGCCGATGATGGCCTCCAGTGCATCGGCCAAAATCGAGGGGCGGCTTTGGCCTCCGGAGCGCATTTCGCCTTCACCCAGGCGCATCACGGCAGACAAATCCAGCGTTTTGGCCAATTGGTGCAAAGTGTCTTGCTTGACCAGATTGGCCCGCACCCGCGACAAGTCGCCTTCAGGCAAGCTGGACAATTGGGCATAGAGCATGTGCGCCACAGACAGGTTGAGCACCGAATCACCGAGAAATTCAAGGCGCTCGTTGTGGTCCGAACTGAAGCTGCGGTGGGTGACCGCTTGCTGCAGCAAGCCAGCCTGGCGAAAGGCATAGCCCAAGCGGATTTGCAATTCGGACAATGCAGAGGAGGTCGCCACAGTCACCTCAATCAAAAGCGCCGATGCGCTTGATGTTGCCAAAGTTCATCCAAACAAAAAAGGCTTTGCCCACAATGTTGGCATCGGGCACAAAACCCCAGTAACGCGAATCGAGCGAGTTGTCGCGGTTGTCGCCCATCATGAAGTAATGCCCAGCAGGGACTTTGCAGGTCACGCCTTCAACGGTGTAATTGCAATTTTCACGACCCGCAAAGGTGTCGGCACCCGGTATGAAAGCGGGGCGTTCATCGTCCTGAATGGTTTGGTGCGGCCTGACCCCCAGCGTTTCACTGCTGTGCTTGAAATAGCGCATGGTCGACTCGTCAAAGAAATCGGGCAAGGCTTGGGTGCTCACTGGCTTGCCATTGATGCTCAGCCGCTTGTTCAGGTATGCGACCTCGTCGCCGGGCACGCCGACCACGCGTTTGATGTAGTCCACACTGGGCTTGGGCGGATAACGGAACACCATCACGTCACCGCGCTGAACGGCAGCGCCTTCAGTCAGCTTGGTGTTGGCCACAGGCAAGCGAATGCCGTAGTGGAATTTGTTCACCAAAATCAAATCCCCAATGTGGAGCGTCGGGATCATCGAACCAGAAGGGATCTTGAAGGGCTCGAATAAAAAAGAGCGCAAGATGAACACCACCACGATGACCGGGAACAGTCCTGCAGTCCAGTCCAGCCACCAAGGCTGCATCAGCAGCTTTTCACGGCTCTCCTGGAGGTTAGTGTCGACTTTTTCAATGCCCATTTTGGCCAATCCGGCGCTGCGCTGCGCTGTCTCGGCCTCCAGCCGATCCACCGCTCTTTGGCGCTGCGGCAAGAAAACAAAACGCTCAGCCAGCCAATAAATACCCGTGATGACCGTGGCCAAAAGCAAGAGCAAGGCGAAGTTGCCCTCGATGAAACCCAGGTACCAGGACCCGGCGTATCCCACAAAGGCGGCCAACATCAAAGACGTCAAGAACTGCATCAATCTTCCACCTGCAAAATGGCCAAGAACGCCTCTTGGGGCACCTCGACCGAACCAATTTGTTTCATCCGCTTTTTACCCGCTTTCTGCTTTTCAAGCAGTTTGCGTTTGCGTGAAATATCGCCACCGTAACACTTGGCCAGCACGTTCTTGCGCAAGGCCTTGATACTTTCACGGGCAATGATGTTGGCCCCAATGGCCGCCTGAATGGCCACATCGAACATCTGGCGGCTGATGATTTCGCGCATCTTGGCTACAACCGCCCTGCCGCGGTACTGGGACTGGGTGCGGTGCACGATGATGGACAGCGCATCGACCTTCTCGCCATTGAGCAAAATGTCGACCTTCACCACGTCCGATGCCCGGAACTCCTTGAACTCGTAGTCCATGGAGGCATAGCCCCGACTGACCGATTTGAGTTTGTCAAAAAAATCAAGCACGATTTCGCCCAAGGGCATTTCATAGGTCAGCATGACCTGTCGGCCGTGATAGGCCATGTTCAGTTGCACGCCACGTTTCAGGTTGGCCAGGGTCATGACGGGCCCGACATAGTCTTGTGGCATGTACAGATGCACCGTGACGATCGGCTCACGGATCTCCTGCACCTTGCCCTGGTCAGGCATTTTGGAGGGGTTCTCGACCATCACGACTTCACCATCAGGCTTCACCACTTGGTAAACCACGCTGGGGGCTGTGGTGATCAAGTCCTGGTCGAATTCGCGCTCGAGACGTTCCTGCACGATTTCCATGTGAAGCAATCCGAGGAAGCCGCAGCGAAAACCAAAGCCCAGCGCTTGCGACACTTCGGGTTCGTAATGCAGTGATGCATCGTTGAGCTTGAGTTTTTCCAGGGCATCGCGCAGGGCATCGTATTGGTTGGCTTCGGTCGGATAAAGCCCGGCAAACACCTGTGGCTGGATTTCCTTGAAACCCGGCAAAGCTTGCGTCGCAGGGCCCTGGTTGTTGGGCAGCTTCTTTTCCAGTGTCACGGTGTCGCCCACCTTGGCGGCCTGCAACTCCTTGATGCCCGCAATGATGTAACCCACCTCGCCAGCCTTGAGCGATTCGCGCGGCTGGTTGGCGGGGGTGAACACACCCAGGCTGCCCGCTTCATAGACAGCGTTGCTGGCCATCATCTTGATGCGCTCGCCTTTGAGCAACTGCCCATCGACCACGCGCACCAGCATCACCACGCCGACATAGGTATCAAACCAGCTGTCAACGATCATGGCGCGCAATGGCCCATCGGGATTGCCTTTGGGCGGGGGGATGCGGGCCACCACGGCTTCGAGAATTTCTTCAATGCCCATGCCAGTTTTGGCCGAGCACGGAATGGCGTCGGTGGCGTCAATGCCGATCACGTCCTCGATCTCGCTGCGGGCATTGTCCGGATCGGCGTTGGGCAAATCCATTTTGTTCAGAACGGGAACCACCTCGACACCCAACTCGAGTGCGGTGTAGCAATTGGCCACCGTCTGTGCCTCGACTCCCTGGCTGGCATCCACCACCAGCAAGGCGCCTTCGCATGCTGACAACGACCGCGAGACTTCGTATGAGAAGTCCACATGGCCTGGCGTGTCGATGAGATTGAGGTTGTAAACCTGTCCGTCCTTGGCTTTGTACTGAAGTGCTGCGGTTTGAGCCTTGATGGTGATGCCGCGCTCTTTCTCGATGTCCATCGAGTCCAGGACCTGGGCTTCCATGTCTCTTGCTTCAAGACCACCACACCATTGAATCAAGCGATCGGCAAGCGTGGATTTACCGTGGTCAATGTGGGCAATGATCGAAAAATTTCTGATGTGATTCATCAAACAACGTCTGCAAGTATTTGTGGATCAAGGATCCGTAAAAGAAAAAAGGGCGCGTCTGGTGGAGACGCGCCCTGAACCAACAATCTATGGCAACTGCGATAGTTGGGTCTTCATTGTAGGCAAATTGGCCCACGCGCACAGCCCCAAAAACACGTTTGGCAGGTCGTTGCTGCTTTGCAACACGGCTTTATCCACATGTTATTCACAGCAGATTTAATATCTTCCTGAACAACTTGTGGGCCATCTGTGGATCAACGGTGGACTCCTGTGTGAAATCCCGCATCGTGAACTCAGCCCTGCACTTTATGCCATCAATTGAAGGTCAAGACGCCAGATTTTATCCAAATTCATCATGGCAGCTCAGTTAAGTTAGTTGGCACAAACTTTAAAAATCTTTTCCAGAAATCAAAAACTGTTCGAAACCAGGCCCCGAAAGGCCTGAATATGCAGCCAATGACCTTCAAAAACTGTGGACTCTTGACAAGTCCAGCGGTTTATTTGGTCGGTCTGATCAGCACATACTGCGCCCCGTCACCTCTGCGAATCAGGACACTGGTCGGTCGATTTTTATCAACACGGGACATGGCCAACTCAAAGTCTTTGAGTGATGTGACTTCCGAATTGGCAACCGCCAAGATCAAATCACCTTCGCGTATACCCGCCCTGGCAGCGGCATCAGTTGCCGCATCCACCCGCACACCACCGCGCACGCGAAGTTCCTTCTTTTGGGCATCGGTCAAATCGCTGACGCTCAAACCCCAGTGCTGCCCAATGGCAGCGGGCGCGGTTTTCTCTGGGGCGGGGGCTGCAGCAGCAACTTTCTCGGCCTCAATCTCGGCCACTGTGATGTTCAAGTCTTTATTGGCGCCACGGCGAAAAACCGTGATGCCCACTTTGCTGCCTGGTTTGGTGTTTCCCACCGCACGGGGCAAGTCAGCAGGCTTGTCGATGGGCTTGCCGTCAAAGCGCGTAATGATGTCACCGGCCTCAATGCCGGCCTTGTCAGCGGGCGAGCCTTCTTCGACGCCCCGCACCAACACCCCCTGCGCCTTGCCCAGACCGATTGACTCCGCCACGTCTTTTGTCACGGGTGCAATCTGGACGCCAATGCGCCCGCGGCTGACGCGGCCACTAGCGCGCAGTTGCTCACTGACGCGCATGGCTTCGTCCATGGGAATGGCAAACGAGATGCCCATGAACCCGCCTGAACGGGAATAGATTTGGCTGTTGATGCCCACCACCTCACCGCGCATATTGATCAACGGCCCACCGGAGTTGCCAGGGTTGATCGCCACATCGGTTTGAATGAATGACAAATAATCGCCAGTGTCTCGCTGCTTGGCGCTCACAATGCCAGCCGTGACCGTGCTCTCCAGGCCAAAAGGCGACCCAATCGCCATCACCCATTCACCCACGCGCAAACGGCCCACATCGCCCACCTTGACGGCAGGCAGGCCAGTCGCCTGAATTTTGACAACAGCCACATCGGTGCGTTTGTCGGCACCCACGATGCGCGCCTTGAATTCGCGTTTGTCGGTCAGGGTCACCATGACTTCATCGGCACCTTCCACCACATGGGCGTTGGTCATGATGAAGCCGTCAGCACTCAAAATGAAGCCAGAGCCCACACCCCGTGGCTGCGCTTCTTCTTGAGGTTTGTTTTGGCGTGGTGCTTGTCTGGGCGCGTTGGGTATGGGCACGCCAAAAAACCGCCTGAAAAGCTCTTGCATTTCCTCGTCCGGTGTGGCGGCGCCCGGTGCGCTGGGACGCACTTTTTCAAGGGTCCTGATGTTGACCACCGAGGGGCCCACCTGCTCCACCAGGTCCGTGAAGTCAGGCAGACTGCGCACGACCGTGTTGGGGGTTTGTGCCATCACAGCAGCTGATGGCGTCCATGCAATTCCCGCCGCCAGGACACTGAAGAGTGTGGCCGTAGCGGCCGTTTTCATCCAACTTTTTTTCTGCACAAAAGCTCCTTATGGGGTTACGTCCCGAACTTAAATTGTTTGCATCAAATACGGGCTAATCCAGTCAGTTCAAGCCACCTCAAGCACGCTCTGCCAAAGGCTCGGCCGTGTTGTGGCTTGTCTTCGCAGGCGAATTTACAGCGCATCTAAAACCATGCCACTTTGAGGGCATCGTCACTTCCTCCAACCAGACAAAGGCCAGCAATCCGCAACGCTGCTCTTGCTCGTCCAGCATCCTGACAAATAGCAAAAGCCTGGAACCCAAGTCCAAACCCACCGTCACTTCAATGCGAAGTTCTTCGTCCTTGTTTTTACCCTCATCTGCCAACCAGCGCCAGGCCTCGCCGCTCCAGAAAAAACGTCCACCTTGCATGGCCTGCCGAGGCACCCAAACTACAGCGCCAAGCACGCAAAAGGCCCAAAAGAACCAAGCTGAGCCCACCATGGCAAACCTTGCCTGCCCAGACACTTGCCAACCAACAAGCCCCAGCGCCGAAAGCAAGGCCACGCCCATCAAGGCAGCACGGCCCCAAACAAAACGCCCCACCGGGAAAGCCGCAGGTGGGGCGTTGTACATGGCAATAACTCGCGTCAGATGCGTTTAAACACCAGCGAACCGTTGGTGCCACCAAAACCAAAATTGTTTTTCAGGGCTACGTCAATTTTCATGTCGCGTGCCGTGTTGGCACAGTAGTCCAGATCACACTCTGGGTCAGGATTGGTCAGGTTGATGGTGGGTGGAACTTTTTGCAAATGCAGCGCCAGCACAGTGAACACACTCTCAATGCCTCCCGCACCACCCAACAGGTGACCTGTCATGGATTTGGTGGAACTCACCACGGTTTTGTACGCATGCGCGCCCAAAGCCGCCTTGATGGCATTGGTTTCGTTGATGTCCCCCAATGGCGTGGAGGTGCCGTGCGCGTTCAGGTAATCGATCTGGTCGGCATTGACACCGGCATTGCGCATGGCGTTGACCATGGCCCGGCGTGGGCCGTCCATGCTGGGTGCTGTCATGTGCCCTGCGTCAGCGCTCATGCCGTAGCCTGAAAGTTCGGCATAAATCTTGGCACCCCGGGCTTTGGCGTGCTCATACTCTTCAAGGACCATTACACCTGCACCTTCTCCCAGCACAAAGCCATCACGGTCTTTGTCCCAGGGGCGGGAGGCAGCTGCAGGGTCATCGTTGCGGGTAGACAAGGCGCGCATGGCCGCAAAGCCGCCGACACCCAGCGGTGACACACAGGCTTCAGAGCCTCCAGCGACCATCACGTCCGCATCGCCGTATTCGATCAAACGACCGGCTTCGCCTATGGAGTGCAAACCTGTGGTGCAAGCAGTTACAACAGCCAGATTAGGGCCTTTGAAACCACTGCGCATCGACACATGGCCAGAGATCATGTTGATGATCGAGGCCGGTACAAAAAATGGGGAAATTCGCCGGGCACCACGGGCGATGTATTCGGCATGGGTGTCTTCGATCATTGGCAAACCGCCAATGCCTGAACCGATCACCACGCCAATGCGACAAGCTTCTTCTTCATCCAATGCATCGCCTGTTGGCAGCCCAGAATCCTGGATGGCCTGAGCTGCGGCAGCGATACCGAAATGGATGAAACGGTCCATAGCCCTGGCCTCTTTGGCGGAGATATAGGACTCGAGGTCAAAGTTCTTGACTTCACCCACGAATCGGCAAGACATGGCCGAAGCGTCAAAACGGGTGATAGGACCAATGCCGGACTGACCGGCAAGCAGGTTCGTCCATGCATCGGTCACCGTATTGCCTACGGGGCTGACGCATCCCAAACCCGTGACTACAACGCGGCGCCGGGTCATCGTCTATCAGGCCTTCTTGCTTTGGGCGTAGTCGATCGCAGCTTGCACCGTGGTGATTTTTTCTGCGTCTTCGTCAGGAATCTCGATGCCGAACTCGTCTTCGAGTGCCATCACCAGTTCCACCGTGTCGAGAGAGTCGGCACCCAGATCGGCCACAAAGGCTTTTTCGTTGGTAACTTGTGACTCTTCAACGCCGAGTTGTTCGGCAATGATTTTTTTGACACGTGCTTCGATATCGCTCATGGGGTCCCTCTGAGGGTTGTGAAAAATGAAGATTTTACCTGTCCGGAAGGCTGTTCCGGAAATCAGGCCATGAACATGCCACCATTGACATGCAATTCTTGTCCCGTGACATAGCCCGCATGCGTTCCGGCCAGATAGGCCACCGCATGGGCGATGTCGTCGGGTTTGCCCAGATGCCCCAGTGGAATCTGGCCCAACAAGGCTTTTTTCTGCTCTTCGGGCAAGCTGGCAGTCATGTCGGTTTCAATGAAACCGGGGGCCACGCAGTTGACCGTGATATTTCGGCTTCCCAGCTCGCGGGCCAGTGCACGGGTCATGCCCGCCACGCCCGCCTTGGCTGCAGCATAGTTGGCCTGCCCGGGGTTGCCCGAGGCACCCACCACGCTGGTGATGCTGATGATGCGACCATAGCGCTGCTTCATCATGGGGCGGATCACAGCACGGCTCATGCGAAACACCGCCTTGAGGTTGGTGTCGAGCACTGCATCCCAGTCGTCGTCTTTCATGCGCATGGCCAGCGTGTCGCGGGTGATGCCGGCGTTGTTGACCAGCACCTGCAGACCGCCGTGTTCCTTGACGATGGCATCGATCAGGGATTCGCCTGCGGCGGCATCGTTGACATTCAGATTCGCGCCGCGGCTGCCAGGAAAATCAGACAAAACCTGGCTGATTTTGGCGGCGCCTTCTTCACTGGTGGCGGTACCAATGACCACATAGCCGGCTTTGGCCAGATGCAGCGCAATGGCCGCGCCGATGCCGCGGGACGCGCCGGTCACCAGCGCCACTTGTTTTGCTTGGGGGGTTTGAACTTCGCTCATGCCAACAATCCTTTCACTTCAGCCAGGGTGGTGGGGTCGTACAAGGCCACACCGTTCAATTCGGCGTCAATGCGCTTGGTCATACCCGCCAACACCTTGCCGGGGCCGCATTCCACCAAAACGGTCACGCCACGGGCCTTGATGGCCTGCACGCATTCGACCCAACGCACCGGACCAAAAGCCTGGCGGTAAAGCGCATCACAGATGCGAACCGGATCGGATTCGACGGCTACATCGACGTTGTTGAGCACCGGAATTTGCGGCGCGGCCAGGCTCAGTGTGGCCAGCTTTTCCCGCAATTTTTCAGCCGCAGGCTTCATCAGGCTCGAGTGAAAGGGGGCCGACACAGGCAAGATCAGCGCACGTTTGGCGCCCATGGCCTTGAGCACTTCACAGGCTTTGTCGACTGCAGCTTTGCTGCCGGCAATCACGGTTTGGGCAGCATCGTTGAAGTTCACGGCCTCGACCACCTCTGGGCTGCCGAGGGCAAAGCTGGCTTGCGCCTCCTGGCAACCCGCAATTACTTTGGCGGATTCCAGACCCAAGATGGCCGCCATGGCACCCACGCCCACAGGGACAGCTTCTTGCATGGCTGTGGCCCGCAAGCGCACCAGCGGGGCAGCTTGCGTCAAAGTGAGCACCCCCGAAGCGACCAAGGCACTGTATTCGCCCAATGAATGGCCAGCCACCACCGAGGGCTTGGTACCCCCTTCGGCCAGCCAGGCCCGGTATGCAGCAACCGCCGACACCAACATCACGGGTTGGGTGTTGGTGGTCATGGCCAAGGCTTCTTTGGGACCATCATGAATGAGTTTGGCGACATCTTCACCCAGGGCGTCAGAGGCTTCTTTGAGGGTTTCGAGCACCACCGGGTGATCCCCCCAAGCGTCGAGCATGCCCACCGATTGGGAGCCTTGTCCAGGAAAAACAAATGCAAAGTTGGTCATATGCGGTCTGAATGAATCTGAAATCGGATCAGCATGGCGCAATGCCGCTGACCTGCGAAGGTCCCATCAATAGCGCAGCAGCACGGAGCCCCAAGTGAAGCCGCCGCCCACACCTTCGAGCATGAGCGTCTGTCCCCGCTGAATTCGCCCATCGCGAACGGCAGTGTCCAACGCCAAAGGGATCGAGGCGGCCGAGGTATTGCCGTGCTGATCCACGGTGACCACCACTTTGTCGGCGGGCATCTTGAGCTTTTTGGCGGTGCTTTGCATGATGCGGATGTTGGCCTGATGCGGGATCAGCCAATCGATGTCGGCATCGGTCAAATTCGCCTTGGCCAAACTGGCTCGAGCGGTTTCTTCGAGCACACCCACAGCCAGTTTGAAAACGGCCTGCCCATCCATTTTGAGAACCGGGTCGCCCAGAATACCGCCACGGTTCACATGACCAGGTACACACAAAATATCTTTGTATTTGCCATCGGCATGCAAATCAGTGGCCAAAATGCCGGGCGTGTCCGAGGCCTCCAGGACAACGGCGCCTGCGCCATCACCAAACAAGACACAGGTGGTGCGGTCCTTGAAGTCCAGAATGCGACTGAACACTTCTGCGCCAATGACCAGCGCCCGCTTGGACGAACCGGTTTGGATCATGGCATCTGCGATCGTCAGCGCGTAAATGAAGCCACTGCAAACCGCCTGCACGTCAAACGCCGGGCAACCTGCAGCGCCCAGCTTGTGCTGAACCATGGTTGCAACCGAGGGGAAAACCATGTCTGGTGTCGAAGTGCCCACGATGATCAGGTCAATGTCCTGTGCAGCCAAGCCAGCGGCATCCAATGCCCTGCGAGAGGCTTCTGTGGCCAGATCGCTGCAGCCTTGCTCATCGGCGGCAAAGTGTCGGGCGCGGATACCGGTTCGCTCCACGATCCAGTTGTCCGAAGTTTCAACACCTTGCTGCGCCAACTCGGCAGCCAGATCGGCGTTGGTCATGCGTTTTGCCGGCAAGTAACTGCCAGTGCCCAAGATGCGGGAGTAAATTCTCATACAGATGTGACCGCTGGTTCTGACCGCTCAGCCTGAGCCCCTGCCAACAACGGGCCAGCATGGGCGATGCGTTCACGAACGCGCTCAAGCAATTGGTTTCGAGATGCATCATAAGCGCGGATCAAGGCATTTTCAAATGCCAGCTCGTCGGCAGAACCATGGCTTTTGAACACCAGCCCCCGCAGACCCAACAAGGCAGCGCCGTTGTAGCGGCGGTGGTCTACACGGTTTTTAAAAGCTGTTAGGACCGGATAAGCCAAAATGGCGGCCATTTTAGTGAAGATGTTGCGAGAGAACTCAGCCTTGAGAAAGCTGCTCACCATGGTGGCCAGGCCCTCACTGGCCTTCAGGGCCACATTGCCAACAAAGCCATCGCAGACCACGATGTCGACTGTTCCCTTGAAAATGTCATTCCCTTCGACATTGCCATAAAAATTCAAATCCCCGGAGTTAGCAGCAAATCGCAACAATTCACCGGATTTTTTGATGATTTCATTGCCTTTTATGGCCTCTTCGCCAATATTGAGCAGACCAACAGTGGGCTGCTCCTTGTTCTGCAAGACAGAAACCAAGGCTGAGCCCATGACTGCGAACTGCAACAAATGCTCTGGCGTGCAATCCACATTGGCACCCAAATCCAGCATGGTGGTGCCGCCGCCTTTGAAGTTGGGCATTTGACCGGCAATGGCCGGGCGATCGATGCCATCCATGGTTTTGAGCACATAGCGGGCAATCGCCATCAAGGCGCCCGTGTTTCCGGCAGAGATGGCAACTGACGCCTTGCCATCACGCACTTGCTCTATGGCCACCCGCATGGAAGAGTCTTTCTTCTTGCGCAAGGCCACCTCCAGCGAATCGTCCATTTCGACCACTTCGGTCGCGGCAACCACCGTGGCACGAAAATCATCAAAACCGGCTAAGGCCTCAGGACGCCCGACCAGCACCAAACGGGCATCAGGGTGGCTTGACAAGAAGCGGCTGCAAGCCGCCAGGGTGACTCGGGGACCATGGTCGCCGCCCATGCAATCGACAGCCAGGGTGATCGGAGTGGGCGAGGTCATGAGATCCTAGAGATCAAAAATCGTGAAGAAATCAAAGCCATAAAAACAAAAGCCCGAGGCTACTGACACAGTAGCGCCGGGCCCATTCAGGCTTATAGGCTGAAGCCGATCAGGCTTCGGACTTGTTTTTCAGCACTTGACGGCCACGGTAAAAGCCGTTGGGGCTGATGTGATGGCGCAAATGGATTTCACCTGTTGTTGGCTCCACAGCGATGCCTGGCACGTTCAGGGCGTTGTGTGAACGGTGCATACCGCGCTTGGATGGCGACTTTTTGTTTTGCTGAACAGCCATGGTGGCTCCTTGGAAGCTTGGAGGCCGCGCCTGTAGCGCAGCGTCTGGTTGATGAGAGTGTCGCCCAAATCAACTGAGCGAAGCCGCAAATTATAGCCTAAGACAAGCCAGCCCCTCAGGGTTTAGTTTCGCGCTTACTTGGGAGGGCCTGTTTTGAGGCCAGCCAATACGCCAAACGGATTGGGGCGTTCGGATGCCGCGTCAAACTCGGGATCGACTGCGGACATAGGCACTGTTTCGGGGCAAACCTCGTGCAAAGGGACCAAGGGCAATGACAAAATCAGCTCATCCTCGATCAAGGCCAGTGCGTCAAAATCACGGCTGATGGCCAAAATATCATCTTCGGACTCATCGTCAAGCGCCGCCGCCGTGGCCTCATCGGCTACAAAACGCAAAGAACGCTCAGCCGCCACCACATCCAAAACAGGCGACAGGCATCGTTGGCATTGCATCGGCAAACGCACCGAAGCCTTCAAG
Source organism: Limnohabitans sp. 2KL-17 (assembly GCF_003063415.1). Classification (GTDB taxonomy): domain Bacteria; phylum Pseudomonadota; class Gammaproteobacteria; order Burkholderiales; family Burkholderiaceae_C; genus Limnohabitans_A. The sequence continues at coordinate 45,058 of NZ_NESK01000020.1, forward strand.
TCCAGCCAAATCTCGTCAGTGCCCCCCGGTTGCGGAACCATTCGGCCCTGCAATTGCCAAAGCAAAAGGCCAGGAGACAGAGCGCTGCCGAATTGTTCTTCTGCCAATCGCGGCCAATCGGCCAGATTGCCCTCGCCCTTCAGGCCGATGGCATCACGGGCAAAAGACACCACATCCAGGTGCCGGGGGTCCATTTTTTTTTCCATGGCTGCAGTGTAAGAGAATCACCTGTCCGAATTTCACCTTGGGTTTGCACTTTGACACCGAATTTCTCCTCCACACCCAGCAACGTCCGCCAAGTCGTACTGGGCTCTACATCACGCTATCGGCGCGAATTGTTGGCGCGCCTGCGCATCCCTTTCAGTGTCACCGCACCCAACGTGGACGAAACCCCGCAGGCGGGCGAAACCCCGAAGAACTTAGCCTTGCGACTCGCATTGGCCAAAGCCCAGGCCGTCGCCGCCTTGCATCCGGAAGCGGTGGTCATCGGCTCGGACCAGGTGGCCGATCTGGCGGGACAGCCCCTGGGCAAGCCGGGTGAGCACGCACGGGCTGTACAGCAATTGCGCCAAATGCGTGGTCAAACGGTGATTTTTCAGACTGCGCTGGCCGTGGTGTGCTTGGCAACGGGCTTTAAACAAGTTGATCTGGCAGAGGTGCGGGTGGTTTTCCGCGACTTGAGCGACGACGAAATCGAAGCTTATTTACAAGCCGAAAAGCCCTATGACTGCGCTGGCAGCGCCAAAAGTGAGGGCCTTGGCATTGCCTTGCTGGAGTCCATTGACAACGATGACCCGACTGCGCTGGTGGGGCTGCCCCTCATCCGCACCGCCCGGCTGTTGCGCCTAGCTGGGGTCAAGCTGCTGTGAACGCCCACCAAAACACCAAGGGCTGCCTGTATCTGGTGCCCACGCCGTTGGACTTTGGCTGCGTTGAGCAAGCACCCATCACACATGTTCTGCCTGAAGCCACACTGGCCACGGCTGCCAATATCCAGCATTGGGTGTGTGAAAACGCCAAAACCACCCGGGCATTTTTGAAGCGCGTTGGAGAAACCCACCCCCTGATCGCCCCCCTGCCCGAGCAAAGCATCACCGAGTTGCCTCGCCACGTGCACAAGAAAGGCGACCACCAATCCGGCTTTGACGCCAAACCGCTGCTGACGGCGGCTTTGCAAGGCTATGACGTAGGCCTGATCAGCGAAGCCGGCATGCCTGCTGTGGCCGATCCTGGCAGTTCGGTGGTGCGTGCTGCGCACGATCTGGGCTTGAAGGTGGTGCCGCTGGTCGGCCCGGTGTCTTTGTTACTGGCTTTGGCCGGCAGTGGGCTGAATGGCCAAAACTTCGCATTTGTAGGCTACTTGCCGCAAGACGCCGCAGAACGTGCCACCAGGCTCAAGCAACTGGAATCTCTGGCCCATAAAACCGGGCAAACACAGCTCTGGATAGAGACGCCTTACCGCAACGCAGCCATGTTGTCGGGACTGCTGCAAAGCTTGCAGGCCCACACCCGTTTGGCCATTTCCAGCGGCCTGACACTGCCTTCGGCGAGCATCCAGAGTCACAGCGTGGCGCAATGGAAAAAGGGCCTGAAAGGCCCTGATGGTCACACGCCTGCGGTCTATGCCATCGGGCCTTGAGGTTCAGCGCAAGCCCGTGCTTGTTCGCAGGGCACGCAACGTGCCTTCACCCATGGCAGCGCCAAATCGTTTGACCAGGCGTTCTGCCACGTTTTCGCGTTGCGTGTAGTCCACCACATCGGGGGCTTTCACCACTTCACGGGCCACGCCATCGAGGCTACCCAGGCTGTCGGCCAAGCCCATGTCAACCGCTTGCTGGCCACTCCAAAATAAGCCGCTGAAGGTATCAGGACTTTCCTTGAGCCGATCACCACGGCCTTTCTTGACCACTTGGATGAACTGGGTGTGGATTTGGTCGAGCATGGCTTGGGCGTGTTTACGTTGCGGCTCAGTTTGCGGGCTGAAGGGGTCCAGAAAACCTTTGTTGACACCCGCCGTCATCAAACGCCGCTCCACCCCCAGCTTGTCCATGAGTCCGGTGAATCCAAAGCCATCCATCAAGACACCAATACTGCCCACAATGCTGGCCTTGTCTACATAAATGCGGTCAGTGGCTGCCGCGATGTAATAAGCGGCCGAAGCACACGACTCCTCCACCACGGCGTAAATCGGCTTGTTGTGCAAAGCACGCAAACGGACGATCTCGTCGTTGATCAGGCCTGCCTGTACCGGACTGCCGCCAGGAGAGTTGATCAGCAACACCAAGGCCTGCGAGCCTGAGTCTTCCAAGGCAAGGCGCATCGCCGACATCACATTTTCAGCGCTGGCTTCGGTCTCCGAGCCGATTTCGCCCACGATAGACACCATCGCCGTGTGCGGCAAGCTGGGATGACTGGTGGGGGATTTATAGCTGAATGCCTGCCAAAACACCACCGCCAAAAACAGCAGCCAAGCAGAACGCAAGCCCACTTTCCAGCGCCTGGCCACTTTCTGCTCTTTCAAGCTGGCAAAGGCCAACTGCTCCAGTGTTTGGCGCGCCCAGCCTTCGTCTAGGGGGAGGGCAGCTTTCACGGGTTCTGGGGGGGCCGAGGCGGACGTGTTGTCCTGGGGGTCTTGCATGGTCAAAATTCAAGGGGCTTTAAGTTGTAGGCAGTATGCCAGTGAACCACGCCGTCCCGCTCTGAAAGGTCTATTTTCACAAGGCCGCCACGGCAGAGTCCACCAGAGCACGCCCCCGTGTCTGGTTGGTAAGTGGCGCCGTGTGTGGCACACATCAGCCAGCGTCCAGTGTCGTCAAAAAAGCGGTCTGGCTGGTAGTCCATTTCCATGGCCACATGGGTGCAGCGGTTCAGATAGGCGTACACCTGGCCTTCGTAACGGATGGCAAACGCACGGCAAGTCTGACCGGCATACACAATGTCAAAAGGCACAGCACGGCCTCCTTGGGCCAAATCAGCGCTGTTGCACAAAGGGACCATCGGATCCATGACCACTCCTGTTCAAGCGTTGAGCAGCAACCAGTAGTGCAAATCACGCACGCTGTGCGCCACATGGCGAGGGTTCAGGGCATGAAAAGCCTCGGGCTCGTGCGCCCCATAGCTCACACCCACGCTGGCACAACCGGCGTTCAGGGCCATTTGTAAATCATGCGTGGTGTCGCCAATCATCAAGGTGCGCTCGGGTTCAACCCCAAACTCACGCATCAGCTCGTGCAGCATCAGCGGATGGGGCTTGCCTGCCGTTTCATCGGCCGTTCTTGAGCCGTCAAAACGGTGGCGCAACTCCACCGCCTGCAAGGACTCGTTCAAGCCTTGTCGGCTTTTGCCCGTGGCCACCGTCACCCAGTGGTGCCGGGCTTTCAAGTCGTCCAGCAACTCCAGCACGCCATCAAACAGGCAGATGTCGTGTTGGTGCTGTATGTAATGGTGACGGTAGCGCTCACCCAAAGCCGGGTATTTGTCGACAGGCACATCGGGCGCCGCATGCGCCAGCGCAGGCATGAGGGCCAGACCAATCACATAGGAGGCTGCCTCGCGAGTGGGCTCTGCCCCACCCACATCCACCACCGCGCGCTGAATACAGCGGGTGATGAGGGCGGTGGAATCGAACAAGGTGCCATCCCAATCGAAGGCGATCAGGTCAAACTGGCGGGGCCGGAATTCATTCAGAGTGGCTGGCATGGTCAACATAGGCTTTCAATTCGGGGGGTAAATCGGTTTGCAGCGAAACGCGCTCCGCTGTCACGGGGTGGTTGAACTGCAATCGCCAGGCATGCAAAAACATGCGCTTCAGGCCCGGGCTGCTCCCCGGCCTTTGAAGCTGGCGGTTCCATTCGAAATCGCCATATTTGTCGTCGCCTGCAATTGGGTGGCCTTGTGAGGCCAGGTGCACCCTGATCTGGTGGGTGCGCCCGGTTTTGATGGTCACCTCCAGCAAAGTAGCTCCTGGCAATCGCCTGGACACCTTGACCAAGGTAACGGATCGCATGCCATCGGGGTCTTCGGGCGTGGTCACACGAACGCGCCGCTCACCCTCTGCGCCATCCTGGCCCTGCAGCAAAAATTTGAGCAACGGCTGGTCAATCACTTTGAGCTTGGCCGGCCAATCGCCCTTGACCAACGCCAAATAGGTTTTACCTGTCTCACGCTCACGGAATTGGTCTTGCAGGTGCCTCAAGGCGCTGCGCTTTTTGGCCACCAGCAAAATGCCGCTGGTATCCCGGTCCAAGCGATGCACCAACTCCAGCAGCTTGGCTTGAGGGCGGGCCTGCCGCAATTGCTCGATCACGCCAAAGCTCACCCCCGAGCCACCATGCACCGCCACGCCTGCTGGCTTGTCGATGGCCAGCAAGCTGTCGTCTTCAAAAAGCAAGGGAAATTCGCGTCCCGGGGCTGGCCGTTCGGCTTTTTCGGCCACTTTGTCCGAAATGCGCACGGGCGGCAAACGCACCTCGTCACCGGATTCAATCCGGGTATCGGCCGCAGCACGGCCTTTGTTGATGCGAACTTCACCGCTGCGGATGATGCGGTAAATGTGGGTTTTGGGTACGCCCTTGAGGTGGCGCATCAAAAAGTTGTCCAAACGCTGCCCGGCTGACTCTTCGTCCACCAACAACCATTTGACGGCGGGCGTCGCAATGGCGGACTTAGCCCCTATAATGTGATTCACTGGCAATTGGCTGTAAGTGGTTGATTCAAATGGAAATGAATTCCGATAAAGCTGGAGTTTAGTCCACCACCACCGCGCCAAACCAGATGATCGATGCCACCCCCGGCAGGATTTGCAGACTGAAGGCCAACGCCAACAGTGGTCAATCGCCCCGAGGTTGGGCCGATGCCCAGAAACACAGATACGGAATACCCCAAGTCCAGCAGCCCTTCAGGCTGTTGGACGGATCAAAGCGAGATGGTTGTGTTGTTCGGAACTTTGCTGATGTGGTTGGAGTGGCTCACGAAGCCATGCTTCACAGTCACGCCTTGTGCCCGGCAATTTGTCCTGGACACCGGGGGAAGCCCCCGGCAGTGGATAAATCTTTGCACACCTTTTCACTCGCCCCATCCACGCGCCACGATCCCCATTCCTGTGCTCACGCGCAGCTGAATGGCGATCAACTTCGGCAATTCCCTTCGTTTCAGGTGTCAGCCCCGGCAACGTAGGCTTTGAGATTCCCAGGAATCCCCAAGCCGGTTGTGTAAACAGGTCTCAGCCCGCAGACATTTTTCTGCACTGGGGCCAAAGCTGACAAGAAAAGGAACGCATCATGAAACGGATGCTGATCAACGCCACGCAAGCTGAAGAGCGCCGCCTGGCCATCGTCGATGGACAAAAACTCCTCGACTACGAAATCGAAATTGAAGGGCGCGAACAGCGCAAGGGCAACATCTACCAAGCGGTGGTGACCCGTGTAGAGCCTTCGCTCGAAGCCTGCTTTGTGGACTATGGCGAAGACCGACACGGCTTCTTGCCGTTCAAGGAAATCTCACGCCAGTACTTTGCCGAAGGCGTCTCGGTCAGCCAAGCACGCATTCAGGACGTCATCAAGGAGGGCCAATCCCTTCTGGTGCAGGTCGAAAAAGAAGAGCGTGGCAACAAAGGCGCAGCCCTGACCACATTTGTCAGTCTGGCTGGCCGTTATGTGGTGCTCATGCCCAACAACCCCCGCGGTGGCGGCGTCAGCCGACGCATCGAGGGCGATGACCGGGCCGAGCTCAAAGAAGCCATGGACCAGCTGGAATACCCCAAAGGCATGTCCATCATTGCCCGCACTGCTGGCATCGGCCGCTCAGCCCCCGAGTTGCAGTGGGACCTGAACTACCTGCTCAAACTGTGGACCGCCATCGATGGCGCATCCAAAGGTGGCAAAGGCGCCTTCCTGATTTACCAGGAATCGAGCCTGGTGATCCGTGCCATACGTGATTACTTCAACAACGACATCGGCGACATCCTGATCGACACCGATGACATCTACGACCAGGCTCAGCAGTTCATGAGCCATGTCATGCCTGAGTTTGCGAACCGCGTGAAGCGCTACCGCGACGACGCACCCCTGTTCAGCCGCTTCCAGATTGAGCACCAGATCGAATCGGCCTACGCCCGTACCGTGCAACTGCCCTCAGGCGGCGCCATCGTGATCGACCACACAGAAGCCCTGGTTTCAGTGGACGTCAACTCGGCCCGAGCCATCAAGGGCGGTGACATCGAAGAAACCGCCACCCGCACCAACCTGGAGGCCGCTGATGAAGTGGCTCGCCAGATGCGTCTGCGCGATTTGGGTGGCCTGATCGTGATCGACTTCATCGACATGGAAGAGAGCAAGAACCGCCGCGAAGTGGAAAACCGCCTGCGCGACGCGCTGCGCCAGGACCGCGCACGCGTGCAGTTCGGCACCATCAGCAAGTTCGGCCTCATGGAAATGAGCCGCCAGCGCTTGAAGCCCGCTTTGAGTGAAGGTGCGTCCATCCCCTGCCCACGATGCGGCGGTGCAGGCCACATCCGCGACACCGAAAGCTCGGCACTGCAGATCCTGCGCATCATCCAGGAAGAGTCCATGAAGGACAACAGCGCCGCTGTGCACGCCCAGGTGCCGGTGGAAGTGGCTTCCTTTCTGCTCAACGAAAAGCGCTCCGAGATCGCCAAGATCGAATTGCAGCAACGGATCAATGTGCTGCTGGTGCCCAACAAGTCACTGGAAACACCGCATTACAAACTCGAACGCCTCAAGCACGACGATCCGCGCCTGGACCGTATCGAAGTCAGCTACAAAATGGCCGAAGAAATCGAAGATGCCACCACGGTGACCCGCCGTTCGCAAGAGCCGACCAACAAGCAAACGCCTGTCATCAAAGGGGTTTTGCCTGACGCCCCAGCCCCTGTTGCACCGGTCAAACCCGAAGCGGTGGCTGCAACGGCCAAGCCTGCCCCCAACAAAGCAGTTGCTGCACCTGCGACTGTCGCCGCTCCAGCAGCCGAAGCCGGTTTCTTCGGATGGCTGAAAAACCTGTTCGGTGGCAGTGCCCCTGAAACAGCGCCAGCACCTGTTGACAAGAAGGATGAGAAATCCCGCGAAGGCCGAAATGGCGATCGCCGTTCAGAGGGACGCACGGAGGGCCGCGATGGCGAACGCCGTGACGGTCGCCGAGGCGGCCGTGATGGTCGGCGTGGCGAGCGCAGCGAAGGTGCAACCGGTGAAGTCCGCGCACCTCGCGAAGGCGGTCGTCGCGGCGAAGGCCGTGGCGAGGGTCGTGAAGGCCGTGTTGAAGGTCGTGAAGGCCGCAACGAACTGCGTGAAGGCGAAGTCCGCCCCGCACGCGGTGAACGTGATGAGCGGGGAGAACGCGCGGAGCGTCCTGCACGCGAAGGCCGTCGCGATGGTCGTGGCGAAGGCCGCGGTGACGGTCGCCGAGAGCGCGGCGAACGCGGTGTCGAAGGCCGACGTGAACGCGGCGATCGTGGTGGCGAGCGCCGCCAGGGTGACACAGCCCCCAGCGATGCACTCAGCCCCGAATCCGAAGTCATGGCCACCGAAGGTCAACAAGCCAATCTGCCCTCTGAAGGTGGTGCGTCAAGCGAAAACACGGGCGAGCGCCGTGATCGCCGATCGCGCGATCGCTACGGGCGTGACCGCCGGGACCGCCCAAGCGAAGGACGCCAGGAAAACCCTGGCGAAGTGACCCTGGGCGAGGCAGATGACAGTGCGTTCTCTGCGCCTGTCGCTGAATCCACAGGCGAAGACCGCCCTGCATCACGCTCATACTTTGAGCGTGCCCAGCCAACGTCGGTTGCACCTGCAGCCGAGCAGGCGCCCATTGAACGACCAGACGCACCTGTTTCAGCACCTGCTTCAGTACCTGTTGCAGCATCTGCACCATCATCCGCCCCTGAACCTACCCCTGTGTCGGCACCTGCTGCTCTAGCCGCGCCTGCGGCGGCGGTGACACCAGCAGCGCCTGCAGTGGCCACACGCGCAGACCTGCCATCCGTGGCCAGCTACACACTGCAAATCGACAATCTGGAACAGGTGGCGCAAGGCTCCGGTCTGGTTTGGGTGAATTCGGATGTTGCCAAGGTGGCTGCCGTTCAAGCTGGCATTGCGGCCGAAATCAAACCGGCTCGTGTGCCGCGCGAGCGTCCACCCGCTGTGACCCTGAATGAAGGTCCCCTGGTTTTGGTGGAAACACGCAAAGACTTGAAAGACATGAACTTGCCGTTCTGATTTCCAAGTCCAGCGCTGCGCGCTGATGAAAAACCGGGCCCAGCGCCCGGTTTTTTTTGGCACATCCGATCAGTTGCGTCAGGGGCTAAGGGGCTACAGGGGTAAGCATGCCCAATGAACCGGGCAGGCCTGGCGCGCATCGGTTTGTCCGCTCTGTGCTTGTTGTTCGACAGCACCCTTCAACTCAGGAGGCCATGCGGGGCCATCCGGATCAGCCCCAAGGGGCATCAAGGCATCAGCTCTGATTGACCAAAGCGGCCTGTTTCCAGGCTTGCGCAGCCACGGCGGGCTCTTGCCTTTGCTCAGCCAATTCGGCCAAAGCACACCAAGCCTGCCGCTTCAGTGCAGGGGCCTGCAAACCCTTGACCGCTTGGGTCAGCAGGCTCTGCGCCTTGCCCCACAACTGGTGGCGCAAGCACACCATGCCCGCCAGATACTGCCAACGCGCATCTTGAGGTTGTGCTTGCTGAGCGGTTTCTATTCGAGCCAGCCATTGCCGGGCATCGGCAGCATGAACATCTGCCACACTGGCCTCCATGGCTTGCACCATGCGAGTCAACTGATCAGAAGTCCAATTCGACTGCTGCGGCGACTGCAAAGCGGCCCACAAAGGCTGTAACCACGGCCTGGCCACCGCACTGCTTCCCCCCAAAGCCACAAGACGCAAAGCGGCCTCTGCAGCAAGGTCGGGCATGTTGCGTTGGGTGGGGGTCAGACTCAGCCACAAACGCTGAACAGCATCGGCATCGTGTGTATGCATCAACCATTCCAGAATCAGACTGCGCACCAGGCTGTTGGCCGTGGCTGGCTTGAACGCACGGTGCTTGGCCAGCAAAAGCGCCGTATCGAGAGCCTTTGCAGGTTGACCCGCCAACCTGGCCGCTTTGAGTTGAAGCCGCATGGCCACCATGCGACGCGACGAAGCTGGAGCCAACGTCTGCAACAAACCCAAGCTTCCTGCGGCATCCCGGTCATCGAGCAACCAACGGGCTGCTCGAAGCTGGGCGCCCTCGGTCAATGTCTGGCGCTCAGAAGACTGCCCCTCTTTGGCAGACTGCATGGCCTCTTGCCAATGGGTTTGTCGCAACTCACGGTCTTGCAAGGCGTGCGCCGACTCAGCCACCATGATGTGCGCTACCGTGCGCAAAGAGACTGAATGGTCAAGCAGGAGGCCGGCATCCCTCAAGAGGGTTTCTTTTTCAAGGGCTGATTGCGCCGACTTGCGAGCCCGCAAAAAACGCCCGGCCATGAACTGGCTGATCGAATCGAGCATCGCGGCATGGGCCGCCCGTTCTTTTTGCTGAAGGCGCCAGCGCTTGGCCTGCTTGGGCAAAGACAACAAAGCCGACAAAGCCTGCTGTGCCAACACCACCACCAGCACCACAAGGCTCAACACCAACAACACCAGATTGAGCGAAAAATCGACCCGGTAGGGCGCCAAAAACAAAGTCACGGTGCCCTGGTTGTGCCCAGCGAGCCATGCCGCTGCAGCGGCCAGTGCAAACAAACTGATGAGCCAAAGAGCTGCGCGCATACCCGCTCACCTTCCTGCAGCAGCTGTCGCCAACGCTGTAAAAGACCCTTCCAGGGGTGGGATATCGCTGGCTTTCAGTTGCATACCGGATTGCTCAAGCAACTGAAGCATTTGAGTTGTTTTGCGAGAAGATCCATCGGCATAGCGGCGAACGATGACGGCAGCAGAAGCCAAGTCTGCGCGGGCCGCGTCTTTTTGCCGAGCCAACAAACCCAGACGGGCATTGAGCAATTTGAGCTTGATGTTTTCGCGCAGGAAAAACCCCTGGTCTGGCGACAACAGGGCCGCTTCGGGCGATTCGATTCGGCTGACACGCACCAATCCCTTGATCTGGTCTGCAAACTGGTTCAAGCCAGCCATCCACCACGATGGCGGCGGTGGGGAACTGCCCGCTTCGGCCAAAGTCCGGCTCATGGCCGCTGTCGGTAACTCCTGATTGGCCAGCACCAAGCCATCCACCAAAGCCACGCCTTCGTCCAACTTGATCAACAAGCCCGGCAAATCAAATACATTGGCTGTTTTGAGACGATCCAGATCTTTTTCGAGTGCCCGGAGCACCGGGGCCAGACGCGGTTGTGCGGCACGCTGCACCCTCATCTGCGCCGACTTGAGCGTGGCCAGCAAGGGCTCGATACTGCCTGTCAACTGAGCTTGCTGCTGGGCCATGCGCAAAGCCGATTCAATGTCCACCACCAAATTTTCATCGCGTGACCGCGACAGACTTTGCATCAACTCTTCAAGCTGTCCACGCTGCAGGGCCACTTCACCCAGGCGGGCCTCGACCAGTGCCAGCCGTGCGGCACTGTCTTTCACTGTCTCCTGAGCCTGTTTGGCCCATGCTTTGGCCTCCAGTGATTGCTGCCCGGTATCCGCGCTTTGCCGAGCCAGTTGCTCTTGAATGCGCGACAGCTTTTGCCACAGCAAAACAGACACCAGCAACGCCAGGCCTGCCACACCGATCGCAAGCCACCGGGTCCATGCACGCCGAACCGGCACGGGTGCCGAAGCCACGGGCTTTGCAGAGGATGAAGCAGTTTCAGGTGTGGAAGTCATGCCAGCGATTTTATAGACTCCGCTTGTGCTTGCAGTCCGGCAGGAACATTGTCAACCCTCCCCCATCCGGATGCCCGCAGCCGCTGGGCAATTCGAGGGTGCGTGGCCAGCGCCCAAGCCTGACCCAAAGGCAAGTCCGGACAAGTCTGCAGCAGAAGCTGAGCCGCCTCGGAGCTGCTGAACAACCACCGGCTGCCATCGGTCATGGCCTGGCGCGCACGGCGGCATTGCTCAGATGTCAATTCGGGGGCCTGACGCACATAGGCCACCACCTGAAAGACTTGTAGACCTTCGCTTTCAAGCTGTTGGGCCAGCCAATCTCGCCCGGCCAACTGACCGTGTGCATCCGCACCGCGAACAATCAGGACCGAGGGCTTGGCATGCGCAGCCGCAGCCACAGCAGCCTGCACCTGCCCAGCCACCACAACCCACAAGGCTTCAGAGTCAAACTGTGCAGACTTTTCATCAGGTGAGTCGATCAGCGCTGCAGGCCAGCCAGCAGCCAGCAAAGCCGCTTGGGTGCCGGGCCCTGTGGACCAGGCCCGGCAACTTGGCACAGCTAAGCCCTCAGGCCGCGCCGCCATGAAAAAACGCACCGCATTGGCACTGACAAACATCACAGCCAAGTGATGGGGAACCACCTGCCAGGCTTGTGTCAACCCGGAAATCTCAGGCAGCGCTGCAATCTCGATCAAGGGTAAAGCTTCGCTGTGCACGCCCAGCGCCCGCAAACCCTGTGCCCAAGCCATGGCCTCGCGCTCGGGCCGGGTCACGATCACCCGCGGGAAGGGCAATTCGGGCGCACCCGTCATATCAGCTTGTGAGCTCAATGCGCTCCGCCGTCACGCAGGGCCTGCGCCACACTCAGCCCCAAGGCCTCTGCGGCTTGCAGGCCATCAGCGCTGGCATGGGCATCGGCTGTGACCAAAGTGGTGGCGCCTTCTGGATCGCCCCAAGCCGCTTGCAGCTTGAGAACGCCCCCCTCGATGATGGCGTGTGCAGCCAAAGGCATGGAGCAGCTGCCACCCATGGCACGGCTCACGGCGCGCTCAGCCGCCACGCGGCGCCATGAGGGCGCATCGGCCAGCGGCGCCAACAAGGCGCGCAAGTCGTCGCGGTCACTGCGAATTTCGATGCCCAACGCGCCCTGCCCTGCAGCGGGCAGCATCTGGTCGGTTTCAAAAATGTGGCGAATGCGCTCGGTCAAACCCAGGCGTTTGAGGCCTGCAGCGGCCAGCACGATGCCCGCGTACTGCCCTTCATCGAGCTTGCGCAAGCGGGTGTCCAGGTTGCCACGCAGGGGCTCGATCTTCAAATCGGGCCGCAAGGCACGCAACAACACGGTGCGGCGAAGGCTGGAGGTGCCTACCACCGCGCCTTGCGGCAAGTCTTCCAGGCGAGCGTATTGCGGCGACACCCAGGCGTCGCGAGGGTCTTCGCGTTCCATCACGCAAGCCAACTCAAAGCCCTCCGGCATGTCCATGGGCACATCCTTGAGCGAATGCACCGCAATGTCGGCGTGGCCTTCTTGCAAGGCGACTTCAAGTTCTTTCACGAACAGGCCCTTGCCACCCACCTTGCTCAGGCTGCGGTCCAGAATCTGATCGCCTTGTGTCGTCATGCCCAAAAGCCGGACCTTGCAGCCTCTGGCTTCCAGCAAAGATTTAACGTGTTCAGCCTGCCACAGAGCCAAACGGCTCTCACGGGTGGCGATGACGATGGAGGGCACTTTCGACTCGGTCACGGCGGGGTTTCCTGAAAAAATATTGACCCCATCAAAATGAAATCAATTGGTAATTTTTTGTCCTCGGGCGATGCTAGCATGAGGCGATGGACGATGGGACCCAGGGCACATCACCAGCACTCCCCCCCCTTCAGAGCAGACACACCGATGAAACAGGCCTCCGCGGAACCCACCCCCCTCCCCAAAGCACCCCAGACCAGCAAGCACCGCGAAAAGCGCGACAGTGAACGCCCCTTGGCTGAAGACATCCGGCTGTTGGGCCGCATTCTTGGTGATGTAATCCGGGTGCAAGAAGGCCCCCAAGCCTACGAATTAGTCGAGCAAATTCGCAAATTGTCGGTGGCCTTTCGGCGCGATGCCGACCAGGAAGCCGACAAAGCGCTGAAAAAACTGCTCAAAAGCCTGCCTGGCGATCGGGCTGTCAGCGTGATCCGAGCCTTTACCTACTTCAGCCACCTGGCCAATCTGGCCGAAGACCGCCACCACATTCGCCGACGCGCCATCCACGAACGTGCAGGCCACACGCAAGAAGGCAGCATCGACGTCGCGCTGCAGCGCCTGCGTTGGGCGGGCATCACGCCACGCAACATCTCGGACATGCTGGCCAAAAGCTATGTCTCGCCCGTGCTCACGGCCCACCCCACCGAAGTGCAGCGCAAAAGCATCCTGGACGCAGAGCGTGACATTGCACACCTGCTGACCGAGCGCGACGCCATCAAGGCCCGCGCCGCTGCCGTGAACGCTGCCAAAGACGCCCTCACGCCCAAAGAACTGGCCAGCAACGAACTGCAAATGCGCGCCCGGGTGATGCAGCTGTGGCAAACGCGTTTGTTGCGCTTTACCAAGTTGACCGTCGCTGACGAAATTGAAAACGCCCTGAGCTACTACGAAGCCACCTTCTTGCGTGAAATTCCCAAGCTGTATGCCGAATTGGAGCAAGCCCTGCCCGGCCAGCGTGTCGCCAGTTTCTTGCGCATGGGCCAATGGATAGGCGGCGACCGCGATGGCAACCCCAACGTGACCGCGCAAACGCTGGAACACGCCCTGACCCGCCAAAGCGATGTCGCCCTGCGCCACTATCTTACCGAAGTGCATTTTTTAGGCAGCGAGTTATCGCTGTCGGCCATGCTGGTCCCCTTTGGCACCGACATGCTCGCCTTGGCCGCCCAATCGCCCGACACCAACGAACACCGGCTGGACGAGCCCTACCGCCGGGCTCTGACCGGCATCTATGCCCGACTGGCCGCCACCCTGAAAAACCTGACTGGAGGCGATGCAGCGCGCCACGCCGTGGCCCCGCAAAACCCTTACAGCAGCGCCGAAGAGTTACTGACCGATCTCCGCGTGATCGAAGCATCGCTGTGCAGCCACCACGCCGAAGCGCTCGCCGCCCAGCGCCTGCAACCACTGATCCGCGCTGTGGAAGTTTTTGGCTTCCACCTGGCCACGGTTGACCTGCGCCAAAGCTCGGACAAACACGAAGAAGTGGTGGCCGAGCTGCTGACCACCGCCCGTGTGGAAAAGCATTACAGCCAGCTTGACGAACACGCCAAGCAAGCCCTGTTGCTGGGTCTGCTGAACGACGCCCGTCCGCTGCGTGTCACGGGTGCCGACTACAGTGCCCACACCACATCGGAACTGGCCATTTTTGAAATGGCCCATCGCATGCTCGCCAACTTTGGCAAGGAGGCAATTCGCCACTACATCATCAGCCACACCGAAGCTGTGAGCGACTTGCTGGAAGTGCTGCTGCTGCTCAAAGAAGTGGGGCTTTTGCGGGGCACACTGGACAGCAAAGCGCACAACGACCTGATTGTGGTGCCCCTGTTCGAGACCATCGAAGATCTGGCCCAGTCCGCGCGGATCATGCGTGACTTTTATGCCCTGCCTGGTGTGGCTGCGCTGGTTCAGCGCTCGGGCGGCGAGCAAGACATCATGCTGGGCTATTCAGACAGCAACAAAGACGGTGGCATTTTCACCAGCAACTGGGAGCTCTACCGCGCCGAAATTGCCTTGGTGGAGCTGTTTGACAAACTTCAAAAGAGCCACGGCATCACCCTGCGCATGTTCCATGGCCGCGGTGGCACCGTAGGGCGTGGCGGTGGCCCAAGCTACCAAGCCATCCTGGCGCAGCCGCCCGGCACCGTACGCGGCCAGATTCGCCTGACCGAACAAGGCGAAGTCATTGGCTCCAAATACGCCAACCCCGAAATCGGTCGCCGCAACCTCGAAACTTTGGTGGCCGCCACACTCGAAGCCACCCTGCTGCAGCCCACCAAGCCCGCCACGCGGGCTTTTCTGGAAGCTGCGGCCGAATTGTCCAAATTCAGCATGAGCGCCTACCGCGCACTGGTTTACGAAACACCCGGCTTTACCGACTACTTTTTTGGCGCCACCCCGCTCAAGGAGTTGGCGCAGCTGAACATCGGCTCACGACCCGCATCGCGCAAAGCACTTGAGAAAATCGAAGACCTGCGCGCCATCCCCTGGGGATTCAGCTGGGGCCAATGCCGCCTGACCCTGCCCGGCTGGCTGGGCTTTGGCACAGCCGTGGCCGCATACCTTGACAAACCAGATGCAGCAGAACGCAAAGCGGCGCTGGCCCTTTTGCAAAAAATGTACCGCCAGTGGCCATTTTTCCGCACCCTGCTGTCCAACATGGACATGGTAATGGCCAAGAGCGACCTCGCCCTGGCCTCGCGTTATGCCGAACTGGTCAGTGACGCCCGCCTGCGCAAAAAGATCTTTACCGCGATTGAGGCCGAATGGCACCGCACGGCCGACGCACTGACCCAGATCACGGGTGAAAAAAACCGACTGGCCAGCAACCCGGCGCTGGACCGATCCATTCGCCACCGCTTTCCCTACATCGACCCGCTGCACCACCTGCAGGTCGAGCTGATCCGCCGCTACCGGGCGGGCAAGGCCGACGAACGGGTGCAACGCGGGATTCACATCTCGATCAACGGGATCGCTGCGGGATTACGAAATACGGGGTGAGCGCATTTACCCAAGGCATTCCCGAGCTGAACAGCACAGACTGGGGAACCAGGCCCTGGGTCTGGCGTCCTGTGAAGCCCGATAAAATCTCAGACCTATGACAAACCAACTCGACAAAAAATCCCAAGCCTGGTCTGCGCTTTTCTCTGAACCCATGAGCGAGTTGGTCAAGCGCTACACCGCCAGCGTGTTTTTTGACAAACGCCTTTGGCAAGCCGACATCACCGGCAGCCTGGCCCATGCCGAGATGCTGGCCGTACAAAAAATCATTGGTGCCAGCGACCTGGCCGACATCCAGCGCGGCATGGCGCAGATCACCCAAGAGATCGAATCCGGCGCTTTTGAGTGGAAGCTGGACCTGGAAGACGTGCACCTGAACATCGAAGC
Organism: Limnohabitans sp. 2KL-17; assembly: GCF_003063415.1. Lineage (GTDB taxonomy): Bacteria > Pseudomonadota > Gammaproteobacteria > Burkholderiales > Burkholderiaceae_C > Limnohabitans_A. The sequence continues at coordinate 61,007 of NZ_NESK01000020.1, forward strand.
CCGCCTGACCCAGTTGGTGGGTGATGCGGGCAAGCGCCTGCACACAGGCCGCAGCCGCAACGACCAGGTCGCCACCGATGTGCGCCTGTGGTTGCGCGGCGAAATGGACCTCATCATTGACCTGCTGGCCGATTTGCAAAAGTCGCTGGTCGATGTGGCCGAGCAAAACGTCGAGGTCATCATGCCCGGCTTCACCCATCTGCAAGTGGCCCAGCCCGTGAGCTTTGCACACCACTTGCTGGCCTATGTGGAAATGTTTGCACGCGACGCCGAGCGCATGAGCGACGTGCGTCGCCGCACCAACCGTCTGCCGCTGGGCAGCGCCGCGCTGGCAGGCACCACCTACCCGCTGGACCGCGAACGCGTGGCGCGCAGCTTGGGCATGGTCGATGCACAAGGCCACGCCCAAGTCTGCCAAAACAGCCTGGACGGCGTGAGCGACCGCGACTTTGCGATTGAATTCACCGCTGCGGCCAGCCTGTGCATGGTGCACATCAGCCGCTTCTCTGAAGAGCTGATTTTGTGGATGAGCCAGAACTTCGGCTTTGTGCGCATTGCCGACCGCTTCACCACCGGCAGTTCCATCATGCCGCAGAAGAAAAACCCCGATGTGCCCGAATTGGCACGCGGAAAAACAGGCCGTGTGGTGGGCCATTTGATGGGCCTGATCACCCTGATGAAGGGCCAACCTCTGGCCTACAACAAGGACAACCAAGAAGACAAAGAGCCATTGTTTGACACGGTTGACACACTCAAGGACACGCTGCGCATCTTCAGCGAAATGGTCGGAGGCCAGTTCAACCCCGCCACAGGCCAAAAGGAAGGCGGTATCACCGTCAACGCCGCAGCCATGGAAGCTGCTGTGAAAAAGGGCTATGCCACGGCCACCGATCTGGCCGACTACTTGGTCAAAAAAGGCCTGCCATTTCGTGATGCCCACGAAGTGGTGGCCCATGCCGTCAAAACCGCCCAAGGCTTGGGCGTTGACCTGTCCGAGTTGCCGCTCGAAACTCTGCAAAAGTTCGACGGCCGCATCGAAGCCGATGTGTTCGGCCCGCTGAGCCTGCAGGGCTCTTTGAACGCCCGCAACACCCTGGGCGGCACTGCTCCCGAGCAAGTTCGTTTGCAGATTGCACGGCACCGAGCCCGACAAAGCTGACCGCTCAAGCATGCCGTTTGATGCGGATCAAACGCCTGTCATTTGATGAACCTGCGGGATGCAAACCCGCCTAGCATCCTCAGATGCTGATCGAAACGCTGGGCGCAGCCCGTGACTTGGGGCGTCTGAACACGATTTTGGGGGTACTCACCCGCCATGGCTTTGGCGACACTGTGCGGCGCCTGGGTTTGACCGATGCACTGGCCCGGGCCGGCCATGCGCTGAATTGGGAACATGCAGCCGACTTGGCCAGGCTGCCGCCCCCGGTTCAGGTTCGGCTGGCTCTCGAAGAGCTGGGACCCACCTTCGTCAAGCTCGGGCAAATACTGGCAGGTCGGGCCGACTTGTTCAGCCCCGAATGGATTGCCGAATTCGAAAAACTTCACAGCGGTGTACCGGCCGTGCCCCTGGACGACTTGCGGCCTCAACTGGTGGAAGACCTGGGCGCCCAACCTGAGGCCATATTCAAGCACTTTGACACCACGCCTTTGGCTGCGGCATCCATCGCCCAGGTGCACAGCGCCCAGTTACAAGACGGCACCGATGTCATCGTCAAAATTCGCCGACCCGGCATCACCGAGATCATTGCCGCAGATCTGCGTTGGCTGGAAAAGCTGGCGGTGGTGGCCGAGGCGCAACTGCCTTGGCTCAAGCCCTACAGACCCCAACAACTGGTGCGCGAATTGGCCAGGTCTTTGAAACGCGAGCTCGACTTGGCCAACGAGTGCCGCAACGCTGAACGCATCGCAACCAATTTGGCGCAGTTGCCGTGGATCGTCATTCCACGCGTGCATTGGGCTTTCACGCGCGAACGCATCAATGTGCAAGACCGCATCTTCGGCATTGCAGGGCAACAGCTTCACTTGCTGGACAACAACGGTTATGACCGGAAACTGCTGGCGCAACGTGGTGCAAACGCGGTCCTGAAAATGATCGTGGACGATGGATTTTTCCATGCCGATCCGCACCCTGGCAATGTTTTTTACCTGCCTGGAAACGCCATCGCCTTCATCGACTTCGGCATGGTTGGGCGCTTGTCCAAGCGTCGCAGGGAGGATTTACTCAACCTGTTGCTGGGCCTGGTCGAGCGCAACCCACAGGCCGTCGCAGACGTGCTGCTGGATTGGACGGGCGACGAGCCTGGACTCCACATCGACCAACTGGAGGGCGAAATCGAGGCATTTGTCGACCAATACCACGGCGTGCCCTTGGCCCAACTGAGTCTGGGCCAAATGCTGGGCGATGTCACCACCATCCTGCGCGAACACCACCTGGCTTTGCCCAGCGATCTGGCGCTTTTGATCAAGGCTTTCATCACGCTCGAAGGCATGGGCCGCAGCCTGGACCCTGGCTTTCACATGACGGCAGAGGCACTGCCCTTGCTGCGCAGAGTACTGCGCGCACGCTACAAGCCCAAAGCACTTGCACAGCGCGCCTGGCAAGCGCTGCGGCGCAGCGTCGGCCTGATCGAACAACTGCCGCGAGATTTGTCCCGACTGCTGCGCAATGCGCGCCGTGGACAGTTGCATATCGGCCTGGAACTGACACACCTCAAGCGGGTTGGCAACCAGCTCAACCAAGCGGCCAACCGCATGGCCATGGCACTGGTGATTGCAGCACTGGTCATCGGCTCATCCATTGTGATGACGGTGCAAGGTGGGCCAACACTTTGGGGCTTGCCCGCCTTTGGTTTTATCGGATTTTGCGGTGCGGTTCTTGGCGGTTTGTGGCTGGTGCGCGCCATTTGGAACAGCAACCATGACAGCAATGACCACTGAGACACAGGACGAGCAACTTTTTGGGTGATGCCACGCACAGACCCTGGCACTTCAACAAGCAAGACTGGACATTTCGACGCGACAAAACACAAACCACATCTCTCGGGTTGAAAAGGCAGATGAGGACACAAGGAGACACCACCATGCAGTTCCAGACCCACTCATCTCTTCTTGAAAATCTAACGGGGGTTCCACGCACCTTGCTGGTGCCACTGGCTGCTCGCGCGCATGGTGGCGCAGCGTTTCCAGCACTGGACCCTCATGACCGATACGCCCAGGAGCTGCTTTCTGCCATCGGTGCGGAGGCGCAAGCGTCCATCAACGATGTCCCCACGGTGGTGAATGTGCTGTGGCGTACCGGCTTGATCAAAGCCATTGGCAGAGACTTTTTCAACCGCTTCCCCCACAGTGCGGGCATCAATCTGGGCGCGGGTCTGGCCCATTATTTCCAATGGCTGGGCAACGGCAAAAACGAATGGCTGGACGTTGACCTAAAGCCGGTGATTGACTTGCGCCAGTCTTTCATTTCCGAGACGTCTTTGAACTGCTGTAACCAGGCCATGGACATCACCCAACCAGGCTGGTGGAACCGTTTGTCAGTGTGCGACGGCGATCACAGTCACCCGATGTTGGTGGTCTGTGAAGGCGTGTTGATGTATTTGCAACCCCACCAGGTGAAAAGCATCATCCAGGAAATCGGCGAGAACGCCCCCGAAGGCACAGAGCTGCTGTTGGATTTCGTATCGCCTCTGGCCATCGGGCCAAGCCCATTGCTGGTGCACCCTGAAGAACCCAATGCGCCCTTCGTTTGGGGTGCGCACAACGGCCAGGAAATTGCCCAATTGCACCCGCGACTGGAGTTGCTCACGCAGCACAGCGTTTCAGAAGCCTATGGCATGGGCGCAACGTGGGCAGAAATGTACTGGCAAGTGTTCACGGGTGGCCCGATTTATGGCATGGCACACCTGAGGGTGTCTGAGCCCTGAGGCCAAACATCAGCTTTGGCTGTCCACAAAAAATCAAGACGTCTTGTGGTCATGACTTCCACGATAATTGGCTGTGACCCTGCCGATTTCATACCTCTTTTTGCTTTCTTCAAAAACATGCCTACCACCGCCACAGCCACTCCTGACCTGATGCCCTGGACCGAATCGCTGAACACCGGTGATGCGCGCATGGATGAAACGCACCACGAATTTGTGGAGATGATCAACAAGATTTTGGCCACCCCCGAAGACCAGCAGTTGCCGGTTTACAAAGCATTTTTGGACCACACCGTGGCGCACTTTGCGCAAGAAGAGCGCTGGATGCTGGCCACAGGTTTCTCTGCGGACAACTGCCACGCCGAACACCACGCCACCATATTGGAAACCATGCGTGCGGTGGAAGCCCATTACCTGGACACCGACACACAGATCATCACCCGGTTGGCTGAAGCGTTGGCAGAGTGGTTTCCAGGCCACTCGGCCAGCATGGACGCAGGCTTGGCAGCGCACTTGAAGTCGGTGGGCTTTGACAGCGTGACCGAAACCCTGGCCGACCCCTCGGCCATCAAGAACGTGACCATGTCAGGTTGCGGCAGCGTCAGCTGCAGCTAAACCCTCTTCAGTTGGTCCTCCAAGCCTGGCAGCTTGAAGGGTCCATTGGGAAACAGGTCTAAACGCGGGCTCAGTGCAGCCCACGCGATGGTCACTCCACCGTGATTTTTTCGTCCTTGACGATTTTGGCCATCGCTGGAATTTCTGAACGCATCCATTGGCCAAACTGGTCGGGTGTCATGCCCGAAGGTTCAGCGCCCAAGGCAGTCAATCGCTCTTTGATTTCTGGCAAGGCGGCAATGCGTTGAACCTCGGCATTCAGCTTGTCAACGACCGCCTTGGGTGTGCCCGCTGGGGCCAGTAAGCCCTGAAAACTGCCCGTCAAAAAGCCAGGCAGGCTCTCGGCCACGGTCGGCGTACCGGGCATTTGCGCGTTGCGTTGGGTGCTCGAGATGGCGATCAGTTTGATCTTGCCCGCCTTGACGTGCGGATAGGTGGCCACCATGCCATTGAACATGACGTCCACTTGACCACCGATCAAATCGGTGATGGCTTGTGCGCCACCTTTGTAAGGCACATAGCCCCACTCTATGCCGTTGCGCTGCGCGTACATGACGCCCGCCAGATGCGAGGCACTGCCCATGCCTGCAGCCACGGCGTAATTGAGCTTGCCCTTTTGCGCCTTGGCGTAGGCCACCAATTCGGCAGGGGTGTTGGCGGGCACTTTGGTGCTGACCGCCAGCAAATGGGGTGAATACGCCACCATTGCCACGGGCGCAAAGTCTTTCTCGACATTGAAGGGCAGCTTGAACAATGCGGGGCTGATCACCAGATTGCCCACATCCATCAGCACCAGGGTATGGCCGTCAGCGGGAGATTTGGCGACCAGATCAGCGCCCAGGTTGCCACTGGAGCCAGGACGGTTTTCCACCACCACCGCCTGCCCCCAACTCTCGGTGATTTTTTGGCCAAAAATTCGGGCCAAGACATCAGAGGTGCCACCCGCTGGGAAAGGAACCACAATTTTGATGGGTTTGGACGGGAAATTGACTGGCGCGGTTTGCGCCTGCGCGGATGAACCCAAAGCCAACAAGGTGGAAGCGACCAAGGCGGTCAAGGATGTTTTGAACATGTTGTGAGTCCTTCAAAGGGTTAAGGTGTTGCGAGTTGGGCAAATGGGGTGAGCGAAGAGGGATTGAATGCGAGGGCATTACTGCGGCTGAATGCCCGCGGTCTTGATGACTTTGCTCCAGGTGTCGATCTCGTCTTTGACAAACTGCGTGTAGGGCTTGCTGCCCAGCGCGGGCACCACAAAACCCACCGACGTCAGCCGCTGGCGCACCGCATCGGACTGCAGCACCTGAACCATGGCCGACTCCAATTTATCAACAATGGGCTGAGGCGTGCCCTTGGCCACCGACAAGCCTGACCAGGACAAAGCATGAAAATTCTTGTAGCCCGACTCGGCCACTGTGGGCACATCGGGGTAAAGCGCATTGCGTTGCAAACTGCTCACGGCAATGGGGCGAATCTTGCCGGCCTTGATGTGGGGCAAAGCCGCATCCTGGTTGATGAAGATCATGGGCACGGTTCCGGCCAGCAGGTCATTCAAGAGGGGGCCACCACCTCGGTAGGGGATACCCGTCAAAAAGATGCCCGTGGTCTGCTTGAACAACTCCATGGCCATGTGGCCCGATGCCGCATGGGTGAAGCCATAGTCCAGTTTGCCCGGATTTTTCTTGGCGTAGTCCACGATGTCCTTGACCGTCTTGAAGGGCATGGAGGGGTGCACCACCAGCACATTGGGGCCCGAGTGCATTTGGGTCAGGTGCACCAGATCCGTCATCGAGTTGTACTTGAGCTTGGGGTCCAGGCCATGGGCCACCGCGTTTTGTCCCACCCCGCTTTGAATCAAGGTGTACCCGTCGGCCGGCATTTTGATGGCGCGATCGGTGCCCACAATGCCGCCTGCGCCCCCGATGTTGTCCACCACCACGGGCTGTTTGAGCAGTTTGCCCAACTCTTCGGCCATGATGCGCCCCATCACATCACTGGTGCCGCCAGGCGGAAAAGGCACCACCAGCTTGATAGGACGGTTGGGGTAATCGCTTTGTCCGAACACAGGCTTCAAAGCCAGGCCCACACTCGCCAAAAGAACAGTCTTCAATAAATGCCGTTTAAAGCTCATGTTGTCTCCTCGTTTTAAATCGTCAGATTCAGGTGATGGGTGCAGGGTTGAAAAGCACCAACGCGTTGTGCAACTTCCAGCGCTCGGCCCATGTCTGACGACCACTGGCTACATCAAGCAACAAGCGAAACAGTTCCCAGCCCGCCTCATCAATGGTGAGTTCGCCATCTGCAATGCGTCCGGCATTCATGTCCATCAGGTCATGCCACCGCTGGGCCAGTTCGCTGCGCGTGGCCACCTTGATGACAGGGCATTCAGCCAGCCCATAGGGCGTGCCGCGGCCGGTGGTGAACACATGCAGGTTCATGCCTGCCGCCAGTTGCAAAGTGCCGCAGATGAAGTCACTGGCAGGCGTGGCCGCAAACACCAGCCCTTTTTGATCTGGCCGAAGTTTTTCGCCAGGTGACAGCACATGGGCAATGGCCGACGAGCCACTTTTGATGATCGAGCCCATGGCTTTTTCTGCGATATTGGACAAGCCCCCCGCCTTGTTGCCCGGCGTGGTGTTGGCGCTGCGGTCCACCCGGCCTCGCTCCAAATAATGGTCATACCAACCCAGCTCGCGCACGATGGCTTCGGCCACCTCGGGCGTCGCCGCACGGGAAGTCAATTGCTCCACGGCATCGCGCACCTCGGTGTTTTCAGAAAACATCACAGTGCCGCCCGCGCGCACGATCAAATCGGCCATGTACCCCACGGCCGGGTTGGCCGTGACACCAGAAAATGCGTCGCTGCCACCGCATTGCACGCCCACCACCAGTTCGCTGGCGGGCACCGTCTGGCGTTGGCGTGCATTCAGTCGCTCCAAGTGCGGGCGGGCACTTTGCACAATGTCATCCAGCATCGACATGAAACCCACATGCTGCGCGTCTTGCAAACACACGGTGTGCGGTCCTGCAAGGGGTGCACGCTGGTCAGCAATCGGAAAACTGCCGGGTGGCAACAAACGCTCGGGTTGCAATTTTTCGCAACCCAAGCTGACCACCATGACCTCTCCACCAAAATTGGGGTTCAGGCTGATATGACGCAGCGTGCGGATCGGGATGATCGCATCGGGTGCATCAATGGCCACTCCGCAGCCATAGCTGTGCTCCAGGCCCACCACGTCGTCCACTTGCGGATACAGCGGCAACAACTCTGACTTGATTAGGCTAACAGCGTGCGCCACCACTCCCGCCACGCATTGCACCGTGGTGGTGATGGCGAGAATATTGCGGGTACCGACCGACCCATCGGCATTGCGATAGCCCTGAAAGGTGTAACCCGCCAGTGGGGCTTGAACGGGCGCAGGCACGGTCGCCATGGGCAGGTTTTGCAACTCACGCGCAGGGGGCATTTGCAGCAACCGCTCTTGCACCCAGCAGCCTGCTGGCAAGTCTTGCAAAGCATGGCCAATCGGCACGTTGTAACGCCGCACTACGTCGCCTTGGTGCAAAGGGACCAGCGTCACTTTGTGGCCTTGTGGCACTCTGTCGCGCAGCACCAAACCACCCTCAATCGTGGTGCCCGCACGCAGCCCACCATCGTTGACCACAATGGCCACGTTGTCCAAAGGGTGCATGCGCAGCACGCGTGGCTGCAAGGCGGTTGTTGATTCGGTCATGCCAGGATCTCCACCCAATTAGGGCCTTGGCCCAAAGGCAGGCGTTGCTGCAAGTGCAATTGGCCCGTGTCGTGGACTATCTTGAAGTTACTCAGGTGGTGTGACATTTGGCCCACCACCAACAAGTAATGGCCTGTCGGGTCAATGGCAAACCCCCGGGGCTGCGCCTCGACAGGTGTGTGGCCTTGGGCGCTGAGCAGACCGCTTGCAAGATCCACATCAAAGTGCGCCAAGGTGCTGGAAGTTCGCTCGCTGGTGTAAAGGTGTCGCCCGTCAGGTGTCAAGTGCAGGTCGGCCGCCCAAGGCTTGCCGCTGAACCCCGGCGGCAAAATGTCCACGGTTTGCAGACAGGCCAGGCTACCCTGAGCAGGGTTCCAGCTCAATACATCCAGCGTGCCATCCAGTTCGTTGAGCAGGTACACCCAGCGGCCTGTGGGGTCAAACCTGAAGTGCCTGGGCCCAGCGCCAGCACGGGCTTGCCATGCGCTGACCGGGCTCAAATGGCCTGTCTCGGCATTGAAGCCAAAGACCATCACCTCCCCGCCACCCAGGCTGGTGGCCAGCACATACTGGTTGCAAGGCGACGGCATGATGGCGTGGGCATTCGGACCTGTAGGCACCACCTGCTGCACTGCCCCCACCGTGCCATCTGCCGCAATGGGGCTCACGGTGAGTTGCTGCGACGGGTACGATGCCGCGAACAAAAACCGCCCCGTCAAGTCGGTGCTGATATAGGCCATGCTGGCAGGCAAAGAGACCTCGCCCATGCTGTGCAAATCGCGGGTGACCTGATCTATGGCCAGACTGACCACCGCCATCGGGTCACTGCGTCGCGCTGCGTAAAGCATTTTTCGGGAGGGGCCAATGGCCATCGGCATCAGGTTGCCCCCCACCGGGAGCGCGCTTTGCTGCTGCAACAGGCCCTGGGCATTCATCTGCAACACCGACACTTCGCCGCTGTCGGCGTTGGAGACATAAACATGTGCCAAGTCAAACCCCCTTTAAACAATCATGCGCTTCACAAGCCCATGGTTTGCGGCAGCCACAGTGACAACCAAGGCAGATAGGTCACCATCATCAGCACCACAAAAAGCGCTCCGAAAAATGGCACCATGGCTTTGGTCACCTCGCCAATTCTGAGCTTGGCTACAGCACTGCCGACAAACAGCACAGCCCCCACCGGAGGCGTGATCAGGCCAATGCCCAGGTTAACCATCATGATCATGCCGAAATGCACTGGGTCAACGCCCATCATCTTGACCACGGGCAACAAGATGGGGGTCAGGATCAGGATCAAGGGGGACATGTCCATCAGCGTGCCCAGCACCAGCAACAAAATATTGATCAACCCCAGAATGACGTATTTGTTGTCCGACATTTCGGTCAAAAACGTCGTGACCTTCATGGGAATTTGCATCAAGGTCATGATGTAACCAAAAGCCGCAGCAAAGCCAATCAGGATGATCACAATCGTGACGGTCTTGACGGTGCGATGCACCAGTTTGGGCAAGTCCCGCCACTTGTAGTCACGGTAAATGAACATGGTCACAAAGAACGCCCAGATCACGGCAATCGAGGCAGACTCGTTGGCCGTGAACACACCGGACAAGATGCCACCCAAAATGATGACCATGGTCATCAAACCCCAAAGCGCTTCTGCGCAGATCCTGAGCGCTTGCCGAAGCGGGATCACCTCACCCTTGGGATAGCCATGCTTGCGGGCCTTGTAAAGGCACAGCAGTGCCAAGGTCAAGCCCATTAACAGTCCGGGCAAAACACCCGCCATGAACAAGGCAGCAATCGACACCGTGCCACCCGCAGCCAGCGAATACAGCACCGCGTTGTGGCTGGGCGGAATCAAAATGGCCTGCACCGATCCACTGATGGTGACCGCCGCGGCAAAGGGTCGGGGATAGCCTTTTTTGACCATCTCCGGAATCAACACTGTCCCCACAGAAGCTGTGTCAGCCACCGAAGAACCCGAGATGGCACCAAAAAATGTGGACGCCAAAATGTTCACCAATGACAAGCCACCACGAATGAAACCGACCAACACACCGGCAAAGGCCACCAACCTTCGGGCCATGCCGCCCTCGGCCATGATGGCACCCGCCAAAACAAAAAACGGAATCGACAACAAGGAGAATTTATTCACACCTGCAGCGATTTGAATCATCACCGCGTCCAGGGGAATATCAATCCACACGGCCCCGATCAGGGCGGCCAGATCCAGGGAGTAGGCAATCGGCACGCCGATCAACATCAAGCCCAAAAAACTGCCAATCAATACAAACGCGTCCATCAGTTGGCTCCCTGTGTGGTGTGGTCTTCTTCGTACCGCATCAAGCGGCGGTGCTCTTGCGGCCCGACGAAGCGTCGCTCCATCACAAAAAGGAAGGTGATGGCCGAGCCGATGGGCAAAGCGAGATAGGTCACGCCCACAGGCAACCAAGCCAGTTCGCTGATGCTCTGCCCCATGGTCTCGATGCACAAGCGGGCGCCATACCAGGTGACAAAACCGCTGACAACCAACATCAAGGCATCCACGATCCAGGCAGACAAAGTGCGCAGATGCTGGGGGAAAACATCGGTCAACATGGTCACGGCGATGTGGGCATTGGCACGAAACGCTGCGGCCCCGCCAATGAACGTGAACAACATCATGAACAAGATGGCGATAGGCTCAGGCCATTGGGAACCGGTCCCCAGCACATACCGCGAAAAAACGCCCCAGGGAATGATGAGCGACATGCACACGATGGCAAACCCAGCAACCCAAATGCACGCCAGATACAAGGTATCGAGCGCATTGACAACCAGTTGTTTCATACAAAATCTTTCAAGCAAACAACCCCGGCATGGGCCGGGGTTGCTGCACGAAGTCCAGTCCGGACCTCAATGCCTTTTGACACAAGAGGCACGCGTTACTTGACGGCCGCTATGCGTCCCATCAAATCGGCATAAGGGGCGCCGTATTTGGCGCGAACAGGCGCTGTGGCGTCATAAAAAGGCTTGTTGTCGATGTTGATGAACTCAACGCCTTCGGTTTTGAGCTTGGCCACAGATTCCGACACGGCTTTGTCCCAAAGCGTCCGCTGCTCCAACTGCGCTTCACGGCCCAGTTTTTTGACCAAGGCCTGGTCAGCCGCATTGAGTTTGTCCCAAGCCACTTTGGACATGACCAAAATTTCAGGAATGATCAGGTGGTTGGTCTGGGTGTAGTACTTGGCACCCGCTTTGTAGTGGTTGGCTGTCAGCAGGCTGGGCGGGTTGTTTTCTGCCCCATCCACAACACCCGTCTGAATGGCCGTAAACACCTCGCCATAACCCATGCTGATGCCATTGCCACCCATGGCATTCATGGTGTCCACAAACAGGGGGTTGCCCATCATGCGTATTTTTTGACCCTTGAGGTCTTCAGGCTTGCGCACTGGTTTTTTGGTGTACAGGCTGCGCGAGCCGCCGTCCATCCAGGCCAATGCCACCATGCGGGCGGGCGAAGCTGAGATTTTGTCCAGCAATTCCTGCCCAATGGGGCCATCAATCACAGCACGCATGTGCGGGATATCGCGAAACACAAAGGGCATATTGAAGATGTTCACCTCGGGCACCACTGGACCGACGGGGCCCAGCGAAGTGCGCAAAATCTGGATCGCACCGACCTGAGTCTGCTCGATCATTTCTTTTTCTCCGCCCAGCACGCTGCCAGGGAACATTTGCATCTTGAAGCGGCCACTGCTGGCGGCTTCAAGCTTTTTGCCCATGCTTTCAACGGCAACCACGGTCGGGTAGCCAGCAGGGTGAACGTCTGCGGCCTTCAGCACAGTTTGTGCCGAAGCCATTGAAGCCATGGCCGACAAGACGACGGCGCAGGTGCTTTGAATCAAAAATCGACGGTGAATCATTTGCAATATCTCCTCGGCGTGGATGCGCCAGATCGGTGTGGTCTATGTTTTCAGGGGAACGACTTGACAGATGGCGCAATGAATCTGATACAGTCAACTCAAAATATCATCAGTTGTCGTACATCTATATTATCACTTCACACCAACCTCCAACCCATGGTTTTCCCCAATGCTTGAGACACGTCGCAAATCCAGAACCCTTTCTGCCGAGTTGGCCGACACGCTGATTCAGCGCATACGCAACCAGGAATACGCACCTGGCACCAAGTTGCCCAAAGAGATGGACATCATGGAAGAGTTTGGGGTTAGCCGCACCGTGGTCCGCGAAGCGATTTCTCACCTGCAGGCGGCAGGCATGGCCGAAACCCGTCACGGCATTGGCACCTTCGCCCTGCTGCCCGAAGACACTGGACTTTTCAGAGTCCACCCCGACCAACTGGGAACCTTGCGCGATACGATTGCCCTGCTGGAATTGCGCATTGGACTTGAAACCGAGGCCGCCGCACTGGCCGCAATGCGCCGTACAGAGGAGAATCTAGACAAAATGCGCATCGCCCTGACGGCCTTTGCTGAAGCCATCGAGGCAGGACAAAACGCCGTTCAGGCCGACTTCCAGTTCCACACCGAAATTGCACTTGCCACGCAAAACAGCCACTTCATCCAGTTCATGTCCCTGCTCGGGGAGCGGGTGATTCCCAGATCGCGTTTGAGCCCGGACGAAGACCCAGCACCCACCCGAAAAGCTTACTTGCACAGGGTGCACCAAGAGCACGAGAGCATTTTCAACGCCATTCAAAACCAGGATGTGGAGGCCGCCCGAGCCGCCACCCGAACCCATCTGTCCAACAGCCGCGAACGCCTGCGCATGGGCGAAATCAATGCCCGCTAAACCCGGTTTGAACCCACATTCAGGGTAAACCCAAGTTAAATTTGGCACCTCTAGTTGTATGATGTCATCCAACATCATTTCATATTTGACGCGCCATGGCCCTTTCCCCCAACAGCCCCACTGTCACCCGCATGCAGGTGATTCCTGTGGCAGGCCGCGATGGCATGCTGCTGAACCTCAGTGGTGCTCATGGCCCGTTCTTCACGCGCAACATCGTCATCCTGACCGACTCGGCTGGCCGAACTGGTGTGGGCGAGGTGCCCGGTGGTGAAAAAATCCGCCAAACCCTGGAAGACGCCCGTCCCTTGATCGAGGGCCAGCCGGTTGGCGACTACAACCGCCTGCTCAACGCCATGCGCCAGCAGTTTGCCGACCGCGACAGCGGTGGCCGTGGCAACCAGACCTTTGACCTGCGCATCACCATCCATGCCGTCACCGCCGTGGAAAGCGCCCTGCTCGACTTGCTGGGCCAACACCTGAATGTGCCCCTGTGCGCGCTCTTGGGCCAAGGCCAGCAACGCGAACGTGTGCAAATGCTGGGCTATTTGTTTTATGTGGGCGACCGGACCCAAACCGACCTGCCCTACAACAGCGAGCCCGACCAAGCCGACGACTGGCTGCGCCTTCGCCATGAGAAAGCCCTGACCCCCGAGACGGTGGTCAAACTGGCCGAAGCGGCACAGGCGCGGTATGGCTTTCAGGACTTCAAGCTCAAAGGCGGCGTGCTGCGCGGCGAAGAAGAGGTCGAGGCCATCGTGGCTTTGCATGAGCGCTTTCCCAAAGCCCGCATCACGCTGGACCCGAATGGCGGCTGGTTGCTCAAAGACGCGATCCGCTTGCTGCGGGATCACCGTGACACCATGGCCTATGCCGAAGACCCTTGCGGCAGCGAAGGCGTGTTTTCGGGTCGCGAAGTCATGGCCGAGTTTCGCCGCGCCACGGGCCTGCTCACGGCCACCAACATGGTGGCCACCGACTGGCGCGAGATGGCACACAGCATTCAGTTGCAGTCGGTCGACATTCCGCTGGCAGACCCGCATTTCTGGACACTGCAAGGCTCCGTTCGCGTGGCACAGCTGTGCCAGATGTACGACCTGACCTGGGGCTCGCACTCCAACAACCATTTCGACATTTCACTGGCCATGTTCACCCACTGCGCTGCAGCGGCACCCGGCAAGGTCACGGCCATCGATACGCACTGGATCTGGCAAGACGGCCAGTTCTTGACCCAAGCGCCGCTGCAAATCAAAGGCGGTTATGTGGACGTGCCGAAAAAACCGGGCTTGGGCATCGATGTGGACATGGCCGCCATCGAACGGGCGCACCAGCTTTACCTGCAGCACGGACTGGGCTCACGCGACGATGCACTGGCCATGCAGTACCTGATACCGGGCTGGAAGTTCAACCCCAAGATGCCAGCCTTGGTGCGCTGACAAGCCACCACAAAACATCAACACTCAACACACTGGATTTGGAGCAACACATGAAATTAGGATTCATCGGACTGGGCATCATGGGCAAACCCATGGTGGGGCATTTGCTGGCTGCCGGCCACGAACTTTTTGTCCACTCGCGCAGCGGCACGCCTGAAGAACTGACAGCGCTGGGCGCCAAAGCCTGCGCCTCACCCGCCGAGGTGGCGCAGCAAGCCGACACCCTCTTTTTGATGGTGCCCGACACACCGCATGTGCAAGACGTGCTGTTTGGCGAGCACGGCGTGGCCAAGGGCTTAAGCGCTGGCAAGACGGTGGTCGACATGAGCTCCATCTCGCCCATCGCCACCAAAAGCTTTGCAGCGCAAATCAACACCTTGGGTTGTGACTATCTGGACGCGCCGGTCTCCGGTGGCGAAGTGGGTGCCAAGGCGGCCAGCCTCACCATCATGGTGGGTGGCAGCGAGGCCACTTTCAACAAAGTGCAGCCCCTGTTTGCCTTGATGGGCAAAAACATCACTTTGATCGGTGACAACGGCAGCGGCCAAACCTGCAAAGTGGCCAACCAGATCATCGTGGCGCTCAACATCGAGGCGGTGGGCGAGGCCCTGCTGTTCGCCGCCAAAGCGGGGGCTGACCCCGCCAAAGTGCGGCAAGCCCTGATGGGTGGCCTAGCCACCAGCCGCATTTTGGAGCTGCATGGCGAACGCATGATCAAGCGCACCTTCAACCCCGGTTTTCGCATCGAGCTGCACCTGAAAGACCTGAACCTGGCCCTCGAAGGCGCCAAGGCCATGGGCCTGAGCCTGCCCAACACGGCCAATGCGCAACAACTGATGAACAGCTGCGTGGCCCACGGCGGCGCGGCCTGGGACCACTCCGGGTTGGTGCGAGCCCTTGAAATCGCAGCCAACTTCCAGATCGCAGGCAACTGAATTCAGTCCCTTCCGTCATTCGAATATAAGAGACACGCCCCATGGACATGCCCATCAACCATTTCAAACACGCCATTCAGTCTGGTCAAAAACAGATCGGTCTGTGGTCGCACCTGTGCAGCAACATCAGCACCGAGATCCTGGCCCATTGCGGCTTCGACTGGTTGCTGCTGGACATGGAGCATTCCCCCAACGACCTGCCCGAAATATTGGCACAACTGCAGGCCATGCAGGGCAGCCGCACCTCCCCCATCGTGCGCCCACCATGGAACGACATGGTGACCTTCAAGCGCCTGCTCGATGTGGGGGTGCAAAGCCTGCTGGTGCCCTACATCCAAACCGAAGAAGAAGCGCAACAAGCGGTGTCTTACACCCGCTACCCGCCGCACGGCGTGCGCGGTTATGCGGGTGCGCCTCGCGCCAGCCACTACGGCCGCGTCAAGGGCTACGCCCAACACAGCAGCGAAGAAATCTGCCTGTTGCTGCAAGTCGAAACCGTTCAGGGCCTGAACAACATCGAGGCCATTGCCAACGTGGACGGTGTGGATGGCGTGTTCATCGGCCCCGGTGACTTGTCGGCCGCTCTTGGCCACCTGGGCAACCCCAAGCACCCTGAAGTCCTTCAGGTCATTGACCAATCGATCGCACGCATCCGGGCTTGTGGCAAAGCAGCAGGCATCCTGACCGGCGACGAAGCGCTGGCCAAACACTATGTAGAACAAGGCTGCCTGTTTGTGGCCGTGGGTGCCGACCAGAATGTGCTGCGTGACAGCGCCACCGCCTTGGCAGGCCGATTCAAGTCTTGATCCCTGGAGCCACCATGCTGAGTACCCCCGCATCCCCCATCCGATTTCCTCGCCTGCTGCTGACAGGCGCTGGCGGCAACCTGGGCAAAGAACTTCGCCCCCGCCTGAAGGCCTATTGCGACGTGCTGCGCGTCAGCCACCGCCGTGACTTGGAACCTGCCACAACAGGCGAAGAAGTTCAACTGGCCTCACTCGAAGACAAAGACCAGATGATGGCTTTGCTGGACGGCGTGAGCGCGGTCGTGCACATGGGCGGTGTCTCGACCGAACAGCCCTGGGACCCAATTTTGGCGGGCAACATTGTGGGCATGGTCAACTTGTATGAGGCTGCACGCATTCAAGGTGTGCAGCGCATCGTGTTTGCCAGCTCCAACCATGTGACCGGCTTTTACCGCCAAGACGAGGTGGTCAACACCCGCATGCCCCCCAAACCCGATGGGTTTTATGGTCTGTCAAAGGCCTTTGGCGAAGACCTGGCCCAACTCTATTGGGACCGCTGGGGCATCGAGACGGTGAGCCTGCGCATTGGCTCGTCGTATGCCGAACCCAAAGACCGGCGCATGCTGGCCACTTGGCTGAGCTTTGACGACCTGGAGCGCTTGGTCGTGGCCGCACTCACCGCGCCCATCGTGGGGCACAGCATTGTTTATGGCATGTCGGACAACCAGACCACCTGGTGGGACAACACCCACGCCAAACACATTGGCTACCGACCGCTGGACTCTTCGGACGTTTTTCGCTCGGCCGTCGAAGCCCGCCAACAAACCGTGGACGGCAAAGACCCGGCCACGATTTACCAAGGCGGGGCTTTTGTGAAGGCCTCACCCCACGGCCCAGGCTGAGTCCGAGACCCAGGCCAAGGCAGACGCCAAAAATTTCAAGCCGCCTGTCCCAAGTTTCACAGGCACTGGCCGGTTGAGCGACTACGATCTGACATTGTTAAGATCTGCCCATCCTCCAGGAGACAACCCATGCCCGTGATCACCACCATCGAAGACTTGCGCGTTTTGGCCCAAAAAAGGGTCCCGCGCATGTTCTACGACTACGCGGACAGCGGCTCTTGGACCGAGAGCACTTACCGGGCCAACGAAAGCGATTTCCAAAAGATCAAGCTGCGCCAACGTGTAGCCGTGAACATGGAAAACCGCAGCACCGCCAGCACCATGGTGGGCCAAGCGGTGGCCATGCCCGTGGCCATTGCGCCCACAGGGCTGACCGGCATGCAGCACGCCGATGGTGAAATTTTGGCGGCGCGCGCTGCCAAAAAATTTGGCGTGCCTTTCACACTCTCGACCATGAGCATCTGCTCCATCGAAGACGTGGCCCAGCACGCGGGTGAAGGTTTTTGGTTTCAGCTCTACGTCATGAAAGACACGGGCTTCATCGAGCGCCTGATTGACCGCGCCAAAGCGGCCAACTGTGGCGCACTGGTGCTCACACTCGATTTGCAAATCCTCGGCCAGCGCCACAAAGACCTGAAAAACGGCCTGTCTGCGCCCCCCAAACTGACCCTCGCCAACCTCATCAACATCGCCACCAAGCCCCGCTGGGCCATGGGCATGCTGGGCACGCCACGTCGCCAGTTTGGCAACATCGTGGGCCATGTCAGCGGCGTGGCCGACATGAGCAGCCTGTCCTCATGGACCGCATCGCAGTTCGATCCCGGCCTGAACTGGGGCGATGTGGAGTGGATCAAAAAACGCTGGGGTGGCAAGCTGATCCTCAAAGGCATTCAAGACGTGGATGACGCCCGCTTGGCCGTTCAGTCAGGCGCTGACGCCCTGATCGTCAGCAACCACGGCGGCCGCCAACTGGATGGCGCGCAGTCCAGCATCGAGGCTTTGCCAGCCATCGTGGACGCTGTCGGCCAGCAAATCGAAGTGCACATGGACGGCGGCATCCGCAGTGGCCAAGATGTGGTGAAGGCCTGCGCCCTGGGCGCCAAAGGTGTCTACATTGGCCGCTCTATGCTGTACGGCTTGGGGGCCATGGGCGAAGCCGGTGTGACCAAAGCGCTGGAAATCATCCACAAAGAACTCGACCTGACCATGGCCTTTTGCGGTCGTACCCAAATGGACACCGTGGACAAAAGCATCTTGCTGCCGGGCACCTTTCCGACCGGTCACTGACCCCGTCTTGGCAGGGCAAAAGCCCTGTCGGAGGCGCTATGCTTGATGGGTGCCCACACCCGCTCAAGTCATCCGCCGTATCGCCCACCTCGACATGGACGCGTTTTACGCGTCGTGCGAGTTGCTGCGCTACCCGCAGCTCAAGGGCTTGCCGGTGGTCATTGGCGGCGGCAGGCGCAAGGAAGACGACTTGCTTGGAAAGTTGCAAGCGGCCTACCCGGAGGGCGAATGGACCGCAGAGACCTTTGCCGAACGGCTGGACTGCATCCCGGTCGACTTTTTCCCGCGCCTGGCGGGCTACACCGGACGCGGTGTCATCACCACCGCCACCTACCCGGCCCGACAATTCGGCGTGGGCTCGGCCATGGGCCTCATGAAGGCTGCCAAGCAATGCCCGCAAGCCATCTTGCTGCCGGTCGACTTTGAGCGCTATCGGTACTTTTCGCGCACCTTCAAATCCATCATCACCGACATCGCGCCCCTCATGCAGGACCGGGGCGTGGACGAGGTCTACATCGACTTCACCGATGTCCCCGGCGGCCAACGCGAGGGCGGACGGGTGCTGGCCAGGTTGATCCAGAAAAGCATTTTTGAAGCCACGGGCCTGACCTGCTCGGTCGGTGTGGCTCCCAACAAACTGCTGGCCAAAATGGCCAGCGAATTCAACAAGCCCAAAGGCATTTCCATCGTGCACGAGGCCGATCTGCAAAGCCTGATCTGGCCCCTGGCCTGCCGCAAGATCAACGGCGTGGGCCCCAAGGCCGATGAAAAGCTGCAAGGCTTTGGCATCCACACCATTGGCGAACTGGCGGCCCGCGACCTGCCCTGGCTGACCGAAAACTTCGGCAAGAGTTATGGCGCCTGGTTACACGATGCCGCCTGGGGCCGAGACGATCGACCGGTAGAAACCGAAAGCGAGCCCGTGAGCATGAGCCGCGAAACCACTTTTGAACGCGACCTGCACGCCGTGCGCGACCGCGAAGAACTGGGCGCCGTCTTCACGCGCTTGTGTGAACAAGTGGCCGCCGACCTTCAGCGTAAAGGCTACGAAGGCAAAACCATCGGCATCAAGCTGCGCTATGACAACTTTCAGGCCGTGACGCGGGACCAGTCCTTGCCCGGTTACACGGCTGACGCCAAACACATCCGCCAAGTCGCAGGCCAATGCCTCAAGCGTGTGGACTTGTCTCGCCGCCTGCGCTTGCTGGGCGTGCGGGTCGGCTCGCTGGTCAAGGCGGGGACAGTTGCAGCCCCCGGCGCCTCTTACAGTGAAGCCATTGCCAACCCGCCACCCGAAGTGAATGACCATGGACAAACTCAACTGCTTTTCCCTCTCGATTGAGCAACACGTTGCACACCTGGTGCTGAACCGCCCTGAGGCGATGAACACCATGCACCCCAGCTTCTGGCGCGAACTGCACGAGGTGCTGACCGACATCCACAAGGCCGGCACCGCCCGGGCCTTGGTGATCTCCAGCACGGGCAAACACTTCAGCGCGGGCATGGACCTGCAGACCTTTGGCAGCGCCATCCAGATGGACGACAGCAGCGCCGAAGGCCGCTCGGCCGTGTATGACCTGCTCACCGACATGCAACACACCTTCACCCTGCTCGAAGAGCTGCGCATCCCGGTGATCGCGGCCATTCAGGGCGGCTGCATTGGCGGCGCGGTGGACATGGTGACTGCGTGCTGCATGCGCTATGCCTCAGCCGATGCGTTCTTTTGCATCCAAGAAATCAACATCGGCATGGTGGCCGACGTGGGCACACTGCAACGCCTGCCCAAACTGCTGCCCATGGCATTGGTCAAAGAACTGGCCTACACCGGCCGCCGCCTGGGTGCCGACAAAGCGCTGGCCCACGGCCTGGTGAACGAGGTGCTGCCCACCCACGAGGCCACCGTGGCCGCCGCCCTGCAAGCGGCCAAAGAAATCGCCAGCAAACCGCCCGTGGCCATCTGGGGCACCAAGCAAGTGCTGCACTACGCCCGCGACCACAGCACCGAAGACAGCCTGCGCCACATGGGCTGGCTGCAAGGCGCGATCTGGAGCAACGCCAACGTGCGCGAGGCCATCAGCGCCATGCAGCAAAAACGTGAAGCGAATTACGCGCCGCTGCCAGCGCTCAAGGGGTTTCGGGAATTTGGGTGATCTAATAGACCACGAATTCGCTACTTATTGCTCATTGAACATGGTCATCAAATTCCCGTGGGAGTTAAAGTATGCCTTGTAATAAAACTGGGAATTTGTGACCATGAAATTTGAGTGGGACCAGACCAAAGCTGCAAGCAACGTCAAAAAACATAACGTCAGTTTTGATGAGGCTGCGTCGGTGTTTCTTGATGAATTGGCCGTTTCAGGTCCCGATCCTGATCATTCGATAGGCGAGTCCCGTTACATCACTTTTGGCGCATCGAGTTTGGGTCGCTTACTCGCTGTCTCACACGCATACCGCTTAACAGGCTGCTGAAATACTCCCATGTTTAGGTCCACGCCGAGCCCCTGAGAAACGTTAATTGTTGAGCAACTACACGGACACATGATGCGCGGCGCTGACACCTTCACCGAGAGCCTTTTCACGATGCG
>NZ_NESK01000021.1 GCF_003063415.1 Limnohabitans sp. 2KL-17
CCTCGCAAGCCTCGTCGGCCAAGTTGAACCAGTGCTGCACAAAGTACATGCGCAACATACGCTCAAGTCCCACCGGCGGGCGACCATTGCCCGGCTTGGGGTAATGCGGCTCGATCACTTCGCATAGCGCATGCCACGGAACGATCTCATTCATTGTGGAGAGGAACACGTCGCGCCTGGTTGCGCGACGGTATTGTTCGAATCCGGCTCCTGCATCGGCCGCTAGGGCAAGGGTCTGTTGTTTCATCGACCTATAACGAAACAGCACCCAATGCGGTGGACTTATTCAGCGTAGCCTTAGGCGTCAACCCCATGTGTGGCATGGAGTTCGAATGGTTTAACTTCTTAGAAAACTCGCATTCATGGCAGAACAAGAAGGGTGTCGAACCCACGCCCTTGACGCCCGGCATGTTTGGCTATTCCTTGCTGCGCATGAACCAAACCCGTGAGTTCTTCAACGCCATTCAGGATGAAATGCTGCAATTTGGTGTACCCATCGAAGGCCTGCATACCGAAACAGGTCCTGGCGTGTACGAAGCAGCCATTGCCTTCTGCGATGCCCTGACACAAGCCGATCGCGCCATCTTGTTCAAAACAGGCACCAAGGAAATTGGCGCGCGCTTTGGCATCATGCCCAGCTTCATGGCCAAATGGAATGCCGCTCTGCCTGGCTGCAGCGGCCACATTCACCAAAGTCTGAGCGATGGCAAAAAGAATTTATTTGCCGATGCCAAAGGCCGGCATGGCATGAGCAAGGTGTTTGAAAGTTACTTGGCTGGCCAAGTGGCTCACTTGATGGAATTTGCGCCGATGTTATGGCCCACCATCAACAGCTACAAGCGCTTGGTGGATGGCTTCTGGGCACCGGTCAAACCCACATGGGGTTTGGACAACCGCACGGCCAGCTTCCGGGTCATTTCAGGCTCGCCCAAATCAACCCGCTTGGAAACGCGCTGCCCCGGTGCTGACGTCAACCCCTACTTGGCCATGGCTGCGGTCATTGCCGCAGGCTTGGACGGTGTTGAAAAAGGCATGAAGCTAACAGCTCCTCCCATATACGGCACCAACGGCGGTGCTGAAAACATCCCCCGTGCGCCCCGCACCTTGATTGAAACCACCCGCAATTTCCAACAGTCCAAAGTGGCACGCGATTGGTTGGGCGATACATTTGTGGATCACTTTGCTGCCACCCGTGAGTGGGAATGGCGCCAATGGCTCGATGGCGTGACCGATTGGGAACTCAAACGCTATTTCGAAATCATTTAATTGCAATTTGCAGATCAGACTGGACGCATCAATGAGCATTCACAAGTTTTCATTTCCTACCCCCATTCACTTTGGCGTGGGTGCCCGCAAATTGGTGGGTCAACATTTGAAGGATTTGGGATTCAAACGACCCCTCATCGTCACCGACAAAGCCATGGCCGACTTGCCCCTCATGGCCGAGTTCATTGGCCACTTAGGCGGTTTGGATGTGGCCGTTTATGCTGGCGTACATGGCAACCCCACCGCCTCACAAGTGACTGCAGGCGGGGCTGCCTTCAAAGCACACCAGGCCGATTGCGTGATTGGTTTGGGTGGTGGCGCATCATTAGATGTGGCCAAAGTGGTGGGCTTGTCCCCCACCCATGATGGCCCTATTTTGGAATACGCATGGGACCATCCCAAGGCTCGCAGCATCACCGGTCCACTGCCCTACTTTGTCGCCCTGCCCACCACGTCGGGTACGGGTTCTGAAGTGGGCCGCTCTAGCGTGGTGAGCGAAGACGACACGCATCAAAAACGCGTCATCTTCCATCCCAAGTTGTTGGCGCAAACGATGTTTGCCGATCCAGAACTCACCGTGGGTTTGCCAGGCAAGATCACGGCAGCCACCGGCATGGATGCCCTGACGCACAACATTGAGAGCTATTTGTCTCCCGCGTACCACCCTTTGTGCGATGGCATTGCTTTGGAAGGCACCCGCATAGGGGCAGCAGCGCTGCACACAGCCGTGCATCAGCCTAGCAACCTCAAAGCCCGCAGCGACATGATGATGTCGTCCATGATGGGCGCCATTGCTTTCCAGAAAGATTTGGGCGCTGTGCACTCTTGCGCTCACGCATTAGGCGCCGTGGTCGACATGCACCACGGCTTGGCCAACGCCCTCATGATCGATGTGGTAATGGCTTGGAACCATGAAGCCGTGCCCGAAAAATTCAACGAATTGGCACATGTTTGCCATGTCAAAGGTGGCGGCAGTGCCTTTGTGGCCTGGCTCAAAGAATTGAAAACCTCGATTGGCATCACAGGCACCTTGTCTTCCCATGGCGTGAAGCCTAAACACATGGCGCGCTTGGTTGAAATTGCCACCGCCGACATTTGCCATCAAACCAATCCACGCCCTTGCACTGCTTCCGATTTTGAAAAACTGTTCAAGGCAGCCATGTAACTGGAGGTTTGGCTTTTCATGTCTTCCAATTCCAAACGACTCAAAATTGGCATCTCGGCGTGCTTCTTTCACCCAGACAACGAACGCCCTATTTTCAAAGGCAAGACCCTTCAATACATTGAACAGTCTGTGGCGCATTGGGTCATGTCGCAAGGCGACCTGGCCGTCATGATCCCCTCGCCCGAAGGCGACACACAAGTGGGTGATGCACAGATTGCCGATTACGCTGAATGGCTCGATGGTGTGGTGCTCATGGGCGGCAGCGATGTCTGGCCAGGCAGCTACGGCGAAATAGTGATGGACCCGCGCTGGACAGGAGACCGAGTGCGCGATGCTTATGAGAAAAAACTCATTGAAGCCTTTGTGCTTGCTGGCAAACCTGTGCTGGGTGTTTGCCGCGGTATGCAAATGATCAATGTCACTTTTGGTGGGACCTTGTACCAGGACATTGCCACGCAAAGACCTGAGGCTTTGGTGCACAGAGATGGCGCTCAATACGACCTCAATATGCACGAAATTCAGTTTGAGCCTGGCAGCAAACTTTCCAAGTTGCTAGGCGGCGCCAGTTTGGCCAAGGTCAACAGCATTCACCATCAAGGCGTGAAAGATCTGGCCCCAAATTTCGTGGTGGAAGCTTACTGCCCTCACGACCGCATCCCTGAAGCCATACGCCATCAAGGCAAGGCTTATGTGGCGGCCGTGCAATGGCATCCTGAATTCCATAAACCGGCGCTAGGCACCTTGGACGACAGCCCCATCCTGGCAGACTTCTTGAACGCAGCTCGCCAAAAATAATCCGCTGAACTGCGACTCATTGAACCTGCCCCTTGAATCACCGAATCCATTGGACTTTTATGAAACTGCTCGACGTCATCAATCCCGCAACCGAAGAACTGATCTCGCAACTACCCATCGACGATGGTGCTGCAGTGGCCGTCAAGGCACAAAAAGCGCGCAACGCGCAAGCAGCTTGGGCCGCCACCCCCTTGTCTGAGCGCATGGCTTGTATTCAACGCTTCCGCGGTTTTGTTCAAGCCCAACTCGACGACTTGGCCAAAATCATGTCGCAAGAAACAGGCAAACCCCTGGGCCATTCACGCAATGAGTTGAATGGGTTTCTAGGTCGCGTGGATTTCTTTTTGGCAGAAGCCGAAGGCATCCTCAAAACCGAAACATTTTACCACCAAGACGGCATGTGCGAGCAAATCCAACACATTCCTCTGGGTTTGATTGGCAACATTTCCGCATGGAACTACCCGTGGTTTGTGGGTGGCAATGTGTTTGTGCCTGGCTTGCTGATGGGCAATGCCGTCTTGTACAAACCCTCCGAATTTGCGGCCATGAGTGGCTTGGCCATGGGCCGCTTGCTGCACGAAGCGGGTATCCCTGAAGATGTTTTTGCCACGCTGATTGGTACGGCAGACACTGGCAACGCCTTGCTGGCACAGCAACTTGACGGCATGTTCTTTACCGGCTCCTTGGCCACAGGCCAACATATTGCCAATGTGATGGGGCCGCGCATGACCAAGCTGCAACTGGAATTGGGCGGGAAAGACCCTACCTATGTTTGCGCAGACGCCGATCCTGTGATCGCAGCACAATCTTTGGCAGATGGCGCCATGTACAACGCGGGACAAAGCTGCTGCTCTGTTGAGCGCATTTATGTGCACGCCAGCATCCACGATCAGTTTGTACAAGCACTGGTCGATACAGTGCGCAGCTTCAAAATGGGTGACCCATTGGCTGCGGACACCTACCTTGGCCCACTGACCCGTGCGCCTCAAATCAAAGTGTTGGAAGATCAAATTGCCGATGCCAAAGCCAAAGGTGCGCGCTGCTTGTTGGGTGGCCAACGCAGTAAAGGCCCTATGGGTGGCAAAGGCAACTGGTTTGAAGCCACTGTGTTTGACAAAGTGAACCACAGCATGGCCCTCATGCGCGACGAAAGTTTTGGCCCCATCATTGGCATCCAAAAAGTGAACGACGATGCAGAGGCCATTCGCCTGATGAACGACACCCAATACGGATTGACCGCTGGCGTCTACACACCCAAAGAACAACACGCCCGCGAAGTGCTTTCGCAAGTTCGCGCAGGCACTGTGTATTGGAACTGCTGTGACCGCGTCAGCCCGCGCCTACCTTGGAGCGGCTACGGTCAATCAGGTGTCGGCCTCACTTTGTCACGCGAAGGCTTGGCCACCTTCACACGGCCCAAGGCTTGGCACTTGCGCAGCAATTGACATGCGACTGGCTCTTTTCGACTTAGACCATACCTTGCTTGATGGCGACAGCGATCAGCTGTGGTGTGATTTCCTCATTGACAAAGGCTTGCTCGACAAGGCCATCTTCTCGGCCAAAAACTTGACCATGGCGCACGGCTACAAATCGGGTGCGGTCGATGTACAGGCGTTTTGCGAGTTCTACATTGGCACCTTGACCTTGAAGTCCCCCCAAGATTGGGAGCCGTTGCGTCAAGAATTTTTAAGCGCTTGGGTCGTTCCTCGCCTGTGTGGGGGCGGCATAGCCCAAATCAAAGCCCATCAGGCCAATGCCGACCGCGTCGTCATGACCACCGCCACCAACCGATTCATCACGGAACTCACTGCGGCGCACTTGGACATTAAAGAATTGATCGCCACAGAAGCAGAAATTCAAGATGGCTTGTTCACAGGACGAACAAGTGGCGTGTTGAACATGCGCGAAGGAAAAGTCAGAAGGCTCTTGACCTGGTGTACCGAACAATCTCTCAACTGGGAACAACTTGAAACATGGGGTTACAGCGACTCCATCAACGATCTGCCTTTATTGGAAGCCGTGACGCATGCAACCGTCACACAAGGCGATCCAAAGCTGCGTGCCGAGGCCTTCAAACGGGACTGGCCACAAATAGATTGGTTTTGAATCTGGCCCGCGGTCGACATCGCGGGTTTTGAACATCGCTCAAGCAAGCACAGTCGGGTGCAACACAGCATGCGAAATCACGCATGCCGCATCAACAGTCATGCTCTTTGCAGCAATGGCCTCAACCACTTGCGTTGGGGACAACAAACTGAATTCGGCCACTTCACCATCTTGATTGAGGGGCTGCGCATCAGCGGGAATCCTCAAGTTATAAACCCACAAGACTTCATGGTGCCAACCTCGGGCCACGGCTCGGCAGGTTGTCACTTGGCCATTGGCCACTGCTGTCAGAGCAAGACCTTCAGACAAGCCTGCCTCTTCCGCCATTTCACGGACAACACAGCTTTGCAAAGACTCACGCACAGGCAAACCTCCCGCAGCGATGTTGTCAAGCATGCCAGGGTCGGTAGGTTTGCTCTGCGAGCGACGCCCACACCACATGAAACCTTCCTCTGTAAAACCATTGACATGTACGGCGTGGCTGCGCAAACCAAAAAATCGAAATGCTGCACGCTCCATTTCAAATGCTGACGTCAAGGCAGCCGCAGGTTCAGCGCACCGCCCCTGCGACAAGATATCCGCATCCGACCAGTAACTGAATTTTTCGTTGCGCCAGCCAGTGATATGACCCAATTCGCGCAACGCCAGTGCAAGCGCTGCCAAAGCAAGGCTGCGCGACGCATGGCTGCGCTCAGGCGTATCCCAAACCAATCCATGCGGCACGCGCTTCCAGTCTTGACGCCAATTGAGAATGAGGTCCGCATGCTCTGGTGTGAAGTACCCTGTTGGCGACTGCGCATCGCTCAGATACCAAGGCACAGCGTCTTCTGGCACAACCTGCACGGCCTGCTGCAAACATTGCTGCAACACCTGTCGCTCGGCGGCACTCAAAGCGCTTTGAAATTTTTGAATACAAGTCTTGATCACTGGGAGTCTTTCTTTGGCCCGGTAGTGGTCCAAGACCATCGCACCACTCACTGGACAATCGAACGCAGCAAGAGGTTCACCAGATGTCCTTGCCCATTTCGAAGCCAACGGCAATGGCACGCAAACGCGCATTGATGCTGCACTGTGAATTCATTGCAGAGCACCCCGGCTCACGCTGAGCTCAGCCCTTGGCTGCTTCCAGCGTATCGCGGGTTTGCATGGCGACCTTGCGAGCGGCTTCGGCAAAGTCTTTGCCACTCGAGGCATAGAGCACGGCACGCGACGAATTGACAATGATCGAGCCTGCGCTGCTGCCGTCGAGGTTGCCACGCCAGCCGGCCTTGACCGTGGCCACCGCGTCACCGCCTTGTGCGCCCACGCCGGGAATCAACAGCGGAACGGTGGGCGCGATTTCGCGAACACGTTCAATCTCTGCGGGGTAGGTGGCGCCGACCACCAGGCCCAATTGGCCGTTCAGGTTCCAGGGGCCCTGGGCCAGACGGGCCACGTGCTCATACAGCAGCGGCTGCCCCTCGACCGAGGCCAGACGCTGGTTTTGCAGGTCATCGCCGCCCGGGTTGGAGGTGCGGCACAGCAAGAAAGCGCCTTTGCCCTCGAACTGAAGATAAGGTGCAACCGAGTCCCAACCCATGAAAGGGGACAAGGTCACGGCATCGGCGCCGTAGCGCTCAAAAGCCTCTTTGGCGTATTGCTCGGCTGTGGAGCCGATGTCGCCACGCTTGGCATCGAGAATGATGGGCACGTGCGGGGCCACACGGCGCATGTGTTTCATCAGGCGTTCGAGCTGGCCTTCAGCTCGGTGCGCGGCAAAGTAGGCGATTTGGGGCTTGAAACTGCTGACCAGGTCGGCCGTAGCGTCCACGATGCGGGCACAAAAGTCATAAATCTTGTTGGCATCGCCTTTGTAGCCATCCGGGAACTTGGTGGGCTCAGGGTCCAGGCCCACGCAAAGCATGGAGCCGTTTTGGCGCTCGGCGTCGCGCAACATGTCAAGAAAGGTCATTCGGGCATTTTAAGGGGGCGCCCCATGGCGCCGATTCACTGGGCCGCCAGAAGATCCGTGGGCAAGTTGAGGATGAAGTCATTGAGACTTTTGGCATCGCGACCAGGCCGCATGTGGTCGCGCATGGACGTCTCAGCCGCTTCGGCATCTCGCAGCTTCAAGGCCTGAACAATTTCTTCATGCTGGTCAAACGAAGCCTGCAAGCGGCCCAAGGCGCCAAACGCGTGCCTGCGGTAAACACCGGTGCGAAACCGGATGCGCAAAACCTCTTGCCTTAAAAACGGGTTGCGGGTGCCTTGGTAAATGAGCTCGTGAAATTGCAAATTGAGCTTTTGCCAGCCCTGCAAGTCCTCCGCTGCAGCCACTTGGCGGCTTTGCTCGTGCAATGCAAACAAGCGCTGCATGTCCTCTGGCCCCATGCGCTCGCAGGCCAGCCGCACGGCCACAGCCTCCAGCTCGGCCAGCAACTCCCACAAGCTGAGCAGTTGCTGCAGGTTCATCTTGGCCACGGTGCTGCCACCCCGGGGCATGTTGCTGACCCAACCTTGTGCCTGCAACTGGATCAGCGCCTCCCGGATGGGTGTTTTTGACACCCCAAAACGCTCCGACAGGCCGCTTTCGTCGATGGCATCCCCGGGCAACAAATCGCCCTTGGAAATGGCTTCTTCCAAGTGCAAACGGATTTGGTCGCTGACTTTCATGGGGCTTTCTCAGGGCAAACACCGATATTTTGTCATATTGCTTTGAATACAGATATGGGCTATAAATATATTTATGGGCGGGCGATTTGTTTTTAAAGACGTCCAAATCCACATATATGCCCAAAATTCAAGCTTCCATTGCACTTTCGAGCTTCAAGGTCATCGACCTGTCACGGGTGAGGGCCGGCCCCAATTGCGTGCGGATCTTGACCGATTTTGGTGCAGACGTGGTCCGCGTCGAGCCCCCTGAAGGGGTCGACCCCAACGAGGCGATGTTTGCAGCCAACCGCAAGGGGGGCGATTTTCAGAACATCAACCGCAACAAACGCTCCATGACGCTGAACCTCAAAAAAGAGGGGGCGATGGGCATCCTCAAACGCATGGTCGCCGAAGCCGATGTGGTGGTGGAAAACTGGCGGCCCGATGTCAAAGACCGCCTGGGCCTGGATTACGAGTCCCTCAAGGCCATCAACCCGCGCATCATTCTGGCCAGCATTTCGGGCTTTGGCCAGGATGGCCCCTATGCCTGGCGCCCCGGTTTTGACCAGATCATCCAAGGCATGGGTGGCCTCATGACCGTGACCGGCGAGCCGGAACACGGGCCCATTCGGGCGGGCCTGGCGGTGGCGGACCTGAGTGCCGGCCTGTACTGCGCCATCGGCATTCTGGTGGCCTTGATTGAACGCCAGACCTCGGGGCAAGGCCAATGGGTGCAAAGCTCTTTGCTGCATTCACAAATTGCCATGATGGATTTCCAGATGGCACGCTATCTGAACGACCAGGATGTGCCCGTTCAGGTGGGCAACAACCACCCGACCAGCTCACCCATGGGTTTGTTTCAAGCCAGCGATGGCTGTTTCAACCTGGGCGCATCGGGCGAGGGTAACTGGAAGCGTTTTTGCGAAGTGCTGGAAAAGCCGGCGTGGTTTCAAGACCCCGAATTCATCAACGAACCCCTGCGCGTCAAGAACAGGGAGCGTTTGAACCAACTGATCACCCATGAATTTAAGAAAAAAACCGTTCACCAGTGGGTCTCCTTGCTCAACCAGGCGGGCGTGCCTGCAGGCCCGGTTTACACCGTGCCCGAGGTGTTTGAAGACCCGCAAGTCAAGCACCTGAATGTGACCGCCACGCTGCCCACCCAGTTTGGCAAGGACATGCACTTCATCACCCAACCCGTGGTGCTCAGCCGCACCCCCTCCAAGGTGGTTGCCCCCGCGCCGGGCTGGGGTGAGCACACCGACGAGGTGCTGGTTGACCTTGGGTTTTCGGCCAGCGCCATCAGTGACTTTCATGCTAGAGGCGTTGTATGACGGCAGGTCGAATCGATCTGGTTGTCGAAGGCCACGTGGCACAGATCACCATCGACGACGCCGCACGGCACAACGCAATGAGCCTGGCCATGTGGACAGACTTGCTGCAGGCATTTGAAGCGGTTGACCAGCGCCCTGAAGTGCGTGTTTGCGTGCTGCGTGGCGCAGGCGAGAAATCGTTTGTCTCGGGCGCCAACATCAGCGAGTTCGAAACGCAGCGCAACTCAGCAGACTCGGTTGCCCACTACAACCACATGGTCAAGCGTGCACAGCAAGCGATTTTTCGATGCCGTGTGCCGGTGATAGCGGCCATCAGCGGGATTTGTTACGGCGGCGGGCTGGGCCTGGCCTTGAGCTGCGACATGCGCTATGCAGCACCCCATTCACGCTTTCGCATGCCCGCTGCTCGCATGGGCCTGGGTTACGACTGCGAGAACATGAAAAGCATATTGAACAACCTCGGCCCCCAGGCCACCGCAGAGGCCTTTTACACCGCCAAGGTCTATGACGCACCAAGTGCACAGGCAATGGGCATGGTCCTTGCAGTTGTTGACGATGTGTTGGCCCATTGCACCGCCTTGGCTCATGAGATTGCAGCCAACGCACCATTGACCATTCAGGCCGCCAAGAAAACACTGGTGGCACTGGCAGAAGATGAAAAAGACATGACGTCAGTGAAAACCGCCATCGACGCCTGTTTCAAAAGCAACGATTATGCGGAAGGCCGGCTGGCTTTCGCACAGAAGCGACCCCCTCATTTCACCGGCCATTAACCAGGAGTATTCAGATGAAACTTTTGACATCCCTCATCGGCTTTGCGCTGTCGGTCTCGACAGGCATGGCCATGGCACTGGGCCCAGCCCCTGCGCCACTCAAAGACAAAGCCACCCTCACCGTGGGCTACGTCAAGGTGGGTCACCTTTCGCCCATGTTGCTGGTCGAAGAAGAACTCAAGAAAATGAACATCGAGGTCAAGCGTGCCGAATTCGTGCGCTACGCCGATGCCAGAACCGCGCTGCTGTCCAACTCGGTGGACGTGTCGGCTGTGGGCGCCGGTGACCTGGCCATCGTGGCCGGGCAAGGCAGTAAAAACCTGATCGGTCTGACCGGCGTGGCCAGCTCCCCCAAATACCTGGTGGTGCGCAAAGGGGTCAAGATCGATGACTGGGCAGACATCACCGGCAAGAAAATTGCCATTGCTCCCGGCTCGGCTGTTTGGTTCCAGTGGGCCATGACCCTGGTCGAGAAAAACATTCCCTACAACTCGTTCACGCCCGTGAACGTGCAGGGCGGCGGCACTGCCTTTGTTCAGGCGATGAAACGCGGTGACATCGATGCCATGGTGTTGTGGGAGCCCTTTGAATCACAGGCTGTGGCTGAAGGCGATGCTTACTTTTCGCAAAAGCTAGAGTACAGCCAGTCCCGCGCCGTGGGCGCAGAGCTGGGGCTGCTGGCCGCTTCTGGTGAAGCCATGGCGCAAAAGAAAGAACTGGTGCGCCGCTTTTTGTGGGCTTACCTGAAGGCCGAAGAAACCTTGAGCAAGAGCAAGGACCAATTTGCCGATGCCTATTCCAAGTACACCGGCTTGCCCCTCAACGTGACCAAGGAATCGGCCAAGATCATCAAGCTGGGTGGGGTGCTGAACAAAGACCAGGTCTCGCGTCTGGCTGAAGCCGCCTTCAAGCAAGGCATCGTGCAAAAAGATGTGACCAAGGAAGCCGCCGCACTTTACGACGACTCGATGGTCATTGAGCTGAAAAAGTAAGCAGGCAGCACCCACATGGCAAACGCTTCATTCGATACCTTTCGGCGAACGCTGATTGGCATGTTGGTGCCGGCTGTGGTGCTGGCCATCTGGCAAATTGCGGGCAGCAGACCCGACATGGCGGGCATCTTGCCCACCCCCATGAAAGTTCTGGATGGTTGGCATGACTGGATCTTTGCATCCCCGGGCATGGGCCTCAACCCCTACCTGGGCTCATGGCTGGCCAACGTTCAATACTCCTCGATGCGGGTGGCTCAGGGCTTTACTCTCGCCGCCTTGCTGGGTGTGCCGCTGGGCTTGCTGATTGGCTGGAGTCGTCTGGTTCAGCAACTGTTTGACCCGCTGATTCAGAGCTTGCGCCCGATCCCCATCACGGCATGGCTGCCGTTTTCGATTGCGCTGTTTGGCATTCGCGACATGGGGGCCATCTTCCTGATCTTTCTGGGCGGCTTTTATGCCATCGTGATCAACACCACCCAAGGCGCTCGTGACGTCGAGCGCAACCTCGTGCGCGCTGCGCTGATGATGGGTGCCTGCCGCAGTCAGCTGCTTTACCGTGTGGTTTTGCCATCGGCCATGCCCTCCATCTTCACGGGTTTGCGCATCGGCCTGGGCATCTCCTGGACGGCTGTGATCGTTTCCGAAATGGTGGCCGTCAAATCCGGGCTGGGCTATGTGCTGTGGGACGCCTACTACGTGGGCCGCATGGACATTGTTCTGGCAGACATGGTGTCAATTGGCATCATGGGGTTTTTAAGTGACCGGCTGATTGTTTTCATTGAAAGCAAGGTTTTGGTCTGGCGCATCCTGCAAAGCCATTGAAAAATATATGTCCCATATTTCCATCGGAAACCTTTACAAGACCTACCCGGGGGCAACGCCCGTCAAGGCTCTGGAAGACATCGACCTGCAAGTTGAACCGGGTGAATTGGTGGCTTTGCTGGGGCCGTCGGGCTGCGGCAAATCCACCTTGCTCAACCTGATCGCCGGGTTTGAACAGCCGAGCCAGGGCCAATTGCAGGTCAATGGCCAAGCCGTGGGCAAGCCGGGCCCTGATCGGGGCGTGGTCTTTCAGGAGGCTGCCCTTTTCCCGTGGTTGACTGTTTGGGAAAACGTGATTTTTGGCCCCAAGGTGCAGGGCATGGCGCGCAGCGAATACGAAGACCGCGCCCATGAAATGATCAAGATCGTGGGCTTGAGCGACTTCAAGAACCATTTGCCCGTGCAGTTGTCTGGCGGCATGCGCCAGCGGGTGGGCATTGCGCGCATCCTGACATTGGGCTCTCGCGTGTTGCTGATGGACGAGCCCTTTGGTGCGCTCGATGCTCAAACCCGCTTGACCATGCAAGAACTGCTGCTCACGGTGTGGCAACAACTCAAACCCACCATCATCTTTGTCACGCACGACATCGATGAAGCCATCTTTCTGGCCAGCACGATTTACGTGATGTCTGCCCGTCCTGGCCGCATCCAGACCAAGATCACTGTCCCCTTGAGCCGACCACGCACCGTGGCCGACACGGCCAGCGAAACCTTCGCGTCACTCAAGCTTGACATCCTCAACCTCATCCGACACTGACATGGCCAACCCGCGCATTCCCTACCGCTTTTCCAACGATGGGCCGGCCCTCAAGGCCTCGCCTCAGGGCGCCATCATGGTGCACCTGGTGGTGAACGTGGAACACTGGCAATTTGAGTCGAGCATGCCGCGCACCATCATCACGCCACCCCATGGCAAAGAGACGGTGCCCGATGTGCCCAACTTCAGCTGGGCCGACTACGGCATGCGGGCAGGCCTGCCGCGCATCATGCGGGCCATTCAAGACCGCGGCCTGCCGGCCTCGACCAGTTTCAATGCCGGGGTGATCACTGCTTACCCCCAAGCGGCGCAGGCCATGCACGATGCGGGCTGGGAATTCATAGGCCATGGCGTGCACCAGAAAAGTCTGAACCACAACCAAGGAGAGTCTGAAGAATCACTGATTGCCAGCAGCCTGGACATGATTGCCAGCCTCACGGGCCAACGCCCGAAAGGCTGGCTAAGCCCAGGACTTCGCGAGACCCTTAACACGCCCGAGCTTCTTAAAAAGCAAGGCGTGGAATATGTCTTTGACTGGGTGGTGGACGATGTGCCGAGCTGGATGCAAACCCGCAATGGCCCCTTGCTGGCTTTGCCCTACAACCTGGAAATCAACGACTCGATCATCTACGCCATCGAAAAGCACACCAGCGATGAAATGTACGAACGTCTGGCCCGCACTTTGGCCTTGTTCGAGCGCGAAGCGGTCACGCACCCACGGGTTTTGGCCATCGGCCTTCACCCCCACCTGATGGGCGTGCCCCACCGGTTTGCCAGCTTCGAGCGCATGCTCGATTTGCTGATGAAGTCACCACAGGTGTGCTTCATGAACGGATCCCAGATTGCCGACTGGTACACCGCCCAGGTGCCCGCACCTGCAGCCCCTTGAAACACCACGCCTCACCCTACTTCTCGCAACGCACGCAAGCCCCTGCGGCTTGCCTCACTTGAGGCCCCAACATGAACCTCCATCTTGATCAAAAACAAGTCATCGTGACCGGTGGGTCCAAGGGCATTGGCTTGGCCATTGCGCTCAATTTTGCGCGCGAGGGCGCCCGGCCTGTGCTGGTTTCGCGTCAGCGCAGCAACCTCGACAACGCTTTGGCAGCCTTTGCCAAAGAGGGCTTGCCCGTGCCTGACATCGCCGAAATTGATTTGTCATTGCACGGCTCAGACCGTGCCCTGTTCGATCTGTTTCCGGCCGCGGACATTCTGGTCAACAACGCAGGCGCCATTCCAGGCGGGAGCATCCACGACCTTGCCGAAGATGCTTGGCGCGCTTCTTGGGAACTCAAGCTGTTCAGCTACATCAACCTGACCCGTTTGTACTTGGGGGCCATGGAGGCTCGCGGCCACGGTGTGATTTGCAACATCATCGGCATGGCCGGAGCAGCGCCACGCTACGAATACATTTGCGGATCTGCGGCCAATGGCGCACTGATTGCTTTCACCCAGGGCATTGGTGCTGGCAGCGTGCGCAAGGGTGTCCGGGTGTTCGGCATCAACCCCTCACCCACCCGCAGCGACCGCATTGAAGGCGTGCTCAAACAACAAGCGGCCAGCAAGCTGGGCGACGCATCCCGCTGGCTGGAAATGACCCAAAAATTACCGTTTGGCCGTTTGGCCGAACCCGATGAAATCGCCCAACTTGCCGTCTATTGCGCCTCACCCGTTTGCAGTTACCTGAGCGGTACCGTGTTGAACGTTGACGGTGGACAACAGTACGCACCCAACTGAGAAAACCATGCACCCCGATAACAATTTTGAGTCCCTGCGCGATGGCGTGCGCAGCGTCGTTTTCCAATTTGATTCCCGCTATTGGCAAGACATCGACGAGGCCCGTGCCTTCCCGGAAAAGTTCGTGCAGGCCCTGACCTCTGCGGGCTGGCTGTCGGCCTTGATTCCCGAGGAATACGGCGGCTCCAACCTCAGCCTGGTCGAAGCCAGCGTGATCATGGAAGAGATCAACCGGGCCGGCGGCAACTCGGGGGCGTGCCATGGTCAGATGTACGTGATGGGTTGTGTGGTTCGCCACGGCTCTGAGGCTCAAAAGCAAGCTCTGCTGCCCAAGGTGGCCAGCGGCGAGCTGCGCATGCAGTCGATGGCTGTGACCGAGCCCTCCACCGGCTCGGACACCACCCAACTCAAGACCTTTGCCGAGCTCAAGGGCGACCGCTACATCGTCAATGGCCAAAAGGTCTGGACCTCCCGCCTGCAACACTCCGACTTCATGCTGCTGCTGGCCCGCACCACCCCGTTGGCAGAGGTCAAGAAAAAGTCGGAAGGCTTGTCGGTGTTTCTGGTGGACTTGCGCGAAGCCGTGGGCAAATCGATCACCGTGCGGCCCATTCGCAACATGGTGAACCACGAGACCAACGAGATCTTCATTGACAACCTGGAAATTCCGGTTGAAAACCGCATTGGCGAAGAAGGCAAAGGGCTTAAATACATCCTGGATGGCTTGAACGCCGAGCGTATCCTGATCGCCGCGGAGTGCATTGGCGATGGTTACTGGTTTGTCGACAAGGCCAGGGACTATGCCAACCAACGCGTGGTGTTTGACCGCCCGATCGCCAAAAATCAAGGCATCCAGTTTCCAATTGCGCGGGCCTTTGTCAACGTCGAGGCTGCCAGTCTGATGCGTTACGAAGCGGCGCGCTTGTTTGATGCACAACAGGCTTGTGGGGCCCAGGCCAACATGTCCAAGTTGCTCGCTGCCGATGCCTCCTGGGAGGCGGCCAACGTTTGTCTGCAGACCCATGGCGGCTTTGGCTTTGCGGCCGAATACGACATCGAACGCAAGTTCCGCGAGACCCGCCTCTACCAAGTGGCGCCCATATCGACCAACCTCATCCTGTCTTATGTGGGTGAGCATGTGTTGGGCATGCCCAAGTCTTATTGAGCAGGTTCAAACACATGGCACTTCCTGAAACCTGGGACACCTTGCAACTGCAAACGCATGCCGATGGCGTGCTGCAAGTTACCCTGAACCGATCCGATGTCGGCAATGCCATCAACACCCGCATGGGGCAGGAATTGCTCGACCTTTGGTTGAGCCTGACCGACGACCCGCAGGGTCTGCGCT
Source organism: Limnohabitans sp. 2KL-17 (assembly GCF_003063415.1). GTDB lineage: Bacteria > Pseudomonadota > Gammaproteobacteria > Burkholderiales > Burkholderiaceae_C > Limnohabitans_A. The sequence goes on from NZ_NESK01000021.1 coordinate 15,727, forward strand.
GTGTGATGCTGACGGGCGCCGGCCCCAAGATTTTTTGCGCAGGCGGTGACCTGAAAGAGCGCAATGGCATGACACGGGCGCAATGGACGCATCAACATGAAATCTTTGAACGCCAATACTGGGCGCTGGTGGATTTGCCGCTGCCCGTGATCGCAGTCGTCAATGGCCATGCCTATGGCGGCGGACTGGAGCTGGTCTTGTGCTGCGACTTCATTTACGCCAGCACCCGTGCTCGCTTTGCACTGCCTGAAGTGACGCTGGGCATCATGCCCGGCATGGGAGGCACGCAAAACCTGCCCCGTGCGCTGGGCGAGCGCCGCGCCAAAGAACTCATCATGACGGGGCAATCCTTCACGGCAGAGCAAGCCCTGACGTGGGGTCTGGTCAATCAGGTCATAGAGCCCGAGCAGTTGCACAACGAGGCGCTGCGCACCGCACAAACACTGGCCCGCAATGCGCCCCTGTCGGTTCGGCAGATCAAGAAATCCATCCGTTACGGCGGTCAGATGGAGTTGCGCACGGCCTACCGGTTTGAGGTCGAGGCCTACAACCAGTTGGTGGACACCGAGGATCGGCGTGAAGGCGTACTGGCTTTCAATGAAAAGCGGGCGCCCCAATTCAAGGGCCGCTGATGGCTGACCCCCACCCCACGCCAACCTGGAGCGAGTGGCTGGTGGATGGCCTGCACCGGCCCGTCCACCTGAAAGACCGCCAGCGCGCTGCGCTGCACCTGATCGACTGGATGGGGTGCGCCCATCTTGGGCAGACCACCGAGGTCGGCGATGTTTTGCAGCGGTGGTCTCTCAAACAAGCCCCCGGCCCTGTCTGGGTTTGTGGACACGCCGGGTTGAACGCCGCTGAAGCGGCCCGCTGGCATGGTTCTTTGGGCAGTTGCCATGAGCTCGATGATGTGCACCGCGAAGCGGTGGTGCACTTGGGGGATACGGTTATTCCTGCGGCGCTGGCCATGGCACAGCGCGAAAACTCAAGCGCTGACGAATTGCTGCAAGCTCTGGTACTGGGTTATGAAACCGGCATTTTGCTGGGCCTGCTGAGTGGCCCCGCCCACTATGCCCAGTGGTACAGCACGGCCACCGTGGGCGTCTTTGCCAGCGCCATGGCTTGCGCCAAGTTGCTGAAGCTCGACAAGACGCAAATGCAACACGCGCTGGCCTTGGCGGGCATGCAGTCGGCCGGGGTTTGGCAATGCCGCCTTGAGCCAGGTCTGGCCAAACAGATGGCCACAGGGCACAGTGCACAGGCGGGACTGGTGGCGGCCGACTTGGCTGCAGCAGGCATGACTGGGCCCTTGTCGATTCTGGAAGGGCCGCTGGGTTGGCTGAAGGCCACCGGCGCCACACTGGACGCACCACGCGCACGGTCCTTGCTGCAAGTCGGGGCTGACAGCGCCTGGCGCCTGCACGAGGTCAGCTTCAAGCCCTGGCCCGCTTGTCGGCATGTGCACCCGGCCATCGAATGCGCCTTGCACCTGCATGCGCAAGGGACCAACCCGGCGCAGATCGACACCCTTAGGCTGGAGACTTATGCCATCGCCCTGTCGTTTGCCGACCAGGCTTTTCCGCAAACGCCCTTGCAAGGCAAGTTCAGCCTGCAGCATGGTGTGGCCTGGGCGCTGTGCCATGGCAAATTCGGGCTGGAGGCCACCTCGCCAGCGGGGCTGGCTGATCCCACCTGCGCACAACTGCGCCCACGGGTCCAACTGGTGTGTGGCCAGGCCCAAGAGCAGGCTTATCCGAAAAGATTTGGCGCTCGGCTCGAAGTGCACCTGAAAGATGGGCGAACAGCAGCCCATGAAGTGCAAAGCGTTTTGGGCGACCCAGAGAACCCCTTGAGTCCCGACCAGGTGAAACAAAAAGCCCAAGAACTGTTAACCGCCAGCGGCTTGACCAGCCTGCAGGCGCAAGAACTCATAGGGAGTTGTCTGGCGCTGCCTGAAGGCGAAGAACTCGGGTCTTTGTGGTCCGTGCTGCAGTCGCAGCATCAGTCCCAGAACCCATCCAGCGCACAGGCCAGCGACAGCAAGCGCTCATCCTGACCGGGCGCCGCCAGCAACTGGCACGACACCGGCAGACCATTTGTCGGGCAAGGGAACGACAAGGCGGGCGCGCCCAGGATGTTGGCCAGGCAAGCAAAGTCGGCCTGGCTGGCAGGTGCGGACTGGGTGTGCGCAAAACTGGTTTGCGGTGTGGTCGGTAAAAGCAAGACATCGATGACTGAAAACAAGCGGCTCGCCTGCGCACGCAAACCCAAAATGGCCGCCTGACTGCCGAGCCTCTTTTCAGGGCTCAGCTTGGCGCCGTACCAAAGCATCTTTTTCAGGTCCGCGCTCAAGCCCGGCAACTCGGGCCCCAAGGCACCCAACCAGTAGTCAGCGCCCTCCCACTCGCTCATCAACAAGGCCTGCAAACGGCTGGATGCCGGGCGCCAGTCGGGCAGGCTTGCAGGCTGCAAAACAGCCCCCAGCACTTGCAAGCGTTCTTGCGTGGCCTGCCAGGCTTCCAGCACAGCAGGCGCCATCTCCACATCGGTGGTCTGCGGCAACAGGCCAACGCGCAGGCCCTGCCAGGCAGCTGTCTGGGGCACAGGCCACGAAGACAAGCCCAAGATGCAGCTTGCCGCCTTGGCCAGGTCCAACCCGTTGCTGGCCAGAGCGCCCGCCACATCCAGGGTGGGGCTCAAAGGCACGATGCCGTCCATGGCCATGCGCGCTTGCGTCGGGATGAAACCAAACACACCGCAATACGCTGCCGGAATGCGCACCGATCCCATGGTGTCGGTCCCCAGCGCGATGGTGCACAAGTGATCCGCCACGGCCGCAGCCGAGCCGCCACTTGACCCGCCGGGGGTGAACCCGTCCCGTAAGGGGTTCATGCACCGGCCGTAAAACGGGTTGTCAGTGGTAGCGCCCAAGGCGGCCTCGTGCATGTTCAGCTTGCCCAGCAAGATCGCCCCGGCATCGGACAGTCGCTGGTACACCGTGGCAGATTGATCCGGCAAGCGCTGCGAAAAAGCTGCTGTGCCTGCGGTGCAAGGCATGCCGACCACATCGATGTTGTCCTTCAAGGCCATCGGCACCCCGTCGAGGGGCCCGAGCGGCGCACCCTTTGCCCAGCGCTTGGCACTGGCTTGGGCTTGTTGCAGCGCCAGATCGGCGGACACATGCACAAAGGCATGCAACTGCGGGTTGCGCTGCTCTGTGCGGGCCAGTTGCGTCCGCGTCAGACTGAGAGGATCGGTCAAGCCCTGTGCATAGGCATTCTGCAGGGCAGCAGCGCTTAAAAGTAGAGGGTCCTGGCGCATCTGGATCAGGGCTTGGCGGATGGCTTGGCGCTTGCCGGGTCTGCCGGGCTTGCAGCCGTGGGCCACAACACCGAAGCGATGGCCACCACGATCAGCAGCACAGCCGCCCAATCTTGCCAATGCAAGGCTTCATTCAGAAAGTAGGCCCCACTGAATACACCCAGCACAGGAATGAACATCACACTCAGTGTCGATGCAAGAGGCGGCAAACTGCGCGCCAGCGACAGCCAGGCCGCCTGTGCAAAAACAAACACCCCGAATGCGTTGTAGAGAATCGACCACCAAGTGATGTCGGGGGGTGGCCCCCAATCGGAGCGCTCAAATACAAAGGCCAAAGCGCTCATGAGCAAGGTGCTCATGCAGGTCATCCAGAACACAATCGCGAGGGTGGGCACCTGAATGCGGGTGTGCCTGATTTGCTGCGTCCCCAAACCCCAAAAAGCCGCGGCCACCAGCCCCAGAAAAACGCCCAGGGGCTTGCCGGAAATGCTGCTGAATTCGTGCCAAAGCAACAACACCACACCCAAAGCAGCAGCCCCCACACCCAGCCAGCCACGCCACTTGAGTGAGGCGCCATACCAGAACACGCCAAACATGGCCGAGAAAATCGGCATGGTGTAACCCAGGATCGCCGCGCGACCACTCGAGAGGTTTTGTACGGCCAAAATGATCAGGACATGCCAGACCAGCATGTTGGTGGCGACCAGAACAAACAACTCTTTCCAGTCGGCCATCGGGATTTTGAAAGACACTTTTTTGAAGCAGAGCACCAGCGCCAAAAAAGGCAAGCCCACCCACATGCTCAAACTGCGAAACGACAGCGGTGGAAAACTCGTCACACCCAGCTTGAGCATGGGCCAGTTGAAGCCCCAGACCAAAGTCAGGGTGATCAGCAAGGTGATTTGTTGTCGGCTGAGAGTCATGCTGGTCATGGTAGCTCAGCCCTGCGCCCACTGCTGACCAGGCCGGGACATGCGCCAGCGGCATGGCGCGCAGAGGGTTTAGCGGGTGCCCAAAACACTCAGGGCCAGCACCAGATCGGCCCAGGCTTTGGCCTTGTCTGCGGGGGTGCGCAGCAAGCTGGCAGGGTGGTAGGTCACCACCACTGGCACGCCTTGGTAGGTGTGGACTTGTCCGCGCAGCTTGCCCAGAGGCTCCGATGTTTGCAACACCGACTGCATGGCAAAACGGCCCATGAGCAAAATGACCTTGGGCTGAACCAGGGCCACTTGGCGTGCCAAATAAGGGGCGCAGGTGCTCAACTCTTGCAAGCTCGGGTTGCGGCGGGCCGGAGGGCGGCACTTGAGTACGTTGGTGATGTAAACACCGCCCTGCCCCTGCGCCTTTCGGCTCAAGCCAATGGCCTTGAGCATGTTGTCGAGCAACTTCCCCGATGGGCCCACAAAAGGCTCGCCATCGGCGTCTTCTTCTTCACTGGGGGGTTCGCCAATGACCATCCAGTCGGCTTGCACATCGCCAACGCCAAACACCGAATTTTTGCGCTGGTCACACAATTCGCAGGCCTGGCAGGTGGCCGCCGCGTCTGCCAATGGACCCCAGTCCATGGCCTCCACGCCAGCGGCCAGCGGCTTGCCTCGCAACTCCTCGACCGCTTGAATTTTCACCACCGGCGCTGGGCGCATCGGCGGCGTAACGGGCTTGGGTCGTGAGGCAGCCACAAGGCCGGCTGTCGCCTGGGAAGGGCTCGTCTTTTGTGCAACGGGCTCTGCCAAAACGGCTGCTTGTGTTGTGCCCTGTGCTGTTGCCTGTGGCATGTCTTGCGGCGCCGCACTGTCGGCATGCTGGGGCCACCACACGCGCACACCCATCTCGGCCAGCATGGCGCGTTGGCGTTCGTTCAGATCAAATCGGGTGGGGTCGCTCATGTTGGTGCTCACAATTTCAAACTCATCACCACCGCATGCTCACGCTGCTGGCGGTCTGCAGGATAGTAATCCTTGCGGATGCTGACCTGCCGAAAACCATAGCGCGCGTACACCTGCAAGGCGCGCAGGTTGCTTTGGCGCACCTCCAGCCAGAGCCATTGCGCGCCCTCATGCCGCGACATGAGCGACAAGGCGTCCAGCATCATGTGGCCCCAGCCCTGCCCCTGGTGAGCTGGCGCCACGGTGATGTTGAGCAAATGCATTTCTTCAAACCCGCGCATGGCCAAAAAGTAGCCCAGCAATTCGCCATCGAGCCACAGGCATTGGGCGTCAAAGAGCGGGTTGAGCGAATCGCGAAAATTGCCGCGCGTCCACGGGTGGCCGTAGGCGGTTTGCTCGATGGCGATGACGGCGTCCAGGTCGTCCTGCGTCATGGGGGACAAAGTCACCGCGTTGCGCATCGCCTCTGAAGGCTGAGGGTGCGATATGGCTTTGCCAGTCCCTGTGCCTGAACGCGTCATGTGGGTACCGTGGCCTTTGCGATCGCCGCACTGGCCTTCATGGCCTCACGTTCGGCGGTGGTGTTGGCGACTTTGTCCCGGATGTACAGCGGCATGGCTTGATCGGCAGACAACGCCAACCCCTGCGCCCACAAAGCAGGTGCCAGCCGCAGCAAGGCGGTTGCGGTGGGCAAGGCCACGCAACGCTCACCCGCAGGCAAGCGCTCGCCATAAGCGGCAAACGCATTGCCCGCCAGCAGCACAGGGCCACCCTCAGGCATTTGAATTTTCTCGGGTGCCCCGACCTGCAAGGCCGATGCTTGCTGCCATTGCCCATGATCTTGACCACCCACCGGCTGCCAGTGGTAGGCGGCGCTGTACACCTCGTCCATGCGGGCATCCAGCAGCGCCAACACGGTCAAAGGGGCATCGGCAGGCAGGGCAGCTGAATGCCTGTGCGTCCAGCGCGCTTCTTCGGCCACCGCCAACAAGGTGTCAACTGGCAACACCGGCAGATTGGCACCAAATGCCAAGCCCTGCGCCACAGCACAGGCTGTGCGCAAACCGGTGAACGAACCTGGCCCCCGGCCAAACACGATCGCATCCAATGAAGCCAAAGGCATGTCGGCCTCGGCCAGCATGGCGAGCACCCCCGGGATCAAGCTGCTGGAAGCCTGTGCGCCACCGGGCAGAGTTTGCGCCCAGACCCGATCACCCCGCGCAACGGCCAAAGACAGCACGTCGGTGCTGGTGTCAAAGGCCAACCAGCGCCATTCTTTCGTGAGAACGCTCATGGTTTGGCCCCGACTTCAACCACTGGGGTAACGGCCGCGATGACCGTCGGGATGGTCGCCACAGCAGGCTTTGCGGCTTGTCGTACGCCAAACAAAATACCGCTGGTCACCAGCGCCAGCCCGGCCAGCAGATTCCAGTGCATGGGTTCACCCAGAAACCACACCGCACCCAGGGCCGCCAAGCCAGGCACCAGGGCAGTGATCATGGTTGATCGCACCGGGCCATAGTGGCGCACCATCTGTGTGAAGGTAATGCCCGAAATGACCACCGAGCCCATGCCCTGAAACACCGCCTGAAAGGCCACCTCGGTCCAGGGCACCTGATGCAAATGGGTGGGCAACAGCCCCGTGCCGATCAACACCCCATAAACCGGCACAAAACTCAGAAAAGCAAATGCCGTGATGGCCATGGTGGCACGGACCGCGTCCAGGCCATGGCGACGCACCATCACGCTGTAGCCTGACCAGCAGCAAGCGGCCACCATGAAGAGCAAGTCGCCCTTCCAGACCTCTCCGCCATCAAACGCCATCATGAGACTCATGCCGCCCACCAACACATCGCCCACCACGATGAAGCCCAGCCCCACGGCACGCGCCGATGACACTTTCTCACGCAGCAACAGCCAGGCCAGCAACGTGGTCCACAAAGGCAGGCTGCCCGGCATCAGCACCGCGGCATGCGATGCGGGCGCATAAAAGAAGCCGGCGTAAGCCAACACGGCATAAAGCAACCCGCCCAACAAGCCCGCCTGCACAGTCGGCGCCAGTGGCAAGGGCGACAGGCCGAACAGCGAGCCCACCTTTTGGCCGGCCTGCCGGGCAGGCCTCATCAGCCACCAGGCCCAGGGCAACAAGATGCTGCTGGCGCCCAAAATGCGCGCCAGCGCAATGTCCAAGGGCAACAAACCCCGAGACGCAGAGGCGCGCGCAATGACAATGAAACCAGACCAGATGAGCACCGTGATGACTGCTGAGGCCACGCCCACGGTTTTTGAAGAAAATCGCATGGCCCGAATCATACGGCCCCACTTCGCCAGGCGCTGCCCGTTAGACTAAACGCATGACCCTGACCCACGCTCGGACCCCTTTTCTCAAGGCCGTGTTGACCAGCCTGCTCACTGTGCTGGTCTGGACCAGCGCAGCGCCTTCAACTGTGCACAGCCAGACTTTGACCGAGGCGCCGCTCAACACACAGCCTGGGCGATCCAGCAACGCGGCTTTGCCGACCACCGTGCTGAAAACACTGCGCCAGGCCCAGGTGCCACCCTCGGCCTTGAGCGTGCTGATCACCCCTTTGCCCGCCGTCACCGCAGCGGGCAGGCCTGCTGCGGCGCAGTCACCCCGCCTGTCGCACCAGCCGCAAACAACGACCCATCCGGCTTCGGTCATGAAGCTGTTCACGACCTATGCCGGCTTGAGCTTGCTGGGCCCCCAGCATGTCTGGCAAAACCGTGTGTACGCCGATGGCCCGGTACGCGATGGCGTGCTTCAAGGCAACCTGATTGTGCGAGGCAGCGGCGACCCCAAGCTGGTGGTTGAACGCCTGCAAGAGCTATTGGGCCAGGTGATGGCCGCAGGCGTGCGCGAGGTGCGTGGTGACATCGTGCTCGACCGCAGTGTGTTTGATGTGCGTGAACGCAGCGAACCCTTTGACGACGAGCCCCTGCGCCCCTACAACGTGGCACCCGACGGGCTGCTGCTGAATTTCAAGGCGGTGGTCTACAAGTTCACGCCCGATGCCGCCAGCGGGCAAGTGCAGGTGCGCTTCGAGCCCCCGCTGAAGGGCCTGGAGACGCCCGTGTTGCTGCCCCTGAACGGCGGCAACTGCAACGATTGGCGCAGCCAGCTCAAGGCCGACTTCAGCCAGCCCTTGCAGGTGCGCTTTGCAGGCAGCTACCCCACACGCTGTGGCGAACGCGAGTGGCCAGTGGCCTACCCCGAGCCCGAACAGTACGCACCCCGAGTGATGCACGCCATGTGGCTGGGTGCTGGCGGGCAACTGAGCGGTCAAGTTCGTTATGGTGTGCGCCCGTCATCTGCCAGGCTGCTGGTCGAAGCGCCCTCCTTGCCGCTGAGCGAGGTCATCAAAGACATCAACAAATTCTCCAACAACGTGATGGCGCAGCAATTGTTTTTGACCTTGTCCAGCGAGCTGGGGGCGCCAGGCCGCCTCGAGGCCTCGCGTTTGCGCCTAGCGCAGTGGTGGCGCAGCGGGTTTGCCCAACAAGAAGAGCCGCTGCTGGACAACGGATCGGGCCTGTCGAGATCAGAGCGCAGCACAGCGTACGCCTTGACCGCTTTGCTGCAAGCCGCCCACGCTGGGCCGCACGCACAACACTTTGTCGACTCGCTGTCTTTGGCCGGGGTGGACGGCACCTCCGCGCGCCTGAAAGAGCGCAACCCCCAGTCACCCGTGATCGGCAATGCCTGGCTCAAGACCGGTTCGCTGCGCGATGTGGCCTCTGTGGCCGGTTATGTGCAAGGCCAAAGCGGCCAACGCTACACGCTGGTGGCCATCGTGCACCACCCCAATGCCAACCAGGCGCGTGCGGCACTCGACCAATTGCTGGAATGGACGGTGCGCGACAGCGCCCAAAGCAACGCCCCTCGGTCTGCTCAAGGTCCCAAACCATGAACCTTATTGACTGGGTCGGCTCGCTGGCCGCCTTTTTGACAACCGCCAGCTTCATCCCGCAAGTTTGGCAGACCTTTCGCACCCGAGATGTCAGCGGTATCTCTCTGGGCATGTACAGCCTGTTCACTGCAGGCGTTGCCCTGTGGCTGGTTTACGGCGTGCTGATAATGGCCTGGCCCATCATCATCGCCAACACGATCACCACCAGCTTGGCGCTGATGATTTTGGTGATGAAGCTGCGTTATCGCTGATCTTTTCGGAAAGCAATACCTGGGAATGGGTACTTACCCGATACCGTGTTCAGAGTATCTCTCCTACGATATAAAAAGAACAGCCGTTCTTTTTTTAATAGTACAGGAGACAACCCGTGCGTCAATTCAAAAGATATGGACTCATCGCAAATTTGGCTATGGTGCTGGCCTGGGGTTTGGCGGGGTGCGGGGGAGGCAGCGATGGCGATCAGAAATTACGCGTCAGCTATTCATCACTGATCTCTTTTGGTGACAGCCTCAGTGATGTCGGCACGTACAAGGTAGGTACGGTTGCCGCGCTCGGTGGCGGCAAGTACACCGTCAACTCAGCCAGTGATAAAAACTGGACTGAACTGATTGCAGCCCAACTGGGGTTATCGGCGCCTTGCGCGGCACAAACAGGTCTCGATGGCGATGCGAGTGTCGGATTCAGCGTGCCTGTAGCCAACTTTAGCAATTGCTTCAATTACGCACAAGGTGGGTCTCGCGTCACCCATCCAGTTGGGCCAGCCAACAGGCTCCTTGCCCCTGATCCATCTGCTGCTTTAGGGCAATTGACCGTCCCCATTCTGGGTCAAATCACAACTCATTTGGTCAAAGTCAATGGCAAATTTTCTGGGACTGAACTGGTCACCGTGATGGCTGGCGCCAATGATTTGTTCATGAATTTGGGCGCAATTGGCCTCACATTCCCTCCTGAAGCAGCGGTTACAGCCATGGGTGTCGCTGGCGCAGAGATGGCTTTTCAAATCAAAACACTCATTGTTGCCAACGGTGCCAAGTCCGTTGTTGTGCTCAATATCCCGGATGTCAAAGGCACGCCCTTTGGTCAGAGTACCGCTGCAGGCACACAAGGTCTCATAGATTTGATGGTGGCCACTTTCAATACCCAATTGCAAGCTGGCCTGCAAGGCACTTCGGGAGTCTTGCTGATCGATGCCTACACAGCCAGTAAAGATCAAGTTACAAACCCCACTCGTTATGGCTTAACGAACATAACGAGCCCAGCCTGTAACTTGGCGAGCCCAGGCAACCTTTTAAGTAGCTCACTGGTTTGCAATGCATCGAATATCAACGCAGGTGATGTATCTCGCTACTTGTTTGCGGACAGCGTCCACCTCACGCCCTACGGCTATCAGTTGATGGCGCAACTGGTTGCCAAAGAACTGGTCTTGGCCAAATGGTTTTGAGTCATTGAACCTTCAGGAGCAATACACATGAAAAATACAGCGAAGTTCGTGACTGCAACAGTTCTTTGTTTTGCCAACTATGGCGTCAGCGCCCAATCGGCTGGCTCGTGGCTTTTTCGCATGGGTGCGACCAACGTTTCGCCCCAAGTCACAAGCGATAACATGACCGCGCCTAGCTTTTACAACATCGGTACAACCATTGGCACCAAAACCGATGTGGGCGCAGACACCCAATTGAGTGGCGGGTTGACGTACATGTACACCGATCATTTCTCGGTGGATGTACCGATTGCGCTGCCCTTCAAGCACAAGTTGTACGGCGATGGCGCCATTGCGGGCGCCGGTCAAATCGGCAGCGTCAAAGCATTGCCTTTCACCATCTTTGGTCAATACCGCTTCAATGAAGCGAATTCAGTGTTCAGGCCTTACCTGGGATTGGGTTTGACATATGCCTACTTTTTTCACGAAGCAGGCAGCGGGTCACTCACGGCCATGACCAATCCAGGCGGTGCAGCCACCACATTGAGCGTTGAGTCAAAGTTTGCACTGACACCCCAACTCGGCTTCACTTATGTTGTGACTGATAAATGGATGCTTGATGCGTCATTCAGCAAGACTTATCTGAAAACACGGACATCACTTTCAACAGGACAGACGATTGACACCCGACTCAACCCCAACGTGTTCAGCTTGGGACTGGGCATGAAGTTCTGAAAGCCTGATTTATACAAAAATGCCCGCCCAGTGCGGGCTTTTTTTCGCCCAGCACTTAAGCCTCAAGCCGCCGCGCGTTGCAACCTGTCACGAACGCCTTCCCACTCCGGGGTGTCGGGTGGGAGTTGCACCCAGATTTGCTGCACACCGCGCGCATCCAGATCTCGCAAGACACTGAACAGCGCATGCGCCGCCTGATCGGCGCTGGCGGGTTGTTGGCGCCACAACACACCAGCACCCGCGTCGGGGCGCTCTGCAGACCAAAGCCCGAGATTGTTGGCATGTGGCCCCAGAGCTTGCAGTTTGCGGGCGATGTCTTGCGCCGACATCAGTCGCACTTTGGCGCGTGGGGCGTAATGTGATTCGAGCGTGCCTGAGGCTCGGGGCGCGGATTGGCCCATCGTTTCAATGGGCGTGTTTTTGTCCAGCACGGCCCGCCCGCAAGCGGCCTCGATCTGTACACGGGTGATTTGGCCGGGGCGCAACAACACCGGCGCACCCCGCGTGCAATCGATGATGGTGGACTCGATGCCCACATCGCATTCGCCGCCGTCCAAAATCAACAGGTCAGCACCCAACTCGGACTGTACATGCGCTGCCGTGGTCGGGCTCACGCGGCCAAACCGGTTGGCACTGGGCGCAGAGACACCCTGCACACCGAGGGCCAGGCATGCAGTGAGCAATGCCTGCGCCACCGGGTGCGAAGGACAACGCAAACCGATCGAATCCTGCCCACCCGCCGAGGCCGTGGCCACACCAGGCTGGCGCGGCAAGATCAGGGTGAGGGGCCCGGGCCAGAATGCCGCCATCAGGCGTTGGGCAAAGTCGGGCACCTGGGCAGCAAACAGCGGCACTTGGGTGGTGCTGGCCACATGCACGATCAGCGGGTGATCGGCAGGTCGCCCTTTGGCCTCAAAAATACGGGCCACAGCCGCATCATCGGTGGCGTTGGCGGCCAGGCCATACACGGTTTCGGTGGGCATGCCCACCAACTGGCCCGCCTGCAAAGCCTGCGCGGCCCGGGCAATGGCCTGTTCATCTGCCGCGAGGATCATGGGCCGCCTTAAAACGCTTCGATGCCAAGCAAGGCCGCGGCTTGGAATGCCGTGGCACGCACCGCCTCCAAGCTGTCACCGGTGATGTTCAGGTGGCCCATCTTGCGCCCCGGGCGGGCCGACAACTTGCCATACAAATGCAAATGTGTGCCAGGCAGCGCCAGCACCGGCGCCCAGGCAGGACTGGTCGGACCCTTGGCCGAGGCCTCGGGCCACAGATCGCCCAGCAAGTTGAGCATGATGGCCGGTGAATGCTGGCGTGGTGGTGTCAGGGGCAGGCCTGCCAGGGTGCGCACCTGAAGCTCAAACTGCGACTGGTCGCAAGCGTTCAGGGTGTAGTGTCCGCTGTTGTGCGGGCGTGGCGCCATTTCGTTCACGACCAGCTGGCCACCTTCGAGGATGAAAAACTCCACACACAACACGCCCACATAATTCAGGCCCTCGGCGATGGCCCGGGTGGCTTGCACCGCTTGCACGGCCAAGTCGGCGGGCACGGCACCTTCGTACACGCTGGTCACGGCCAGAATGCCCTCGCGGTGCAGGTTCAGCTGCACCGGAAAATTCACCATCTGCCCATCGGCACCCCGCGCCACGATGACCGAGCACTCGGCTTGCAGCGGCAGCATTTTTTCCAGCACGCAGGGCACGCTTTTCAGTTCAGCCCAAGCAGCGGCCAGGGCTTCGCGGTTTTTAACGCGGATCTGGCCTTTGCCGTCGTAGCCCATGCGCGAGGTTTTCAGGATGCCCGGAAAGAGGTCTGCCTTCACGCTCATCGCTTCGCCCGCAGCGCCGTCCCCTGAGGGGTTGTTTGGCTGGCCCAGTAAGGCCGCAAGTTGCGCGGGCGTCTCGATCAGGGCGTGCGGGGCCACCGGCACACCACAACGCACAAAGTGGGCTTTTTCGGCGGCGCGGTCTTGTGCAATGGCCACAGCATCGGCGCTGGGGGCCACGGGGCGGTGAGCGCCCAGTGTGGTCAAGGCAGGCGCGGGCACGTTTTCAAATTCGGTGGTGATGGCAGCGCAGCGCTGCATCAATTGCGCCAAGCCCTGTTCATGGAGGTAATCGGTCTGGATGTGGTGGTGGCTGACCAGGCCCGCCGGACTGGCGGCATCGGGGTCGAGCACGGCAGTAAAGTAACCCATGGCCTGCGCAGCCTGCACAAACATGCGCCCCAGCTGGCCCCCACCCATCACCCCCAGGGTAGCAGGCTGGCCATTGACCAGGGCGCCCGGCAAGATGGCCCGGCTCATGCGGCCCCCAGCACGGGCGACAAAGGCGGCAAACTCATGGCGCGTGCGGCTTCGGTTTGTTGGGCGCGAAAGGCTTCGAGCTTTTGGCGCAGGGCCGGATCGTGGTTGGCCAGCATGGCCACGGCAAACAGGGCGGCATTGGCCGCGCCTGCAGCACCGATGGCAAAGGTCGCCACGGGCACGCCTTTGGGCATTTGCACCATGCTGTACAGCGAATCCACACCCGACAGGGCCTTGGTCTGGACCGGCACGCCAAGGACGGGCACCCCGGTTTTGGCGGCGATCATGCCGGGCAAATGGGCTGCACCGCCTGCGCCCGCGATGATGGCCTGCAAACCCCGCTCAGCGGCGCTTTGTGCATAGGCGAACATATCGTCCGGCATTCTGTGGGCTGAAACCACACGGGCATCGTGAGGGATGCCAAACTGTTGGAGAATCTGGACTGCGTGTTGCATGGTGTCCCAGTCGGAGCTGGAACCCATGACGACGCCGATGAGCGCTTGAGTCATTGGGTGCTTTTCGTGATCAATGCTGAATTTTAAGGTTTCGCTCCACCCGGAGCCGAAACACAACCCGGAACACTGCCCGCCATGATGGACGTCACGATACAAAACTTTGAAGCCGAGGTGATTGCCGCCTCAATGACTACCCCCGTGTTGGTCGACTTTTGGGCGCCCTGGTGCGGTCCTTGCAAATCGCTGGGCCCCGTCCTCGAAAAAGTGGAAACCGCTTACGAAGGCCGCTTCAAGCTGGTCAAGATCAACTCCGATGAAGAACAGCAACTGGCCCAGGCCTTTGGCATCAAAAGCATCCCAACCTGCGTCCTGCTGATGAATGGCCAGCCGGTTGATGGTTTCATGGGTGCCTTGCCAGAAGGCCAGGTCAAGCAGTTCCTGGACAAGCACCTGCCAGCCGAAACCGAGTTACAAGCCCAGGCAGCCGCCCAAGAAGCCCAGCAACATCTGGAAGCAGGCGACGCGCACAGCGCCCGCGCCGCCTTGGAGCAGGCTCTGGCCACGGACCCCGGCAACGACGACGCCCGCTTTGACTTGGTCAAGCTGCTGATTGGCCTGGGCGAACTGGCCGAAGCCGCCGCCTTGCTGGCCCCGGCCATGTCCCGCATCCCAGTACCGCTGCGCTTTGAGGCCCAAACCCACTGGCTCAACGCCCTGGAATTCGTCACCACCGACCCGCGTGGTCAGTGGGAACTGGCCCAATTTGACGAACTGATTAGCCAAAACAAGCGCGACTTTGAAACCCGCTTTGCCAAAAGCCGTCTGCTGATCGCCGTAGGCCAGTGGGAAGCGGCCATGGACGAGTTGCTGGAAATCATCATGCGCGACAAAAAATGGGATGACGAAGCCCCGCGTAAAACCTTCGTCGCCCTGCTGGAGCTGATGACGCCGCCCAAATCCAAAGCGCAAGACGCCACCGGCAAATCGGCTGGCGGCATCGAACTGATGGGCAAAGCTGCGCTTCAAGAAGATCCGCACATGGCCATGATCTCCAGCTACCGGCGCAAGCTGAGCATGATGCTGAACTGACAATTGCCGTTAGACTCCTCCGGCAAACACCACGACACACACCCTGGCCCCACGGCATGAAACTGACCTCTGAAAGCACCGACACGCCCTCCCCTCAGCCGCCACCCAGCCACTCGGAAAATCGGCCATCCCCGCTTGAGTTTGAGCGCCAACTTGTGGCCTTGCGCTCAGACCTGTTGCGTTTTGCGCGCCTGCAATTGCGCAACGACACCTGGGCCGAGGATGCGGTGTCTGAGACCTTGTTGGCCGCACTGACCAAGCCGCAAGCCTTCCAGGGACGCTCGCAGCTCAAAACGTGGTTGATCGGTATCTTGAAGTACAAGGTCATAGACGGGCTACGCCAACGTGGGCGCGAAGTGGTGCTCGACAGCGGTTCAGAGGACGAGCATGCCGACCCCCTGGAACACATGGCTTTCACGGCCAACGGGCACTTTGCCCATGCACCCGCTGATTGGGGTAACCCCGAACAGGAACTGGGCTCGCAGCAATTCATGCAAGTGATGGAGGCTTGCACCCAAAAGCTGCCCCCGGTCCAAGCGCGTTTGTTTCTCATGCGGGAGTGGCTGGAGATGTCCTGTGAAGAAATTTGTAAGGAGCTGGCGTTGACACCGACCAACTTGTACGTCCAGTTGCACCGCGCACGCCTGCGCTTGCGTGAATGTCTGGAACTGAACTGGTTTGCAAGTCCATGAACTCCTTGATCTCACACATCCCATTTCGGCGCAGTTGCAAAGAAGTGGTGGCCTTGGTCATCGCGCAAGAAGACCGGGAACTGCCTTGGACCGATCGATGGGCTTTGCGCGTGCACCTGTCCATCTGCAAGACTTGCCCTGTCTTTCGCCGGCAAGTGCTGACCCTGCGCAACGCAATGAAGCAATGGCGCCATTACGGCTCTGACGACATCTGAAAGTCACGAAGTTTCCCCCTGGCAACAGGGCAGCTCTTGTAAGAATTTCTCGGTGCGCCCGACTGAAGTACATCCCTGTGTTGCACTTTAGGATTTAAACCACCATGAAAAAACGTCAACTGTTCAAATATCTTGCCACCTTGGGCGCTGCCTTGGTTTTACCCCGACTGGCCGCCAGCCAGAACCCTGGACAGCTGGTGAAGGACAAGGCCCAGTGGCGGCGTCTCCTGCCCCCCAGCGCCTATGGGGTGCTGTTTGAACATGGCACCGAAATGGCAGGCACCAGCGGGCTGAATTCGGAAAAACGCCCAGGCACCTATGTCTGTGCCGCTTGCAAGCTGCCTTTGTTCGATGCCGCCCACAAATACGACAGCGGCACGGGCTGGCCCAGTTTTTATCAGCCTTTGACGGCCGCCTTGGGCACCAGCACGGATTTCAAACTCTTTGTCCCCCGCACCGAATACCACTGCCTGCGTTGCGGGGGCCACCAAGGCCACGTTTTCAACGACGGGCCCCAGCCCACGGGCAAACGCTACTGCAACAACGGCGTTGCATTGGATTTTGTGCCGCTTGGCCAAGCCCTGCCCGCGTTGCGCTCCTGAAGATCGGAGACTGCACATGTTCCAAACTCACATTTGGCGTCAAATGGCTGGCGCCTTGGGCGCCATTGGTCTGCTCGGCGGACTGCACTTTGCCCAAGCACAAACCCCGGACCCCAAAGCCACGGCCATTTTTGCCGGCGGATGTTTTTGGTGTATCGAAAAAGACTTTGAAAAACTCCCTGGGGTTTTGGAGGCCGAGTCCGGCTACACAGCAGGCAAAACAACACAGCCCACCTATGCACAAGTGGGCACCGGCCGAACGGGTCACACCGAGGCCGTTCGCCTGACCTACGACCCGAGCGTGGTCTCGTATGCACAGTTGGTGGAATATTTTTGGCGCCACATCGACCCAACCGTGAAAGACCGTCAATTTTGCGATGCAGGTTCGCAGTACCGCAGTGGCATTTACTGGCAATCCGAGGCCGAAAAAAAGGTGGTCGAGGCGAGTTTGGATCGGCTCAAAAAGAGCGGCCGCTTCTCAGTGATCCACACCGAAATTGCCCCTGCCAGCCCTTTTTGGTTGGCCGAGGACTACCACCAAGACTATTACAAGAAAAACCCTTTGCGCTACAACTACTACAGACAAAGTTGTGGCCGCGATGCCCGTGTTCAACAACTCTGGGGGACCCCATGATCGGGCGTATTGACCAACAACCCTTCGCACTAAAAAATTAACTTTTAAATTATTTAAGTCAATTTTGTAATAAATAATAAGTATTATCGACTTAGTAAGAGGGGCAATTTTGTCCCTTCATTGCTGATTTTTATTTGACCTCAATAGGAGATTGACCATGCACCTTTCTTTTCCAACCGCATTCGTTCTTGCCGTGCCCAGTCTTTTGATGGGTTTGAGCGCACAAGCCCAAACCATGGCCAATGCCAACGACCCCAACGCCTTCATCAACCAGTTTGAAGCCACTTTTGGCAAATTTGAAGGTCATCGCCGCTCGGGTGCCAAAGGCATCTGCGCCACAGGCGAATTTGTGGGCACCTCGGAGGCGCGCAATTTATCCTCCGCCAGTGTTTTTGCAGGCAAACCCATCCCCGTGGTCGTGCGTTTTTCGGTCGGCGGCGCCAACCCCAAAGCCCCCGACAACGCCAAGTCGCAACGCAATTTGGCTCTGGCGTTCAATTTGTCCAACGGTGAGCAGTGGTTGATGGGCAACATTTCCGCCCCGGTCTTCGGGGCTTCCACACCCGAACAGTTTTTGGCATTGATTGCTTCGCGCCAACCCGACCCGGCCACCAAAATGCCAGACCCAGCCAAGGTCAAAGCCTTCAACGATGCCAACCCCGAAATTCTTTTGCTGCCCAAGTTCTTGGCCTCACAGCCGGTACCCGCCAGTTATGCCAGCATCAATTACTGGGGTGTTCACGCCTTCGGCTTGGTCAACACAGCAGGTGCAACCCAGTATGGCAAATGGGTGTTTGAACCCGTCGCTGGCGTGCAAGGCTTGAGCGATGAAGAGGCCAAAGCCAAAGGCCCGCAATTCTTGTTTGACGACCTGCGTGAACGGGTCAAGGCTGGCAACGTGGCCTTCAACTTCAATTTTGAATTGGCGCAAGCGGGCGACAAAATTGACAGCGCCACCACGCCCCTGCCCGAGGGCCGCAAGAAGGTCAACCTGGGTCAACTCAAAGTCACCTCGGTTTCCTCAGACGGCGGCGGTGCCTGTTTGACCACCAATTACAACCCCAACGTCATGCCCAAGGGCGTTGTGCCGTCTGCCGATCCCATGATTGCAGCCCGTGCCGCGCCCTACGCCATCTCTTTGAGCCGTCGCTTGACGGAAGGCGCCAAACAGTAAGACCCGTGTCACCTGCCGCAAGCCTGCAGCTTGCGGCAGCGAGGCGCAGCCACTGCTTCAACGGGCCTTGTCCCAAGCCTGGCTTCAACCTGTTCAACCGCTGGAGTCCTTCATCATGAAATCCTGGTTTTGGCTGATCACCCATTTGGGGACCTTGGTCTTGGGCTTTGGTTTCGGGGTTTACTTTCTCCCCATCCTGACAGCCCCGCCAGCACCCACCCACAGCGAATTGAACACGGCCAGCGCTTCGCCTCGTTTCACAGGTGTTTTTCGGCGTGATTTGAAGGACAGCGACGCCTTGCATTGGGGCCAAGGCCAAGTGTTCATTGGCGCCCACACCATCGCCCTGCAAGGTGCGTTATCGCCAGGCCCTGATTACAAGCT
The DNA here is from genome assembly GCF_003063415.1 of Limnohabitans sp. 2KL-17. Lineage (GTDB taxonomy): Bacteria > Pseudomonadota > Gammaproteobacteria > Burkholderiales > Burkholderiaceae_C > Limnohabitans_A. The sequence continues at coordinate 34,568 of NZ_NESK01000021.1, forward strand.
GTACCTGTCGCCTGCGTTTGTAGAAACCGAAGCCGACTTCAAACGGCTCAAATCTCAGATGGTTCAGGTGGCCGACGTCAAAACATTCCAAAATTTTGTCGTCCCCTTGCCTGCCACGATTGACCCTGCCCAATACAAAGCGGTGGTGATTTGGTGCGAAAGCTTCAACGAGTTCATCACCGCAGCCCCTTACCAGTGATGCACGCGTTACACAACTTTACGGTTTTTAAAGATGGTTAGCCGGCTGCCCATGTTTTTTTCCTGATGGGTCCACCTACAATGGATAATCAACCTTTGGTATTCATTTAAAACCATGTCACGCACCAACCCATTAATCACCGCTGAAGAGATGCGCTGCTTGTTGGCCATCAACCCCAACCTGTCGGGCGCTGATGAGCAGCGGCTTTGGCACAGCTTGCCGCATTGGGGTGCGGCCCTTTGGCTGGTCAAAGGCATTTTTCTGTATGCCTTGCTCATGAGTCCCGCTACGGCCGCCTGGATCACCAGCAGCAGCTATTTATGGTTGCGCGGCGTCCTTGAGTTTGTGTTTTTGGCTGTTTTTTGGATGGCCACTTTGCACCCACGGGGCCGCACAGTGGCCTGTGCGAGCATGCTGGTGGCCAGCACCACCTTACTCATGGACGCACTGACCTGGATCGCCATAGGGGCTTGATCAAGCCATCAGCTTTTTCATGGACTCTTCGTATTTAGCCGCGGTCTTTTCGATCACCTCTCGCGGCAAGCGGGGTGCAGGCGGGGTCTTATCCCAAGGCTTGCCGTTAATTTGCGCAGTTTCCAGCCAGTCACGCAAAAACTGTTTGTCGTAGCTGGGCGGGTTGGCACCTTCCTTGTAGCTGTCGGCGGGCCAATAGCGCGACGAGTCGGGCGTCAACACCTCGTCCATGAGCACCAAAGTGCCGTCGGCATCCAGCCCAAACTCAAACTTGGTGTCGGCAATGATGATGCCTTTGGCCGCAGCGATGTCGCGCGCTGCTTTGTAGAGCTGGATGCTGATGTCGCGGATGCGGGTGGCCAGGTTGGCCCCGATCATCGCCACGGTTTGCTCAAAAGTGATGTTTTCATCGTGCTCACCCACTGCGGCTTTGGCTGCGGGCGTGTAGATGGGTTCGGGCAGTTGGCTGGCATTTTTCAGGCCAGCAGGCAGTTTCACGCCACACACCGCCTGGTTGTCTTGGTATTCCTTCCAGCCGCTGCCCGCCAGATAACCGCGCACCACCGCCTCGACCGGAATGGGTTTGAGGCGCTTGACCAGCATGGATCTGCCCCGCACTTGGGGCACTTCGGCAGCGGAGACCACGCTCTCGGGGGCATCGCCCGTCAGGTGGATCGGGCAAATGTTCAGGCCTTTGGGGCCAAGCTGGTCAAACCAAAAAAGCGCCATTTGCGTGAGCAGCACGCCTTTTCCTGGAATCGGCTCGCCCATGATCACGTCGAAGGCGCTGATGCGGTCCGACGCCACCATCAAAATGCGATCGTCTCCCACAGCATAGTTGTCACGCACCTTGCCACGCGCCAGCAGGGGCAAAGAAGTCAGGGCCGAGGTGTGGAGGGCAGGGGTGTGCGGGGCAGGGAAAGCGGTCATGAAATCGGTAGCTCTTTGGTGAAGTTTCGCTTGGCCTTGTATTGTGAACGCAAGCTGGCCAACCAAAGCGCTCTGTCATCGACATTCATGCGGTCAAGCGCCAAGCGCACCAGATTCAAAACCTCTGTGTAGGGCGTACTGGCTCGGGGCATGGTGTGTTCAAACAAGCGCAGCAACAGCACCCTGGCTTGCACATCTTGCGACTTGGGCAGATGGCTGGCCAAGGCCAACAGCAGCCGAGCATCGCATTGCACACCCTGTTGCATGACCAAAACCAAGGCTGCACTCATATCTTTTTCCACCTCTGAAAGCCACCGCACACGCACCGAAATATCCACGATGGTTCGACCGCTGGGACTGCCCCAGGCCCGCTCGGTGCGTTGCTCTTGGGACGCAGCCCAATCCATCAGCGATTGTCGGTATGCCTGCACGTCACGTCCCGCTCGCTGTGCGGCTTGAAGCACCGCTTTGTAATGGTCGCTGCTGGGCTGGCTTTGCAGCCTTTTTTGCCTAATGGACAGCGCCTCCTCGTCATACCCATCGCGCTCATAAGCCCTCAACAGGGCCGATTCGATGCGCGCATCGGTGGGGTGTTGTTTGAACGCTTTTTGTGACAGGGCCATGGCCTCGCGCCAACGCTGACGCGCTTCGCACCACTGCACCAGCTCAGCCCATTCGCCGGGGGTGTCGGCTGTGCTGCTCATCACAGCAAATACGCTTGATTCGTCGCCTTGCCGGTTCAAATCGTCTAAATAGGCGCTGCGACGTTCGCTGCGATCACGGTCCCAGTGGCCTTGCGCTTTGGGGTGTGTCGCATGCCATTCCTGCCAGTCTTTCGCCACCTGCAAGCTGTAGGCCTTTTGCACAGCGGGGCCAGCGGCTGCGATGACCTCCTTGCTGGGGCTCAAACCCCAAGGGTCTTGCTGGGCCAAAGCCAACCAGGTTTTGAGCCAACTGGCGGGCGGCGGGTCGGCCAGCAAGCAACGCTTGAGCAGGTCGGTGGTTTGGGGAATCAGTTCACTGAACTCACCGCCCCACGAGTCATCGGCCGTCTCGCCCACTTTGTAAAGGCGTTTGAGCGCGTCTTCGCACAAGACCCGCGCCTGGGCTGGCGTTTGCTCGAGCACGGTTTCGATGATCGGGAACATTTGTTCCGCCCGGCGCAAATACGGCCCGCAATCACGCGGCTCCAGATACCCTTTGGGGTTTTTGAGCAACTCGCGAACCACTGCTTGCGCAGCACGAACATTGCCACCCTCCGAGCTGTTTTTGGCCGCACTCTGGGCTTGCCAAGCTTTGAGTCGGGCCATCACCTCTTTGTCCCAATCGGCCAGATGCCACAACAAGGCCGCCAGATCTTCGGCCTTTTGGGCAAAAACAAATTGACGCAGGGTTTCGATGTTGCTGGCTCGGGTTTGCGCGCGCTTGGCGGCTGCCTGCATTTTCTTCACCGCATCCGGGTCTGGCACCACGGAGCCGCCCCTCAACCTCGCACGCCACACCAAAGCCAGGGCAACTTGGTGTTTGCAAAATAAACCCTCTCGCCCCTGCGGGCAGTCGCAGTCGCCGTTCAAATCATCGTCAGGCAACCACCAGATTTCGGTGTCGTAAACCTCGCTGCCGTGCACCCTGGCGCGTGCACCCATCAAGTGAAAAGGTGTGGGCGCCAAATCTTCCAGTTCTTGCACCGCCCCGCTGGCGGCATAAGCTTTGCCACGGGCAAACACCTTGCCGCCCGCCATATCGCTCAGCGTTTCATCGCTCAGGTCTTGGAAAAGTTGACGGGCCTGCGCTTGAACAAGGGCCGAAGGGTCACCCGCACGTGCACTCACAGCACGATCACCTTGGTGCTCTCCTCGCCAAACTGGCTGATCACGCGCACCGCCAGCTTGCGGCCTTTGTCGGCCTGCACCGGGTGCGAGACAAAGCCATACAGGCGCTCAAACGCCTCGTCGTCCAGCTCGATCTTGAGGGTTTGCTCGGCCGCTTTTTTGGTGGAGGCCACCGCCAAGGACTGCAAGCCTTTTTTGAACTTGGCAAACTCGTCTTTGTCGCCACCGCAAAAAAACACCTGGCTGGGCATGAAGTTGGAGCCGTCGTACTGGTCGTCCAGCATCCAGTACGAAATATCGGCCACGCTGCGGCCCTTGACCTCGTCGCGCACCGGGTCGTATATGTCCAGGCCCTTGATCTCCACCTGCACGCTGCCCGCGCTGCGAATCAAGCCAATGTCCGGCTCGCCAATGGTGACAAAGCTGGCGGCTTTTTTGTCTTTTTTGATCAAGCCCTCTTGCATCAAATCGTCGTGCATGCGGGCCTTGGTCACCTCGAAGCTGCCCACCTTGCGGGTGACGCTGCGGTTGTCGATGTCGCTCTCGAACGCAAAGCCCAAGATCACCAGCCAATCGGCGTCAGCGCGGCGGCTGCAGGCCTTGACCGCCGCATTGACTGCTGCTTTGCTCACGCTGCCAAACTGCGGGCCAATGACCAAATAGGCCTTGCGCTCGCCCTGGGCGGTGTCGTACCAGCCCTCGGCGTGCAAAGCGCCTTCGGCATCGTTGATAAGGTCCACCCGGCTGAACACGGCGGTTTCATTGCGGTCGCCGTTTTTGATGCCAGCCGTTTTAAGGTGCTCAAAAATCCGGTCAGTGAAGCGCTGCACATTGTCCATGTCGGCATTGGCAGTGCGGAGCTGGTTGGGGGCCAGGGGCTCAAAGCTTTGCAGTGTCTCGACCGTGAAGGGTCCGGCCACACGCAGCTTTTTTTTGTCGGTCTCGGGTTGTTCGAACAGGAAAACGGACTCCTCTGGTTCACTATTAGCAATTGATCGGATGGATGTTTGTTGAACCTGCGTATAAACAAAACCATGGCGAATGTCGCCGGCTGCCGTGTCGGCCAGCTTGTACCAAGGGTAGGTGGCGGTCATCAGCCGGGTTTTGGCGATGTTCAGCGCAATGCGGCTGGTGTCGGTGGTGATCCAGCGGCGGCCCCACTGCTCGGCCACATGCGCCGTGGTGCCGCTGCCGCAGGTTGGGTCCAGTACCAAGTCGCCGGGGTCGGTGGTCATGAGGATGCAGCGTTTGATCAGGTCGGCACCGGTTTGAACCACATACACCTTCGGGTCGGAACGGCTTTGCACTGTGCCGCCGACGTCGGACCAAATGTTGTTCAATGGTTGGTAGGCGAAGTCGTCAAAGTAGCGCACGAAACCAAGGCCTGCACCTGTTTTGCAAATCCGATTCGCTTTTTTCAGTGCCTCCATGCCATGAGGGTAGCGCGCTGTCCAGTGGCGTCCTTTGGGGGGGCGGTAGGTCATGCCATCAAACTCAAATGGCGTCGGTTCTTTCGGTGGGTCTTGACTGGAAATATTGTCAACTCGAAAAATCCGGCTTCCCGCCGGGAGCACGGACATGCCGCGTTTCTCATCTGCGGTCATGGCGCGCCGTGTGCCATCCGACAACTCCAATTGATCGTATTTGGAGCCTTCGTCGTAGCGTGGATCGTCTTTGGCCTTGTAAAGGTCGCGGTATTTGAGTTGATCTTTCGACTTGGCATACCAAAGCAAGTAGTCGCATGCGGAGTTCATATATTTTGAGGTCAGCCCGCTCGTCGTGCTGTAAGTGATCTGACTCACAAAATTCTCACTCCCAAACACCTCATCCATCAAGCACCGCACCAGGTGCACGTTCTCGTCGCTGATCTGCACAAAACAACTGCCTGAATTGCTCAGCAGCTCCTTCGCCACCAACAAACGGTCGCGCAGGTAGCTCAGGTAGCTGTGGATGCCCAGCTCCCAAGTGTCGCGAAAGGCTTTGATGACTTCGGGCTCGCCGCTGAGGTGGTCGTCGGCACCGTCTTTCACGTTGCGGTCGTTCAGGCGCATTTGCCAGTTGCTGCCGTACTTGATGCCGTAGGGCGGGTCCATGTAGAGGCACTGCACCTGGCCGGCCATGCCTTCGCGCTCCAGCAAGCTGGTCATGGTCAGCAGGCTGTCGCCCTGGATCATGCGGTTTTGCCATTTGTCGCTGTGGCGGTAGTAGGCACCGGGTTTGTCCAGCTCGTCGAGCGCCAGCGGGTTGCCGTGCAGCTCGTTGACAAACAGTTCGTCTTGCGCAGCATCGCGACTTTTGAGGCTATAGAGCCGGGCAATGATTTTTTCAGGCGCAATGTGTTCGTGCCGGTACAGGCTGCGAATGTCTACGTTGAGCGCCGTTTGCTGGTCGGACTCGCCGTATTTGTGCAGCCAGAAAAGCTCGGGGTCTTGGCCCCGGTGGGTCACAGGGTTGAGCGGCACGGCTTTGACGGTGGGCAGGCCTTGCACAGCGTCGGCCTCTTGCCCGGCTTCTTCGCGGCTGGGGATGAACACACGTTTGGCTGCGCCAGGGTCTTTGGCGTCGTAAGGGTGCTCGATGGCGGCCACGGGCTTGCGGCTGCCTTTGGCGGTGTCACCGGCTTTGGCTTTTTGGGGTGTTTTTTTGGTGGCCATGTTGGATTGATCAGCAGCAGCCCAAGACTGGGCATAAGACATTGAGTGTGTTGCGCACGATGCCGGGTTTCACTTGGCCGATGTTGCGTTTGACGATGCTGGCATGAAAGGTGAAGAGTTTGTCGGCGCGTATGTAGCTGTCTTTTTTGAGGTTGCCTGCAACCATATCGGTGTTGGAGAGTGGAAGACTGCCTTCATGTCCAGATTTGCTGGTCACGGCGGCGGCAATAAAGTCGCCGTCACGGTCAGGGTGGGTTATGAGTACGGCGGGACGCAGTTTGTTGCTGCTCAAATCTGTGTAGGGAAACACGATCATCACGACATCGCCTACGCTAAATGATGGCTTAGAGGTCATTCCAAATCTCGTCTTCTTCGTTGTCCCAAATGCTGTTGAGGCTGTGCATTTGTGCGTTCATAAAAAATTGCCGCTCGGCAGCGTTGTCTACTTCGGTGCTGATGCGCTCGATTTCTTCGGTCAGCGTGTTTTTGATGCGCTCGATGTCGGTGATTTCGCAAAAGTACCAGGGCAAGCCCCCCGCCAAACCCAACTGGGCGCGCTGGGCGTTGACGGCGGGCAGCCAGCGTTGGGTGGTGAAGTAGCGCTTGAGTTCTTTGTCTTTGGCAAAGCCGGTGATTTCGACAATCAGGTTGAACAGCTCGCCCTCGGGAGTTTTCACGCGGCACAAAAAGTCGGGCTGGTATTGGCGCTCGGTGCCTTGCTTGTCCACATAGGGGATGGCAAAGCCCAAAAAAGCGTTTTTGACATAGCTTTGAACCGCTGGCATTTGCTCGAATGTTTTGGCGGCGATTTGCTCCCAACTGTCGGTGTCGGCCACCACAAAGTTCACATGGCTCTTCTTGGTAGGGTAAACCGGTTTGATGGTGGCACCGTGCACATCAGCTGAACTGGAGCGGGGGTTGTAGTGGTTAAGCAAGGGAAGAATCTTGGGCGTAACCTCAGTGCCCGAGTCGAGTTGCTTTTGCACAGCTGCAGCTTCGACACCCAGATAAACCGAGCGGGCCACGGCCTTAGGGTCTTCAAGCCGGATGAGCCGTTTGTAACGGACATCGGTCTCTCCAATGAGGTCGATTTTGTGCTCGTACCACTGCTGTGCAATGCGACGGATGTCGGTGAATTTTTCGAGTTGAGGACGGCCTTGATCATCGCGGTAGTACCGGCTCATGACTTCTTTGGCGATCCAGTACACCACTTCTTGGTCGCGAACGGCATCCACGTCAGTGACCAGCGCTTGCTCTTCTGGCGAAAACGCGCTGCCCAAAATGGTTTGGGTGGGGCGCTCGTGCAGATTGAGCACATGCTTGGGTGTGCCAGAAAAGTCGGCAAGCACGCTGGCGGTGTCGTGGCTGATTTTGTAGCCCAAGAGGTTGGGGAACTCAATGGCCATCTCGGCCCGCTCGGGCAGGGCGCGCAGTTGCTGGATGTCTTGCGGCGTGGGCGGCGTGGCCTCTCCGCCTTTGAAAAACTTGAAGGGCACGCCGATAATATGGGCGTATTCGGGCGGGAATTTGCCGGTTTTAGGGTCCAGAAAATACTGCCTGCGCCGCAGGGCACGGCCGGCCACTTGCTCGCACAACAGTTGCGAGCCAAAGGCACGCACGCCCACGATGTGGGTGACGGTGTTGGCATCCCATCCCTCAGTGAGCATGCCCACACTGACCACGCAGCGGATGTGTTCACCCAATTTGCCGGGTCGCCCCACGGTGTTGACGACTTCACGCAGCAAGTCGCCATCGGTCAAAGCGTCCACCGATTTGTCGGGGTAACTGAGCCGGTACTCGCGTTTGAAAGCATCAATTTCAGGAGAGAACACCCGCTTGAATTCGTCGTTCACTTGGCCTGAGTTTTCCAGGGCATCGGAGTCAATCAGCAAGGTGGGCGGCTTGCGGCGGCGCTGGCGCGTGTGGGTCTCGTAGTTAGAAAACAAAGGCAAGAGGCCTTCCACTGCAAAGGGACGACCTTCATCGTCCAAAGTTTCATAGCCCGCGATGTGTTTGTAGACCTCTTTGGACACGGTGGTGTTGCTGCACACCACGATGAACACGGGCGGCGATGTCAGCAGGTCTTTGCCGCGCTCGCCCGTCTCGCGCAGGCCACGTTCGTATTTTTCGTAGTGCTCATAGAACTGCCGTAGGGCCGTTTTGAGCAAGCCAGGCAACTCAGGTGGGCGCTCCAAGGATGCGTTGTCTTTGCCGCTCGATTTGCCCACGCCATCGGCTTTATCGCTCTTGCGTTGACCGCGTTGGCCCTTCTTAAAGAGTTCGTCTTTGCAGTGGTCGTAAAGGTTGCGAAGCTTAGGTTCATCCAGTTCTTGCGAGGTGTCATCCACCGGCAAAAACGGAATCTTGACCAAGCCGGCCTCAATGGCTTCGATCAAGCCAAAGTCGCTGACCACCCAAGGGAAATAGGAATACGCTGGCCAGCCAGAGCCGGACAGGTAGTAGGGGGTGGCCGACAGGTCATAGACCGAGCCAAGTTGCCAGCGTTTGGCCATTTCGCGCAAGCCGCTGAACCAAACAGCCGCACGCTCGTTCTCGGTGGCGCTATTGTCCTCTTCGGTGTCTTTGCCTTTGGCCCTGGGCAAGTAGCAGTGGTGCGCTTCGTCGTTGATGACCGCCAAGCGCCTGCCGGGTTTGAAGTGACTCAGCACCCTCTTGAGCATTTGGGAGACATCTTCACGGGCTTGAACTTTTTGACCATCTGCGCCGATTTTGCCGTCCAAGGGGCTTCGCTTGTTGCCGCCAATGAGCCGAGGTTCAAACGCATGGAAGTTGGTGATGCTCAGCTTGGCGTTCAATCCGGCCAATAAGCCCGCATAGGCTGCAGGCACCAATTGACGTTCGCGGTAGTAGTCCTGTGCTTCGTTGTCGCTTTGCGCGTGGGTGTCGACTCGCAAAACGTTCAAACGGTCGCGAATGGTGATGCCCGGCGCTACCAACAAAAAATAGTCCACGTAGCGTGGGTCGTTTCGGTATTGGCTGCGGTTTAAATAGTGATAAAGGATCAGGCAGGCCATAACCACCGTCTTGCCAGTGCCTGTGGCCATTTTGAAGGCGATGCGCGGCAGCACGCTGGCGGGGTCTTCCACGCTTTCATTGACCAATCGCAGTTGGTCCAGCACATGTGTGCCCACATTGGATTTGTGTGCCACCTCATTGAGCCAAATGCCGGTTTCCACCGCCTCTTGCTGCGCAAAGAACAAGCGCTTCCAGTCGGGGCGCTCCGGGTTCAAAAACCAAAATTGCAGCAAGTCTCTGGTCACGCGACTCGTGACATCGGGGTAACCAGACTGCCGCCACAGTGACACTTGATCGCGCAGCAAATTGACCAAAAGACTTTGGTAATTGGCCGCGTGTTCGTTCAGGTCATAAAGACTGGTTTGCGCTTTTTGCCCCAAAGGCACTTGTGGGGTTTGCGGCGAAAAGACGCGACGCCCTGGTCGAACATCGTTGTAATTGAGTTCGCCCTCTACGGTTGTCGCGTAGTGATGCCTGGGTGCATCGTAGGGGCCATTGAGGATAGGCGAGTCAGCTGCCACCTGTTGCTTTTTCCCGGGTTTATCGATCTTTTTGACCATGGCTCAATACTGTGATTACCGGAAAATAGAATGAGCTTGTATTAAAACAAAAAACCGCCAATAAAGGCGGTTTTCAGTAGATAAACGTCGAGAACCTCAGTTCACGACTTGGGCCAATTCACCACGCGCATAACGGGCGGCCACCACTTGCAGGTTGTCACCCTTGATCTTGGGCGCCTGGCCTTCGCAGCCGAACTCCAGGTAGCGTTGCTTGCAGATTTGCTTGGCCGCTTCGCGGGCGGGTTTGAGCCATTCGCGGGCGTCAAATTTGTCTGGATTTTCAAACAAGAACTTGCGCACCGCTGCGGTCATGGCCAGACGGATGTCGGTGTCGATGTTGATCTTGCGCACGCCGTGCTTGATGGCTTCCTGAATTTCCTCCACCGGCACGCCGTAGGTTTGCTTCATCTGGCCGCCGTACTGGTTGATCATGGCCAGCAGCTCTTGCGGCACGCTGCTGGAGCCGTGCATCACCAGGTGGGTGTTGGGAATGCGGGCGTGGATTTCTTTCACACGGCTGATGGCCAGAATATCGCCGGTGGGCTTGCGACTGAACTTGTAGGCCCCATGGCTGGTGCCAATGGCGATGGCCAGTGCGTCCAGACCCGTGGCCTTGACGAACTGCGCGGCCTCTTCGGGGTCGGTGAGCATCTGGCTGTGGTCGAGTTTGCCCACGGCCCCAATGCCGTCTTCTTCACCCGCTTCGCCGGTTTCCAGATTGCCCAGGCAACCCAGCTCACCCTCGACCGACACGCCTAGCAAGTGGGCCATCTCGACCACGCGGCGGGTCACCTCGACGTTGTACGAAAAATCGGCCGGGGTCTTGCCATCTTCCAGCAAGGAGCCATCCATCATCACCGAGGAAAAGCCCAGATCGATCGCACCTTGGCAGATGGCCGGGCTTTGGCCGTGGTCTTGGTGCATGACCAGGGGAATGTGCGGCCACTGCTCTGTGGCGGCCTGGATCAGGTGTTTGATGAAAGGCTCGCCAGCGTATTTGCGGGCGCCTGCGCTGGCCTGCAGAATGACCGGTGCACCCACCTCATCGGCAGCGGTCATGACGGCCTGAACTTGCTCCAGATTGTTGACGTTGAAAGCTGGAATGCCATAGCCATTGACGGCCGCATGGTCCAGCAGCTCGCGCATTGAAACGAGTGCCATGTGTGATTTCCCGGGAAGTTGAAGATTCAGCTGGGCCGGCATGTAACCGGCTTGTAACTGGTCTGGATTTTATAGGTTTCGGTCGGATACAGGCCTGAACCCATCACCCATGCAGGAAAGCCCAGTCGAACCCCGAAACAGCGGCCAGCCGCTTCATGAGAGACGGCCCGCAAGGCTGCCCCGGACTCACGCGACCTTGCAAATTTTCAACATGTTGGTGCCGCCGGGGGAGCCCATGGGCTCGCCACAGGTGATGGCATAGACATCGCCCGTGCCCACGATGTTGCGGTTTTTCAGGTGCGTTTCGGCTTCGGCCAGGGCCGTGTCGCGGTCTGCGCTGGTGTCCATCAGCAAGGGGCGCACGTTGCGGTACAGCGCCATCTTGCGTTGCGAGGTCAGCTTGGTGGTGAGGGCATAAATCGGGATATGCACCCGGTGGCGGCTCATCCAGAGGGCCGTGGAGCCCGATTCGGTCATGGCCACAATGGCCTTGGCGCCCAGGTGGTGCGCGGTGAACAGGGCGCCCATGGCGATCGACTGGTCAATGCGGCTGAAGCTCTGGCCTTTGAAGTCGGCGTCCAGCGCAGGGTCTTCGGCGTTTTCGGCCGCCTCGCAGATCTTGGCCATTTCTTCCACGGTTTCCAGCGGGTATTTGCCAGCCGCGGTTTCGGCGCTCAGCATCACAGCGTCGGTGCCGTCCAGCACGGCATTGGCCACGTCAGACACCTCGGCGCGGGTGGGCACCGGGTTGGTGATCATGCTTTCCATCATCTGGGTGGCGGTGATGACGACCTTGTCGTGCACTTTGGCCAGCTTGATCATGCGTTTTTGCAGGGCTGGCACCGCAGCGTTGCCCACCTCGACGGCCAAATCGCCTCGGGCGACCATGATGCCGTCGCTGGCCCGCAAGATGGCTTCAAGGTGAGGAATGGCCTCTGCCCGCTCGATCTTGGCAATCAAGCCGGGCTTGTGGCCGTATTCGGCACCGGCCACGTTGCACAGCTGGCGGGCCATTTCCATGTCGGTAGCGTTTTTGGGGAAACTCACCGCCACATAGTCGGCGCGCAGGCTCATGGCGGTCTTGATGTCGTCCATGTCCTTGGCGGTCAATGCGGGCGCCGTCAGCCCCCCACCCTGCTTGTTGATGCCCTTGTTGTTGGACAACTCGCCCCCCAGCTTGACGGTGGTGTGCACCTGCTCGCCTTTGACAGCGATCACGGTGAGCACGATCAGGCCGTCGTTGAGCAGCAGCACATCGCCAGCTTTCACGTCGCGCGGCAGCTCTTTGTAATCGAGGCCCACGCCATGGATGTCGCCCGGCTCAGTGCGCGAGGCGTCCAGCACAAAAGGCTCGCCAGGCTCGAGCATGACTTTGCCTTCGACAAACTTGCCCACGCGAATCTTGGGGCCTTGCAGGTCGGCCATGATGGCCACTTCGAGGCCAGCGCGTTTCGAGGCTTCGCGCACCAGGCGCGCGCGGTCCACATGGTCCTGGGCCTTGCCGTGGCTGAAATTCAGTCGCACCACATTCACCCCGGCCCGGATCATGGCTTCGAGCAGGGCAGGATCGCTGGAAGCAGGGCCTAAGGTGGCAACAATTTTGGTGGCGCGACGGGGCATTCGGGGTTCTCCATGTAATTTGGTTTCAATTTTCACATGAAATCAGTTACATGAAGGGTTCTTTCGCCGCCCCCCAAGAGGCGGGCATGGCGCATCAGATTTTTCTGGCCGCGCGCGGAATACACCGATTTGTCCTTTTTAGGGGATTGAATTGATCCCTGTCAGCCCATGGGAACGTCTTGAAGGCTAAACTTCCCACCAAGAAATTTAACGCGAAGTGCCATGACCGCATTACACACACCGACCACGGACCACCCCATTCCACTGGACCAGCCCATGCCGCACCGCAAGACCTTGCGTGAGTGGCTGGTGCCTTTGGGGCAACGCAGCACCTTGCGGGCTTTTGTGCTTTTGACCATGGACTACGCGCTGTTTTTCGCCCTCATCACCGGCACCCTCGCGTTCGATGCCGTCTGGGCCAAACTGCTCTGCGGCATGGCCGCCGGATTCGTGATTGGCCGATTGTTCATCATCGGCCACGATGCTTGTCACCAAAGCCTGACGGCCCACCGCGAGCTGAACAAAGTGATCGGCCGCATCGCATTTTTGCCCTCGCTCACCCCGTACAGCCTGTGGGATACAGGCCACAACGTCGTGCACCACGGCTACACCAACCTCAAGGGGGTGGATTTCGTCTGGACGCCCCTGACGGCCTCTGAGTTTGAAGCCCTCGGCCCCCTGCAGCGCCTGCTGGAGCGCGCCTACCGCAGTGGCTGGGCGCCGGGCCTGTATTACATGGTCGAGATCTGGTGGAAACGCGAGTTCTTTCCCAACAAGACCCACATGCCCACCCGCCGCCCGATCTTCTTCAAGGACAGCATGCTGGTCAGCCTGTTTGGGGCTTTCTGGATCGCCACCATCGCTGCAGCTGCTGTGCAAACGGGCCAGTCGGTCGGGTTGTCACTGCTCATGGGCGTGCTGATCCCCTTCTTTTTCTGGAGCACCATGATCGGTTTTGTGGTTTATGTGCACCACACGCACGTCAAGGTGTCCTGGCACGACAACAAGGCCGCCTGGACCAAGGCGGCGCCGTTCGTGTCCACCACGGTGCACCTGACTTTCCCCTTCAACATCGGCGCGCTGATGCACCACATCATGGAGCACACCGCTCACCACGTGGACATGAGCATCCCGCTTTACCGTCTGAAGCAAGCGCAGTCCAAGCTCGAAGAGATGCTGCCGGGCCGGATCATCGTCCAGCCGTTTTCATGGGCCTGGTATTTCGAGACCGCCAAAAACTGCAAGCTGTACGACTTCAGCCGCGAATGCTGGACAGATTACAAAGGCACCATGACCAGCCCGGTGCGCGGCAATTTGCCCCCCGCGCCACAGTTTTGACGCAGGCCTGACACAGGCTTTGAGCGCCGCCGTTTACAAAAAAACCCCGCTAGGCGGGGTTTTTTCATGGGGCATCAGCCTGTTCAACCCGCAGCGCGTTTGGCCAGAATCTCAAAGGCGGGCAAGGTTTTGCCTTCGAGGATTTCCAGAAATGCGCCGCCGCCCGTCGAGATGTAGCCCACCTGCTGCTCGATGCCGTATTTGGCAATCGCCGCCAGCGTGTCACCGCCGCCCGCAATGCTGAAGGCGCTGGACTCGGCAATCGCCTGGGCAATGACTTTGGTGCCGTTTTCAAAGGCCGCAAACTCGAACACCCCCACTGGGCCGTTCCACACAATGGTGCCCGCCTGCTTGAGCTGCGTCGCCAGCCTGGCCGCAGTCTCTGGGCCGATGTCCAGGATCAAGTCGTCATCGGCCACCTCGTTGGCTTTTTTCACGGTGGCCACGGCATCGGCCGAAAACGTCTTGGCGGTCACCACATCAGTCGGGATCGGCACTGCGATGCTGGCATCGCCCAGCTTCTCGCCACGCGCTTTCATGGCGGCAATCACGGCTTTGGCTTGGTCCACCAGATCGGGTTCGGCCAGGCTCTTGCCGATGTTCAGGCCGGCAGCCAGCATGAAGGTGTTGGCGATGCCGCCGCCCACGATGAGCTGGTCCACGTTTTGCGACAAGCTTTTGAGGATGGTCAGTTTGGTCGAGACCTTGGAGCCCGCCACGATGGCCACCAGTGGGCGTTTCGGGTTGGCCAATGCTTTGCCAATGGCATCGATTTCGGCGGCCAGCAGCGGCCCCGCGCAAGCGACCGGCGCAAATTGGGCAATGCCATAGGTCGTGCCCTCGGCACGGTGGGCGGTGCCAAAGGCGTCGTTCACATAAATGTCGCACAGCGCGGCCATCTTGCGCGCCAGGTCTTCGTTGTTTTTCTTCTCGCCCAGGTTGACGCGGCAGTTCTCCAGCAAAACAAGCTGGCCGGGCTCAAGCTTCACGCCATCCACCCAGTTTGCGATCAGTGGCACCTCTCGGCCCAACAACTCTCCCAAACGCTTGGCCACCGGGGCGAGCGAGTCTTCGGGCTTGAACTCGCCCTCGGTCGGTCGGCCCAGGTGGCTGGTCACCATGACGGCGGCACCCGCGGCCAAGGCCATCTGGATGCAGGGCACGCTGGCGCGAATGCGGGTGTCTTCGGTGATGCTGCCGTCGTCGGCTTGCGGCACGTTCAGGTCGGCGCGGATGAACACACGTTGGCCCGCGGCTTGGCCGTTGGCGCACAAATCAGAAAAGCGGATGACGTTCATGGTGTGGGGCTCGGTGAGCTGGGCAAAGTGGCGTCAATTTTAAAAGCCAGAAATGACAGAGTCTGACTTTGTGGGCGGTACGAACCAGGAACAAGGCCAGATCACCAACCCAGCCCCAGGTGCAGCGGCAAATAGACCGCCATACCGCCCAAAATAGTCACCAGTACATCGCGCCGCCAAAAGTAACACCCGGCCCCGGCCACGGCGGCAAACAAGCGGGCATCTTGCCAGGTGGTGACGAACACGCCTTGCACAGTGACAATTTCGGGCACCACCACGGCCGACAAGGCCGCGATGGGGGCGTATTGCAAGCCGCGTTGCGCCCAATGGGGCAGTTGCCAGCTTTTACTCGAGATGAAAAAGAAACTGCGGGTCAGCACCGTCACCAGCGCCAGCCCGACGATGATGGCCAAGGTCGAGAGGTCTGTGTTGTTCATGTCGTGGCGCCAGAAACGGGCTTGAGCTTTTCAACCGTCAGGCACAAGATCACGGCCGCGGCAATGGCCACCACAATGTTGAGCTTGAGCGGCAGCGAATAGGCCACCACCGCAGCCACCCCAGCGACTGCCGCCGACAACACGCGCATGCGCGAGCTGGCCAATGAGCACTGAATGCCCAACAGACACAAGATGCCCGCAAAGCCCAGCCCCCAAGAGGGCGGGATCAAGTTGGCGAGTGCAACGCCTACAAAACTCGCCACAACCCAGGAGGCCCAATTCAGAAAGTCATTGCCCGCCAAATAGGCCTCTTGCGCCAGGCGCTCGTGGGGCGTCTCTGCGGGTTTGGGGTGTTTGCGGGTGAACAACACGTAACTGATATCGGCTGTGAGGTAACCATGGAACATGCGCTGCCAGCGCGGCAAATGCATCAGGTAGGGCCGCAAATGCAAACTGAACACCACAAAGCGCAGGTTGACGCAAAAGCCGGTGGCCAGGATCACCCAGACCGGCGCGCCTGCCACGATCAGTGGAATCGCGGCCAATTGCGAGCTGCCCGCAAACACCAGCAAGGTCATGGCGCTGGCCTCGAACACGCTCATGCCCGACTTGACCATGGCCACCCCGGTCATGAGCCCCCAGGCGGCGATGCCGGGTGACTGGGGCGACACCTCGCGCATGCCGACCAAAAAAGCAGGGTGCCGGTACAGGCGGGACAGAAAAAACATCAGCCTTGCACCAGTCGCTGGCCCACTTGCAACGGACATCCGCGTAAAAAATCGGCGGCATTCAGGCGTTTGCCGCCGGGCCGCTGCAATTGAGTCAGGCACAGCTGGCCTTGCCCACAGGCCACCCGCACACCCGAAGCATCGGCACGCAACACTGTGCCAGGCTCAGCGGGGTGTTCGGCAGGCTCGGCCACAGCTTGCCAAAGCTTGAGGGTTTCTTGGCCCGAAGTGCTGGCCAGAGGCACAGTCATGCCCGGAAACGGGTCAAACGCCCGGATACGGCGGGCCAGCAAGTCGGCGGGCAAAGTCCAGTCGAGGGACGCTTCGGCTTTTTCAATCTTGTGAGCATAAGTCACGCCCTCTGCGGGTTGGGGCAATGGCTTGAGGTGGTCGATCTCGGCCAAAGCCTGCACGATGGCCTCGCCCCCCAAAACGGCCAGCCGGTCATGCAAAGCAGCCGTGGTGTCGGCAGGCAAGATGGCTTGCGTGCGCACCAGCAGCATGTCGCCCGTGTCCAGGCCAGCATCCATCTGCATGATGGTGATACCGGTCAGGGTGTCACCCGCCTCGATGGCTCGGTGAATGGGGGCTGCGCCGCGCCAGCGCGGCAGCAAAGAGGCATGAATGTTCAGGCAACCCTTGGGTGGCAGATCGAGCACCCATTGCGGCAAGATCAGCCCATAGGCGGCGACGACCATGGCGTCGGCGTTTGCGGCCAGCAGCGCCTGGCGGGCGGCCACAGCATCTTCGGGGTATTTGCCATCAAGGCGCAGACTGCGTGGCTGGGCCACCGGCACATGGTGCTCAAGGGACCATTGCTTGACGGGCGAGGGCTGCAGCTTCATGCCACGACCAGCGGGGCGGTCGGGCTGGGTCAGTACCAGAACGATGTCGTGGCCTCCAACGTGCAGGGCGGCCATGGCCAGCTGGGCAAATTCGGGCGTGCCCGCAAAAATCAGTCGCATGCCGTGCTCAGCGCTCGGCTTTTTGGGCTTTGACCATCTTGGTCTTGATGCGGCCCTGTTTGAGTGGCGACAGGTATTCCACAAACACTTTACCCAGCAAATGGTCCAACTCATGCTGAATGCACACGGCCAACATGCCTTCGGCCTCAATGCTTTGTGTCTTGCCGTGGCGATCGAGCGCCATGACCTTGACAGCCGTGGCGCGCGCCACACCGTCGTAAATGCCGGGCACCGACAAGCAACCTTCTTCGCCCTTGATGCGTTCATCGCCCAACCAGGTGATGTCGGGATTGATCAGCACCATGGGCTGATTGCGATCTTCAGACGTGTCGATCACCACCAGGCGTTCGTGCACGTCGATCTGCGTGGCCGCCAGGCCAATGCCGCCTGCTTCGTACATGGTTTCAAGCATGTCGTCGATCAGGGCATGAATGCGCGCATCCACTGTCTGCACGGGCTTGGCCACCTTGTGCAGGCGAGGATCGGGATAGCAAAGAATGGGAAGCAGGGCCATGGGTCAGTGGATAAATAAAACCAGGTGCGTATTGTCCCTAATTTCTGCCGAGGCTGTGCAGACAGGTTTGCACAGCCCGGCCCAACCCGGTCAACGACTGCCTGAGCAAGCCGCAAAGAGGTCCAGGTCCGGCTTGGCCAGACCAGTCTTGACCTGGCTCAAGCCCAGCATCGAGTGAAACAGGTTGTCGTGCGTGAGTGCCTTGGCACTTTGCCCTTGCAGGCAAGCCATGGTCCAACCACGCTGGCGCTGCATGGGTTTGGACAACCAGACCACCATGGGCACATGAATTTGCTCTTTAGGCGCGATGCTGTACGGCATGCCGTGCAAGTACAAGCCTTTTTCGCCCAACGACTCGCCGTGGTCAGACAGGTACATCAGCGCTGTGGGGCGCGACTGGGCTTGCAGCCAATTCACCGTCTGGGCAATGAAATGATCGGTGTAAAGGATCGAGTTGTCGTAAGCATTGGCGATTTGCTCAGAGGGGCAATTTTGCAGCGCATGGCTGCTGCATTCGGGCTGAAACTGCTTCATGGCAGCAGGCGAACGCTTGTAATACGCGGGGCCGTGGCTGCCCATCTGGTGCAACACCACCACCGTGCCTTTGGCTCGGCGTGCCGGGTCCAGCGCTGCCAGCTGCTTGGGCAATTCGTGCAGCATGACTTCGTCCAGACATTCGCCGTCTTTGCAAAACTCGGGCACCTTCAGCGCCGTGGTCGAGACATTCGGCACCCGCTCACACACACCTTTGCAGCCCGACTGGTTGTCCAGCCAGAGCACCGCCAGACCTGCACGCTGCAACACATCGAGCAAGCTTTCAAAACGCTGGTTGCTGCTCTCGTAAGCGGCCTTGCCCAAATGAGAGAACATGCAGGGCACCGAGGCTTGTGTGCTGGTGCCACAGGATTTCACGTCGGAAAAATAAGCCAGATCACCTTGCGCCTGCAACTGGCGCAACTGGGGCGTGGTGTCACGGGCATACCCTCCCAAACCAAAATTGGCAGCTCGCGCCGTCTCACCCAGCACCAGCACGATCAATGGGGACTTGTCTGGCGGTGCAAGGGGCGCCATTGCCTGCGCATCTTCACCGATCGCCAGCAAAGGCTGGCTGGCCAAAGCCGCTTGCCCCACGAACAAACGGGTCACCGCATACACGCTGTTGAACGGGTTCACCATGTAACGCAAATGCTTGTGGTTGCGCGTTAGCGAGGCGATGTCCTGAAACGACATCCAAAACAAACCCACGGCCACCAACAAGGCCAGCAAGGACACGCCCAATTGACGCACCAGCAAAGGCTTGGCATTC
Organism: Limnohabitans sp. 2KL-17; assembly: GCF_003063415.1. Taxonomy (GTDB): domain Bacteria; phylum Pseudomonadota; class Gammaproteobacteria; order Burkholderiales; family Burkholderiaceae_C; genus Limnohabitans_A. Next base: position 53,620 of record NZ_NESK01000021.1, read on the forward strand.
ACAGCGCGAACAGGCTGCCGCCACAACCAGATTCCGGGAAGGATCACGCCCAACACCAAAGCAGCCAGCATCGGCCAGGACAGCAGGTCACGCACCTCGCGCACATCGGTTTGCACCACATTGGCCAACATGCTGGGGTCAATCACCACCCCGTAGGTGAGCATGAAATAACTGCTCGAAGCCACCGTCATCAACATCACCAGGCCCGCAGGTTTGAGCCATCGCGGCCAGACCCAAAGGCACAAAAACCAGCCGACCAGCCCCAACAAAATCAGCCACAGGCTGACCATGGTGGTCAGCGCACGCAAGCCCTGTGTTTCAGGCAGCGTCCAAATGGCCATCCAGAACGGGAAATTGCCCACCGTGCCCAGCCAAAGGGTCAAGACCGCCAGCAAGGTGGTGGGGTGCCAAGCAGAACGCACGGATAGAAGCTTCATGGGTGGGTCACGGAATGCAAATGGGCTCGATTCTAGACACGGCTCATGAAGTTGCGCTGAAGGGCCTGGCAAAAGCATTGCCAAAAACTGCTTGTCTTGCCTCAAACAGCACAATCTCACTTACATTCTTGGCAACGGTCTGGCCATGCTCTGCACGCCCACAACCTCAGCCCTCAGCCCTCAGCCCTCAGCCCTCAGCATCCTGCCTTTAAGCCTTTCCAGACACATGTCCCCAGAGACCTCTTACGCCAAGTTTGGCGACCTCTCTCCTTCTCGGCGCCTGGGTCAATTCACCTGGGTGGCCCTGATGTGCTTGCTGGCCTGGGATTTTTCGGGGCTCGACAACACGGTGATGCACTGGATCGCCGAAGGCAACAGTTTCAACCTGCGCAACAACTGGTGGCTCAAGGAAATTTTGCACACCCGGGCCAAGCAACTGGCCATCGTCGTTTATGTCGGCCTGCTGATCATGGTCTGGTGGCCGCTGGGACCGCTCAGACAACTGACCCGGTTGCAACGCACCGAAATCATGGTCGGCATCACGATTTCCTTGATCACCATCAGCACCCTCAAACGTTTCAGCCTGACCAGTTGCCCCTGGGAGTTGCAGGGTTTTGGTGGCGTAGCGACTTATGTCTCGCACTGGAAATGGGGCATGGGCGATGGGGGCGCAGGGCATTGCTTTCCAGGTGGGCACGTGTCGTCCGCACTGGGTTTTACAGCCCTCGCTTTGCCTTGGCTCGGCTCCGGATTGACGGCGCAACGCAAAATCGGGGGGCGTATCTTGCTGGGTGTGCTGGCGATAGGCTTGGTGCTGGGCCTCACCCAAACCCTGCGGGGCGCGCACTACCCCAGCCACACCTTTTGGACAGGCTTCATCTGCTGGGCTGTGGCTTTTGCCAACCACCTGGGTTTTGGCTGGCTGGCCCACCTGCGACAAAAGCGCATCCGGCCCACCCTGTGATGGCCGACGGCATCTCCTGAACAAGGGCCATGCAGGCGCCCGTGCCGCCAAAAAATTAGGCGGCAGCCCAGCTTTGGCCCACAATGTCTGCACAGACAGCCGCCAAGGCTGCACAGGGAGACGTGATGGTGAATACACCCGAAGAATTGGGCGACTGGCTGCGCCTGTCGCTCACCCCCGGCGTCGGACCAGATGCCGCCAGGCGGCTGCTGGCTGCATTTGGCCAACCCCACGCCATTTGGGCCCAATCCGATGCGGCCTTGCGTCAGATCGTCTCGGCGCAACAAGCCGGCGCACTTCAACAGCCCCCGCTGGGCTGGCCCGAACTGGCTGACGAAACCTGGCAATGGTTGCAAGCCCCGACCGACCATGGCATTGGCCGTGCCGTGGTCACCTTGGGCGATGCCGACTACCCGGCTGCCCTGCTGGAAACTCCCGACCCACCATTGATGCTCTATGCCATGGGCCAGATTGGCGCCCTGGGGGGCCTCAAGGTCACGCAATCAGTGGCCATGGTGGGCAGCCGCAACCCGACACCACAAGGTCAGATCAATGCCCGCGAGTTTGCACGCAGCCTGGCCGCCAGCGGACTGACAGTCATCTCGGGCATGGCGCTGGGCGTAGATGGCGCCGCTCATGAAGGGGCACTGCTGGGCGCTCATGGCGCCATGCTGCCCACCATCGCCGTGGTGGGCACCGGGCTGGACCGGGTTTATCCACGACAACACCGGGAGTTGGCGCACCAGATTGCCCAACGGGGACTGATCATCAGCGAATACCCATTGGGCACGCCGCCCCTGGCGCCCAATTTCCCGCGCCGCAACCGCCTGATCTCTGGCTTGTCGCAGGCCACGCTGGTGGTAGAAGCGGCCTTGCTGTCGGGCTCGCTCATCACCGCCAAACAAGCGCTGGAACAAGGCCGCGACGTGATGGCCATCCCCGGCTCGATCCACTCGGCCCAGTCCAAAGGCTGCCATCTGCTGATCAAGCAAGGGGCAAAGCTGGTGGAGTCAGCGCAAGACGTTTTGGAGGAGTTGCGCTTGCCTGACGCTGTCAGGCAAGTGGCATTGGCACTGGAGGGCGACGAGCCGCAAGGCTCAACTGTCAATGACAGCCCAGAGGATGCCCTGCTTTGCGCGATGGGCCACGACCCGGTGAGTCTTGATGCCCTGCAAGCACGCTGCGGTTGGAGCACCGCCCAGCTGCAAGCCCGGTTGCTGGAACTGGAGCTGCTCGGGCAAGTGGGTCGCCTGCCCGGCGGGCTGTTTCAGCGCATCGGCTCGGCTTAACTCAGACCACAGCACCTGAGTTTTCGTCACCAGGATCGTTGTCCTTCTTGATCGGCTTGATCAGGTCTTCGCGCTGCAAACCCAACCACATGGCAATCGCTGCAGCGACAAACACCGACGAGTAAATGCCAAAGCAAATGCCAATGGTCAGAGCCATGGCGAAATAGTGCAGAGTCTCGCCACCGAACAGCAGCATGGACAAGACCATGATCTGGGTTGAACCATGGGTAATGATGGTGCGGCTGATGGTGGAAGTGATCGCGTTGTCGATGATCTCGACCGTGTTCATCTTGCGGTAACGGCGAAAATTCTCCCGGATTCGGTCAAAGATCACCACCGATTCGTTGACCGAGTAGCCCAGCACCGCCAGCACGGCGGCCAGTACCGCGAGTGAAAACTCCCACTGGAAGAAGGCGAAGAAGCCCAGGATGATGATCACATCGTGCAAGTTGGCGATGATGGCCGAGACGGCAAACTTCCACTCGAAGCGGATCGCCAAGTAAATCATGATGCCGATCACCACAAAGCCCAAGGCTTTCAGGCCGTCTTCGGCCAGCTCGTCACCGACTTGCGGGCCCACAAACTCGGTGCGGCGCAACGTGACATCCGGGTCATTGGCTTTGAGGGCAGCCAGCACTTTTTCGCTTTGCTGCGCCGAGCTCACACTTTTTTGTGCGGGCAGGCGAATCATCACATCACGGGCTGAGCCGAAGTTTTGCACCTGCACCTCGGAAAAGCCAAGCGTAGCCACCGTCGCGCGTACCTTTTGCAGGTCTGCAGGCTGGCTGTAGCTCACTTCCATCAGGGTGCCACCGGTGAATTCCACCGACAAGTGCAGGCCACGGCTGAAGAGGAAAAACACCGCCAGGGCAAAGGTCACGAAGGAGATCACGTTGAAGATCAACGCGTTCTTCATGAAAGGGATGTCTTTTTTGATTTTGAATAATTCCATGCTCCGCTCCCCTTAGTCGGCTTTCACCGCAGTGCCAGCCTCAGGCCGCCACACGGTGCCGATGGACACCGATTTGAGTTTTTTCTTGCCGCCGTACCAGAGGTTGACCAAGCCACGCGAGAAAAACACCGCTGAGAACATGCTGGTCAAAATGCCGATGCAGTGCACCACGGCAAAGCCGCGCACCGGACCCGAGCCAAAGGCCAGCAAGGCCACACCGGCAATCAAGGTGGTGATGTTGGAGTCAAAAATCGTGGCCCAGGCGCGGTCGTAACCGGCATGGATCGCCGCTTGCGGGCTGACCCCATTGCGCAACTCTTCACGCACACGCTCGTTGATCAGCACGTTCGAGTCAATCGCCATGCCAAGCGCCAGCGCCATCGCGGCCATGCCGGGCAGGGTGAGCGTGGCTTGCAACATGGACAAAATCGCCACCAGAAACAGCAGGTTCACGCCCAACGCAATGCCCGAGAACATGCCGAACATGGCGTAATAAACCACCATGAAGGCCACGATCACCAGAAACCCCCAGGTCACGCTGTTGAAGCCTTTGGCAATGTTCTCAGCCCCCAAGCTTGGGCCGATGGTGCGCTCTTCGATGATCTCCATGGGCGCCGCCAGCGAACCTGCGCGCAACAACAAGGCGGTGTCGTTGGCTTCGGCCGTGGTCATGCGGCCCGAAATCTGCACGCGCCCGCCACCAATTTCAGCGCGAATCACCGGCGCAGTCACCACTTCGCCCTTGCCCTTTTCGAACAGGATGATGGCCATGCGCTTGCCCACGTTGTCGCGGGTCACGTCCTTGAAAATGCGGGCGCCCTTCGCGTCCAAGGTCAGGTTGACCACAGGCTCTTGCGTCTGCCCATCAAAACCAGGCTGGGCATCGGTCAGGTTGTCACCCGTCAACACGACTTGCTTTTTGACGATCAACGGCCGGCCATCCCGTTCCAGGTAGCGCTCAGCGCCAAAAGGCACAATGCCGCCCGCCTGCTCAGCGGCACGTGCTTCGGCGCTCTCGTCCACCATGCGCACTTCAAGTGTGGCGGTGCGGCCCAGAATGTCTTTGGCCTTGGCGGTGTCCTGCACGCCAGGCAACTGAACCACAATGCGGTCAAGGCCTTGCTGCTGAATCACCGGCTCGGCCACGCCAAGTTCGTTGATCCGGTTGTGCAAGGTGGTGATGTTTTGCTTCAAGGCCTGCTCTTGCACGCGTCTCGCAGCTTCTGGCTTGATGCTGGCCGTCAGGCGAAATTCGGTGCCCTCAGCTGCTTCTTGTGTTTGCAAATCGACAAATTGGGCAGACAGGACGCGCTTGGCGCCTTCAAGTTGTTGCGCATCGCGCAGCCTGATCTCAATCGCCTGGCCGTTACGGCTGATGCCGCCATGGCGCACATCTTTTTCACGCAGCACACTGCGCAGGTCGCCCGCAAGGGATTCAAGGCGTTGCGTCAAGGCGGCCTGCATGTCGACTTGCAGCATGAAGTGCACGCCACCCCGCAAATCCAGGCCCAGATACATGGGAGAGGCATGCAGTGACGTCAGCCAGGCTGGCGAACGGGACACCAGGTTCAGCGCCACCACAAATGGCGAATCACCGGACTCAGGTGTCAGCGCCTTTTGAATCGCATCTTTGGCCTTGAGCTGCTGGTCGGTGTTCTCGAAACGGGCCCGGATCGAACTGCCTTCCAGGCTGACCGTTTGGGGCACGAGCGAAGCGGCTTTGATGGCATCCTCGACCTTTTGCAGGACCTGGGTGTCCACTTTGATAGTCGACTTGCTCGAAGACACCTGGACCGCAGGTGCTTCACCAAAAAAGTTGGGCAGGGTGTAGACCACCCCCAGCAACATGGCGATCACAATGATCGCGTACTTCCAGACCGGGTAACGGTTCATAGTGACTCGCGTGCAGGATGAAAAACAGGGCCCGCAGCGGCAAAGGCCCGATGGAGAAAGCCCGAAGGAGTTACTTCATGGTGCCTTTGGGCAGCACTTGCACCACGGCACTGCGCTGCAATTGCACTTCAAAACCCGAAGCAAGCTCCACACCGATGTAGGCATCCCCGATCTTGCTGACTTTGCCCAACAGGCCGCCAGCGGTCACGACTTCGTCACCTTTGGCCAAAGCCTCAATCATGCTGCGGTGCTCTTTTTGCTTTTTCATCTGGGGACGAATCATGACGAAATACAAAACCGCAAACATCAGCAGCAAAGGCAGCATGCTCATCAAGGTGGACTGCATGTCGCTACCACCGGCAGCGGCTGGAGCAGTTTGGGCAAAAGCGGAAGAAATAAACATGGAAACTCCACAAAAAAGCAAATTCGGGATTGATCGAGGCCGCCAGTGCAGACCGCGCACGAAGCCGCCATTGTATGCGGCGCTATGATGCCGCTTAAAAGCCTTTTGCCCCATCGGAATGCCCCTGCAAACCGAGCACCCCTGAAAGAGACCCCCCTTGAATTTGCGTTTGTGGGCCATGCTGGCCTTGTTGGGCAGCCTGGTGTCATTGGCCGTGGGCACCTCGTTTGCAAAAAGCCTGTTCCCCGCCCTGGGGGCAGAAGGCACCTCGGCTTACCGGATCGTGTTTGCCATGCTGATGTTGATGGCGGTGTTCCGTCCGTGGCGCCGCCAATGGGTGTGGGCCGATGCCCTCCCACTGGGCTTGTACGGCGTCACGCTGGGCGTGATGAACCTGCTGTTTTACAGCGCCATCAAGACCATTCCGTTCGGTGTGGCCATTGCCATCGAATTTACCGGGCCCCTGGCTGTTGCAGTTTGGACCTCCAAAAAAGCCAGCGACTGGTTGTGGGTGGTCTTGGCAGCCGCAGGTCTGGCATTGCTGCTCCCCCTGCCTGGCACCAACGCCGCCAGCGCGCTCGACCCTTTGGGCATGGGCCTTGCACTGGCAGCTGGCTTTTGCTGGGCTCTTTACATCGTGTTCGGGCAACGGGTGGCCATGCGCTACGGCAGCATGGCCACCCCCATGGGCATGCTGGCAGCAGCGCTGGTGGTGGCCCCCGTTGGCGTTTTCCACGCGGGCAGCGCCTTGCTGGATCCTCAATGGCTGATGGCCGGCTTGGCCGTGGCACTCCTGTCGAGCGCCATTCCTTACGCGTTGGAGATGTTTTCGCTCAATCACCTGCACAAAAATACCTTCAGCATCTTGTTAAGCCTGGAGCCCGCTGTGGGCGCTCTGGCTGGCTGGCTGGTACTGTCCGAGCGCTTGACACTCATGCAAGGCCTGGCGATTGCGATGGTGATGGCCGCCTCCATGGGCACGGCCTGGTCAGCCGGGCGGCGCAAGGCGCCCTCAGACAAAGACCGCAGCACTATTTAGCCTCAGGCTTGGCCTCGGGCTTGATTTCGGCAGCATCAGTAGCAGGTGCCCCCGCCTTGCCGGACTTGCCTTCTTCGGCTTTGGCATCCACTTTCGGATCACGCCTGAGTTTTTCCAGTTGTTTGAGCGCCCAGCTGCGCTTTTCCAGTCGCTCCTGCTCCAGCCGATCTAGCTCTTTCAGCCGCCTGACATGGTCGGCTTCGGCCTTTTCTTTGCGCTCTCTGGCTTGCACCACTTTGGCCTCTTGTGCCTCTTGCTCTTCGCGAATGCGCGCCTCTTCTTGCGCCTTGATGCTCGCGGCCTCTTCAGCCGCAAGCCGCGCCTTCAAGGCTTGTTCTTTCTTTTGGCGCCCAGCTTTGGCCGCCGCGGTTTCACGCACACCCGTGTCCCATGCCTTGTCTTCGAGCTGCTGCTGAATCGCAGCTTCCCTGGAAATGGGCTGTGCCTTGCCGTTTTCGATGGCGCTGAAATACCCCTCACATTGGGTCTTCAAGCCACCGGGCAGAACACACGCAAAGCTTCGGGCAGTTTGCTCGCCCCACGCTTTTTTGCGGGCTAAAAAGGCGTCACATTGGGTCAATGCCCGCTGGATTTTCCAGTCTTCGGGGCTGGCCTGCTTGTCGCTCAGGTCAAACCAGTCGTAACGCACACGGTCTGACTGCAAAGCTGTGCGCACGCATTCGGCCTTGGCCGGGACCATTTGGGAGAACATACCGGCCCAAACGGCACGCAACTGCGCATTGTCCGAGACCACCTGGAATTGGGCCTGGCCTTGCGTCGGGCAGGCATTGACCGCCACACCATTGACGCGCTTGAACTTGCCGCGCCAGGTCACAGTGACCAGTTCGGTATCTTGCGGCGTGATGTCGATACGGGCTTCAAAGTAGGGGGCCTGCACTTCGCGCCCTATAGCTGGCCGCCCCTGAACCGATATGTCCAGATTGCAAACTTGCTCGGCATTTTGCACATTCGCAGCAATCACCACCGCGTTGGCTTGGTCTGCCAACAGCTGGTATTGCCCGGCCATGACCGGGCAAGCACAAGCGAGCCATCCCGAAAAGATGACTCCAAAGACCCTGCCCTTGATGGCACGCTCACGGATTGAAATTGAATGCATGACCTTGATGAATCGGATCGAGTCGCCAATTCTTGATGGCACGGTCACTGACCGACAAATACGAGCTTGCACCGCTCGGCATATGCAGCAGGCCTTTTTTTGAAATCAGCGCTGCGTGTGGTCATTGTTGTGGTCGCCGTTTTCCAGCGGATTGCGCTGTGAAGGGTGGCGAAGTTCAATGTGGTGCGGCTGGCGGGGATCGAACCCACGACCCTTGGCTTCGGAGGCCAATACTCTATCCACTGAGCTACAGCCGCACTGCTTGGAACGGGTTGGATTATCACACGGCTGGTATTTCTTGCTTGGTCTTGCAAGCCCAGTGAAGGGTGGGCCGCTATAATCTCGGGTTGATTCCGGTCAATCCAACAGGCCAAACGGCCCAGCCCTATAAGAGGATTTCATGAGCGACAACAGCCACGATCAACACGAAGCGCACACCGGTCCGGTGAAAACGCCCAAGCAAATGCTTTTGCTGAGTCTGGCCTCTTTCATCATTCCGGTTTTCATCATCATCGGCTTGGTGTTCTACGTCACATCGGCCAACAAGACGGCGCCTGGCGCCAGCGATGCTGAAAAATCGGTGGCTCTGCGCATCCAAAAAGTTGGCACCGTCGAAGTCCGCGATGCCAACCGCCCCCTGAAGTCTGGCGAAGAAGTCTACAAAGCCCAGTGCGCTGCTTGCCATGCCATCGGCGCTGCGGGCGCACCCAAATTTGCAGATGCTGGCGCCTGGGGTGCACGCATCAAGCAAGGTTTGGATACTTTGGTCACATCAGCGTTGAAAGGCAAGAACGCCATGGGCGCACAAGGCGGTGGTGATTTCAACGACACTGAAATCGCCCGTTCTGTGGTCTACATGGCCAACAATGCAGGCGCCAAATTTGAAGAGCCCAAAGCACCAGCCGCCGAAGGCGAGAAAAAGTGATGCCCTGAGGGCTTTCAAAACAACCGATCCTTGAGGTCGGTTTTTTTATGCCTTACTTATGTCGTGCTTATGCTTTGCTCATGCCTTGTCCCTGCTGCGGACTGATGACGAATCCAAAGCCAGCGGGTAACTCCTGGGCCAGACAGTCTTCAGGCTGCCAAAGCCCCTGCTCTATGGCTTGGGCAACCAAGGCCACATCCCATGTGTGCACCAGCCCCAATCCCAAGTTGGTGTGCAAATAAACACGCCCGACTTCATCGACCAAACAGCTTAGGGCCTCTGCTTTTTGTCCAGTGTGCGAGGTGGGCTCAAAATTTTCGTTCAAACGCCACACGTGCGGCGCGGCTTCCAGCTCGATGTAAACCCGCTGAGGACCGTTTTGAAAAAACCAACGCCCTTGTTCATCGGCATCGTAGTTGCGATGAATGAAGTCAAGCAATTTCTCATGCCTCAGCACAGAGCCTTTGGCGCCCTCTTGGCCGCTTTGGTAAGCGCCCAAGCCTTGAACACGGTCATCCCGCATGTGCCAGTGGCCGCGACTGTCCAAGCCCAGCCAGCCAAAGCAATCCGGCACATTCGGCCACTTGGCCATGGCTTGACGAACGATGTCATCCATGGTGGGCCTCTTTTGTATCCAGCGGCTGTCCACACGCCGCCATGAGCCATCCGCCCACTTCAACGGGCAGCGCGCACACATGGCCAGGCCAATGACCTTGTGCAAAGCCGACATGCCCACCCTGCTCAGGCTGCCAGAGCGTGACCGATGTCGACACATCCGCTTTTTGCGGCAGGCTACTGGCTGGCACAAAGGGGTCATTCAGCGCATTCAAGGCCAAGGCTGGCATCAATATGTTCTTCATCAAAGGTTTGGCCGAGGCCTTTGACCAGTAATCGTCTGTGTCCTTGAAGCCATGCAGCGGGGCTGTGAAGACGTTGTCAAACTCGTAAAGATCACTTGCCGCCATGAGGCGCTCTTTGTCAAACAAGCCCGGGTGTTGCGCCCATTTGGCCAGGGCTTTGGGCTTCATGCTGTGTAAAAACATGCGGGTGTAGATTTGACGGTTCAAGCCTTTGCCAATCGCCATGCCGCTTTGCACCAAATCCAGTGGCGAACAAATCGAGGCTATGGCATCTGCGCTTTGCAAAGCCGCAGCCCCATGCAGACCCGCCCAGCGCATCAAGGCATTGCCTCCGAGCGACACGCCTGCTGCAACCAGAATCTGCCCACCCTGCGATTGGTGCTGGCTGCGCAAGCGTTGCAACACCCAGTGAATTTCCTGATGGTCACCTGAGTGGTATGCACGAGGCCCGTGGTTGATCTCTCCGCTGCAACCGCGAAAATGGGGCAAGGCAAAGTTGAGGTCGTGTGCAACTGCCCAGTCAGCAAATGCCTGTGCGTAATGGCTGTCCGATGAGCCTTCCAATCCATGAAAAAGCACCACCATCGGACGATTCTTGCGGCTTGCGTTATGCCGATCAACGTCTATGAAGTCATCGTCTGGCGTCACCCACCGCTCGCGTTGCTTGGGCGGTGAAGGCCCCGAGCGCCTGCGCGCATACAGCGCAGGCCAAATGGTCTGGGCGTGTCCACCTGGCAGCCATGCTGGGGCCCTGTAATGCATGGTCGTCAGTGCAACACTGTGGGCTTGAGTCCCACATCAGCCGAGTCGTTGGGTGTGCCGGGGCTGGCATGGTGCGCCACCATGCGCCAGCCTTGCGGCATTTTTTGGTACACATTGGTGACGATCACAAAAGCATGTTTAGCGCCTTGGGGGGTGATCACTTCCACACGCTCTACAAGGTGGTGGACTGCACAAGCCAGTGAAACCACTTTGTGGACACGTTCAGGGTGGGCTTGCACACTGCCATTGGCAAACATACCCTCAAACGTGGCACGAATGGCGCCTGGCCCAATCATCCTGGGGCCACCTGGGTGAACACACACGATCTCGTCTTCCTCCGCCCAGCAGGCCATGAGTTGTTCGATGTCGGCGTTGTGGAGCGCCTCGTAAAAGCTTTGTTCAATGTCGTCGGGCGTTCCACCCACGACGGCTGCTTGCAGTTTGGCTCTTTTCATGATCTTTTGAGTCTACACGGACCCTTGCGTGCGCTGGGCAACAAAAAACCCGGCCACATGACTGCGCCGGGTTTTCAAGATTCCTGCATTTGTGCAAGAACACCATCAGAAACAATGTTTATTTTTTCCGGTACTTGCGCAATGCAGACAACTGAGCGGCCAACACAGCCAACTCGGATGTGGCGCGCGCCATGTCGATTTCGCTTTTTGCGTTTTTCAGGGCTTCTTCTGCGGCTGCTTTGGCCGCATTGGCTTTCTCTTCGTCAAGGTCTTTGCCGCGAATGGCGGTGTCAGACAGCACGGTCACACAGTCGGATTGCACTTCCAGAATGCCGCCAGCAACGAAAACAAATTCCTCGCCGCCGTCAGCCGTCTCAATACGAACCGAACCGGCCTTGATGCGGGTGATCAGCGGGGTGTGGCGTGGGTAAATGCCCAGTTCGCCAGACTCGCCAGGCAAGGCCACAAACCGGGCTTCGCCCGAGTAGATGGACTCTTCTGCACTGACCACATCAACGTGGATGGTGTTCATGTTAACTCCTTAAAAAGGTCAATGAAAGCGGGCTGCGGGGTGACTGAGTTCAGCCGCCCCGACGCTGCTTTACGCTGCCTTTTTGGCCTTTTCGAAAGCTTCGTCGATCGTGCCGACCATGTAGAAAGCTTGCTCTGGCAAGTGATCACACTCACCAGCCACAATCATTTTAAAACCACGGATGGTTTCGGCCAAAGTCACGTACTTGCCTGGAGAGCCGGTAAACACTTCGGCAACGTGGAAAGGCTGCGACAGGAAACGCTGGATCTTGCGAGCACGCGCCACAGCCAACTTGTCTTCTGGGGCCAGGTCGTCCATGCCCATGATCGCGATGATGTCGCGCAGCTCACGGTAACGCTGCAATGTGCCCTGCACAGCACGCGCTGTTTCATAGTGGTCCAGGCCCACGACCAATGGGTCGAGCTGGCGGCTGGTGGAGTCCAGAGGATCCACAGCGGGGTAGATACCCAACGAAGCGATGTCACGGGACAACACAACGGTGGAATCCAGGTGGGCGAAGGTGGTCGCAGGCGATGGGTCGGTCAAGTCATCGGCAGGCACGTAAACGGCTTGGATGGATGTGATCGAACCCACTTTGGTCGAAGTGATACGTTCTTGCAAACGGCCCATTTCTTCGGCCAGGGTTGGCTGGTAACCCACCGCAGAAGGCATACGACCCAACAGGGCGGACACTTCGGTACCGGCCAGTGTGTAACGGTAGATGTTGTCCACGAAGAACAACACATCTTTGCCTTCGTCACGGAAGGATTCTGCGATGGTCAGACCGGTCAGGGCGACGCGCAAACGGTTGCCTGGTGGCTCGTTCATTTGACCGTACACCATGGCCACTTTGGACTCGGGCAAGTTCTCGAGGTTCACGACGCCTGAGTCGGCCATCTCGTGATAGAAGTCGTTGCCTTCGCGGGTACGCTCACCCACACCGGCGAACACGGACAAGCCGCTGTGCGCTTTGGCGATGTTGTTGATGAGTTCCATCATGTTCACGGTCTTGCCGACACCGGCACCACCGAACAAGCCAACCTTGCCGCCTTTGGCGAACGGGCAAACCAGGTCAATCACCTTGATGCCGGTTTCCAGCAGTTCTTGTGAAGGGCTCAGTTCGTCGTATGCAGGGGCTTTTCGGTGAATGGATGCCGTCAGTTCTTGGCTCACAGGGCCACGTTCGTCGATGGGCGCACCCAGCACGTCCATAATGCGACCCAGCGTGGCTTTGCCCACAGGCACGGTGATCGCTTTGCCCGTGTTGGACACGATCAGGCCGCGACGCAAGCCGTCGGAAGAACCGAGCGCAATGGTGCGTACGATGCCGTCGCCGAGTTGTTGCTGCACCTCAAGGGTCAGCGCGGAGCCTTCCATTTTGAGTGCGTCATAAATTTTGGGCATCTGGTTACGTGGAAATTCCACGTCGACCACGGCGCCAATACATTGAACAATTTTTCCTTGGGCTTGCATTTTTCGCTCCAAATAATTTGAATTAGCTGAACTGGGAATCAACCGCTGATCGCGGCTGCGCCAGAGACGATTTCCGACAGTTCTTTGGTGATGGCGGCTTGACGGGTCTTGTTGTAGATGAGTTTGAGCTCACCGATCACATTGCCAGCATTGTCTGTTGCGGCCTTCATGGCCACCATACGGGCGGCATGCTCGGAGGCCATGTTTTCAGCCACGGCTTGGTACGCCAAGGCTTCTGCATAACGGACCAACAACTCGTCAATGACTGTCTGGGCATCTGGCTCATAGATGTAGTCCCAGCCATGCGCCACAGCCCCAGCAGCCTTGGTTTCTGACGCCATCTTCGACGAAGACAGTGGCAGCAACTGATCGATGGTTGGCACTTGCGCCATGGTGCTGACAAACTTGTTGTAGCAGAGGTATACGGCACTCACCTCACCCGCGGCATAAGCATCCAAGAGCACCTTGACGGGCCCGATCAGCTTTTCCAGGTGGGGCTTGTCGCCCAAATGCGTCACATGCGCCAGTACTTTGGCATTGACGCGGTTCAGGAAACCCAAACCCTTGCCGCCAATGGCCACAGCAACCGGCGTCTTGCCCGCTGACTGTGTTTCACGCAACTGGACAGTTACCGCGCGCAGCAGGTTGGTGTTCAAGCCACCGCACAAACCTTTGTCCGTGGTCACCACAATGAAGCCCACCGACTTGCCGTCGTTGGCCTTCATGAAGGGGTGCACGTATTCCGGATTGGCCTGTCCAAGGTGCGTCGCAATGGTGCGAATCTTCTCGCTGTATGGGCGGGCCGTGCGCATACGCTCCTGCGCCTTGCGCATTTTGGAGACGGAAATCATCTCCATGGCCTTGGTGATCTTCTTGGTGTTTTCCACCGATTTGATCTTGGTGCGTAGTTCCTTGCCCGATGCCATCAGTGGCTCCTTTTGATCAGGTAGAAATTAAGCAAAGCTTTTCTTGAAAGCGGCCACGGCAGAGTTCAATTCAGCCTCGGCTTCTTTGTCCAAAGCTTTGGAGCTTTCCATCTTGGCCAGCAGAGCTGCGCTCTTGTCCTTGAGGTAAGCGTGCAAGCCGTGTTCGAAGGCCAAAACTTTCTTCACGTCGATGTCGTCCATGAAGCCCTTGTTCACAGCAAACAGGCTTGCGCCCATCAAGCTGATCGGCAGGGGGCTGTACTGAGCTTGCTTGAGCAGCTCGGTCACACGTGCGCCGCGGTCGAGTTGCTTGCGGGTGGACTCGTCCAGATCGGAAGCGAACTGCGCAAAAGCGGCCAATTCACGGTACTGGGCCAAGTCTGTACGGATACCGCCGGATTGGCCTTTGATGATCTTGGTCTGTGCCGAGCTACCGACGCGAGACACCGAGATACCGGCGTTGATCGCAGGGCGGATGCCGGCGTTAAACAAGGAAGTTTCCAAGAAGATCTGACCGTCGGTGATCGAAATCACGTTGGTGGGCACGAAGGCAGACACGTCACCGGCTTGGGTTTCAATGATGGGCAGTGCCGTCAAGGAACCTGTTTTGCCTTTGACAGCACCTTTGGTGAAAGCTTCGACGTAGTCGGCATTCACGCGGGCTGCACGTTCGAGCAAACGGCTGTGGAGATAAAACACATCGCCAGGGTAGGCTTCGCGGCCTGGTGGGCGACGCAACAGCAACGACACCTGACGGTAAGCTACAGCTTGCTTGGACAGATCGTCATAAACGATCAAAGCGTCTTCGCCGCGGTCACGGAAATATTCGCCCATGGTGCAGCCGGAGTAGGCCGACACGTACTGCATCGCAGCAGATTCAGAGGCAGAAGCGGCCACCACAATGGTGTAAGCCATCGCGCCAGCTTGTTCCAAAGCGCGAACCACGTTTTTGATCGACGAGGCCTTTTGGCCAATCGCGACATAAACGCAGGTCATGTCCTGACCTTTTTGGTTGATGATGGCGTCAATCGCGACGGCTGTTTTGCCAGTCTGACGGTCACCAATGATCAGTTCGCGCTGTCCACGGCCCACGGGCACCATGGAGTCAATCGACTTGAGACCGGTTTGCATCGGCTGATCCACCGATTTACGTGCGATCACGCCAGGGGCGACTTTTTCGATCACATCGGTCATCTTGGCATTGATCGGGCCTTTGCCGTCAATCGGCTGACCCAAGGCGTTCACCACGCGACCAATCAATTCGGGGCCCACGGGCACTTCCAGAATTCGACCTGTGCACTTGACAGTGTCGCCTTCAGAAATGTGCTCGTATTCACCCAGAATCACGGCGCCGACCGAGTCGCGCTCGAGGTTAAGGGCCAGGCCATAGGTGGCAACACCTTCAGCTGTCGGTGGAAACTCGAGCATTTCGCCCTGCATCACATCGGACAAACCGTGCACACGAACAATACCGTCGGTCACGGACACCACGGTGCCCTGGTTACGGATATCGGCGCTGGCGGACAGCCCTTCGATGCGGCTCTTGATCAATTCAGAAATTTCTGCGGGATTGAGTTGCATGACTCTTTCCTTCTTTCTTTAAATATGTCCGGTCACCCACCGCGTCAAGCGGTGAGAGCCGATTTCATTTGTTCCAGTCGGGCCTTGACAGAGGTATCAAGCACCTCATCGCCCACCACCACACGGATGCCGCCAATCAAAGTGGCATCAAGCTCGACGCCCACATTGAGCTTGCGCGCAAAGCGTTTTTCGAGCGTGGTTGACAAGTCGGCCAAAGCCGAAGCGTCAATGGGAAATGCGCTGTAAACCACCGCGTCAGCGGTGCCACCTTGCGCATTCATCAGAGCCCGATACTGCTGTGCAACGACAGGCAGCGCACTGAGACGGCCGTTTTCAATCACCAATCTCAGGAAATTTTTTCCGGCCTCAGGCAGCACAACACCATCACGTGACTGCACCACTTCAGAGATCAGTTGAAATACCTGCTCATCAGTTACTTTAGGACTGTCGGCAAACTGCTGAAGCTGTGCATTGTCAGCAACAGCAGCCAATGTATCGAGCCAAGCGGCCGTGCCGGCAAGGTCGGTAGCCTGCGCCTTGAAAAGCGCATCGGCGTAAGGTCGTGCAATGGTTGCAAGTTCTGCCATGGTGTTCTCTGGCTTAGGCTTGTTACAGCTCGGACTTCAGGCGACTGAGTAGGTCAGCATGAACGCCGGCATTGACTTCCTTGCGGAGAATCTGTTCAGCGCCTTTGACGGCCAGGACTGCCACTTGTTCACGCAAAGATTCACGTGCACTGACAGCCTGCTGCTCTGCTTCAACTTTAGCTGAAGCAATGATCTTGTTGCCTTCTTCCGTTGCACGGGCCTTGGCTTCTTCAATGATGGCCATGGCACGGCGCTCGGCATCAGCCAAGCGCGAAGCAGTTTCTGTGCGAGATTTGACCAATTCGGCCTCAACACGCTTGTTGGCGTTGGTGAGTTCGGATTTGGCGTTGTCTGCAGCAGCAAGGCCGTCAGCGATTTTTTGGGCGCGTTCATCCAAGGCGGTTGCGATGGGAGGCCACACGAATTTCATCGTGAACCACACCAAGATCGCAAACACGATCGCTTGAACAAACAGGGTTGCGTTAATACTCACGACAACACCTTTCTTTGGGTCTGGTCAGTAATTACTTCAAGACAAACGGGTTCGCAAAAGCGAACATCATGGCGATACCGACGCCAATCAGGAAGGCGGCGTCAATCAGACCGGCCAGCAAGAACATCTTGGTTTGCAGTTCGTTCATCAATTCAGGCTGACGTGCAGCCGCTTCGAGGTACTTGCTGCCCATGATGCCAATACCGATACATGCGCCGATGGCACCCAAACCAATGATGAGGCCAGATGCGAGTGCGACATAACCGAGGACGTGTTCCATATTGTTGCTCCTAAGGATGTTGATGGAAGGGTTGAGAAATTGAATCTACCGATCAATGCGCGTCGTGCGCTTGACCGATATAAACCAGGGTCAGCATCATGAAAATAAACGCTTGAAGCGCCACAATCATGATGTGGAAGATGGCCCAGACAGAGCCGGCAATGATGTGCCCCAGAGGCAACAAAACGCCAGACAAGGACATGGCAGCAGTGCCGCCCATGAGCGCGATGAGCATGAACACCAACTCACCGGCGTACATGTTGCCAAAAAGTCGCATGCCATGAGACACCGTTTTGGCCATGAACTCGATCATCTGAAATGCAAAGTTGATGGGCCACAAAATGGGGTGACCGCCGAATGGGGCCGTGGTCAACTCATGGAACCAACCCCCAAAGCCCTTGATCTTGATGTTGTAGAACAAACAGATAAGCAGCACAGAGGTGGACATGCCCAGGGTAGTGGACAGATCAGCAGTCGGGACCACGCGGAAATAATGAATGTTTTGGTCAAGCCCGGTCACGGCAAAGATGCCATGGAAAAGATCAACGGGCAAAAAGTCCATCGAGTTCATCAGGAAAATCCAGACAAACACGGCCAACGCCAATGGCGCCACCAATTTGCGACTCTGGGCATTGTGAACAATGCCTTTGGCCTGGTTGTCCACCATCTCGACCAGAATCTCAACAGCAGCTTGGAAGCGACCAGGCACACCGGATGTGGCTTTGCGTGCAGCTTTCCACAACAACAAGCTGCCGATCACGCCAAGAAAGACCGACCAGAAAATGGAATCAATGTTGTAAACCGAAAAATCGATCACACCTGACATTGGCTTGTTTTGCAAATGGGTCAGGTGGTGGCTGATGTATTCACCAGCGCTTGGCGCAGCTTGAGCAGACATTTTTTACTCTATGCAAGTTTGATTTTTGAATAAAACACCGAGTTGAACCCCAACGCTATCCAATAAACCCTCATGGTTACTACCAAGCCCACCAGCATGGCAAGCCAACTTAAATCTTTAACCCACCAGTTTGCTGCCACCAGCATGGCGACAGTCAAAGCAATTTTGATGAGTTCCCAAAACAAAAATCCGAACACTGCCGCACCTGCATTGACCGCATCTACCCGTCGCGACATGCCCCTTGCAAATACTGCAGCAGGCACGATCACGGCCAGAGCGCCGTAACCTGCTGACAGGGCCACTGAGTAATTTCCAGTGATCCACGCCGTCAAAACAACTACAACTGCACCCACCAAAATTTGGTAGCCCACTACTTTCCATACGGACAGCAGCGGCATTTTTTGTTTTAACAAGCCGGCTTCTTGGGGCGTCAGAGTTTTGAAGTCTTCACCATCACCATCGAAGCCATTTTCTGGAGCAACAACAATATTTTTTGTCATTTTGACCACTGTTGATTACATCCAGGTTACATGTCTAACAGTCTTGTCGGCAGACTTGAATTATATGCCATAAACGCCATTGGGTCGCTGCACAAGCCCACACGCAATTTGAGGCCAAGCGTGCGGATGCCCTTAGGCAAGCGCATGTTTTCGACACCCCCCAAAATTCATACCTTGGTAATGAACTCACAACCTGGCCCATGGTCTTGGCCCTCGAAATATGTACGAATGGTTTAAATTTTTGCACTTGGCTGCAGGTGTCGTTTGGCTGGGTGGAATGACTTTGCTGGTTTTCGCCTCGCGCCCAGCGGCCATTCAGCAGATGGCCCCGCCCGAAAGATTGACCCTGATGGCGAGTGTGCTTTCCCGGTTTTTCTGGATGGTTTGGGTGGCCATCGCACTTTTGCTGGCCTCGGGTTTCTGGATGCTGTCCGTTTCCGACATGAAACTGGCACCCAAGGGCTGGCACGCCATGTCCGGCCTTGGCCTGGTTATGTGCGCCATCTTTGTGCACAACTGGTTTGCCCCCTTCAAACGCTTGAAGCGTTCGGTCGCCCTTTCTGATTGGCCCGCAGCCGGGCGGGCCATGGGACAGATTCACCCCCTGGTTCTGACCAATCTGGGCTTGGGCTGGGCGGCCGTTGCCGCTGTTTTGATCTGGCGTTGATGGACAATGGCGAAATGAGCGCCTCCACCATTCCCCCTGCCAGCATCGATCGCCAAGACAGCCTGATCGAATACCCCTCGGTGTTTCCGATCAAGGTCATGGGCGCCATGGTGGATGGTTTTGCCGACGCCTTGTGTCAAGTGGCTTTGCAATTTGACCCAGGCTTTGACCCCTCCACCATAGAGTTGCGGCCCAGCAAAGGTGGCAACTACTTGGGCGTGACGCTCAACATCACGGCCACCAGCCGCGAACAGCTCGACGACCTTTACCGCGCCCTGACCTCGCACCCGATGGTCAAAATCGTGCTTTGAGCATGGACGTCCGGCTGCTCGGGCGGGTCGCCTACCTGCCAACTTACGAGGCCATGCAGGCCTTCACAACAGCGCGCACCCCCGACACACCCGATGAACTCTGGCTGTGTGAACACCCCCCTGTGTTCACACAAGGCCTGGCCGGGCTGCCAAGCCATGTGCTGGTCCAGGGGGACATCCCTGTGGTGGCCACCAACCGTGGCGGGCAAGTCACCTTTCATGGCCCCGGGCAAGTGATGGCCTATCCCTTGGTGAACCTTCAGCGCGCGGGTTACTACGTCAAGGAATACGTCTACAAGCTGGAAGAGTCGGTGATCCGCACCCTGGGCCATTTCGGCGTGACCGGGCACCGCGTGCCTGGGGCGCCCGGCATTTATGTGCGTCTGAACGACCCCTTCAGCCATGCGGCCTTGGTCGGCCCTACCCCGGCGGGTGACCCCTTCAAGGGCTTGGGCAAGATCTGCGCACTGGGCATCAAAGTCAGCCGCCACTGCACGTACCACGGCGCCGCGCTCAATGTAGCGATGGACCTCGAGCCCTTCCAGCGCATCAACCCGTGTGGTTATGCAGGCCTGCAAACCACAGACCTTTTTACAATCGGTGTAGAAACCTCCTGGGACGATGCTGCCCGGGTGTTGGCTGGCCAATTGGCGGCCCTGTTATGAACCTGTGCCCCCAGCTACACGCACCCCAACGGTGACTGAAAGAAAACGATGAGCAACACCCCGATCGAACGCCACGTGGTCCGCGAAGCGCAAAGCGTTGAAAACTACGACCCCATGGCCAAACAAAAAGCAGCGGCCAAGCTGTCGCGCATTCCGGTGAAAGTTGAACAGGCCGAAGTGCTGAAAAAACCCGACTGGATTCGCGTCAAGGCCGGCTCACCCACCACCCGCTTTTACGAAATCAAAGACGTGTTGCGTGCCAACAAACTGGTCACTGTGTGCGAAGAAGCCAGCTGTCCCAACATCGGTGAATGCTTTGGCAAGGGCACCGCCACCTTCATGATCATGGGCGACAAATGCACACGCCGCTGCCCGTTTTGCGACGTGGGCCATGGCCGCCCCGACCCGCTGGATGTGAACGAGCCCGACAACCTGTCCAAAACCATTGCACAACTCAAGCTGCAATACGTGGTGATCACCAGCGTCGACCGCGACGACCTTCGCGATGGCGGTGCCGGACACTTCGTCGAGTGCATCCAGAAAACCCGCGCACTTTCGCCCAACACCCGGATCGAAGTGCTGGTGCCCGACTTTCGGGGCCGCGATGACCGTGCACTGGAGATCCTGAAAGCCGCACCGCCAGACGTCATGAACCACAACATGGAAACCGTGCCACGCCTGTACCGTGAGGCACGGCCCGGCTCGGACTACCAGTTCTCACTGAACCTGCTGAAAAAATTCAAGGCCCTTTTCCCCAACGTGCCCACCAAAAGCGGCCTGATGGTGGGTCTGGGCGAGACCGACGAAGAAATTCTGGAAGTCATGCGCGACATGCGGGCGCACAACATCGAAATGCTGACCATTGGCCAATACCTGGCCCCCAGCAACAGCCACCTGCCCGTGCGCCGTTACGTGCATCCAGACACCTTCAAAATGTTCGAAACCAAGGCTTATGAAATGGGCTTTTCACACGCGGCTGTCGGGGCCATGGTGCGCTCCAGTTATCACGCGGACCAGCAAGCCCATGCGGCCCTTCAGGCTGTGAGCAACCCGCAAAAAATGGGAAAGTTCCGTAAATGATGGGAATTTCCCGCGAATAAAGGAAAAACGTGGAGCCGATTCCCCCCAGAGGCGGCGGCGAACTGTGCTTAATGGGTGATATAGGTGGCGATATGGTATATAGACTTATACCATCTGAAAATCCGAAAACGCAAGCAAAATCAAGGACTTACGCCTCATCATAATTTACGAAAAAAGCTCGGAGTGTGTCCCGCTACGCACGAACACCACCAAGCCAGCCCTACCTGAATCATCAAGTCTGTAGATCAGCAGGAAATCGCCACCTACATGGCACTCACGATGGCCCAGCCAATCGCCCGTTAAGGGATGGTCCAACCACTCAGCGGGCAAAGGTCCACCGTTCGCAACCAGTAGCAACATGGCCTCTTTCAGCCTATTCATGTTGTACCTACCAGAACGGGACAGGCGCTGCCAATCCTTCTGAAATTCTCGGGTGTAGTCTGAAGCCCGAGGTAGGCTTGCCCGCTTACTTGCGGCTGGTTTTTTCGAGGTCATTCAACAGCGCGTCAGCAGTTGCAAAACGAGCCCGACGACTCTGAACAATTTGATCGCCCTCAGCAATAGCCTCACGGCTGGTCTCATTCGGAGCTTTAAGCGCGAATGGAAGTTCTTTGTCTGCAACGATACGGGTCAGGAACACGCGTACAGCGTCCGAAACCGTCAGCCCCATAGAGCTAAGCGTTTCAGCAGCTTGGGCTTTGATCTTTTCGTCCACTCGAACGTGAACCATTGTGGTGGTAGCGGCCATGATTGCCTCCTGAGTTGATGGACTGAGATGCATTGTATCTCAGTCCGCTGATTTGGTTTGAGTGCAGTCATCTATGTTGAGCGCCAATCCATTCCCACGAAATTCGATATTTTTTCCCACGCATTCAGGACAAAACAAAGCCGAAGAGGTGGATTTTTCCCAATATTTACGGATCTCTCGCACAGGCTGTGAATAACCCGTAAAAAATGGGAAAAGTCCGTGAATGATGGGAAATTCTCGTAAATAGCGGGAAAAACCCATCTTCAGAAGACCTTTTTACCGTACAGCATGAGCCTTAGATGATTTGAAGATTTGAAGATTTGAAGATTTGAAGATTTGAAGATTTGAAGATTTGATTGTTCAATATACTGACTAAGTATTCAATACTTGTCGGGGAAAATTTGAGCGATCCCACGATCAGCAGCACGCATACCGCTGCACCAGGGGCTCCAGAGGAGCCTCTTTACGTTGCTGCATTTCCCAAAGACGATGCTTTCTGGCGTGTCGATTGGTTTGGCGAGGTTGCCTACCCAGACCGGTACACCCGCCGAACCCATCCGTCGGTGCAGGTCTACCTCTCCAAAGTCACCGATCTCGGCTTTCGCGCCAACCCTCAGGCGCTGCTCAATCCCCACAGCACGGCCCCCGCCAAGGCTCAAACACGCGTCTGGGTCAGCGTGGGCACGTTGATGGTTTTGCGGATTGACGACATCTGGCACCGCCAAAAGCTGCATTTGAGTCCCGAATACACCCGCGAAACCTTCAAAAAGCTCTGGGTTGGCCGAACCACCACCGACTTCATCAAAGCTGGCCTTAACCCCGACAAAGCCGGATTCCTGATACCCATACCAGAGCACCCCTGGCACATGAATGCCACGCACAGCTATTGCTTGATGGCCAAACTTCCGGACGGACGCCGACTGATCGTCCCTTGCATCGAGCTGATCCGTTTTTACTTTGGGTCCAGTGAAGTGGACCCCGAATTTGGGACAGGTGTTTAAGTGGGACACTATCCAAAAAAACGGGTTACCAATGACTGAATCAAAAAAACGCAGAGTTCATCCGCCGGAGTTCAAGGCCAAGGTGGGGCTGG
>NZ_NESK01000022.1 GCF_003063415.1 Limnohabitans sp. 2KL-17
GAAGGCACTGATCGCATCCAAGGCACCACATGCGAACGACTTCACCAACCAGCGGGTGCGCAAGGGAGGTGAGGTTGACCCGGCCCTGCGCTCGAAGAATCGCAACAAGTCCAAGGTACGCGCCCGGGTGGAGCACGTCTTCGCAGTGGTCAAGCGGCTGTGGGGCTTCACCAAGGTGCGCTATCGCGGCCTGGCCAAGAACGCCACGCGCTCGTTCGTGGCCTTGGGTCTGGCCAACATCTACTTAGCGCGTGGACGCCGCATGGCATGAGTGCGTCTTCAGAGCGCGCAATGCGCGTGTCTGGCGTGAAAAGGCCAGAAATACGGGCCGAAATTGGGCCGCTTCGCCCATCACATCTCGCATCATGCAATCAACTAGCAACATATCGCTGAATTCGGTGGCTTGTTCAGCGTAGCCCTAATATGATGCACTTCTAGGTAAAATCCCTAGAAGGACCGGACTGACAGACTGTTGAGCCGGGCGACATAACCACACAAGAGCCGGTCCATCCGGCTTTTGTTTTTCATGAACACCACATCCACGCCACCCCTTGTTGAGCTGCGCGACCTGACTTTCGGGTACGGCGACCGTGTCATCTTGAAGAACCTGAGCTTCAATGTGCCGAGGGGAAAAGTCACGGCCCTGATGGGTGTGTCGGGCGGTGGCAAGACCACGGTGTTGCGGCTCATCGGTGGGCAGATTCGCGCCAGTCAGGGCCAGTTGCTGTTTGATGGCGATGACATCACCACGATGCCCCAGTCCGAGTTGTATGCTGCACGTCGCCGCATGGGCATGCTCTTTCAGTTTGGCGCCTTGTTCACCGACATGAGTGTGTCCGACAATGTGGCCTTTCCCTTGCGGGAGCACACCCGTTTGTCAGAAGACCTGATTCGCGACATCGTGCTGATGAAGCTCGATGCGGTCGGACTGCGCGGTGCGCGAGACCTGCGACCTTCAGAGATATCTGGTGGCATGAGCCGTCGTGTGGCCTTGGCCCGCGCCATTGCCCTAGACCCTGACCTCATCATGTACGACGAGCCCTTTGCCGGCCTTGATCCGATTTCCCTGGGCACGGCAGCGCGCCTGATCCGTCGGCTGAACGACAGTTTGGGCATCACCAGCGTGGTGGTGTCGCACGATGTGACCGAGACTTTCGAGATCGCCGACCATGTGGTCATTTTGGCCAATGGCGGCGTAGCGCAGCAGGGCTCGCCTGCCGAGTTGCGTGCCAGCACCGATCCGTTGATCCACCAGTTTGTGCACGCCCTTAGCGACGGGCCTGTGCCGTTTCATTACCCGGCCCCTTCGGTGGCTGAGGACTATGACTGGAGATCGGCATGAACAAAGCGTTGAATTTATTGGCCGTCTTGGGTGCAACCACCCGGCAGATGATGGCCGACTGGGGCTTTGGCGCGCGCTTGTTCTTGAAGTTGTTGACCCTGTCGGGCGTTGCGCTAAAGCGCTTTGGACTGGTGCGCGATCAGGTGCATTTTTTGGGCAATTACTCGCTGGCCATCATCACTGTCTCGGGTTTGTTTGTGGGCTTTGTGTTGGGCTTGCAGGGCTATTACACACTGCAGCGCTACGGCTCGGCCGAGGCGCTGGGCCTGCTGGTAGCCCTCAGTCTGGTGCGCGAATTGGGGCCTGTGGTGGCGGCTTTGTTGTATGCAGGCCGCGCAGGGGCATCGCTCACGGCAGAGATTGGCCTGATGCGCGCTGGAGAGCAGCTCACGGCTTTGGAAATGATGGCGGTTGATCCGGTTCAGCGCATTTTGGCGCCCCGCTTTTTGGGCGGCATCATTGCTTTGCCCTTGCTGGCGGCGGTCTTCAGTGCGGTGGGTATTTTGGGCGGCTACGTGGTGGGCGTGTTGCTCATCGGTGTGGATTCAGGCTCTTTCTGGAGCCAGATGCAGGGCGGCGTGGATGTGTTCAAGGATGTGGGCAACGGCATCGTCAAAAGCGTGGTGTTTGCCGTCGCTGTGACCTTCATCGCCTTGCTTCAAGGGTATGTGGCCAAACCCACGCCCGAAGGTGTGGCCAATGCCACCACACGCAGTGTGGTGGTTTCTTCATTGTCGGTGTTGGGACTGGATTTCATCCTGACTGCGATGATGTTCAGCATTTGAGGAAGACGGTATGCAACGTTCAAAAAATGATGTTTGGGTCGGCTTTTTCGTTTTGATCGGCGCCATTGCGGTGCTTTTCCTGGCGCTCAAGTCGGCTAATTTATTGACCCTGAATTTCAATTCAGTTTACGAAGTCAGTGCAAAATTTGACAATATCGGCGGCCTCAAGCCTGGCGCCGCCGTCAAGAGCGCAGGTGTGGTGGTCGGACGCGTCAAGAAAATCGAATTTGATGGCGAATCGTTCCAAGCCAAAGTCACCCTGGCCTTGCAGTCGGGCGTGGGGTTTCCACAAGACAGTTCCCTGAAAATCCTGACCAGCGGATTATTGGGTGAGCAATATCTGGACGTTTCGCCAGGTGCGGACGAAAAAAATCTGGTGGCAGGTGACCGCATTGGCTCGACCCAGTCGGCTGTGATCCTTGAAAACCTGATCAGCCAGTTTCTTTACAGCCAAGCCGAGAAGCCCGCGGCAGAAGTTCGGAAACCATGAACCACTTTATGCGAAGAATTTGTGCATTACTGGCCCCCTGCATTGTGCTGGCCTTGCAAGCTTGTGCCAGTGTGCCCAATGCCGACGCGCGTGACCCCTGGGAGTCAATGAATCGGCGCATCTACAGTTTCAACGATGTGTTGGACAACGTGGCCATCAAGCCAGCGGCAGAGGCTTACGTCAACGTCGTGCCGAGCCCGGTTCGCAAAGGCATTCACAACTTTCTGGGAAACCTGGGCGATGTGTGGTCGATGGTGAACAGTGCCCTGCAATTGAAAGGCCAAGCCACAGTGGAAACTTTGATGCGCATCCAGGTCAACACTTTTTTAGGTTTAGGTGGCGTACTCGATGTGGCCACTGAAATGCGACTTGATAAACGCAAAGAAGATTTTGGCCAGACCCTGGGTTATTGGGGTGTCAAGCCGGGCCCTTATGTGGTGTTGCCAGTTTTTGGCCCCTCCACTTTGCGTGACACCTTGGCCATCCCGGTCAATATCAAGGGCGACTTGGTTCAACAGTTCAACGATCCGTCGAGCCGCAATGCCTTGTCCGCGACGCGCGTGATGGATGCTCGCTCAGGCTTGCTTCAGACCTTGGATGTCATCAAGGCGGCGGCCTTGGACCCCTACACTTTTGTGCGTGATGGGTATTTGCAAAAACGTGAAAGCGACGTTTACGATGGCAATCCCCCTGCAATCTTTGACTACACCGAGTCAGAGACGCCCTGATGCATGCCAAATGAATTCAGGCAAGCCTTGGTTATAATTTTTCGTATAAATATTGTCTCCTGACCCTCCATTTCGCCCATGAATCCCACTGCCGCATTGCCCTTTAACCGCCGCGACCTTTTGACCACAGCTGGCGCCTTGGCCTTGTGCACAGCCGCGTCACCCGTGTGGGCGGCAGACGAAGCGCCCGAAGCATTCATTCAGCGCATCACCCAAGAAACGCTGGAAACGATCAAGGCGGATAAATCGCTGCGCAATGGGGACATGGGCAAAATTATCCAGTTGGTTGACGCCAAACTGATGCCGCACGTGAACTTCCGCCGCATGACCGCACTGGCGACCGGTCCCGCCTGGCGAAAGGCCACCCCTGAACAGCAAAAGCGCTTGCAAGATGAATTCAAAATCTTGTTGGTGCGAACTTACTCGGGTGCGCTCAGTCAGGTCAGTGACCAGATGGTGGTGGTCAAACCCTTGCGTGCAGGGCAGGAAGACAAAAACCTGGTGGTCAACACCGAGGTGCGAGGCAAGGGTGACCCGATCCAACTGGATTACCGCCTTGAAAGAACACCCGGTGAAGGGGCTGGCTGGATGATTTTTGACCTGAACGTGCTGGGCGTCTGGTTGATCGAAAATTACCGCACGCAGTTCACCAAGGAAATCAACACTGGCGGCATCGATGCGCTGGTCGCCAGTTTGGCTGCACGCAACAAAACCAACGCCAAAGCGCCCTGATTACCCCTTTGACATGAGTACCTTGAAGTTGCCCAACACCTTGCTGCACGATCAGGCAGATGCCTGTCTGGCCCGGTGGGTGGCGCAATTGCAGCCGGACCCGAAGCCATCCGTGCAGGTCGATGCGTCGGCGCTGCTTGAGTTTGATTCTTCCGCTTTGGCGGTCTTGTTGGGTTTGCGCCGGCTAGTCCTGTCACAAGGCGGTTCAGTGCAAATCACAGGCATGCCCCCGCGTTTGAGTGAATTGGCCAGCCTGTATGGCGTGCTTGACCTGCTCCAGCAGGCCTGAACACCTCGTTTGAAGGTCTTTTTAGCAAGATCACCCTGCATCGTCTCGGGGTGAGCAGGCCAGCACTTAAAATAAGTCCCTCCCATGCCTGCGATTTCATTCCAATC
This sequence comes from Limnohabitans sp. 2KL-17, assembly GCF_003063415.1. GTDB lineage: Bacteria > Pseudomonadota > Gammaproteobacteria > Burkholderiales > Burkholderiaceae_C > Limnohabitans_A. The sequence goes on from NZ_NESK01000022.1 coordinate 4,474, forward strand.
CGTTTCCAAAATTTACCTGGCCAAACAGGCAGGAGCAACTGCGTTCAAAGCGCTCGACCAGGTCAGTTTTGATGTGGAAGAAGGTGAATTCTTTGGCTTGCTGGGTCCCAATGGCGCAGGCAAGACCACCTTGATCAGCACCCTCGCTGGCCTGAGTCGTCCCTCAGAGGGTCGTGTGCTGGTCCACGGCCGCGATGTTCAGACCGATTACGCCATCACCCGCCGCTTGCTGGGTGTCGTGCCTCAAGAACTGGTTTTTGACCCGTTTTTCACCGTGCGCGAATCCTTGCTCATCCAGTCCGGCTATTTTGGCGTCAAGAAAAACGATGCCTGGATCGATGAATTGCTGGACAGCCTGGGCTTGGCCGACAAGGCGGGCTCCAACATGCGTCAGTTGTCAGGCGGCATGAAGCGAAGGGTGTTGGTGGCGCAGGCCCTTGTGCACAAACCGCGTGTGATTGTGCTCGATGAGCCCACGGCGGGTGTCGATGTCGAATTGCGCCAGACGATTTGGCAGTTCATCGCCAAGCTCAACAAGCAAGGCCACACGGTCTTGCTGACCACCCACTACCTCGAAGAAGCCGAAGCCCTTTGCGGGCGCATCGCCATGCTCAAACGCGGCCAGGTGGTGGCTTTGGAACGCACCTCGGATTTGTTGCGCGCAGCCACCAGTCAGGTCTTGCGATTCAAGCTGGACGGCGAGTTGCCACCCAATGTGGCTGCCATCGCCCGCGTCACGGGCCGAATTGTCCAATTGCCAGTGCACAACGCCCTGGAAATCGAAAACCACCTTGCCACAATCCGTTCGGCCGGCTTGGTGGCTGAAGATGTTGAAATTCGCCAAGCCGATCTGGAAGACGTGTTCCTGGAAGTCATGAATCGAAAAGGGCTTGCCGCATGAGCAACACAGAGTCTCCTCCTGTCACCAAGCCCTCTGGATTGGACCGTGAGCCACTTGCCGTGATGGCGCGAAGCGGGTTCTTGTTGGGTTGGCAAACCCTGCTCTACAAGGAAGTGCTGCGCTTTTGGAAAGTGGCGTTCCAGACGGTGGCCGCGCCTGTGTTGACATCGGTGCTGTACATGCTCATCTTTGGCCATGTGTTGGCAGACCACGTCAAGGTCTACGACCAGGTGCCCTACACCTCTTTTCTGCTTCCCGGTCTGATCATGATGGGTGTGTTGCAAAACGCTTTTGCCAACAGCTCATCGAGCTTGGTGCAAAGCAAGATCATGGGCAGCTTGGTCTTTTTGTTGCTGACGCCTCTTTCACATCGCAGCTGGTTTGTCGCCTACGTGGGCTCCTCGGTGGTGCGTGGACTGGCTGTGGGCTTGGGCGTCTTTGTCATCACTGGCTGGATGGTGAACATCAGTTTTGTTTACCCGCTGTGGATTTTGGCCTTCGCCTTCATGGGCGCCGCGATGATGGGGGCACTGGGTGTGATCGCCGGGTTGTGGGCCGAAAAGTTTGACCAGATGGCCGCGTTTCAGAACTTCATCATCATGCCCATGACGTTTTTGTCAGGGGTTTTTTACTCCATCCATTCACTGCCGCCATTCTGGCAAAAGTTCAGCCATCTGAACCCGTTCTTCTACATGATCGATGGTTTTCGTTACGGCTTTTTTGGCCAAAGCGATGTCTCGCCCTGGATCAGCTTGGCCGTGGTCGCCACGGCATTGGCCTTGGTCGGCAGCCTCACCCTTTACCTTTTGCGCACCGGCTACAAAATCCGGAGCTGATACACCATGAACTCAGAACAACTTCAAGCCATCATTGCCGCAGGGCTGGTCTGCACCCACCTCGAAGTGGATGGCGATGGCCGCCACTGGAGCGCCGTGGTCGTGTCCGAAGCCTTTGCCGGCATGCGCCCCATCGCACGCCACCAACGTGTCTATGCCACCTTGGGCCAAAAAATGCACACCGACGAAGTGCACGCCTTGTCAATGAAAACCTACACGCCTGCCGAGTGGGCAGCCCAAGCGCACTGAACGCATAAGAACGTACACATGGACAAACTGATCATTCGCGGCGGCAAGCGCCTGCAAGGCGCGCTGGAAGTGGCTGGCGCCAAAAACGCGGCCTTGCCGGAGTTGTGCGCGGCATTGCTGAGCGCCGAGCCTGTCACGCTGGCCAATGTGCCACGCCTGCTGGATGTGTCGACCATGCTCAAGCTGATCCGCAACATGGGCGTGAGCGCTGAGCACCATGAAGATGGCCGCGTTACCCTCGATGCGGGCGGTTTGAACAAGCCTGAAGCGCCCTACGAGTTGGTCAAAACCATGCGTGCTTCGGTGCTGGCGCTGGGGCCCTTGTTGGCGCGTTTTGGTCACGCCAAAGTGTCCTTGCCGGGTGGCTGCGCCATCGGCTCGCGCCCGGTGGACCAGCACATCAAGGGCCTGCAGGCGATGGGCGCAGAGATCACGGTGGACCACGGCTACATGCTCGCCAGCCTGGCTGCTGGCCGCACCCGATTGAAGGGCGCGCACATTACCACCGACATGGTCACCGTGACCGGCACCGAAAATTTCATGATGGCAGCGGCATTGGCCGAAGGCGAGACCATTCTTGAAAATGCGGCTCAGGAACCTGAAATACCTGACTTGGCCGAGATGCTCATCAAGATGGGCGCAAAGATCGAAGGCCATGGTACACGCCGCATTCGCATCCAAGGGGTGGAGCGCTTGCAGGGCTGCGAGCATCAGGTGGTGGCAGACCGCATTGAAGCGGGCACCTTTTTGTGCGCTGTGGCCGCGACCGGTGGCGATGTGGTCTTGCGCCATGGGCGCGCCGATCACTTGGAAGTCGTGATCGAAAAATTACGCGATGCCGGCGCGACCATCGAGGTGGGTGAGGGTTTTATTCGGGTCAGGTCTGAAGGCCGTTTGAAAGCCCAGAGCTTTCGTACCACCGAATACCCCGGCTTTCCGACCGATATGCAGGCCCAGTTCATGGCGCTTAACTGCATTTCTCAAGGGGCCAGCAAAGTGACAGAAACCATTTTTGAAAATCGGTTCATGCACGTCAACGAGCTGGTTCGCCTAGGCGCACACATTCAAATCGACGGCAAGGTGTCGGTGCTTGAGGGCGTTGAAAAGCTGTCGGGCGCCACCGTGATGGCCACCGATTTGCGGGCCTCTGCCAGCCTGGTCATTGCGGGCTTGGTAGCCGATGGCGAAACGACCATCGAGCGGATTTACCACCTGGACCGTGGCTACGACCGGATGGAGTTGAAACTGCGCGGCCTGGGTGCCGACATTGAAAGAGTGAAATGATCACCCTCGCCCTGTCCAAAGGACGCATCTTTGACGAAACCCTGCCGTTGCTGCAGGCCGCTGGCATCGAGGTGCTCGAAGACCCCGAGAAGTCCCGCAAGCTCATCTTGCCGACCAACCAGCCCCATGTGCGTGTGGTGCTGGTGCGTGCAACCGATGTTCCCACCTATGTGGAATACGGGGGTGCCGACCTGGGCGTGACCGGTCTGGACACGCTGATTGAGCACGGCGGTCAGGGCCTGTACCAGCCGCTGGACCTGAACATCGCCAAATGCCGCATGAGTGTGGCTGTGCGTGCCGACTGCGATTACGCCAGTGCAATGCGCACCGGCTCTCGCCTCAAAGTGGCCACCAAATACACCACCATTGCCCGTGAATTTTTCGCCACCAAGGGCGTGCACGTGGACCTGATCAAGCTTTACGGCAGCATGGAGCTGGCACCGTTGACGGGGCTGGCCGATGCCATCGTAGATCTGGTCTCCACCGGCAGCACGCTCAAAGCCAACCACTTGGTGGAGGTTGAACGCATCATGGACATCAGCTCTCGCCTGGTGGTCAACCAGGCGGCGCTCAAACTCAAGCAGGCGCCCATCCGCGCGATCATCAACGCCTTTGCCGGTGCGGTGAAGAAAGACTGAAAACATGGGTCTGCAAGCCAAACCATTGCAACTGAGTACGGCCGACGCCGGTTTTGAAGCGGCCTTTGCGGCACGCCTGCATTGGTCTGCCGACACCGATGCCGCCATCGAGCATCGCGTGGCCGACATCCTGGCGGATGTGCAGCAGCGTGGGGATGCGGCGGTGCTGCTATACACTCAGCGCTTTGACGGCTTGCAGGCCACTGACGTGTCTGCATTGGAGATCACCCAGGCCCAATTGCAAGCCGCTTTGGACAGTTTGCCCGCAGCACAGCGCGATGCTTTGATCGCGGCTGCAGCCCGGGTGCGCACTTACCATGAAGCACAAAAAAAAGCGTCTGGTGAGAGTTGGTCATACCACGACGAAGACGGCACCTTGCTCGGTCAAAAGGTCACACCATTGGACCGCGTGGGCATCTACGTGCCCGGCGGCAAGGCGGCTTACCCCTCGTCGGTCCTGATGAACGCCATTCCTGCCCATGTGGCGGGTGTGCAAGAGATCATCATGGTTGTGCCCACCCCTCAGGGCGTGCGCAACCCGCTGGTGCTGGCAGCCGCTTGTGTGGCTGGGGTGAGCCGAGCCTTCACCATAGGCGGCGCCCAAGCAGTGGGCGCATTGGCCTACGGCACAGCCACCGTTCCCAAAGTGGACAAGATCACCGGCCCCGGCAATGCCTATGTGGCCAGTGCCAAAAAGCGCGTGTTTGGCACTGTGGGCATCGACATGATCGCTGGCCCCAGCGAAATTTTGGTGCTGGCAGATGGCACAACGCCCGCCGAATGGGTGGCGATGGACTTGTTCAGTCAGGCCGAACACGACGAGTTGGCGCAGAGTATTTTGCTGTGTCCCGATGCAGCCTATATCGATCAGGTGCAAGCTGCGATAGACCGTTTGCTGCCCACCATGCCGCGCGCCGCCATCATTGCGAAGTCGCTCAACGGCAGGGGCGTCCTGATCCACACGCGAAACATGCAAGAGGCTTGCGCCATCAGCAACCGCATTGCGCCTGAACACCTCGAAGTCTCCAGCCGCGACCCGCACCAGTGGGAGCCGTTATTGCGACATGCCGGGGCGATCTTTTTGGGGGCATTCACCAGCGAGTCCCTGGGCGACTACTGCGCCGGGCCAAACCATGTGTTGCCCACCAGCGGCACTGCGCGCTTTTCCTCACCATTGGGGGTGTATGACTTTCAAAAGCGTTCCAGCCTGATCGAAGTGAGCGAGACAGGTGCCCAGTCGCTGGGGCGAATTGCTGCCGAACTGGCCTATGGAGAAGGCTTGCAAGCCCATGCCCGGGCTGCAGAATTGCGCCTCAACCCTGTGCCCCCCATGAGAGAAGCCAAATGACCGTCAGACCGAAATTGATGCAACGCATTCGCCAAGACGTGCAGTCCATGCACTCCTACGCCATCCAGGACTCGGCGGGCATGGTCAAGCTCGATGCGATGGAAAACCCATACCGCTTGCCGGCCGACTTGCAAGCAGCCTTGGGCAAACGTCTGGGTGCTTTGGCTTTGAACCGTTACCCCGATGGCCGTGTCAACGACTTGCGCCACGCGCTGGCCAAGTATGCGGCCATGCCCGAAGGCTTTGACATCATGCTGGGCAATGGCTCGGACGAATTGATCTCGATGCTGGCGCTGGCTTGTGATGTGCCTGGCGCTGCCATTGTGGCGCCCTTGCCGGGTTTCGTGATGTATGCGATGAGCGCCCAGTTGCAAGGTGTGGCCTTTCACGGTGTGCCGCTCACGGCCGACTTTGAACTCGATGAAGCCGCTATGCTGGCTGCCATAGACACGCACAAGCCGTCCATCGTTTACCTGGCCTACCCGAACAACCCCACGGGTAACCTGTGGAATGACGAGGTGATTGAAAAAATCATTCTGGCTCAGGGCGCACAAGGTGGCCTGGTGGTGATGGACGAGGCCTACCAGCCTTTTGCCAGCAAAAGCTACGCAGGCCGCATCACACGCCACGCCCACGTCCTGCTGATGCGCACGCTCAGCAAGTTTGGCTTGGCCGGTGTGCGCCTCGGTTACATGATCGGCCCCAAGGCCTTGGTGGCCGAGATTGACAAGGTCCGTCCGCCTTACAACATCAGCGTGCTCGATTACGAATGCGCCTTGTTTGCCTTGGAGCATGCCGAAGTGTTCGCCGCCCAAGCCAAAGACCTGCGTGAGCAGCGTGCGCGCTTGCAAAAAGAGCTGGCAACTTTGGCTGGTGTGAAAGCCTTTCCCAGCGAAGCCAATATGATTTTGGTGCGCGTGCCCGATGCGGCCAAAAGCTTTGACGGTCTGAAGGCACACGGTGTGCTGATCAAGAACGTTTCTAAAATGCACCCATTGCTGTCCAACTGCCTGCGTCTGACCGTGGGTACGGCGCAAGAAAACGACCAATTGCTGGCCGCCTTGAAAGATTCTCTATGAACCGCCCCGCTGACCGAACTGCCGATGTTTCCCGCCAAACGGCCGAAACGCAAATCCGTGTTGCCCTGAATCTGGACGGCTCAGGGCAGTCCAAACTGGCCACCGGGATCGGTTTTCTGGACCACATGCTGGACCAGATTGCACGCCACGGGCTGATCGATCTGGACATCTCTTGCCAGGGTGACCTGCACATTGATGGCCACCACACTGTGGAGGACATCGGCATCACCCTTGGGCAGGCTTTTGCACAGGCCATCGGTGACAAAAAAGGCATTCGACGATATGGCCACGCTTACGTGCCGCTCGATGAGGCCTTGAGCCGCGTGGTGGTGGACTTTTCGGGCCGCCCCAGTTTGCACATGGATGTGAAGTTCACGTCGGGTTCTCTGGGCGCTCTTGACACCCAGCTGGTGTATGAGTTTTTTCAAGGCTTCGTGAACCACGCACTGGTCACGCTGCACATTGACAACCTCAAAGGCGTCAATGCACACCACCAGTGCGAGACCATCTTCAAGGCTTTTGCCCGCGCTGTGCGCGCCGCACTCGAACTCGACCCGCGTTCGGTAGGCGTGATTCCGTCGACCAAAGGCAGTTTGTAATGCCCCCACGCTCAGCACTCATTTGGGGTGAACCGGCTGAAGGGCTGGCATGACCGCCAACCGCGTGGCCGTGGTGGACTATGGCATGGGTAACCTGCGATCGGTGGCGCAGGCGGTGATCCATGCCGCGTCCAGCGTAGACCACGCTGAAGTCACGGTTACCTCAGACCCCCAGGTGGTGCGGGACGCACACCGTGTGGTCTTGCCAGGGCAGGGCGCCATGCCCGACTGCATGCGCGAGTTGCGCGAGTCGGGTTTGATGGAGGCCGTACTCGAAGCCGCTGCCAGCAAGCCCTTGTTTGGTGTGTGCGTGGGCATGCAGATGCTGCTCGATCACAGCGACGAGGGCAACACCCCTGGCCTGGGTCTGATCCCTGGCAAGGTCGTCAAGTTCGAGCTGGCAGGGCAAATCCAACCCGATGGCACCCGTTACAAAGTGCCGCAAATGGGCTGGAACCAGGTCTGGCAAGCAAGGCCTGCACACCCCCTCTGGCAGGGCATTGAGGACGGCAGCTGGTATTATTTTGTGCACAGCTTTTATGCCCAGGTTGCCAACCCGGCGCACAGTGCCGCTGAAACCGATTACGGTGGCCGCTTTGCCAGTGCAATTGCGCGTGATAATATTTTTGCCACCCAGTTTCACCCCGAAAAAAGCGCGTCCCAAGGTTTGGCCTTGTTCCGCAATTTCCTCCACTGGCAGCCTTGAGTGGTTTTCACTGCCGTTTCTTTCACTTGCTGTTAATTTGCCATGATTCTGATCCCCGCCATTGACCTCAAAGACGGCCACTGCGTTCGCCTCAAGCAAGGCGATATGGACCAAGCCACGACTTTTGGGGAAGACCCCGCTGCCATGGCCCGCACTTGGCTCGAAAAAGGCGCTCGCCGCTTGCACCTGGTCGATCTGAACGGCGCATTCGCTGGCAAGCCGCAAAATTTCAGCGCCATCAAATCCATCCTCAAGGCGGTCGGCGACGATATCCCCGTGCAACTGGGCGGCGGCATACGCGACCTGGACACGATTGAAAAATACATCGACAGTGGCTTGCGCTACGTCATCATTGGCACGGCAGCCGTGAAAAACCCAGGCTTTTTGAAAGATGCCTGCACCGCGTTTGGCGGTCACATCATCGTCGGCCTGGACGCCAAGGATGGCAAGGTCGCCACCGATGGCTGGAGCAAACTGACGGGTCATGAAGTGGTGGACTTGGCCAAGAAGTTCGAGGACTGGGGTGTTGAGTCCATCATTTACACCGACATCGGCCGTGACGGCATGCTCAGCGGCATCAACATCGACGCCACCGTCAAACTGGCGCAAGCCCTCACCATCCCCGTGATTGCGTCTGGCGGGCTTTCCAACATGGCCGACATCGAGCAACTGTGCGCCGTGCAAGACGAAGGCGTGGAAGGCGTGATCTGTGGTCGTGCCGTGTATTCGGGCGACCTTGACTTTGCGCTGGCCCAGCAGCGCGCCGATGAACTTAACGGCTGAACATGAGCACTGGCGCCACCAGCCGCGAGCTTGACTTTGCAGGACTGCCCGCCACCGAATTGCAACTGCCTTGTGGTGACCGTGTGGTCGTGGCCCACCATGGTGCCCATGTGTTGTCCTGGGTGGCTGGGGGGCGTGAGCGCCTGTACCTGAGCCCCCAAAGTGTGATGGACGGCCATGCCGCCATCCGGGGTGGTATTCCAGTTTGCTTTCCCCAATTCAACCAGCGCGGTGACCTGCCCAAGCACGGCTTTGCACGCCATCTTTCCTGGACGGCCAAGCCCGTTCGGCTGGCTGCCGACAAGGCGCACCTGGCGCTGCATTTGACCGACAGCGCCGCCACGCGTCAGTGGTGGGATCAGGCCTTTGAAGCCCTTTTGTTGGTTGAGTTGACACCGGGCGCCTTGCAGGTGCAACTGGTGGTACGGAACACCGACAGCAAGCCGCTGAGCTTTACGGGTGCATTGCATATCTATTTCGCCGTCAGCGATGTTGCCCAGGCCCGATTGCTGGGGCTAGGTGGCCGAGCCGAATGGGATGCGGTGACTGACCATCACGACTCAGGGGCGCCCGAACTGCATTTTGTGGGTGAATTTGACCGTGTCTATGCTGCCTCCGATGCAGGATATACATTGCAGGATGGCCCGCACAGGCTTTCCATTGAACAAGACCTGGATTGGGCCCAGACCGTGGTCTGGAATCCGGGGGCTGCCAAATGTGCAACGCTTGCTGACATGCCTGCACAGGCTTGGCAGCACATGCTGTGCGTCGAAGCCGCGCAGGTGTTCGAGCCTGTTCAGGTGCCAGCAGGTGATTTCTGGCAGGGCGCACAGCGCCTAGCCGTGGTGTAAGGTCCATGCTTGTCGCGTTTGCGTTCAGCGCACCGTGGCCCCATTTTTAACGCAAAACGAATCCCTCATGCTTGCCAAACGCATCATTCCTTGCCTTGACGTGACCGGCGGTCGCGTGGTCAAGGGCGTCAACTTTGTCGAACTGCGCGATGCCGGAGACCCGGTCGAAATCGCTGCCCGCTACAACGAACAGGGCGCTGACGAATTGACATTTCTGGACATCACCGCGACCAGCGATGGCCGCGATGTCATCTTGCACATCATCGAAGCCGTGGCCAGCCAGGTCTTCATCCCGCTCACCGTCGGCGGCGGGGTGCGCACCGTCGAAGATGTGCGCCGTCTGCTCAATGCCGGGGCTGACAAAACCAGCTTCAATTCGGCGGCCATTGCCAACCCGCAGGTCATACGCGATGCCTCGGCCAAATACGGCGCGCAATGCATCGTGGTGGCCATCGATGCCAAACGCCGCACCCCCGAAGACGAGCAACGCATTAGCGCTCATGGGTTGCCCATGGGCCCTGGCTGGGACGTTTACAGCCACGGTGGCCGCCAAAACGTCGGCTTGGACGCTGTGGCCTGGGCTACGCAAATGGCTGAGCATGGTGCCGGTGAAATTTTGCTGACCAGCATGGACCGCGACGGCACCAAAAGCGGCTTTGACCTGCAATTGACCCGCGCTGTGAGCGATGCGGTCAGCGTGCCGGTGATCGCCTCCGGCGGCGTGGGCAACCTCGACCACCTGGCAGACGGCGTGAGCTTGGGCGGCGCCGATGCCGTGCTGGCCGCCAGCATCTTCCATTACGGTGAATACACCGTGCAACAAGCCAAAGAGCGCATGCGCGAACGTGGCATACCGGTGCGATTGTGAACACGAACTGGCTCGACACAATCAAATGGGACGACAAGGGCCTGGTGCCGGTCATTGCCCAGGAAAAAGACACCGGCGATGTGCTGATGTTTGCCTGGATGAACCGTGAGGCGCTGCAAAAGACGGCCGAGCTCAAACGTGCGGTGTATTTCAGCCGCTCGCGTAACAAGCTCTGGTTCAAGGGCGAGGAGTCGGGCCATGTGCAGACGGTGCACGACATCCGCATCGATTGCGACAACGATGTGGTGCTGCTCAAGGTGACGCAACTTGGCCATGAGCCTGGCATTGCCTGTCACACGGGCCGCCACAGTTGCTTTTTCCAGAGCCTGCAGCCTGAGGGCTGGCAAGCGACTGAACCGGTCCTGAAGGACCCCGAAACCATTTACAAGTGAACGTCATGAGCCCTACTCCCAACCTGGCACCGAGCACAGACGACACGCTGGCGCGCCTTGCGGCCATCATCGAGAGCCGCAAAGTGGCCAATGGCGGCGACCCGGAGAAAAGTTATGTGGCGCGCCTGCTGCACAAAGGCCCTGATGCGTTTTTGAAAAAAATCGGCGAGGAAGCGACCGAAACCGTGATGGCTGCCAAAGATGTGGACCACGGTGGTGATGCCGCCAAGCTGGTCTATGAAGTGGCCGACTTGTGGTTTCACAGCATGATCGCCTTGGCGCACTATGGCCTTACACCGGCTGATGTGGTCAATGAACTGGCCCGCCGCGAAGGTTTGAGCGGACTCGAAGAAAAAGCCCTGCGCAAAGCCACCGAACGCGAACGGCTGGGCGAATAAGCCATGAACGAACAGCCCACTAACGGTCAACCCCAGGATGACAGCACCCACACCATCAGTTGGGTGAGCTACATACTGCATCTGCTGGTGGCCGTCAGTGCCATCGTGCCGGGTGCGCAAATCGGCCCGGCGTTGCTGCTGGTGGCGCTGGTCATTGATCTGGTCAAAAAAGGCGATGCGCACGGCTGGGAGGCCACGCATTTCAGTTTTCGCATCCGTACCGTGCTGTGGGCGGGCTTGCTGTATCTGCTGACTTTGCCCTTGTGGTTTTTCTTTGTGTTTCCAGGTTGGCTGGCCTGGGTGGCCATCTCCATCTGGTTTTTGTACCGCATCGTGTTGGGCATGGTGCGTCTGAACGGGCAACGCCCCGTGACGGACTGAAGCCTGCTGATTTTTTTACCCCATCTCACCATGACCGACGACCACTGTATTTTTTGCAAAATCATTGCGGGCAAGATCCCATCGCGCAAAGTGCATGAAGACGAACATGTGTTCGCTTTCCATGACATTGCCCCTTGGGCACCGGTCCATTTCCTGATCATTCCCAAATTGCACATCCCGTCCATGGCGCAATTGGCGCCGGAGCATGCGGGCTTGATGGGGCACATGATGACTTTGGCCCCCAAACTGGCCTTGCAAGCAGGCTGCAAGCCTTACCCTGAGGGGGGCTTTCGCATCGTGGTCAACAACGGCGCTGAAGGGGGGCAAGAGGTACACCACCTGCACATGCACGTCATGGGTGGACCACGGCCCTGGCTCAGGGCTTGATGCAAGCTTGAAAACAAGGCCGTCGGCCTCAATTCCTTGTTGGATCAAGGCAGATCGGGTTCGGGGGGCGTGAACCCTTAGAATCCAGCAACTACGTTAGGAGATTTCCATGGGTTCATTTTCTATTTGGCACTGGCTGATCGTGTTGTTGATCGTGGTCATGGTGTTCGGCACCAAGAAGCTCAAAAACATGGGCTCAGACCTGGGTGGTGCAGTCAAAGGTTTCAAAGACGGCATGAAAGAAGGCGGCACCAAGCCTGAAGAGGGGGCGCCTGTCGCGGGTCAAGTGGCCTCTTCAGTTCAGTCTGAAAAAACCACCATCGACGTTGAAGCCAAGACCAAGTCTTGATGCCTGACCGCCTGATCGTTGCCTTGTGCTGGATTTAAGTTTTTCCAAAATGGCCCTGATCGGCGTGGTGGCGCTGGTCGTCATCGGCCCCGAAAAGTTGCCCAAAGTGGCTCGCACGCTGGGTGCTTTGCTGGGCAAAGCCCAGCGCTATGTGGCCGATGTGAAGGCCGAGGTCAACCGGTCCATGGACCTCGAAGAGCTCAAGAAAATGAAAGAGACCATGGAGACGGCGGCCCGCGATGTCGAGCAGTCGGCCCAGACCACGGCGTCAGACTTTGAAAAAGACTGGGCCGACACCACGGCGGGTTTGGCACAAGACTTGCCCGAACTTGAGACGCCGCCACCCAGCTACAAGCATCCGGAAAAAAATTGGCGCCTCAAAAGAGGTGCGATGCCCCAGTGGTACAAAGCCCGTTCCGGGGTGCGTACCAAAGCACTTTCAGGCGCGGCACGCGTGGCCCGTTACCGGCCCAAGTCCCTCAATTCTGTGTGATGCCAGCGCACCCCGGTGCGCGCCGTCCAACCGACCTCTTCATGTCCGATACCCCATCCCAGCCCGACGACGAACTCAAAGGTTCCGAGCAACCTTTCGTGGCGCACCTGATCGAACTGCGCGATCGCCTGATCTGGGCCGTGGCTGCCGTGGCGGTGGCGGCTGCAGTGCTGGCCATATTCCCTGGGCCCGGTAATTTGTACGACATTTTGGCTGCGCCCTTGGTGGTGCATTTGCCCAAAGGGGCAACGCTGATCGCCACCTCCGTCATTTCGCCATTCATGGTGCCCCTCAAAATTTTGCTGATGGCAGCCTTTTTGATTGCATTGCCCGTGGTGCTTTACCAGGTGTGGGCCTTCGTGGCGCCAGGCCTTTATGCTCACGAGAAGAAACTGGTGATGCCCCTGGTGGTGTCCAGCACCTTGCTGTTTTTCATTGGCGTGGCGTTCTGTTACTTTTTTGTGTTCGGTCAGGTGTTCAGCTTCATCCAGAGCTTTGCGCCCAAAAGCATCACCGCTGCGCCTGATATCGAGGCGTATTTGAGCTTTGTGCTGTCCATGTTCCTGGCCTTTGGCCTGGCTTTTGAGGTGCCTGTGGCGGTGGTGGTGCTGGCCCGGATGGGCGTTGTCACCGTTCAAAAGCTCAAGGATTTCCGGGGCTACTTCGTGGTGCTGGCTTTTGTGATTGCCGCTGTGGTCACCCCCCCCGACGTGGTGTCTCAACTGGCATTGGCCATCCCGATGTGTTTACTCTACGAGTTGGGCATCTGGGCTGCACAAATTTTCATCAAGCACACACAGCCGCCAGCAGAGCCCGAAGGGACCGCCTGATCTGCAGGCTTTCTAGCGCCGGGGCTTGTTGGCAGCGGGTCGTTCACCTGGGGTCAGGCTCAGATTCACTTCACCTTGTCGACGCCAGATGTTCACCTGGGCGGGTTCACCCGGCTTCAGGCTGGCTACCTGGGTCAACAACTCGGCCACATTGCGCACGGGTTGCCCAGCCACTTTGACGATCACGTCGCCAGGGCGGATGCCCGCATTGGAAGCGGGCCCGTTTTTGAGCACACCGGTGATCACGACGCCAGCCGGCAAGGCCTGGCCCGTCTTGGGCAATTGAAAGCTTTCAGCCAATTCGGGCGACATGTCCTGGGGCTCGACCCCTATCCAACCCCGGATGACTTTGCCGTTTTTCAGCAAATCCTGCATGACTTGTTTGGCCGTGGAGATCGGAATGGCAAAGCCGATGCCCATGTTGCCGCCAGAACGCGAATAAATCGCGGTGTTGATGCCCATCAGGTTGCCATTCACATCGACGAGCGCACCGCCCGAGTTGCCCGGGTTGATCGCGGCATCGGTCTGGATGAAATTTTCGAAGGTGTTGATGCCCAACTGACTGCGGCCCAAAGCGCTGACAATGCCCGATGTCACGGTTTGACCCACACCAAATGGGTTGCCAATCGCCAGCACAACATCCCCAACTTCGAGGTCTTGGGTTTGACCTAAAACGATGACAGGCAATTTGTCGAGCTGGATTTTGAGCAGGGCCAAGTCGGTGTCGGGGTCTGTGCCAATGACTTTGGCCGCAGCGCGCCTGCCATCTGCCAGCACGACCTCGATGTCGTCTGCGTCTTCGATCACATGGTTGTTGGTCAGAATATGGCCTTCGGGGCTGACGATGACGCCACTGCCCAAGCCTGCGGGGTTTTGTTCTTCTTGCTCACCATAGAAAAATTTGAACCAGGGATCCTGGCTTTGGGGGTTCTGGGTTTTGGCTTTGCTGGTGTTGATGCTGACAACGGCAGGAGAAGCCATGCGGGCGGGGGCGCTCAGACTGCCTGCAGGGCGGTTCAGGGGCGAACCTGCCGGTGCCTGCAGCAAGGTCATGCCATCGGCAGATCGCTGCGCGCCGCGCAGCCATGAGGGCTGGAGGGTGGCGACCACAAACCAGACCGCCAGCAGGACGGTCACCCATTGGGAAAATAAAAGCCAGTAACGTTTCATGGTTACACATTCTCCTTGATTCACAGTCATGCTCAGGTGCCTTGCGCCACAATACCTGTCCAAGCCCCTAAACACGCCGCCATGACCAATGCCAAAACTCTGGGCCAGGCCTTTGATGTCCTGCTCCAACCCGATAAATTCCGCGATTACGGACCCAATGGCCTGCAGGTCGAGGGCGACCGCGAGGTGAAGTTGCTGGTCAGCGGTGTGACCGCCAGTCGGGCCCTGATTGAAGCCGCCATTGAAGCCCAAGCCGATGCCATTTTTGTGCACCACGGCTTGTTCTGGCGAGGCCAGGATGGGCGCATCGTCGGCTGGATGCGCGAACGCCTTCGCTTGTTGCTGACCCATGGCATCCATCTGTTTGCCTACCATTTGCCACTGGATGCCCACCCTGAATTGGGCAACAACGCCCAATTGGGTCGCCTGCTGGGTTGGCAAGCCGATGGTCGATTCGGTGATCAAGACCTGGGTTTTTTGGGCGTCAGCACACAGCCCTGGTCGAGGCCGCAGGCCCTGGCCGATCACGTGTCGGCTGTTCTTTCGCGCCCGGTGACCTGCGTTGGCGACATGGGTCAACAGGTTCGTCGCGTGGCATGGTGCACTGGCGGTGCACAAGGCTACTTTGAAGCGGCCATTGCCCAAGGTGTGGACGCTTTCATCACCGGTGAAATTTCAGAACCCCAAGCCCATTTGGCCAGAGAAACCGGCGTGGCCTTCCTCGCTTGCGGTCACCATGCCACCGAGCGCTACGGCGCACCTGCCGTTGCAGCCAGAGTGGCGCAAGACTTGGGTTTGCAACACCGCTTTATTGACATTGACAACCCTGCGTGAATCGCTCCGGCATGACTTCTGAACCCGATCTGTTAATGGCCCGAATTGAGCGACCCATCGCCATCACGCCAGGCGATCCCTGCGGCATCGGCCCTGAAATCATTGCCCGTGCATGGTGTTGTGCGCCGAAATCGACCCAGGGCTGTTTTGTGGCGGGCGATGTAGGCCTGATGCGCCGGGCCATGGCCTTGGTGCAGACCGTGCCGGCGTTTCCTGTTTGTGAAATCCAGACCCCTGCAGAGGCCATGCATGTACCGCCTCGCTGCTTGCCCGTGTTGCAAGTGGTGCCTGAGGCCCCCGCTTTGTCCTGGGGTAGGGTTGATGCACGTGCCGGGCAATTGGCGGGCGATGCGGTTTTGTGGGCCACGCGCGCGGCTTTGCGGGGTGAGGTTGCCGCGTTGGTCACGGCGCCTTTGCACAAAGAAGCGCTGCATGCTGCAGGGGCACCTTACGACCAATACCCGGGCCACACCGAGTTGCTGCAGGCCGAGGCGGCCCGGCATATGGGTGTGCCCTTGGCGCAAATGCCCGTGCGCATGATGCTCGCCAACGACGAATTGCGCACTGTGCTGGTGAGCATTCATGTGTCCTTGCGCGACGCCTTGGAGGCCATCACAGTCGAGCGGGTCTTGCAAACCTTGCGCATCACCGACGCGTCATTGGGGGTGATCTTGGGCCGGAAACCGCGCATTGCTGTGGCTGGCGTCAACCCGCACGCAGGGGAGGGTGGCTTGTTCGGGCAGGAAGAAATCGAGGTTTTGCAGCCCTGCCTGGCCATTGCCAGGAAAGAAGGGCTGGATGTTCACGGCCCCTATGCACCGGATACGGTTTTCATGCGCGCGCGCCAGCAGTCCGATGGTCGGCGTGAATTTGATGTGGTCATTGCCATGTACCACGACCAAGGCTTGATACCGGTCAAGTACCTGGGGGTGGAGCAAGGGGTGAATGTGACCCTGGGGTTGCCCTTGGTCAGAACCAGCCCCGACCACGGCACGGCGATGGACCTGGCAGGCAAAGGCCTGGCCGATGCCCGCAGCATGGTCCAGGCCATTCGCATGGCCCGCCAAATGATCCAGAGCGTCGGCTGACCGGAAGGGCTGCTTCAGCCTTTGTTTTTCAGGCTGTCTCGAATCTCACGCAGCAATAAAACATCTTCGGGTGTGATCGGCGCAGCCTCAGGGGCTGCAGCTTGGGGTGCGGATGCACTCAACCGGTTCATCTGGCGGATCATCAAAAAGATGATGAAGGCCAGGATGGTGAAGTTCAAGGCCACCGTGACGAAACTGCCATACGCAAACACGGCCCCCAGTTTTTTGGCTTCGAGCAAAGACAAGCCTGCGGTTTGCCCTGCCAGTGCCAGGTAATAGTTTGAAAAATCCAGCCCCCCAAAGGCCTTGCTGACCAGCGGCATGATCAGGTCACCCACCACAGAGTCAACGATTTTGCCAAAAGCGCCGCCAATGATCACGCCGACAGCCAGATCGATGACATTTCCTTTTACGGCAAAAGATTTGAATTCTTGAATAAATGACATATCAGTGACTCCAAAAAATGAATACATTGCGCTAATTGTGAGGCATCAGTGTCACAGCAGAGTTCTTGTAAGTCAGTGGGTTGTTTCACTCCGCTACAATCCAAGGCTGACCCTGATAACGACCCGCTAGAGGATTCCCATGAGTGACACCCCAGTCGACAACAGCAAACGGACCTGGCTGATTGCTTCCGGTTGCGCAGGTGCCGTAGGCGCTGGCTTTGTGGCCACCCCCTTCGTCAGCAGCTTCCAACCTTCTGAACGAGCCAAAGCGGCCGGTGCGGCCGTCGAAGTTGATATTTCCGCCTTGAACCCGGGCGAAAAGTTGACCGTCGAATGGCGCGGCAAACCTGTATGGATCATGAAGCGGACTCCCGAGCAGCTGGAGTCCCTCAATAAAATCGAGGGTCAATTGGCCGATCCGGCTTCTGCACGCACGGCATACCCCACACCCGATTACGCCAAGAATGGCCACCGCTCGATCAAGCCCGAGATCATGGTGGCTGTGGGCATTTGCACCCACTTGGGCTGTTCGCCCGGTGACAGGTTCGCCACAGGATCGCAGCCCTCATTGCCCGATGACTGGACTGGCGGCTTTTTGTGCGCTTGCCATGGCTCGACATTTGATCTGGCAGGCCGCGTGTTCAAGAACAAGCCGGCACCTGACAACCTCGAAGTGCCACCGCACATGTACTTGTCTGACACCAAATTGATCATTGGCGAAGACAAGAAAGCTTGATGGAGACTGACATGGCTCAATTCAAAGAAATTTCTCCGAACGCCCCCGCAGGCGAAAAGCTGCTCAACTGGGTGGACAACCGTTTCCCGGCTTCCAAGCTGTACAAGGACCATTTGTCCGAGTACTACGCATCCAAAAATCTGAATTTTTGGTACGTGTTTGGCGCGCTTTCGCTTTTGGTCCTGGTGATTCAGATCGTGACCGGTATTTTCCTGGTCATGCACTACAAGCCGGACGCAGCGCTGGCCTTTGCCTCGGTCGAATACATCATGCGCGACGTGCCTTGGGGCTGGCTGATCCGCTACATGCACTCCACGGGCGCTTCTGCCTTCTTCATTGTGGTGTACCTGCACATGTTCCGTGGCCTGATTTATGGCAGTTACCGCAAACCCCGCGAGCTGGTCTGGATTTTTGGTTGCGCGATTTTCTTGTGCCTGATGGCTGAAGCCTTCATGGGTTATCTGTTGCCCTGGGGCCAGATGTCCTATTGGGGTGCTCAGGTGATCGTGAACCTGTTCTCCGCCATTCCTTTTATCGGCCCTGATCTGGCCTTGCTGATCCGTGGTGACTTCGTGGTGGGCGATGCCACGTTGAACCGATTCTTCAGCTTCCACGTGATCGCAGTGCCGCTGGTTTTGTTGGGTCTTGTGGTGGCCCACATCATTGCTCTGCACGAAGTCGGCTCCAATAACCCAGATGGTGTCGAGATCAAAGCACCCGGTGCGCCTAAAGATGCCCAAGGCCACCCCCTTGACGGCATTCCTTTCCACCCTTACTACACTGTGCACGATATTTTGTCGGTCAGTGTATTTTTGATGGCGTTCACTGCGATTGTGTTTTTCGCCCCTGAGTTCGGTGGTTATTTCCTCGAATACAACAACTTCATCCCGGCCGATCCGCTGACCACGCCATTGCACATCGCCCCTGTCTGGTACTTCACGCCGTTCTATTCGATGCTGCGCGCCATCACCAGCGAAATGATGTACGTGCTGATCGCTTGTGTCGTGATCGGCGCTGTGCTGGCTGTTGCCAAAGGCAAGTTGCCCACCCTCTTCAAGAGTGCCGTGATCGGTTCGGCAGTCGCGTTGGCCGCCATGATGCTGGCCATTGATGCCAAGTTCTGGGGCGTGGTGGTGATGGGTGGTGCGGTCATCATCCTGTTCTTCCTGCCTTGGCTGGACAACAGCCCGGTCAAGTCGATCCGATACCGTCCTGACTGGCACAAGTACTTGTATGCTGTCTTTGTGATCAACTTCTTGATCCTGGGCTACCTGGGGGTCCAGCCGCCATCACCAATCGGTGAGCGCGTTTCCCAAGTCGGCTCTCTGTTTTATTTCGGCTTCTTTCTGTTGATGCCTTGGTGGAGCAAGCTGGGTACGCCCAAGCAGGTTCCTGACCGCGTGGTCTTCACGCCTCACTGAGATCACGGAGATTCAAGAACATGAGAAACCTCAAGAAACTCGCACTGGGCTTTGTGATAGCCCTGGGTCTGATGGCCAATGCCCACGCCGCTGGTGGTGGCCTTGCATGGGACAAAGCCCCCAATAAAACAAACGATCTGGGCGCATTGCAAAACGGTGCCAAGCTGTTTGTCAATTACTGCCTGAACTGCCACTCGGCTGCTTTCATGCGTTACAACCGATTGAAAGACATCGGTTTGACCGAGCAGCAAATCAAGGACAACTTGCTGTTTGCCACCGACCGCGTTGGTGACAACATGAAAGTGGCACTGGACCCTGTGTTGGCGAAGGACTGGTTCGGCAAGAACCCACCTGATTTGACCTTGATGGCCCGTTCCCGCTCGGGCCATGGCGGTACAGGTGCCGACTATCTGTACACCTACTTGCGCACTTATTACCGGGATTCGACCAAGCCCACCGGCTGGAACAACTTGGCCTTGCCCAACGTGGGCATGCCTAACCCATTGTGGGAGTTGCAAGGTGAGCGCGAGCCTATTTTTGAAGACAAGGAAGAGCATGGTCATAAAGTCCAGATCTTCAAAGGCTGGAAACAAACCAAGCCCGGAACAATGACACCCCTGCAATACGACCAGGCCATCGGTGACCTGGTGGGTTACATGCAGTGGATGGCCGAGCCAGCCCAAAATACCCGTGTTCGCATTGGTGTCTGGGTCCTGATTTTCTTGTCAGTATTCACCTTTATCGCTTGGCGTTTGAATGCCGCGTATTGGAAAGACATCAAGTAATTGATCTTCCACCCGGCAGTATTGTCGGGTCTTGTGGAGTGGTAGGTCTTAGCGGCCTCCCACTCTTTTTGATTTTTTGAGGAGCCTCCGCCATGATGGTGCTTTATTCCGGAACCACTTGTCCTTTTTCCCATCGTTGCCGCTTTGTGCTGTTTGAAAAAGGCATGGACTTCGAGATCCGTGACGTGGACCTTTACAACAAGCCCGAAGACATCAATGTGATGAATCCGTACGGCCAGGTGCCGATTCTGGTGGAGCGTGATTTGATTCTGTACGAGTCGAACATCATCAATGAGTACATCGATGAGCGTTTCCCGCACCCCCAATTGATGCCCGGTGACCCGGTTGACCGTGCTCGCGTGCGCCTGTTCTTGCTGAATTTCGAGAAAGAGCTGTTTGTACATGTGCTGACCCTTGAAAACCGAGCCCTCAAAGGTAACGACAAAGCCCTGGAAAAAGCCCGCGCGCACATTCGCGATCGCTTGACCCAACTGGCCCCGGTGTTCCTGAAAAACAAGTTCATGCTGGGCGACAATTTCTCGATGCTTGACGTCGCGATCGCACCCTTGCTCTGGCGTCTCGATTACTACGGCATTGAACTCAGCAAGAACGCTGCGCCTTTGCTCAAATACGCCGAGCGCATCTTTTCGCGTCCTGCCTACATTGAGGCATTGACTCCTTCTGAAAAGGTCATGCGCAAGTAATCTCGGTTGGAGCCAATGATGATCAGTGCCACCGAATTGCCTTCCACCCGACCTTATTTGATCCGGGCTCTGTACGATTGGTGCTCCGAAAACGGCTTCACGCCTTATGTGGCTGTCAAGGTGGACAACTCGGTTCAGGTGCCCCGTGAATATGTTCAGGGTGGCGAAATCGTTTTGAACGTCAGCATGGACGCCACCAGTTCGCTCAAACTGGGCAATGAATTCATTGAGTTCAAAGCCCGTTTTGGGGGCAAGCCACGCGACATCATGGTGCCCATCCAACGGGTCATGGCCATTTATGCGCGCGAAAATGGCCAAGGCATGGCTTTCCCCGTCAGCGATGACGATGCTTCTTCGTCCACAGCCACGTTGTCTGCCGTGAATGTTCAAGAATCCGCTGTGGATGAGGGCGATGAACCAATGCCGCCAACATCCCCTGCTCGTCCCACCTTGAAGCGGATCAAATGAAAAAATTAAAAGCCGCTGGCCCCAGAGACGGTCTCTGGGCAAGTTAGAATCTATCCCGTGCCGCTTTAGCTCAGTTGGTAGAGCACCCGCCTTGTAAGCGGTAGGTCGTCAGTTCGAATCCGACAAGCGGCACCACAAACCTGAAAAGGCCCTGATTAAAAACCAGGGCCTTTTTTATGGATTGCGCGCAAGTGAGCCACCTAAAAGAGGCGGCTAACCCGCTCGGTTTTGGACCTTGATGCGGATTGAGGTGACATGCAGATCCTTTTGCGCCAAATGGGCCTGCAAGGCGGGCACCAGTTGGCGCAGTTTGGCGGCCACCGCATTGGAACTGACGAGGAGGCACCAGCAACCATCTTCGATCGGCCCAGCCTGAACACTGGCCCGCAGCGGCGCTGGCAGCAGGTTTGAAATGGCTTTCAAGCGCGTAGATGAAGCCCGGACAAGGTCGGCCAGCCGTGCAAAAGTTGGTGACTCTTGAGCGGCTTGGTGCAAGGGAATGGCTTGGTGGCGTCTTTGCATGGCTGTAAATTGGTTCAAGCATTATCCGGCAGCGAACAGGGCTTGAAACCTGACCCCCAAAACAGGCTGTTCCAGAGGCTAAAATCATCCAGTTAGGCTGGCGCCTGTGGCGGCCAGCTGGGGGCGGTGTTTAACACCCCGCTGGCCCGGTTTTCCGTGAACCCTTTAACTTGACAGGACAGACGGTCTGTTTTCGGCCTGAGGCTGAGGATGGATCTTGCAGACATGGCCATCCCATTCCTCACTAAAATTTTTGGCAGCCGAAACGACCGCCTGCTCAAGCAATACCGCAAAACGGTGGAGCGTATCAATTCACTGGAAGCCGGACTGGAGTCGTTGAGCGACGATGAATTGCGAGCCAAGACCCAGAGTTTCCGGGATCGGTTTGCTGCCGGTGAAACACTCGATGCCCTGCTGCCCGAAGCCTTTGCCGTTGTTCGTGAAGGCTCCAAGCGGGTCATGAAGATGCGGCACTTCGATGTCCAGCTGTCTGGTGGCATTGCCTTGCACAACGGCAAGATTGCCGAAATGCGAACAGGCGAGGGCAAAACCCTGACCTCCACATTGCCCGCTTACCTGAATGCATTGGCTGGTAAGGGCCTGCACGTCGTCACCGTGAACGATTACCTGGCCAGCCGCGATGCCCGCTGGATGGGCAAGCTTTTCAACTTCCTGGGCATGTCTGTCGGCATCAACCTCGCGCAAATGTCGCGTGAAGAAAAGCAGGCGGCTTACAACTCGGACATCACCTACGGCACGAACAACGAATTCGGTTTCGACTACCTGCGCGACAACATGGTCTACGAAGCCCATGACCGTGTGCAGCGCCCCTTGAATTACGCCATCATCGATGAGGTCGACTCGATCCTGATCGACGAAGCCCGTACCCCTTTGATCATCAGCGGCCAGGCCGAAGACCACACGGCCACCTACTTGTCGATGAAGCAGGTTGTGCCTTTGCTCACACGTCAAGAAGGCGAAGCTGATCCGCGTACCGGTGAAGGCATCATCACCCCTGGGGACTTTACGCTGGATGAAAAATCACACCAGATTTTCCTGACCGAGCAAGGCCACGAAAAGGCTGAAGCAGTGCTGGCACAAATGGGCCTGATTCCTGAAGGCGCCAGCCTCTATGACCCTGCCAACATCTCGCTGATGCACCACCTGAACGCTGCTTTGAAAGCGCAGCATCTGTACCACCGGGACCAGCACTACGTGGTTCAGGAGGGCGAGATCGTCATTGTGGATGAGTTCACAGGGCGCTTGATGACCGGTCGCCGCTGGAGCGATGGCCTGCACCAAGCGGTGGAAGCCAAAGAGGGTGTGCAAATCCAGGCAGAGAACCAGACGCTGGCGTCGATCACCTTTCAAAATTACTTCCGCTTGTACAACAAGATGGGCGGCATGACGGGGACTGCCGACACCGAGGCGTATGAGTTTCAGGAAATTTACGGTCTGGAAACCGTGGTCGTTCCGCCGCACCGTAAAAGCCAGCGTGAAGACCAGCTTGATCGTGTCTACAAGACATCGCAAGAGCGCTATGCGGCCGCCATTGCGGATATTCGGGAATGCCACGAGCGCAAACAACCCGTGCTGGTGGGCACCACGTCGATTGAAAACTCCGAGTTGATTTCGCAGTTGCTCACGCAAGCCAATTTGCCGCACCAGGTCCTCAACGCCAAGCAACATGCCCGCGAGGCAGACATCGTGGCACAAGCGGGCAGCCCCGGCATGATCACGATTGCGACCAACATGGCGGGTCGCGGCACCGACATTGTGTTGGGTGGCAACATCGAAAAAGATATCCAGGCGGTTGAAGCCGATGAAAGCTTGCCTGAAGATGCGCGACAGACCCGCGTGGCGGAACTGCGTGAGCAATGGAAAGTTGTGCACGAGCAGGTCAAGTCTTTGGGCGGCCTGCGGATCATTGCCACCGAGCGGCACGAGTCACGACGCATCGACAACCAGTTGCGTGGTCGGTCCGGTCGTCAGGGTGACCCCGGTTCATCGCGCTTTTACCTGAGTCTGGACGACCCGCTCATGCGCATTTTTGCGGGTGATCGCGTGCGCGCCATCATGGATCGACTGAAGATGCCCGAAGGCGAGGCCATCGAAGCAGGCATCGTGACGCGCAGCATCGAAAGCGCCCAGCGCAAAGTGGAGTCGCGCAATTTCGATGTCCGAAAACAATTGCTGGAATATGACGACGTGTCGAACGACCAGCGCAAGGTGATCTACCAGCAGCGCAATGACATTCTGGATGCAAAGGAGCTGAACAGTCAGATCGCAGCCCTGCGTGAAGGGTGTTTCACAGACCTGGTTCGCCAGTATGTCCCCGCTGAATCGGTCGAGGAGCAATGGGACCTGACCAGCCTCGAGAAGGTGCTGGCTGAAGAGTGGTTGCTTGACCTGCCTTTGAGCGAAAAAGTGCAAGCTGCCAGCGCGATCACCGACGAAGAAATCCTGGAACTGGTGGTGGCCGCAGCCAACACCCATTTCCAGGCGAAGCTCGATGGCGTGGGTGCTGAAAGCTTCACATCGTTTGAACGCATGGTGTTGCTGCAAAGCATCGACACGCATTGGCGGGAACACCTGAGCGCGCTTGATTACCTGCGTCAGGGCATCCATTTGCGTGGATATGCCCAAAAGCAGCCCAAGCAGGAATACAAGCGCGAGGCCTTTGAGTTGTTTGGCCAGTTGCTTGATGCCGTCAAAAATGAGGTCACCCGCACCCTGATGACGGTGCGCATCGACTCGGGTGATCAGATTGAACAGGCGGCCCAGGACATCGAAGAGCGCGCAGAGCACATCAGCAACGTGACCTACAGCGCCCCTGATGAGTCGGGTCAGCCGCAAACGGTATCCGCTGATTTGGCCGGCCTGCAGAAAGCTTGGGGGCCTGTGGGGCGCAATGAGCCGTGCCCTTGCGGCAGTGGTAAAAAATTCAAACAATGCCACGGCAAACTTGCCTGAGTTTGTTGCACGCATGAAACGGGCTTCGGCCCGTTTTGTTTGTCGATGGCCTGAATCGATTTTCTGTTTTTCCGAAGGACCGCCATGCCTGTGAATTTGCCACCACTGGACCCCGCACAATTGCGCCCGATCGCGGGTGTACGGATCGGCATCGCCGAGGCCGGCGTGCGCAAAGCCAACCGCAAGGACTTGACGGTTTTTTTGCTGGACCCGGGTACCAGTGTGGCGGGCGTGTTCACCCGCAACCGATTTTGTGCTGCGCCCGTTCAGGTGTGCCGACAGCACCTGGCCGCAGGCCACGCTGTGCGTGCCTTGGTCATCAACACCGGCAACGCCAACGCGGGCACCGGCGCGCCAGGCATGGCCCATGCGAACCAGACCTGTGCGGCACTGGCCAGCTTGCTGCACTGCACGGCCGAGCAGATCCTGCCGTTTTCGACGGGCGTGATCATGGAGCCGCTGCCAGTTGACCGCATCGTGGCCGGATTGCCTGCGGCGTTGTCCGATGCGCAAGTCGCCCACTGGGCCAAGGCCGCCGAGGGCATCATGACCACCGACACCGTGCCCAAAGCGGCCAGCGTGCAGGTGCAATTGGGGGATCGAACGGTCAGCATCACCGGCATCAGCAAGGGTGCTGGCATGATCCGCCCGAACATGGCCACCATGCTGGGTTTTATAGCCACTGATGCGTGCATCGATCCTGCTTTGTTGCCTGAACTGGCCAGAAAGTTGGCCGATGGGTCGTTCAACCGCATCACCATCGATGGCGACACCTCGACCAACGACTCGTTCATCTTGATCGCCACGCACCAGGCGGGTCACAGCCCCATCACATCGCTGGACAGTGCAGACGGAAAAATGCTGGTCAATGGCTTGATGCAAGTGGCTCGCCAACTGGCCCATGCCATCGTGCGCGATGGCGAAGGTGCCACCAAGTTCATCACCGTTCAGGTGGAAGGCGGTCGCACAGTCGAGGAGTGTCTGCAGGTCGCGTATGCGATTGCCCATTCGCCTTTGGTGAAAACCGCCTTTTTTGCCAGCGATCCCAATTTGGGGCGCATTTTGGCGGCGGTGGGTTATGCGGGCATTGACGACCTTGACCAGGGCCTGATCGAGTTGCTCCTGGACGATGTGCATGTGGTGTCCAAGGGCGGACGCCGCGCCGAATACCGCGAAGAAGACGGTCAGCGCGTCATGAAAGGCAGCGAGATCACCGTGCGTGTGGGCCTGGGCCGTGGTGCAGCCAGCGACACTGTTTGGACCTGCGACCTGAGCCACGAATACGTCACCATCAACGCGGATTACCGTTCATGACACCCTCTTCCAGTTCAGCCCTCGATCAATTGCTGGCCAAAGTCAGCCAATTGGTGGACCGCATCGAGTCGGTCCTGCCTCAACCCCTGTCAGCACCCGATTGGTCTCAGGCGATTGCCTGGCGCTACCGCAAGCGCTCATCTGGCCATGGCGTGCTGGAGCCAGTGCGCCACGTGGCGCCCATGGCACTGGATGACCTGAAGGAAATTGACGACCAAAAAGAAAAACTGCAACGTAACACCGAGCAATTTGTGCACGGTCGCTCGGCCAATAACGTCCTGTTGACGGGCGCTCGCGGTACCGGCAAGTCCTCCCTCATCAAGGCCTGCCTGAACACCTATGCCCCACAGGGCCTGCGCCTGATTGAAGTGGACAAGGAAGACCTGATCGACTTGCCCGACATCATCGAGGTGGTGGCCGGGCGCGATGAGAAGTTCATTGTGTATTGCGACGACCTGAGCTTTGATGACGGTGAGCCAGGCTACAAGGCCCTCAAGTCCATTCTGGATGGCACTGTGGCGGCATCGACCCCCAATGTGCTGGTCTATGCCACCAGCAACCGACGCCATCTTTTGCCCCAATACATGAGCGAAAACCTCACCTACAAGCACACCGACGATGGTGAGGTGCACCCGGGTGAAGGGGTGGAGGAAAAAATCTCGCTGTCCGAGCGCTTTGGCCTCTGGATCAGCTTCTACCCTTTCTCGCAAGACGAGTACCTGCAAATTGCCAGCCAGTGGCTCAGCGCCATGGGTGCCACGCCCGCGCAAATTGCTGCAGCCCGCCCTGACGCCTTGTTGTGGGCTCTGGAGCGTGGTTCGCGCAGCGGTCGGGTCGCCTACCAGTTTGCACGCGACATGATGGGACGCGAATCGGGCCTTGCATGAGTGCAGGTCTGTTGGTGGCCGACGGCGATCGCCAGCGCGAAGCACTGAGCCCAGGCCAGGCCGAACGTGCTGTGGTCGATGTGGCGGTCGGGGTATTGCTGCAAGCCGATGGGCAGTTTTTGCTGACTTCTCGCCCTGAGGGCAAGGTCTACGCAGGCTATTGGGAATTTCCGGGTGGCAAACTCGAAGTGGGTGAGTCGGTCGAGCAAGCCTTGCGCCGGGAATTGCATGAAGAGTTAGGTATCACGATCGGCCAGGCGCAGGTCTGGAAAACCCAGATGGTCGATTACCCGCACGCTCTGGTGCGTTTGCACTTTTGCAAAGTGTGCGATTGGCAAGGTACTTTACAAATGCGCGAGGGCCAATCACACGCATGGCAGACTTTGCCCGTCGCGGTGGTGCCTGTTTTGCCCGGCACGATTCCGGTGCTGGCTTGGTTGGCCGAGGAGCAGGATTTCACGGGTGCCACGCACGCCTGAAACCCGAAAGATGAAGGCCTGTTGCAGTGGCCTGTTGCAAGGGCCTATTGAAGGCGCGGATCGCCAAAAGGCTCATCCGGGGGCGTTTCGTCGGGCAGTTTGAATTCTTCGCTGGCCCAGGCGCCCAGGTCGACGCCTTTGCAACGGGCGCTGCAAAATGGGCGATAAGGGTTGTGGCGGCTGTAAAGACTCAGGCCCGCGCAGGCTGGGCATCGCACTTTGCGGGGTTTGAAGGCTTCAGGCTGGTTGGCGTCGCTCATGCGCACAAAGACATCTCGAAGGGCACATCACCGGTGGTCGCCACCAATTTGCCATCGCTTTGCTGGCGCATCATCCGGATGACCACCAACAGTCGGTTGCAGCTGATTTCGGGGGTGATGCCCAGGGCTGGATCAATCTTCAGGCGCAGCAGCTGAAACGTACGTCCCTGGGGCAGGTTTTGTTGCAGTTGCCCGGCTGTGGCCATGACTTTTTGGCTGCTGCCGGATTCACGCAGCATTTGCAGCAGCAACTGAATGGCTTTGGCCAAAGGCGCAAAAGGTGCGACCCACTGCGCCAAGTCGTTGGCTCGGCTGCTTGCCTCGTGGTGCTGCCAGGCGTAATAGGCGGGCAGATCAAATTCACAAGTGCCGCCAGGGATGACAGCGCGGCTGCGCAAGGCCATCAGGAAGTCGTTGTCATTGAGGCTTTGGCCAATTTTCCCGCTGACCTGGTTGAGCGACTCAAAGTGCCCATCCAGTTGGGCGATCAGTCCGTCGAGGGCTTTTTCGGAGATGGCCGGGTTGCCGCGGTAGCCGTTGTACAGCTGCTTTTGGCGTTCCAGGTCTTTCAGGACGTCCGACTTAAGCTCTGAGCGCGATGCCACTTCGATGATTTCGAACAAAGTGGTCAGCGCGAAATGATGGTCGACCGCCTCAGAACGGGCCATCAACAGGCCCAGGCGGTTGAACAGTTGTTGCAAGCGCAGGTAGGTGCGGATGCGTTCGTTAAAAGGGTATTCGTACAGTATCACGCGGCTTCTTCCAAGTCCGCCATCATAGCCCGAAGTCAGAGGCCACTTGAGCCACTTGGGCCTCTAATTCGGCCAGACGCAAGCCTTGGTTGTAGATCACCACATCGGCACAGGCCAGTCGTTGGGTTCTGCTGGCTTGTAAAGCGATGATGCGGTCAATTTCCTCTGGCGCCAAACCACTGCGGGCCATGACCCTTTGTTTTTGCGTAGGGGCATCACAGTCGACCACAACCACCCGGTCAAGCTGCCTGCGCCAGCGCTCGCCCGACTCCACCAGCAGTGGCACATCAAACACCAGGCAGTTCTGACCGCTTTGCAGTGCTGCCTGCGCTTGTTCAGCGGTGATCAGGCTGACCAGGGGGTGAATGATGGCTTCGAGCTGTTTTTTGGCATCCGCATTGTTGACGATCAGCGCGCGCATGGCTTGCCGATCCATGGCGCCATCAGCATCGACCATGTGCGATCCAAAGACCTGGCTTATCTGGGCAGTGGCACGCCCGCCCGGGGCGGTCAAGTTGCGCGAAATCGCGTCAGCGTCGATCACTGCAGCGCCGCGGGCTGCCAGCATGCCTGCCACGGTGCTTTTGCCGCTGCCTATGCCACCGGTCAGGCCGATGCGCCAAATACGCTGAGAGTTCATGGTTAAAAAGGCATCCAGGGCAGGTGGCCAAAGGCCATCACCCACAAACCGGCCAAGGCCAAAAAGGGGCCAAACGGAATATAGCCGTCTTCAGGCATGCGCTGACGCATGCGCAGCCAGAGTCCACCGGCAATGCCAGTGAGGGATGCGATCAGAACCAGTGACAGCAGTGCAGGCCAGCCCAGCCAAGCCCCCATTGCCGCCAGCAGTTTGAAGTCGCCTTGGCCCATGCCCTCTTTGCCTGTGACCCCCTTGAACAGCCAATAGACAGACCACAAAAACAGGTAGCCCGCTACGGCACCCCAAATGGCCGTGCTCAAACTGATGTGACTCAGCCCCAAGGTAGCCGCCAACAAACCCGACCACACCAAAGGTTGAGTGATGGCATCGGGCAGCAAACGGGTGTCCGCATCAATGGCTGCGAGCGTCACCAAGGCTGCCGCAAAGCCTGCCCAGGCCAAGGCGGTGCCGCTCAGGCCGTATCGGTAAAAGCTCCAGGCAAACAAGACTGCGGTGAACAGCTCGATGGCGGGGTAACGCCAGCCAATCGGGGCCTGACATTGTCGGCAACGGCCTTTGAGCCCTAGGTAGCTGAACACGGGAATATTTTCAACCCATGACAGGGTATGACCGCAATGTGGGCAGTGAGACCTGGGAACGGCGATGTTGTAAGGCTTGGGTGGCGGCAGGCCGGCGCCGGACTCTGCATCGGCCCATTGCGCCTCCAGCATGCGTGGCAGGCGGTGAATGACCACGTTCAGAAAACTGCCCACCACCAAACCCAGGGCCACCACCCCACTCCACATGATTGAATCGTTGACCATTTCAGAAAACCTGACCCAGGCGAAAAATTGGTAAATACATGGCCACAAGAATACCGCCAATCAGGCCGCCCAGCACAACAATGATCAAGGGCTCGAGCAAACTCGACAAGCCATTCACCCGATCGTCCAGTTCGGTTTCCATCAAGCCACCAGCCCGCGCCAGCAAATTGTCCAGGGCGCCAGTCTCTTCCCCGGTGGCACACAGCTGCACGATCATGGATGGGAATCGCCCACTTTGGACCATGCTCTCGCTCAAACGACTGCCCTGTGCCACCTGCCTTTGCAATTGCAGGGTCACACGCTCGAAAATCGCGTGATCGCAGGCTTGTGACACAGGCCCCAAGGCCTCTGCCAAGGGCACACCTGCTGCCAGCAATGCCGACAAGGTCTGGGCCCAGCGCGCCACCACAGCCGTGCCGATGAGCGGCCCCAGCAAGGGCAGTTTGAGCAGCCAACGGTCCTTCATTGTTTTGAACTTGGCCTGGGCAGCCTGGGGGCGTTGCCAAAACCAGATCCCCAGCACAAGGCCCGCCATCACCAGTGGCCCTGACGCACTCAATCCGTTGCTCAAGGCCACCACCATTTGCGTGGCCCATGGCAAGTCGGCCCCAAATGACTTGAACACATCCTCGAACACCGGCACGACAAACACCAAAATCAGCACCAACACAGCGGTGGCGACACCCAGCACCGCACTGGGGTACATCAGGGCAGAACGCAATCGTGAGCGCAGGCCCTCGTTTTTCTCCAAGGTGTGGGCCAAGCGCTCCATCATGCTGTCCAGAATGCCAGCTGACTCGCCCGCTTGCACCATGCTGGTATACAGCCCGGTGAAGTGGGTTGGATGGCGCGTCAAAGCCTCGTGCAAGGCCATGCCGGAAGCCACATCGTTTTGTACCGCCTGGACGATCTCGACGAGAGCCCCCAAAGGCAGGCTGCGTGTCAGCATGTCCAGCGCTTGCAACAGGGGCACGCCGGCACGCAGCAGTGCAGCCAACTGCCGGGTCATGAGGGACAGTTCGCGGGGTCTAACTTGTAGCGGAAGTTCCCACCACAAGCGCTGCAGTCGCACATATTGCACGCCCTGCCTGCGCAATTGGGCGCGGGCCAGCCCGGCATCAAGGGCATTCAGGCGCCCTTGCACAGGGCGGCCTTGTTCATCGCGGCCCTGCCATCTAAAAGCAGGGCTTGGGTTTTGTAGGTCGGGCTTGTTCATGCGCCGTACCGGGTCGAGGCCAAGACTTCATCGAGTGAGGTGATGCCTTTCAGCACTTTACGCAGACCCGCCAGCCGCAAAGTGCCCACACCTTCTCGTTGGGCTTGTTGTGTCAATTCCAGATTGCCTGCCTCACGCAGAATCAGGTGCTGCATGTCTGTGCTCACGGGCATGACCTGAAAAATACCGGTGCGTCCAGAAAACCCCTTGTGGCAATGCGAACAGCCCACAGGGCTGAAAGCCTCGACCGTGTCTGCCGTGATGCAGTCGGGAGGCAGGCCCGCCTTCAGCAAAACATCGGAAGGCAAAGCCACACGCTTTTTGCAATGCGGACACAGGCAGCGCACCAAGCGTTGGGCGGTGACCAGTGTCACGCTGGCTGCAATGTTGTAAGCGGCTGTTCCCATGTTGCGCAAACGCACCAGGGTGCTGGGCGCATCGTTGGTGTGCAGGGTGGACAACACCAGATGGCCAGTCTGTGCAGCCTGAATGGCGATGTTCGCTGTTTCCAGGTCGCGCACCTCGCCGACCATCAGGATGTCCGGGTCTTGGCGTAAAAAAGCACGCAAAGCGATGGCAAATGTCAGGCCGGGTTTGTCTTGCACATTCACCTGGTTGATGCCTTGCAGCTGGATTTCGCAGGGGTCTTCCACCGTGGCGATGTTCACTTCTGCCGTGTTGAGCAGGTTCAGGCAGGCATAAAGCGATTGTGTTTTGCCCGACCCGGTGGGACCTGTCACCAGCACCATGCCATGGGGACGGTGAATGGCCTCGACCAGGCGAGCCAGGTCTTCAGGCTCATAACCCAGTTGGGTCAAGTCGAGCTGTGCTTGCGCTGAATCGAGAACCCGAATCACGAGTTTTTCGCCAAACAAGGTGGGCAAAGTACTCACACGCAAGTCCAGCTCACGGCCACTGAGCAATTTCAGCTTCATGCGACCGTCTTGTGGCAAACGCTTTTCGGCAATGTCCAGCCTGGAGAGGACCTTGATGCGCGAGGACAGTCTGTCTTTCAGTGCCATGGGCGGGGTGGCCACATCGCGCAGTTCACCGTCGACGCGCATGCGCACCCTGTAATGTTTTTCATAGGGCTCAAAGTGCAAATCAGAGGCTTTGAGTTCCACGGCCTGCTCCAGGAGCTGCTGCACAAGATGAACGACGGGTGCGTCATCGATGGCACCGGGCCTGGACTGGGGACCAAGGGAGTTTTGCATAGGCCTCCATGAGCTATTTGGTTTTCTTTTTTTGAAAACACATCATGAGCCGAAATTGCCCCTTTGTAAATGCAGAGCAGGGGCCAAGGGTCCCGGGGGCGCCGTGACCAGGCCTCGGCTGGGGGCTTTGGGGTCGCCACCTCGAATGCCGCGCAAGCAATGGCCTGGTTTTAAATGAACTTGACCGGTTGGTATTTCGGGTCGGCGTGCTCGCAGGCTTCGGCCTTGGCGCAGGGCATCTGGCAAAGCGCCCGTTGGTTCAGGGCGCAGGCTCGGTTGAAGGTGACCACATGGTCCACCTCGGCGCGGATACCTATCCATTCACCCAGCTTGTGGTCGTGGTGGCTGGGCACATGGGCCATCAGCAACTCACCACTGGCCAGCCGCAGGGTGTACAAAAACTCCGAGCCGCGAAAGGCTTTGCGGATGATCTCGGCCTTCACGGGGGCATGGTCGTCGTGCACGATGTCGTCGGCGCGCAGCAGCACATCGCATTCGCCGCCTTCAAACGCACAGGGCAATGGGCATTCGGCCACATCGGTCAGCTCGCCAACGGCCGTACTCACCAAAATGTGCCCATTTACTTCCCGCAAAGTGGCTGGGGTGAAGACACCATGCCCGATGAAGTCGGCCACAAAACGGGTGGCCGGGCGGTGGTAGAGGCTGTAGGCATCGTCCCACTGGTGCAACTGGCCTTCGTTCATCACGCCGATCACATCGCCAATGGCAAAAGCTTCAAGCTGGTCGTGTGTGACCAGCAGGGCGGTGGCGTTGGCCGCTTTGAGGATGCTGCGCACCTCTTGAGCCAGGCGTTCGCGCAAGTCGATGTCCAGGTTGGAGAAAGGCTCGTCGAGCAGCAGCAAATCAGGCTTCGGCGCCAGGGCACGGGCCAGTGCCACGCGTTGCTGCTGGCCCCCCGAGAGCTCATGCGGGTAGCGGTTTTCGGCACCCCCCAAACCCACCAGCGCCAGCACGTCTTGTACGCGTTGGCGCTGTTCGTTCTTTGGCAGGTGTGCCAAGCCAAAACCCACATTGCGCCCGACGTCCATGTGCGGAAACAGCGCATAGTCCTGAAACACCATGCCAATGCGACGGCTTTCTGCAGGTTCGGTGTGCCCCACTTCGCTCACCACGCGGTTGGACAGCAAAATTTTGCCGCCGGTCACGGGCTCCAACCCGGCCACGGCACGCAGCAAGGTGGTTTTTCCGCAGCCAGACGGGCCGATCAAAACGCCAATGTCACCCGCACTCAACCCCAGGTTGACCCCGCGCACAGCGGGCGAGGGATTGCCAGGGTATTGGACGTCCAGTTGGCTCAACTCTAAAAACATGGTTCTGATTGTAGGCAGGTTGCCCAAGCCCCGATGAGCCGCTTTTTTGCAAGCCTGTGCTTTGGTGCGTGATTTATGGCGACCATGGTGTGCAAAGGTTCAGGCCCAGGGGCGGGCTCCTACAATAAGCGCTTCATTCAGAGGTCTGCTTTTGATGCTGCGCACTTTGACCCGACCTTTGTCGCGTCTTTCCTCACTGGTTTACGCCTTGTTGGCTTTGGCATTGGCCTTGCCGGTTCTGGCTGTGCTGGGCTCATGGCTGCAGTGGAGCGGCCAAAGCGCAGACATCTTGCAGGAAATGGGCCACACCGTGCTGCCCGATTACGCCCTGACCACGCTGGGTTTGTGCCTCATGGTGGCGGTTGGCGTGACGGTCTTGGGCTTGGCCACTGCCGTGCTGGTCACGTTGTTTGATTTTCCGGGGCGAGGCATTTTTGAGTGGCTGCTGCTTTTGCCACTGGCCATGCCGGCTTATGTGGTGGCCTATGCCTACACCGATTTTTTGCAGTTCAGCGGGCCCTTGCAGGTGGCTTTGCGCGAAGGGCTGGGCTTGCAAGGTCGCTTGTGGCCGGATGTGCGCAGTGTCTGGGGGGCGGCGCTGGTGTTCACCCTGTCGCTCTACCCCTATGTGTATTTGCTGGCCCGAACCGCTTTGGTGGAAAGGGCAGCTGGCCTGATGGAGGCAGCCCGGCTGTTGGGCGCACCGCTTTCCCGCCGCATTCGAGAAATCGCCTTGCCACTGGCCCGCCCGGCTGTTGCGGCTGGCGTGGCTTTGGCGCTGATGGAAACACTGGCCGACTTTGGTGTGTCCAGTTATTTCGGCATCCAGACTTTCACGGCGGGCATTTACAAAGCCTGGCTGTCCATGGATAACCGCATCGCTGCGGCTCAACTCGCCACGGTTTTGCTGGCTGTCGTGGTGGTGTTGCTTCAGCTGGAGCAGCGCGCGCAAAAGCGCCTGCGCTTCAATCAAAGTCGTGGTTCGCGCCAAAGCTCTGCCGAGGCACAACCCGTAGCGTTGCGTGGCGCTCACCGCTGGATGGCATGGGGTGTTTGCAGTGTGCCCGTGCTGCTGGGTTTTGTGCTGCCGGTGCTCATCATGTTGCGGGCTTTGGCAGGCGAGACCACCGAGCTGCCCTGGGAGCGCTTTGGACAATGGGCCTTCACCAGCTTGCGCCTTGGGGCGGTGACCGCTTTGCTGGCTGTGGGGGTGGCGCTGGCGCTGGCCTTCAGCGTGCGTACCCGGGACGACCGCATCAGCCAGGGTGCCATCCAACTGGTGGGTCTGGGTTACGCCATTCCTGGCGCGGTGGTGGTGGTGGGCTTGTTGTTGCCTGTCGGCTGGATTCAGCAGACTTGGCCAGAATCATCTGCAGGGGCTTGGATCACAGCCACTTCATTGGGACTGGTCTGGGCCTATTTGGTGCGATTTTGCGCTGTGGCGTTGCAGTCCGTTCAAAGCGGCTATGCCCGCATTCCGGTCAGTCTGGACGATTCCGCCCGCATGCTGGGCGTTACCGGTTGGGGCCTGATGCGCCGTGTGCACGCCCCCTTGCTCCAGCGCACCACCCTGGCCGCCATGCTGCTGGTGTTTGTCGACGTGATGAAAGAGTTGCCCGCCACGATGGTGCTGCGCCCATTCAACAGCGACACACTGGCGGTGGTGGCCTACCAACTGGCGCGCGACGAGCGACTGGGGGAGGCGGCTTTGCCATCACTGGCCTTGGTGCTGGTGGGCTTGATCCCGGTGATTTTGCTCAGCCGGACCTTGCGTCAACCGGCATCCTGAAAGCCCGCCCTGGTGGCAGGGGACAGACAAGATAGGGGGCGCGGATTCAGTCTGGCTTTTTGTCGTACAGAGATTGCTCTTCGATGATCTGCCGAACGATGGCTTGTGCGTGGTCTTCGGTTAGGCTGAATTCCCGGCGCAAGTGTTCGATGGTTCGCTGCTCCTGGGCGCGCATGCGCCCGTCTTTGAGGACTTCTTCCACCTCGGTGGTGAATTCAATTTCCTGGGTCCGCACGCGCGTGGCAAAGGCCGATGCCACGATACCGGTCAGCAAAGCCACCGTGAAAACCCCCGACAGTGCGGTGACGGCCCCGATCACTTTTCCCCAGGCCGAGATGGGCGTGACATCGCCGTAGCCCACTGTGGTGATGGTGATGATGGCCCACCACATGGCATCAGGGATGGTGCCGAATTTTTCGGGCTGCAAGTCGTGTTCTGCGAAATACATCAGGCATGAGGTGATGAGGATCGACAAAGCCAGCAGGTAAAGCGCCGAGATGAAAGCGTCTCTTTCTGCATAGATGGAGGCAATCAGATCCTCCAGCGCTGTCGAGTAATGCGACAACTTCAAAATGCGCATGACCCGGATGACACGCAAAAAGCGCAAATCCAGTCCGGGTACCAAGGACTGCAAAAAGAAGGGCAAGATCGCCAGCAAGTCCACCAAGCCGTGAAAGCTCAACATGTAGCCCAGGCGGCGGCGATTCGCACTGGACTGCGCGCTTTTTTTCATTTCGGCTGCCGTCCAGATGCGCAGCAGGTATTCCACACTGAAAAACAACACCGAAAACGAATCAAACAGTGCCAAAGCCCGGCCGTATTGCTGCTCGATCGAGGGCACCGATTCCAGAACCACAGCCACGATGTTGAGCAAGACCACCAAGGTCAGAACCCATGAAAAAACCCAAGCGGTTTTCTTGTCTTTGTGGCTTTTGAGTTCGAGGATCAGGAACAGCCTGTGTCTCAGTGGATGGTGCGCATTCATGTGCGCATCTTAGACAGGAATGGTGGGCAGCTTTTACATTTTTCCGGTCTTGAGGTAGCGGCTGTGCCAGCTCAATGACTCGTCCAGCAGGTGCGGCGTGTGTTTGCCCGCACCGCTTTGCCAGGCTCGTTCCATGTAGTCCAGCAATTGCGGGCGAAACGAAGGGTGAGCGCAACGCGCTACGATTTGCCTGGCCCGTTGTGTCGGAGCCAAACCGCGCAGGTCGGCCAAGCCTTGCTCAGTCACGATGACCTGCACATCGTGCTCGGTGTGGTCGTGGTGCGACACCATGGGCACGATGCACGAGATCTTGCCGCCCTTGGCCACTGAGGGACTCATGAAAAAAGACAGGTAGGCATTGCGCGCAAAGTCGCCCGATCCGCCGATGCCGTTCATGATGCTGGAGCCCATGATGTGGGTGGAGTTCACGTTGCCGTACAGGTCGGCTTCGATCATGGCGTTCATGGCAATCACGCCCAAGCGACGAACCAGCTCAGGGTGGTTGCTGATCTCTTGGGGCCGCAGCAAAATGCGCTGCCGATAAAAATCGATGTTGCCGTTGAACTCGGCCGAAGCCTCGGGGCTGAGCGACAGAGCGGTGGCCGATGCAAAAGCCAGCTTGCCCGAGCGCAGCATCTCCAGCATGCCGTCTTGCAAAACTTCGGTGTATGCGGTCAGATTTTCAAACGGTCCCTGGCTGATCCCGGCCAGCACAGCGTTGGCCGTGTTGCCCACACCCGATTGGAGCGGCAGCAATGCCTTAGGCAGTCTGCCGGCTTTTACTTCGTGCGTCAGAAAGTCCAGGATGTGCGCCGCGATTTTGGCCGACACCTCGCTGGGCGCGTCAAACGCCGAATTGCGGTCAGGCTGGTCGGTGACGACCACTGCGATCACTTTGGTGGGGTCGCACTTGAGGTAGGGCGAACCGATGCGGTCACTGGCCCTGACCAGCGGGATGGGCAGTCGGTGCGGCGGCAAATGGGTGCCCTCGTAGATGTCGTGCATGCCTTCAAGCGCGGGGTTTTGGTGCAGGTTGACTTCCAGAATGATCTTGTCGGCCTGGTCCAGCCATGTCTTGTTGTTGCCCACCGAGGTGGAAGGAATCAATCGGCCATCGGGCAAGATGCCCACCACCTCGACCACGGCCACATCCAGTTTGCCCAGAAAGCCAAACCACGCCGCCTGTGCCACATGCGACAAGTGCATGTCGGTGTAGAGCATTTGCCCGGCGTTGATCAGCTTGCGGCAGGTGGGGTCTGACTGGTAGGGCAGCCGCATCTCGATGCCCCGTGCCTGGGCCAGAGCACCGTCCAGCTCGGGTGCGGTGGAGGCGCCGGTCCACAAACCAATGCGCGCATCCGTTTGACCTGCTGCGTGCAGGGCGGCCAGCCTGGCTGCCAGGGCTTGTGGCACCGCTTTGGGGTAACCGGCCCCGGTAAAACCGCTCATGCCCACGTTGGCGCCCACCGGAATCAACTCGGCGGCCTGTTCTGCGGTCATCACCTTGGCATGCAATGTGGCGTTCTGGATGCGGGCGGCGAGTGGCATGGGGGATTTTCAGGGAGAAAACCGATCAATATGCCCCGCTGAATTGATCTTGTCTTTGCGCCAAGACAGCCCGGGGCATTAATTTTCACAGACCAACTTCATCAGCGTTTTCTAATATATTGGGGTTCAGGCCCAACCAGTTCAACGCATTCACAAGGACGGTTTTCATGCACAAGCCCGACCCAACACCTGTCAAGCCCGTGGTTCATGGCATTTTTGACCCCGGCACCTGGACGGTGACCTATGTGGTCCATGCCCAAGAGGGCACCGCCTGCGCCATCATCGATTCGGTGCTCGACTACGACCCCAAGTCGGGCCGCACTTGCACATCCTGCGCAGACAAAGTGGTGGACTATGTGCTTGCTCATGGTCTGCAGGTGGCCTGGATTTTGGAAACCCACGCCCACGCCGACCACCTGAGCGCGGCCCCCTACCTGAAAGCCCGCTTGGGTGGCAAAACGGCCATTGGTGCCAACATCACGGCAGTGCAAAAAGTCTTTAAGGGCATCTTCAATCTGGCGCCTGACTTTGCGGTCGATGGCCGCCAGTTTGACCATTTGATCGCCGATGGTGAAAGCCTGGATTTGGGCAACTTGCGCATCCAGACTTTGTCGGTGCCTGGTCATACCCCGGCCTGCATGGCCTACCAGGTGGGTGACGCGGTGTTTGTGGGTGATACCTTATTCATGCCCGATGTCGGCTCGGCGCGTTGCGATTTTCCGGGCGGTGATGCAAAAACCTTGTATGCCTCGGTGCACAAAATTTTGAGCCTGCCACCCGAAACCCGCTTGTACATGTGTCACGACTACCCGCCTGAGGGCCGCGCTGTCCAGTTTGAAAGCACGGTCGCCGAGCAGCGCACTGCCAATATTCACCTGAAAGACGGCATCGGCGAAGCCGATTTTGTGAGCATGCGCTCCACCCGGGATGCGACTTTGGCCATGCCTGTGCTGATCTTGCCCGCAGTGCAGATCAACATCAGAGCAGGCGAGTTGCCACCGCCTGAGGCCAATGGCGTGTCTTACCTCAAGATTCCCCTGAATATGCTCTAAGCAAACCCGTGTGCGGATAACCGCAAACAGCGAAAACTAACCATGACCCAAGGTCTGGTGGTTCAGCGCACCGACCTGCTGCCCCCCTCAAATTAGGCTGACACGCTCAAGGCAGTGTTTTGAAAGCAGCGCGGCGTTCGGCGGACTTTTCCATCTGGCGGGCGATGTTGCCGCAGACCAGGTCGCACAGCTCAAAGATCGAAGGGTCGGCGATGCGGAAGTAAGCGCTGGTGCCACGGCTTTCCCGCTCGACCAGCCCGTGCTGGGTCATCAAGGCCAGGTGCCGGGACACGTTGGCCGCGGTGAAGCCGCACAGCTGGGCCAGCTCGCCCACATTACGTTCGCCGGATCGCAGGATGTTGAGTATTTGCAGTCGCGTGGGTTCGGCCAGTGCCTGGAAATAGGAAGCGACCTCTGCCAATGCTTCATCGGGTAATTGTTTCATGGGGGTCCTGTCTTTTCGGCTGTTCGACTGTTTTCATTGTATCATTCGTTAATTTATCAATCAGTTAAATAAGCAAATAACGATGTTAGGCAAAAAATGACAATGCGAATTACCCTGCTGACCCTGGCCACTTTGGCATCACTTTGCTTTCATGCCACTGCTTTGGCTGCTGATGCGGCACCTTTGAAGGTGATCACAGTGCAGCTTGGGGGCATGGTTCAGGGTGAAACCAGCCTGGACGGCGTGGTGGAGGCTGTTCGCCAAACCACCTTGTCCACCCAAGTGGCCGGTGCGGTGGTGGCTTTGCATGTCAAAGCGGGTGATCGCGTCAAGGCAGGGCAAGAACTCTTGCGCATCGATGCCCGCGCGGCACAGCAAAACGTGGTCGGCTCGAGTGCACAGGTCGATGCAGCGCAAGCCAACCTGGTGGTGGCCGGCAAGGAGTTGGAGCGTCAAAAACAATTGCTGCAAAAGCAATACATCAGCCAGGCCGCCTTCGACCGTGCACAAGCCCAATGGGATGCCGCCCAGTCTCAGGTGAAGGCTTTGCAAGCGCAAACCCAGGTGGCACAAACACAATCGGGTTTTTTTGTGGTGAATGCACCCTACGCCGGTGTGGTGAGCGATTTGCAGGTGACATTGGGCGACATGGCCATGCCTGGCCGAGCCTTGTTGACCATGCACGACCCATCCGCACTGCGTGTGACGGCTGCAGTTCCCCAGGCACTGCTGGCCACGGTCACTTCACAGCAAAAGTCGATTCGTTATGAACTCCCGGGTGTGGCGGGTCACACGAGCCCACATGAACCCAAACAGGTGCAGGTGTTGCCCGCGGTGGACCCGGTGACCCATACCGGCCAGATCCGTCTGAGCCTGCCCACAGGCATTGAAGGGCTGGCACCAGGCTTGTTTGCAAGGGTATGGCTGCAAGGTGTGATGTCGGGCAAGGCAGGTGTGGAGCGTGTGTATTTGCCCAGCACTGCCATCGTCCGACGCGCAGAGATGACAGGTGTTTACGTCCTCAATGCCCAGGGCAAGCCCGGTTTGCGCCAGGTGCGCCTGGGCCAAACCTTGGGCGATCGGGTCGAGGTGTTGAGTGGTCTGCGCAATGGCGACCAGGTGGCTGCTGAGCCGCAATTGGCTGGCGCTGCACGCTGAAGGATCCGTTAATGTCTGAATCAAAATCCTTGAGCATTTCGGGGCGCATTGCGGCCCTTTTTCAAAGCGCGCAGATCACGCCACTGTTGGCCTTGGTGGCATTGCTACTGGGTGTTTTTGCGGTGATGGTGACGCCCCGAGAGGAAGAGCCTCAGATCAATGTGACCATGGCCAATGTGCTGGTGCCGTTTCCAGGTGCTGCCGTGCGCGATGTGGAGCAGATGGTGGCCATTCCGGCCGAGCAGGTGTTGTCGAAGATCACGGGCGTGGAACACGTTATGTCGGTTTCTCGCCCCGGCATGGCCATCCTGACGGTTCAGTTCAAGGTCGGTGTGCCACGAACCGAGGCCTTGGTGCGTTTGCACGACACCCTCCGAAACAACGCCGACTGGCTGCCCAAAGGGCTGGGTGTGATGGAGCCCTTGATCAAACCCAGGGGAGTGGACGATGTGCCCATCGTCACGCTGACACTGTTCAGCAAGAACGAGGACAGCAGTGCCTACAACCTGGAGCGCGTGGCGCACAGCATGGAGGTTGACATCAAGCGCGTCAAAGGCACGCAGGATGTGCAGACCATCGGTGGCCCGGATCGCGCCGTGCTGGTGCAGATTGATCCCGAGCGCATGGCCGGTTTTGGCGTCACGGTGCAAGACATGCGCATGGCCTTGCAGTCCGCCAACATGGGCTTGCCAGTGGGCGAGTTGATTGTGGGCAACAAGAGCGTTGCCATAGAGGCTGGCCCGTTTTTGTCGCAAGCCAGTGATGTGGCAGATCTGGTACTGGGCGTGCGCGAAGGCCGCCCGGTGTTCGTTAAAGATGTGGCCAAGGTCGAAGAGGGCCCTTTGCCTGCCGCACGCTACGTGACGCACGGATTGGGCAAAAAGGCGGGTGGTGGTGAATACCCCGCCGTGACTTTGACCATCACCAAAAAGCCCGGCGAAAACGCCATCGATGTGGCCAACGCCGTGATGGCGCGCGTGGCGGCATTGCGTGGCACGGTGATTCCCGACGACGTCGAAGTGGCCGAGACCCGCAACTACGGCGCCACGGCCAACGACAAGGCACAAAAGCTGATTCAAAAATTGTTGTTTGCCACGGCGTCTGTCGTGGCGTTGGTGTTCATTGCCTTGGGCAAACGCGAAGCCGCCATTGTGGGCACGGCCGTCATCCTGACTTTGACCGTCACGCTTTTTGCGTCCTGGGCCTGGGGTTTTACACTCAACCGCGTATCGCTTTTTGCACTGATTTTTTCCATTGGTATTTTGGTGGACGATGCGATTGTGGTGGTGGAAAACATCCACCGCCACCAGCAGTTGTATCCAGAAAAAACGCTCACTGAAATCATTCCTGGTGCTGTCGATGAAATCGGTGGCCCCACGATTTTGGCCACACTCACTGTGATCGCGGCACTCTTGCCGATGGCCTTTGTGAGCGGTTTGATGGGCCCTTACATGAGCCCTATTCCGATCAACGCCAGCATGGGCATGTTGCTGTCGCTGGCGATTGCCCTGGTGGTCACACCTTGGCTGGCGCGTGCCTGGATGAAGCCATCGCAGGGTCATGCGTCTGCTGCACACGCCACGCCCAAAGGCTTGACCGCAAAACTGGGTCCCTTGTTTGAGCGGGTGTTTGAGCCGCTGCTGCACAACCAATGCGGCGGCCGAAACCGCAAATTGTTGGGCCTGGGAATTGCTGGTTTGATCGCCATCTCGCTGGTCTTGCCTGCGACCGGCTTGGTCCTCTTGAAAATGCTGCCATTCGACAATAAATCAGAGTTCCAGGTGATGGTGGACATGCCTGTGGGCACGCCCGTTGAAGACACTGCGGCTGTCCTGCGCGAACTGGGTGCGCACCTGGCCCAGCAAGCCGAGGTGACCGATTACCAGTCGTATGCCGGTACGTCCTCGCCCATCAACTTCAACGGCTTGGTGCGTCAGTACTACCTTCGCGCTGGCGGCGAGGTGGGTGACATCCAGGTCAAGTTGGTGGAAAAGGACCAGCGCAAAGCGCAAAGTCACGCCATTGCCACACGGTTGCGCCCTGAACTGCAGGCCATTGGTCAGCGCTGGGGTGCCAACGTCAAAGTGGTGGAGATGCCGCCTGGCCCACCGGTTCTGGCGCCCATCGTGGCTGAAATTTATGGCCCTGATGCCGAAGGCAGGCGCAGCGTGGCCAAGGCCGTGCGCGCCGTCTTTGAAAAGACCGACAGCGTGGTGGACGTCGATGACAGCAGCATTGCGACTGCACCGCGCATGCTGTTGCTGGTGGACCGTCGCAAGGCGGCTGCCTTGGGTATTTCCCAGCAGGCCATCGTGACCACTTTGCGTGCGGGGCTGGCCGGTGAAGCCGCAACCTATTTGCACGATGGCAGCAAATACCCTGCAGCTGCTTTGATCCAGTTGCCCGCTGAGCGGCATGGTGATTTGTCGGCCTTGCTGCAACTGACCGTGCGTGGCGCTTCGGGCAAATTGGTGCCGATCCGCGAGCTGGTCACAATCACCGACAGTGAGCGCGAGCAGCCCGTGATCCACAAGGATTTGCTGGCCGTGAACTTTGTCACCGCCGACATGGCGGGCAAGCTGGACAGCCCGTTGTACGGCATGTTCCAGATGCGCAGCGCCATTGCAAAAATCCAGACACCCGATGGCAAGGCCTTGGGTGAGTATTTCATTGCCCAGCCTGCCGACGCTTGGCGCGGTTACGCCATCAAGTGGGATGGTGAATGGCAGATCACCTACGAGACTTTCCGCGATATGGGGGCTGCCTATGCGGTGGGTCTGGTGCTGATTTACCTGCTGGTGGTGGCCCAGTTTGGCTCTTACCTCACGCCACTGATCATCATGGCGCCGATACCATTGACCATCATCGGCGTCATGCCTGGCCACGCCTTGTTGCAGTCGCAGTACACCGCAACCAGCATGATCGGGATGATTGCATTGGCCGGCATCATCGTGCGCAATTCCATCTTGTTGGTGGACTTCATCAACCTGCAGGTCAAAGCCGGCATGCCGTTCAAGCAAGCCATCGTGCAGTCGGCCATCACACGCGCCCAGCCCATCATGCTGACCGGTGGCGCGGCCATGCTGGGCGCCTTCTTCATCCTTGATGACCCGATCTTCAATGGACTGGCCATTTCGCTGATCTTTGGCATCTTTGTATCGACCATCCTCACACTGGTCGTGATCCCCACGCTCTACTACGCGGCTTACCGCCGCAAGTTCGAGCCTGCGCAATAAGTTTTATCAACCCTCAGGAGAAATAGCATGAAAACATGGCAAATCGTTCGTTTGGTAGCAGGCACCTTTATCCTTGTATCGCTGGCGTTGGGCGTCCAGGGCAGCCCCATTTTTGTCAGTCAATGGTGGCTGGCGTTCACTGCTTTTGTGGGTGCCAACCTGTTGCAAAGCGCGCTGACCAACTGGTGCTTGATGGAGTCCATCTTGCGCAAATTGGGCGTGCAGCCTGGCGCCTGATTCAGCCACAGCAGTTTGGGATGAACATGATGATTTCACGCATGCTGCTTGCCGGCACTGTACTGGCCATCTGCGCGACGGCCGCCAGTGCCACTGACCTGCTGCAAGTCTGGGAGGCTGCTCGCCAGCATGACCCGCAAGGGGCCGTCAACCAGGCCAGCCGAGCGGCAGGGGCCACTCGGCATGAACAGGCCGCTGCCTTGTGGCGACCGAACCTGGGCCTGAGCGCCACTGGCGGTTGGTCCAATGCGCAAAGCCAGATGAATGGCGCGCAATTTGCGATGCCGGGTTCTGCGCCGGTCAGTGGTGCTTCTTTCGGCACTTCAATCCACGGTGGCAACGCCACCCGCTGGGCCCTGAATGCCAAACAGGCGCTGTACAACCCGGAGCGCCGCGCCCAAAGCGCCCAGCTTGGCATGGCGGCGCAGGCCAGCGAGCACGAATGGCAACTGGCGCAGCAAGACTGGATGCTGCTGA
The DNA here is from genome assembly GCF_003063415.1 of Limnohabitans sp. 2KL-17. Taxonomy (GTDB): domain Bacteria; phylum Pseudomonadota; class Gammaproteobacteria; order Burkholderiales; family Burkholderiaceae_C; genus Limnohabitans_A. The sequence goes on from NZ_NESK01000022.1 coordinate 48,837, forward strand.
CCACAAAGCGCTACTTTGACGTGGTGCAGGCCGAACGCCGGCTGGTGCTGTTGCTGCAACAGCAGCAAGCGGTCGACAAAGCCCTGACCGAGGCGAAAGACCGATTTGCTTTGGGAGACGCGCCGGTAACGGACACCCACGAGGCCCAGGCGCGCGCGCAGGCCCTGGGGGCTCAGGCTATTGCAGCGGGCAACGATCTGGACATGGCCCGTCAAGTGTTGGCCGAAGTGACCGGCTTGCCAATTCAGATGTTGACGCTGCAAGCGCCCAGTCGCCCGGGTGTGGCCATGGCTGCAGAGCCTGTCGCCATCTGGCTGCAACGGGCCGAACAAAACAACCCCATGCTCAAGCTGCAGCAAGCCCAGGCCACAGCCGCGCAGTTTGAAATTGACAAACACCGTGCATCCGCTTCGCCCACGCTTGACTTGGTGGCGCAAGCCTCGCGAGATCGGCTCAGCGGTTCGGGTGATTTTGGTGTGGCCAGCAACACGCAAAGCCAGCAGATGGTGGACGTGATGCTGAATGTGCCGCTTTATTCCGGCGGGATGCGCAGTGCCAGGTTGCAAGAGGCCATGCACCTGCATGACAAAGCCCTCGCTGAATTGGCGCGGAGTCGTCAGCAGGTCAGCCAGATGACACGCGCCGCCTGGCTGGCCGTGCACAGTGGCCAGGCCCGCTTGGCCGCGCTGAATGCGGCCCGAACGGCCAGCCAGGCCCGCTTGGCATCGACCCAGCTGGGCCGTCAGGTGGGGGACCGCACCACGCTCGATTTGCTGAACGCTCAAAACGATGCCAGTGCCGCCGAATGGTCGTGGCTGCAGGCGCAGATCGACACCTTGATGGCGCAATTGCGTCTGGATGCAATGGCTGGGCAGCTGGGGCTGCAGCAACTCGAAGCGGTCAATGCCGCACTAAAAAATTGACCCCAACGCAAAATCTTTCATGCTGATCCAGAGAGCCATGGCCCTGGCCATGGGTTTCGCGGCAGACCTGTAACAGCGTACAAGCGGCATTTCAAACAGCTGAACGAGTTCCTTCACCGCACCAGTTCGGCTCATGGCGTAGAGTTAAACCATGAAACGAAGACATTTTTTAGAAGGCATGGCAGTAACTGTGGGGGCTGGCATCGGCTTGGCAGTCGCCACAATGGGTTTGCCTGTCTTGGCTCAAAGCCGCAAGATATCCCGCTTGGTGATCGTTGGTGGTGCAGAAGACCGATTACAGGATCGCATCATTTTGCGCAAGTTCGTCGATTACTGTGGAGGCAGTCAGGCCCGAATCCGTGTCATCACCGCCGCCAGCGGTGACACGCAGGGTGTCTGGAAAAGTTACCAACAGGTTTTCAAATCGCTGGGTGTCGAAGATGTTGAGCGGCTTGCACTCGATGACCGCGACAGTGCCTACGCGCAGCCATTGCAGTCCGATATCTTGCAAGCCGATGGTATTTTCATGAGCGGCGGTGACCAGTCCAAATTGATGGACGCCTTGTGGGATACCCCTGCGTACCAATCGCTGCACCAGTCTTTTTATCTGAACCGCTGCTGCATTGGTGGCACCAGTGCAGGTGCAGCGGTCATGTCCCGGCACATGATCGCCCAAGGACCGGCGGTGCTCAGGCCGAGCAAGGAAGCCGTGGAGACCGATATCGGTCTGGGTTTGCTGTCGCAGGCGGTCGTGGATCAGCACTTTTCAGAGCGAAGACGTCTGTCTCGCCTTTTGTCGACTTTGGCGATTCGACCTGATTTGCTGGGAGTCGGCATCGATGAAGACACCGCGTTGGTCGTCGAGAAGGGCGAAGCCTTTGAAGTGATCGGAAAAGGCACCGTGACCTTGATTGACCCATCGGACATGCGATCGAATGTGAACGAATTGGACCCCCTGGAGCAGATTGAAATGCTTGGCGTGCAATTGCACGTGCTGCCTGCGGGCCATCGCTACAGTGTTAACTCTGTTGGCCTGAGATCAAGTTCGGCAGCATTGCGTCGCGCCATCCAGCGCCTGGTGGCCGAGGGGCCGATGCGGGGATGAGCCAAGCGAGTAAGAAACGATCAGCTGGTGCCCCGACAGTCCTCGAATTTAGTCCGCTAACCCACATGGAATAAGGGTTTGTTTTTCGCTGTGGTCAAATGTGCCCCCAAATGTGCCCCCACACTGCGAAGGATACCCCCCATGAAACTGACCGATGCGAAGCTACGGACCCTGACCCAGCCGGGCAAACATGCTGACGGTGCAGGGCTTTACCTGGAACTGACCCCAGCGGGCGGCAAGTACTGGCGCATGAAGTACCGGCACGGCGGCAAAGAAAAGCGCCTGGCCTTTGGGGTGTACCCGGCTGTAAGCCTGAAAGATGCCCGGGAAAAAGCCGAAGCGGCCCGCAAGCTGCGGCAAGCCGGTGACGATCCCGGCGAAACCAAAAAGGCCGCGAAGGCGCAAACCGTTTTTGAAACGGCCAACACCTTGCAGGCGGTGGCCGCTGACTGGATGGCTCACCAGTCAACCCGCTGGGAGCCTGCAACCAAGGCCCGGGTTTTGGCTTCGCTTGAAACCGACATATTCCCCGCGCTGGGTGCCCGCCCGCTCGCCAGCATTCGCCCGAGCGAGGTTATGAAGGCGGTTCAAAAGATCGAGGCCCGGGGCGCTGGCGATCAAGCGGCCCGGGTGCTGCAACGGATCAAACAGGTTTACCGATGGGCCGTGACCCATGAGCGAATCGAGGCTAACCCCATGCTCGACCTGATGCCCGGCGAGATACTCAAACCCCGCGAAGTGAAGCACAGGGCCGCGCTGTCTGACCGTGACCTGTCCGGGTTCCTGGTGAAGCTGAACGCCTACCAAGGCGACACCAACACGGTGCAAGCCCTGCGCCTGCTGCTGCTGACCACCACCCGCCCGGGTGAAGTGCGGGGCGCACGTTGGAGCGAGTTTCACCCAGCCGAATCCCTTTGGATCATCCCCGCCGACCGAATGAAAATGCGCGAAGAACACAGGGTTCCGCTGTCACGCCAAGCCCTGCAAGTGCTGGAAACAATGCGCCCGATCAGCGGTGACAGGGAATTGGTTTTCCCTTCGCCCTTCTACCCTTCAAAGCCCCTGAGTGAAAACACGTTCAATTCAGCATTGGCCCGCATGGGTTACAAAAACACGGCCACGGCGCACGGGTTCCGGGCGCTGTTTTCCACGGTGATGAACGAGCATGATCGAAGCCTGCGCGATGTGATCGAGCGCCAGCTAGCCCACAAAGAACGCGATCAGGTGCGGGCGGCTTACCACCGATCCACCTACATGAAAGACCGGGCCGACTTGCTGCAATGGTGGGCTGACTACCTGGACCAAAGGGCAAAGGGGGCCGAAGTGATCGACCTGGCCACGCACAGGGCCGCATGATCTGACCCAGCCCGGCCCCGCGCTTTGCGAGACACCCCCAGCGGAAACCGCCCACCGAGGCGGTTTTTTTGCGCCCGGGCGGTGTGTTTGGCGCTTTTTGGCGGCTGCTATTTTGAAAAAGTGCGGGGACAGCGGGGACAAATTGGAAGAACTGAGGATTTATGCGGGTTTGCAGCCGTTTGAGGTGCGGGGACAAAGCGGGGACAAAACGGGGACAAAGCGGGGACAAAGCGGGGACAGTATCAGTATGTGAAAAAAATTACTCATTCACATACATTCAGAACCTTCAAACGTTCGTTTTTGCCCCATGCCTTGCCCTGTGCTGTGCCCTTCGCCCCGGCTTTTGTCGGTGGCCTGACTGACCCCGGCCCCGGTGCCCTTTGCCTGGTGCCCGGTGTTGCACGGCCCCGGCTTGCAATGGATACCCCCGGAAAAGGCCGCGAAAAGGGTTCCCCCATGGCCCCACCTTTGGCGGCGCTGCTGTCCGGCCTGATGGCCTGCTGACCTGGTGCGGCTGCTACCGGCCACGGCCTGCCCGGTGGCGTGATCGAGTGCAGGCGGTGCCCTGCGCCAGCGATGGCCGGGCGGGTTGCTTGCTGGTGCTGGCGCTGCTGTGCGGTGCGGTGGCAAAGGTGGCACGGCCACGGCCACGGGCAAGGCAAGGGCACAGGCACAGGCAAGGGCGGGCAAGACCCCGGCCCGGATCAGGCGGGCGCTGTGTGGTGTTGACCTAGTGCGGTTCGCTGGTGGCCAAGGCCCGCCCGGTGGCGTGATCGAGTGCGGGCGATGCTCTGCGCCAGCGATGGCCGGGCGGGTTGCTTGCTGGTGCTGGCGCTGCTGTGCGGTGCGGTGCGGTGCGGTGGCAAAGGGGCACGGCCACGCCCAAGGCCAAGGGCAAGGGCAAGGGCAAGGGCAAGACCCGGCCCCGGATCAGGCGGGCGCTATGTGGTGTTGATCTGGTGCGGCTGCTGGTGGCCACGGCCTGCCCGGCGGCGTGATCGAGTGCAGCCGATGCCCTGCGCCAGCGATGCCCGGGCGGGTTGCTTGCTGCGATGCCTTCGCCTGTCCTGATGCCTGCGACACCTACGCCCCAGCCCGTGCAATAATTCGCCCAACCCCTGACCGGGGCCGGTGCTTCAAAACACCTTTGAAACAAGCGGTGCAACGCCCCCGATAGTGGCGTTTTGTCACGTCTGAACATGCCCACGCCACGGCGGCGAGGGCTTTGGTTTTCGGGCGGGATGGCCGAAGCGGCAACGCCCGGCGCACGACTTGTTTCGTGTTTTGAACATCCCGCCCACCCGCTGCGCTTCAAAACGTGGCGAGTGGCTTTCAAGTCTCAACAAGGAGCATGAAGCCATGACACCCAACGTCATTCACCTGACCCGCCGACCCAGCACGGCAACACCCACCAACACCCTGCACGATCTGGCCACGATGGCAGCGCACCAAGAGGCAGAAAACGCCCTGGCCATGGCGCTGCACTACCTGCGATCCAGTGCGGGCAACATCCCCGGCGCTACCCGTAAAGCGGTGCAGGCATTGGGAGCATTGAACCGCCTGAACAAGCCCACCAACACGCCCGCACCTGCTGGCGCTGCTGTCCGATAAGGCGACACGGGCAGGCACGGCCCCGGCCCCGGATCAGGCGGCGCTGTGGTGTTGACCTGGTGCGGCTGTTGTTGGCCACGGCCCGGCCTGTGGCGTGATCGAGTGCAGCCCGATGCCCTGCGCCAGCGATGGCCGGGCGGGTTGCTTGCTGCGATGCCTTCGCCCGCCCTTATGGCCAGACCTAGCGCCAACACCACCCCCACTTGATGCGGTGCATTGGTGCGCCCTTTGCCTGTGTGCTTTGGCTACACCATGCGTTATGACCTGTTCGATTGAGTGCAGAAAAGACACAGAAAGTCCGAGGAGGGCGAAGATTTTTTTTCACGTTCAAGCGGCAATGGATACCGACCATTTTTCAGAGTGAAGGGCACGGATTAAGACATGTGCAAGGCTGTAAAGGTGTTTTCAGAAGTGTTCGTATGACGTGCAGAAATTCCAGCCGCCGGGTGGCGGCTGGAATCCTGCGGGGCACATTTAAACCCTCACAAACCCCCACGGAAGACTTATGGACACCACCAAAAACACCCAGCAAACCCCGCCCGGGCGCTTACTTCGCTTGACTGCTGTTGAGGGCTTAACCGGCCTTCGCAAGAGCACCATTTATGCAGGCATGGCCAACAAGCCCCCGACTTTTCCCACGCCCGTTCGGATCAGTGCCCGCGCTGTGGCCTGGCGTGAATCCGATGTACTGGCATGGATTGCAGCCCGTGCAGATGCAAGACCGCAAGGGGTAGCCAAATGATCAACACCAAAATTTCCGGACACCTCTGCGGTGTGGTGACGCTACACAAGACCACTATCGGCGGGATTTTTGCAACCTGGCGCATGGCGGCAGTTGATAGGCATGGGGTGAGCCAAGTTTGTGATTGCCTGAGCGATTCCAAGACCGACATTGAAGCCCTGCAAGCCCTGAGCGATGGTGATCCTGTTGTTGTTTGTGGCTTTGCTTCAGTAGGCGTTTTGGCTGGCGCACATGAGGGTCAAAGCCACGGCCTGAGCGTGAGGGTTGAAGCCGTGAGGACAGCCCACCACCCGGGCATAAATCCAAGGCACTGGACGCACCAAGCGATGCAGGCCATTGATGCGGGCCATTGATGCCATGAATACCTTTACCAAATACCCCAACACCATGACACGGACAAATAAACAAATGCAAAACGACACCATGAATAAAGTAATCGCCCCATTCGTAAACTCCGAACAACATTGGAAGGTGCAAGTTGCGGCGCTGTGTGCGGGCAATTCGCGCTTGGTGTTCGCTGTGGCCTGTGCCTTCGCTGGCCCCTTGCTGCGCCCCGCTGGGATTGCAACGGGCGGCTTTCACTTTCGGGGCGGGTCTTCAAGCGGCAAGACCACGGCCCTGAAGGTTGCTGCAAGTGTCAACGGTCAACCTGATGGCCTGCAACGCTGGGGCAAAACAGGCCGCGCCCTGGAGTCGATTGCAGCCCAGCAATGCGATTCGCTGCTGGTGTTGGATGCACTGGAACTGGTGGATCAGAAAACGGCGGGCAAGTGCATTGATAAGTTGTTTTCTGGTGTGGGCAAATCACGTGCAGCCCGTGAAGGTGAGCCACGGCCCCGGCTGTCTTGGCGACTGTTGTTCCTGTCTGCTGGTGAATTGGGTTTGGCCGATCAGATGGCCGAAGGCATGAAGCGGGCACGGACCGGGCAAGAAGTGCGAATGGCCGAGATTCCCGCTGATGCTGGCGCTGGCTGTGGCATGTTGGAAAACCTGCACGGGATGGACGGCGGCGGGTCTGCGTTTTCACGCCACATCGTTGAACAGGCGGGGCGCTGCTACGGTGGCCCGGGCCGCGCCTGGTTGCAATGGTTGACCGAGAACGCCCGCACACTGAAGCCCGATCTACGCCAGCGAATCCAGGAAATCGAGCGCCACATGCTCCCCGAAGCCGGGGCCGGGCAGGTGCAACGTGCGGGCCTGCGCTTTGCCCTGGTAGGGGCAGCGGGTGAGATGGCCACGGCGGCGGGTCTGACCGGCTGGGAGCCGGGCGAGAGCGAACGGGCCGCGATAACTTGTTTCAATGCCTGGATGGCTTCAGTAAAGCCATGAAAGCCAACACGCCCAGCAACCCCAAAGACCTGCAAGCCCAGCGCCTGCGCTTGCATGGCCTGGACGTGATCGAGGGCAGGCAGGGCGGCACGGCCTTTCAAAAGCTGGTGCTGACCCGTACCACGGCAAGACCCAGCGCCAGCGCCCGGCGCTTACCGATGCGGCGGTGACGTGATGGACAAAACCACCAACACCCAGCCCCGTTACAACGGCATTGAAGGCCAGCGCCTGGCGATCCTGCACAGGTTGACCAAAGGCCCGGCCACGGTGGAACAACTGTCCACCGACTGCAACGCACCAGACCCCCGCGCCCGTGTCCACGAACTGCGATGCGATGGACACCGAATCGAAACCCAAATGATTGACCGCACAAACCCCGATGGTTCCGTGAACCGTGTTGGGCTTTACGTGCTGTCAGTGACGGACAACCGGCAATGTGAATTGAACTTCAACCAATGACCCACCACCACACGCACGAAACCACGCGCCAAGCCCTGGCGCATATCCCGGCGAACCTGCCCCGCGATGAATGGGCACGGGTAGGCATGGCGATCAAATCAGAGTTTCCCGATGAAGGCGGTTATGACCTGTTCGCGCAATGGTCTGAAACCGCCCCGGGCTTCAAGGCCAGCGATTGCCGAATAGCCTGGCGATCCTTCAAGGCGGGCGGGTCTGTGACCATGGGCACACTGTTGCACATGGCCAAACAACACGGCTACACCTTGCCCAAAGACGGGCAGGCAGCGGCGAAGCCTTCGCCCGAAGTGCTGGCCCAGCGCCAGCGGGATCAGGCCGAAGCCATGGCCCGCGAAGCCGAAGCCCAAAGCCTGCGCCATGAGGCGGCGGCTGTTGCAGCCCTGACCGCATGGGCAGGGGCCAGCTATCAAGGCGAATCTGAATACTTGCAGCGCAAGGGTGTGAAAGCCCACGGCCTGCGCTTTGGTGCTGAAGGCGCTTTGATGATTCCCCTGTTCGATGCAGCGGGCAAGTTGTGGAACCTGCAAAACGTGAAGCCGGACGGCCAAAAGTTGTTCTTGAAGGGTGGCCGTGTAACGGGCCTGTGGCACATGCTGGGGGCGGTGCCTGCCCCGGCTGCTGTGGCTGGCGCTGGTGCCCGTGATGGGGATCAGGGCAGCAACCCGCCCAGCGACACCGACACCACCACCAACCACGATCAGGCGGCGGCTGTCCGGGTGATCCTGATTGCTGAGGGCTACGTAACGGCGGCCAGCTTGCACGAGGCCACGGGCTACCCGGTGGCGGTGGCCTTTAATGCGGGCAACCTGGACAAAGTGGCCCGCGCCCTGCGCCAGCATTACCCGGCGGCGCTGCTGGTGCTGTGTGGTGACGATGACCAAGCCACGTACACCAAGACGGGCAGCAACCCCGGCAAGATCAAAGCCACGGCGGCGGCGGTGGCTGTGCAGGGTGTGGCCATTTTTCCGGCCGATCTGCCCCCGGATCAAAGTGACTTCAACGACATGCACCAAAACCACGGCCTTGACGCTGTGCGTGACTGTGTGCTGACTGCGATTGCCGATCACGAACTGGCAGCGATGGCGGCGCACGATGACGAACAGGACGCACCAGACGGGGCCACGCACCATACAAACGCGCCCGGCAAGACCAAGCCCCCAGCACGGAAGAAAAAGCCTGTAAACGGTGCCAGTGCTGGCGCTGCTGGTGGCGATGGTGGCCACGGCGGTGACGGTGGCCGCACGGGCGGCAAAGCTGCGAACGATTGGGACAGATTCAGCGTGACCGATGAAGGGGTGTTTTATGCGGGTGTAGACAAGGACGGCGAACCCACAAAGTCCGAATGGCTGTGCAGTCGTTTGGATGTGCTGGCCTTGACCCGTGACCATGATGGCGGCGGATGGGGTTATCACCTGCGCTTTGCCGATCCATTGGGACACGTCAAAACATGGGCCATGCCAGCCCGTATGCTGGCGGGTGACGGCGGCGAGTACCGCGCATTTTTGATGGGGCAGGGTCTGAGAATCGGCACTTCACCACGCGCCCGAAACCTGCTGACCCAATACATTCAAACGCGCCAGCCTGAGGACTTCACCACCTGCACCGACCGCATAGGCTGGCACGGCCTGGCCTTTGTGTTGCCACGCGAAACCATGGGCGATGAAGCCGAAAAGATCGTTTTCCAAAGTGACCAAGCCATGGAAAACACATTCACAGTCAAAGGCACGGCTGACCAATGGCGTGACCGTGTGGGCGCGATGTGTGCGGGTAATTCGCGCCTGGTGTTTGCAGTGGCCAGCGCCTTTGCCGGGCCTTTGCTGCGCCCTGGTGGCGTTGAATCGGGCGGCTTTCACTTTCGCGGCGGATCGTCAACGGGCAAGACTACGGCCCTAAAAGTAGCGGCAAGCGTGAACGGTGGCCCCAACTACCTGCAACGCTGGCGCACCACTGACAACGCGCTTGAAGCGATTGCAGCCCAGCACTGCGATTCGCTGCTGGTGCTGGATGAACTGGCACAGGTTGACCCCAAAACGGCGGGCGAGTGCGCTTACATGCTGGCCAACGAATCGAGCAAGGCCCGGGCAACCCGTAACGGCGCACCACGGCCCCGGCTTTCATGGCGGCTGCTGTTCCTGTCTGCTGGTGAATTGGGTTTGGCCGATCACATGGCCGAGGGCATGAAGCGGGCGCGAACAGGGCAAGAAGTGCGAATGGCCGATATTCCCGCCGATGCTGGCGCTGGTTTGGGGATGCTGGAAAACCTGCACGGCATAGAGGGCGGCGGGTCTGCGTTTTCACGCCACCTCGTTGAACAGGCGGGCCGCTGCTACGGTGGGTCGGGCCGTGCCTGGTTGCTGTGGTTGACTGAAAACGCCCACACGCTGAAAGCTGACATTCGCCAGCGGGTGCAGGCGATAGAAGCCCGCATGATTCCCGAAGCCGGGGGCGGGCAGGTTCACCGAGTGGGTTTGCGCTTTGCCCTGGTGGGTGCAGCGGGCGAGATGGCCACGGCGGCGGGCCTGACAGGCTGGGAGCCGGGCGAGAGTGAACGGGCCGCGATCACCTGTTTCAATGCCTGGATGGCTTCGCATGGCGGGTCTGGTGACGGTGAAGTGACCGCAATGCTGCGACAGGTGCGGGCTTTCCTTGAATCGCACGGTGAAGGGCGGTTTACCTGGTGGCATAGGGCAGGCGATGACCATGCAGCCAAGACCTTGAACCGGGCCGGTTTCCGGCGCATGGTGAGCGAGGACGGAAAGCCGATCAAGAACGATGCCGAACACCAACGGGAATACGGGGAGCGCATGGCGTCAACCATGGCCGAATCAGTCAGCACCGAGTATTTCATTCACGCTGAGGTTTTCAAGGCTGAGGTTTGCAGGGGCTTTGATGCTGGCGCTGTTGCCCGGGTGTTGGTTGACCATGGTTGCTTGATCCCTGAGGCTAAGGGGCGGCATGACTGCAAACCCCGATTGCCTGGGATAGGTCTTTCCCGCTGCTACCGAATCAGCCCGGCTATCTTTGCCCTGGACCTTTGAGCCATGACCACCAACATGACCACGCCCATCCCCTACAACGAGCAAGACGGCCCCGCCCCTGCTTTGTCGCACCTCATAGATTGCCATGTGCTGGACTTGCCGCGCTTTAACCCTGGCTGGGTCAACGAGATGCGGGCAGACCTTGACACCCAGCCCGTGAATCAACATTGGTTGCCCGGCATTGATGGCCGGTTAGGTGAGGCCCGGGCCTGTGGCTTTGCTTTGGGCTGTGCCCCTTTCGTGTCTTCGGTTGATCCTGACGACCGAATAAACCCGGGCACGTTTGCCGCGCTGTTGAAGGCGCTGCAAGACAACCCGGGCGCACCCTTTGCATGGGCTGGCGAACAAATGGTGAATGAGAGGCTGGAAGCCTGGCCAGTGCGCCCCCATGTGTGGCCCGGGGGTTATGACCCGCTGCTACACGTATGCAAAGGCACACACGTTCACGGCGTGAAGCTGTATCGCCGTGAACAGGTCACGCCCCACCTGCCTGCAATGCGAACAGTGGGGCAGGCCTGCGAGTTTTATTTAGACCTGGCCATTGTGAAGCCCTACACCACCCCCCCGCCCACATCATGGCCCGTGCATGTGCCCATGGTGGGCAGGCTATGGCGGCAACATGACACCAACGGGAGCCGGTACTTTGAACAGGAGAGCTTTACCCGTGCGGCCCTGGCGCTGGGGTTTGATTCGATGAACACCCTGCAAGCTGAAACGCGGCGGCACTGCCTTTGAGGGCGTTAATGCAGTGGGCATGACAGCCCACCCGCTTTGCCGCCCGATAAGGGGGCGGGCGGGAATTCCGTTCGCGCTGCAAAGGGGGCGGCAAGGCTTGCACCAAGTAAGGGAAAAGCCAAGCCCTTGACCTGGCGCCATACCCACCTGGTGCCCGCCGATCTGGTGGACAGCGCCAGCGTTTGGACTGTCCTTGCTGGCGCTGTTGTCCTATCTTTTGCGGGCGCCATGGGTGCCCGGTGCCTGGACGTTAACGGGCTAGGCTTCAAATCCATTTTCTAGGTTTCGCGCACAGCGAGGATTCAACCGAATTGCACAATATTTAAGCAAAATCAGTTGATAACTTGTTTTGTGCTGTGGATAAGTGCCATTTTGTCCCCGCTGTCCCCGCTTGTCCCCGCTTGTCCCCGCACAAAATAACGATAGCGGAAGCAAAACACACAAACACCCCGCCGATTGTTCCCCGGTTTGGCCGCTTTACCTTTGCCTGTCTGGGGTGTGGCTGGGTCTGTTTGGGCTATGCCACCCCCCCCGTGTTGGGTCCTACCTGGGTAATGCTGTCACGGGTCGTTGCGAGCCCGGGGCCTGACTGTTTCATGGTTATGCCTAGGGGGTTGAGTTGTGAGGTCGGATGATGCCCCGCTATCCGTTGGTTGTGCCCCCGCGGTTGCAGCACATGCCCCCAATAATTACCCGATGTGCCCCCATCCTGGCAGTGCGCCCGCCTGGCCTTGCCTTTGGGGTGTTTGAAAATGTGCCCCCATTTTTGAAAATAGTGCCCCCAAATGTGCCCCCATGTGCCCCCGGAAGGTGGCACACTTCAGTAAACCACAATGGACGATGAAACTGAGTTTTCAGAGGGGGAATAAAAAAATCCGCACCGTTTTGGACGTGTGCGGATCAAAGTTTGGTGCCCCCGACAGGAATCGAACCTGTATCACTCCCTTAGGAGGGGAGAGTTCTATCCATTGAACTACGGTGGCAGTGGGGGCATTTTACAGGCCACTGATTAAGGTTTGTTACATCCATGGCCTTGGATATTGGGCTTGGTTTGGGCGTCAGTCAGGTTTTATTTGCTGAGCAATCGCATGGCATCTTCCAGCCCTTTGAGGGTCAGGGGGTACATGCGGTTGCTCATGAGTTGCTGCACGATCGAGATGCTTTGGCGGTACTGCCAGACGCCTTGAGGCTCGGGATTGATCCAGGCAAATTTTGGGAAGGTGTGCGTCAGGCGCTGCAACCATTCCGCACCGGCTTCTTCGTTGTTGTATTCAACGCTGCCGCCTTTTTGCAAAATTTCATAGGGGCTCATGGTGGCGTCCCCGATGAAGATCAGCTTGTAGTCCTTGTTGTATTTGCGCAGGATGTCCCAGGTCGGGAACTTCTCTGCGTAACGGCGCTTGTTGTTCTTCCACATGAAGTCATAAACGCAGTTGTGAAAGTAATAAAAATCCAGTTGCTTGAATTCTGTTTTGACGGCAGAGAACATCTCTTCTACCCGTGTGATGTGCTCGTCCATGGTGCCGCCCACATCCATGAGCAGCAGCACCTTCACATTGTTGTGCCGCTCCGGCCGCATTTTGATGTCCAGAAAGCCTGCGTTGGCGGCGGTGGCCCGGATGGTGTCGGGCAAATCCAACTCTTCCACCGAACCCTCACGTGCAAAGCGGCGCAGACGGCGCAGTGCCACCTTGATGTTGCGTGTGCCCAGTTCCTGTGAGTCGTCGTAGTCTTTGTAGGCGCGTTGCTCCCAGACTTTGACGGCACTTTTGTTACCGCCTTTGCCGCCAATCCGGATGCCCTGCGGGTTGTGGCCGCCGTTGCCAAAGGGCGATGTGCCGCCGGTGCCGATCCATTTGCTGCCGCCTTCGTGGCGTTCTTTTTGTTCTTCGAGGCGCTTTTTCAGGGTGTCCATCAACTCGTCCCAACCCATCTTTTCGATGGCGGCTTTTTGCTCGGGCGTGAGTTCTTTTTGCAGGATTTTTTCCAGCCAGTCGAGGGGCACTTCCTTGGTGAAGTCGGTCAACATCTCGACGCCCTTGAAATAGGCGCCAAAAGCCTTGTCGAATTTGTCGAAGTGCTTTTCGTCCTTGACCATCACCGTGCGGGCCAAGTGGTAAAAATCATCGATGCTGCAGGCGTCTGATGCAGGGCCAACCACATTGGCCTGGAGCGCCTCCAGCAGCGTCAGGTACTCGCGCACAGACACCGGTAATTTGGCGGCACGCAGGGTGTAGAAGAAATCAATCAGCATGACCGGGTGTCCTTGTGGCTGGCGCGGTTCAATTGAAAGTTCAAATGCGTTCTCACACTGGGCCATTCACTGGCAATGATGCTGTAAACACAGGTGTCTCGCATTGCGCCCGCAGCCAACGGGTGGGTATTGGTCTGGTGGCTGCGCAGAACACCATCCAGCTTGGCCCCCAGGCGCTCAATGGCATGGCGGCTTTGGTGGTTGAAAAAATGCGTTCGAAACTCAACAGCGATGCAGCTCAACTGCTCAAAGGCATGGGCCAGCAGCAGGCGCTTGGCCTCGGTGTTGAGCGGGCTGCGCTGCACGCTTTTGCGGTACCAGGTCGAACCAATTTCCACGCGCCTGTTGGTGGCGTCGATGTTCATGTAGGTGGTCATGCCCACTGCTCGGCCGGATGCGGGGTCCAGCACGGCAAAAGGGCACATGCTGCCCTGTGTTTGCAAGTTCAGCCGGCGTGCAATTTCAGCGGCCATGGCATCAGGCGCCGGGATGGCCGTGTACCAGAGGTTCCACAGTTCGCCATCGCGCACCGCATCCACCAGATCGTCGTGGTGACCCGTGGCGAGCGGCACCAGCGTGACATGCTGATCAGAAAGGGTGACGGGTGCGATCCAGTGGCTCATGATGGTGTGTCGTTGTCGTTGTCGTTGTCTTTGGCTTTTTGTTTGGCGCGCCAGAAACGTGCCAGATGCAGCCCCACACCACCGCCCAGGCCTACCAGCAAAATGCCGCCAATGCTGGCGTAGTCATAGCCAGCGCTGAAAATGTTCAAGCCGAGCAACTTGCCTGCCCAATAGCCGGCCAAAGCGCCGCCGACGAAACCGACAGCGTCTGAGATACCTTCAAGAAAAGGGTTGGGAGTCGACATATGGCCGGTTCTCAGCGGTTGCGCTGGTTCATGAACACCAGCTTTTCAAACAAGCTCACGTCTTGTTCGTTTTTGAGCAGAGCACCCACCAGTGGCGGCACAGATACTTTCTGATCGGCACTTTGCAGCGCCTCAAGCGGTATATCTTCTGCGACCAAAAGCTTGAGCCAGTCCAGCAGTTCGCTGGTGGAGGGTTTTTTCTTCAGACCAGGCAGACCACGCACATCGTAGAAAGTTTTGAGGGCCAGGGCCAGCAAATCTTTCTTGAGCGTCGGGAAGTGCACATCCACGATCAGGCGCATGGTGTCCGCTTCGGGGAACTTGATGTAGTGAAAGAAGCAACGGCGCAAAAAGGCGTCGGGCAGCTCTTTTTCGTTGTTGGAGGTGATGAACACCAGCGGACGGGTCTTGGCCTTGATCAGCTGGCGTGTCTCGTAGCAATAAAACTCCATGCGGTCGATTTCGCGCAGCAGGTCGTTCGGGAACTCGATGTCGGCTTTGTCGATCTCATCGATCAGGATGGCCACTGGGGTTTCGGAGGTGAAAGCCTGCCAGAGAACACCCTTGATGATGTAGTTTTCGATGTCCTTGACTTTGGCTTCGCCCAATTGGCTGTCACGCAGCCGGCTGACGGCGTCATATTCATACAGGCCTTGCTGGGCTTTGGTGGTGGATTTGATGTGCCATTGCAGCAGGGGCAGGTTCAATGACTGCGCCACTTCCTCGGCCAGCATGGTTTTACCGGTGCCGGGTTCGCCTTTTACCAAGAGCGGCCGTTTGAGTGTGATGGCGGCATTTACGGCCAGCATCAGGTCCTGAGTGGCGACGTAGTTTTCGGTGCCTTTGAATTTCATGGGTTGCAGTTCTCAAAAATTGGAAAGAAGCTTGTCAGGATTATGAGGGTCAGCCCGATATAATCTGCAGTTGATTTTTATCAGTCAATTGGATTGTGTAAGCAAAATGAACAAGTTCCTGACCTCAGTGTTTGCATTGGCTGTCGCCTCTGTGACCACCATTTCTGCCCATGCTCAAGAGATCAAGGGCGATGCCAAAGCCGCGGAGCAGAAGATTGCCATGTGCATCGGCTGCCACGGTATCAAGGGCTACCAAGCCAGCTTTCCCGAGGTTTACCGCGTGCCGATGATTTCCGGTCAAAACGCCAAATACATTGTTTCAGCACTGAACGCCTACAAAAAGGGGGAGCGAAAGCACCCCACGATGCGCGGTATTTCCACCAGCCTGACCGATCAGGACATGGCCGATCTGGGCGCTTACTACGAGCAACATGGCAAGACCGAGCCGGTGGCCACCACCCCCAAGACACCAGACGCCAAAGTGGCGGCCCTGCTGCAAAAAGGCGCTTGCATTTCTTGCCACGGTGACAACTTCTCCAAGCCGATTGACCCCAGTTACCCCAAGATCGCCGGCCAGCACAAAGATTTCCTGTACGTGGCGCTCAAGTCTTACAAAGTTGAAAACCAGGCCACCTGGGGCCGCAACAACGGCGTGATGGGCGGCATTGCCAAGCAATACTCCAATGCCGAATTGAAGGCCATTGCCGGTTACATCGGTTCTTTGGATGGTGACATGAAGGTTGTGCCGCAGTCCAAATTCCGCTGATCCTTCGTCAATCCAGCAAAAAGCCAGTCATTTGACTGGCTTTTTTTATGGGCGGCATCGCCACACCCTGCAAGTCAGGGTGATGCGCGAAGGCGGTCAGGCTTGGCCGTTGATGACCTGCTGCAGCTCGCCTGATTCGTACATTTCCATCATGATGTCCGAGCCACCGATGAACTCACCCTTGATGTAGAGCTGAGGAATCGTGGGCCAGTTGCTGTATTCCTTGATGCCTTGGCGAATTTCGGCGTCGTCCAGCACATTCACGGTTTTGACGGTCTTGGGGTCGACGCCGCAGGCCTTCAGGAGTTGGATGGCACGGCCGGAAAAACCGCACATGGGGAAACTGGCGTTGCCCTTCATGAACAGGGTGATCTCGTTGCCTTTGACGATTTCGTCGATGCGTTGCTGGGTGTCGCTCATGGTTTTTGCTCCAAATGGTGCCGATTTCTAATGGGATGCATTATCTCTCTGATTGAAAGTCTGAAAACTTGTGGGGCCTGTTGATGGTCATGTGGTTGGCAGCGCCCCACCCGAACAACGCTCAATGCCTGCCAGGTCCTGGCGTGATTGCACTTTTTCAAAGCCGGCGCTGCGCAGCAGGTTTCGCACCGCATCGGCCTGGTCCCAGCCGTGTTCCAGCAGCAGCCAGCCTGCGGGGGCCAGTCGGCTGGGGGCTTGGGCAATGATTTGGCGCAGATCGTCGAGTCCGTCCGGTCCGCTGGTCAGGGCTTGCAGGGGTTCGTGGGTCAAGGCGGCCAGGTGCGGGTCGGCATCGGCCACATAGGGGGGGTTCGAAACAAGCAGTTCAAACGGGCCTGCCATGGCATCCATCCAGTGGCTTTGCATGAACTTCACGGGCAAATTCAAGCGCAGGGCGTTGGCTTGGGCCACGGCCAAGGCATCGGCGCTGGCATCCACGGCGGTGACCTGGCTGGCTGGGCGTTCGTGTTGCAGGGCCAAGGCCACGGCGCCGCTGCCAGTGCCCAGGTCCAACACACGCGCTGGGATGCCCATGGGCAGCAGTTCCAAAGCCCATTCCACCAGTGTTTCGGTGTCAGGGCGGGGGTCCAGCACGCGGGCATCCACTTGCAGGCGCAGCCCAAAGAACTCTTTGAAGCCGGTGATGTAGGCGGCGGGCTCACCGGCCAGGCGCCGCTGAAACAGTTTGTCCAGGCGCGCCACCATGTCGGACGACAGTTCATCGCGGTCATGCGCAAGCAACCAGGCACGGTCATGTGTTTCGCGGCCCATCACATGCAGGTGCAGCACTTGGGCGTCCATGCGGGCCAGCCCGAGCGTCTGTGCGCGTTGCAGGCTTTCGGCGAGCGTGCGGGGACTCATGACGCGCCAATCTCCAGCTCGGCCAGTTGCTCAGCCTGACGCGCCGCTTGCAGGGCGTCGATCACGTCCTTCATGTCGCCTTCCATGATGGCATTGAGTTTGTACAGGGTCAGGTTGATCCGGTGGTCGGTGCAGCGGCCCTGTGGGAAGTTGTAGGTGCGGATGCGGTCCGACCGGTCACCACTGCCGACAAGGCCTTTGCGCAGGGCGGCGTCTTTGGCCGCGCGTTCGCTGCGATCTTTTTCTTCGATGCGGGCTGCCAGAACTTGCAGGGCCTTGGCCTTGTTGCGGTGCTGGGACCGATCGTCCTGGCATTCGGCCACGATGCCGGTTGGTAGGTGGGTCACCCGTACAGCCGAATCTGTTTTGTTGATGTGTTGCCCGCCCGCACCGCTGGCGCGGTAGGTGTCGATGCGCAGGTCGGCCGGATTGATCTGCACCGCCTTGGCCTCATCCGGTTCGGCCAGCACCGCCACGGTGCAGGCGCTGGTGTGGATTCGGCCTTGTGTTTCGGTGGCGGGCACACGCTGCACGCGGTGGCCGCCCGATTCAAAGCGAAGCTGGCCAAAGGTGTTCTCGCCTTCCAGGCGGATCACGACCTCCTTGAAGCCGCCCAGCTCGCTGGGTGACTCGGACAGCAGCTCGACTTTCCAGCCTTTGTTTTGTGCAAAGCGGGTGTACATGCGCAATAAGTCGGCCGCGAAAAGAGCCGACTCGTCACCCCCTGTGCCGGCGCGGATTTCCAGATAGGCCGGGCGCGCGTCCTGGGGGTCCTTGGGCAGCAGCATCCTTTGTAATTCGGCTTCCAGTTCGTTCAGTTCATTCTGGGCTGAAGTGATCTCTTCTCCCGCCAGGGCATGCATCTCGTCAGCCTCGGGTGAATCAGCCTGCATTTCCAGGGCTTCTGCCAGATCGCTGCTGCGCTGCTTGTAACGGGCAAAGCGCGTGGCCATGGCGCTCACATCCGCGTGTTCCCGCGAGAGCTTCATGAACTGGGCCATGTCGGCCATGATGTCTTCCCGGGACAGCAAAAAGTCCAGCTCGGCAAGGCGCTCGGCGTAACGTTCGAGTTGTTGGATCAAAAAGGGTTTCATCTTGAGCGGTCATTGCCGGGCAGGCGTCAATCCAGGGGCAAGTGGCGTTGGGGGCATCCATGCCCATCTCGCCGGGAGCGGCATTAGCCGGTCGCCGGTGCGCCGCTAACGCTCTTGCCGCAAGAAAAGGCGTTGCACCGTTTGCACGGTTTGTTCGCGGTGGGCGTGGTCAGCGCTGCGCAATTCGGCCATGGCGCCATGCAGCATTTTTTGGGTCAGCCCCTTGGCCAGCGCCTCAAGAACGGCTTCGGGGTCATCGCCCCGCGCCAGCAGCTTGCGGGCACGGCCCAGCTCGGCTTCGCGCCAGGTATCGGCCTGGTTTTGCAATTGCTGGATCAGTGGCACCGTGTCCCGTTGGCCCAGCCAGTGGTTGAAGCTTTGCACGCCGGCGTCAATGATGACCTCGGCTTCGGCCACTGCAGCCTGACGATGGGCCTGGCCTGCCTGCACCACGCTGGCCAGATCGTCTACGGTGTAGAGGTAAACGTCTTCCAGGGCCTTGACCTCGGGTTCGATGTCGCGGGGAACCGCCAGATCGACCATGAACATGGGGCGGTGCTTGCGTTTCTTCAAGGCCCGTTCCACGGCCCCCAAGCCGATCAGGGGCAGGGTGCTGGCAGTGCAGCTGATGACCGCGTCGAATTCGTGCAAACGCTCGGGCAAATCGGCCAGGCGCATCACTTCGGCGCCAAATCGACTGGCGAGTTTTTCGCCGCGTTCCATGGAACGGTTGGCAATGGCAAGTGATTTAGGTTGGCGGGCCGCAAAGTGAGTGACGACCAGCTCGATCATTTCCCCCGCACCGACAAACAGCACCTTGATGTCTTTGAGGTCTTCAAACAGCTGACTGGCCAAGCGCACAGAGGCGGCTGCCATGCTGATGGAGTGGGCGCCGATCTCGGTGGAACTGCGCACCTCTTTGGCCACGGCAAAGCTGCGCTGGAAGAGTTGGTTCAAGGTGATCCCCAGCGCGCCTGCTTGCTCGGCAGCGCGCACGGCATCCTTGAGTTGACCCAGGATTTGGGCTTCGCCCAACACCATCGAGTCGAGCCCGCTGGCCACCCGGAAAGCGTGCCTGGCGGCCTCGTTGCCCTCGAGCAAATAGGTGTGCGACTGGAGTTCTTGGGTCGATACCCCGCCGGCTTCGGCCAGCCAGAGCAAGGTGTCAGCCGCAGCGGCCTGCTCGGCCGCACAATAAATTTCGGTGCGGTTGCAGGTCGACAAGATCGCGGCCTCGGGCGTTTGCGTCAGGTTTTTGGCCAGGTTGCTTCTCAAGCCTTGCAAAGTGGGTGCCATCTGGTCCAACGCGAAGGCAAACCGCCCGCGCAAATCGAGCGGCGCAGTGGTGTGATTCAAGCCCAGTGTCCAAACAGCCATGCACTGATTATAGAAACCCCGACCTGACAAGAGCCCGGAGGGGTCGGCAGAGGGCACTTTCGGTGCACAATTGTTGTGCGCCTTTATCCCACTCCACGCTGTTCAAGACCCGTTCAAGACCCATGACCGTCTGGCAACTGACCCTGCATTTGTTCAATTTTTTCCTGCCAGCGCTGGCCATGGCGCTGCTCATGCCTTTGGCTGGCCGATGGGTCATGGGGTCCGGGCACCGTTCATTCACCCGCCGCATGCTGGTTCATGCCTTGATCGGGGGGCTGGTGCTGACTGCGGGTTTGGTATTGCAGGGCCAGGACGGCACCATGGCCACCTACACCGCCTTGGTACTGGTGGCAGCCAGCACGGAATGGGCCCTGCACCGCGGCTGGGCCAGCCGGCAGTGACTGGGTTGGTTTTGCGCCGATCGGTCCCTGAAGCTCAATGAGCAGGGTCAGAGCTTGAAAAGGTCTTTCAAAAAACCTTCAACGGGGCCTTTGGCTTGCGAAAACATGAACACGGTGTGAGGTGCGCCTGGAATCAGCACGATGCTGGCTTTTTTGTTGGATTTCAAGGCTGCACCGCAATGGCCCACGGCATTGGGGTTGCCGATCCAGCTGTTGCTGGGCGAAAAATAAGGGTCGGTCGAGCTGATGACATTCAGGACGGGTTGGTCATCGGGAATGGCCGTTTGGTGAGATTCGACAAAGTAATTGTCTTCGCAGCCCCATGCAAACAGGATACGGCCCATGAACTCTTTGCCGGTGTGACGCGCCACGGGCACGGCGCCTTCGCTGGTCCCCGCCAGAACCCATTTGGCAGGATCGGCCCAAGCCAACTGGCTCAAGGCTTGCAAGGTGATCCCGATTTCAGAGGCGCGCAGGGCATGCACTTTTTCGTAGGTGGGTTTGTCAATCGGGGAGTTGTAAGTCATCCGGTTTGGCAGACCAAACGAGTTCGGGGCAATGCTGGCGATGCCCATGCCCGCCAGCCATCGCTGCCAGTCACCAATGGCCTTGAGCCCCAAGCCCGATGAGCCGTGCATGAAAACCACCACAGGGACCTTGCTTGCGGCCACAGGTGGGGCATCTTTCAAGGCGCCCAGAAAGACACCGGTTTGAGTCATCGACGCTGGCAGTGCCACTTGTGCACCGCTGATGACCGATTGCATGGACGCTTGCGTGTGGACCAACACCCCGGGTTTCACTTCACCTTTTGGGGTTTGACCCAAGGCGTTCAGGGCAAGAAGTGAGGCGATCAGTGCAAGGGAGATTTTGTGAAGGCGCATGGTCATGGTTCGCTTGAGCGTGTTGTGGCTAACCCAGTGGATTTTGAGCCCGGGGCTGGTTTTTACGCAGCGCTGAACAAGTCTATCCGGTCGGTGATGATGCCGTCGGTACCCAGGGCCAGCAGATGTCCGGCGGCTTCTTGGTCGTTGACGGTGTAGCTTAGGCAACGCAGGCCTGCTCCGTGCACCTGGGCCACGTTGTTGGCGTTCCAAAGGCTGTGGTTGGCGACCACCGCCACGCAGCCAAGTTCTTGTGCCTTTGCCAGCCAGCCTTCCCACAATGTGTCCACCAGCAAGCCGCACGGCAGATTGGGGGCAGCCTGCCGGGCTGCAGCAAGGGCTTCGGGTTTGAACGAAGTCAGCAAAGGCGGCACGGGGGCAGCTTGCCAGAGTTCGGCGGCCAGTTGGGCCACCGCTGCGCCGGTGACTGTTTCGGTCCCCGGGGTGGGTTTGATCTCTATGTTCAGGTGAAAGCCGTTGGCCTGGCAAAAGCGGGTCAGCGCTTGCAGCGTGGGCAAAGGCTCGCCCGCAAAAGTGCGCGAATGCCAGCTGCCGGCGTCCAGTTGCGACAAGTCTTGCCAGGGCAGGTCGCCGCCGGTGCCGTGGCCGTTGGTGGTGCGTTCCAGGGTGGCGTCGTGCATCAAAAACACCACGCCATCGGCGCTGAGTTTGGCGTCGCATTCGAACATGCGGTAGCCGTGCGCAGCCCCCAACCTGAAGGCGGCCAGCGTGTTTTCAGGGGCCAGCTTGCCCGCGCCGCGGTGTGCAACCCAGCGGGGGTAGGGCCAAGGTGTGAGGGTGGTCATGGTGAAGTAATGCGTTGGAGTGTCTGCGCGTCAAACCAGTGCACGCGGTCAGCGCGGGGGGTGGCGTAAAAGTTCTGGCCGGGTTGGGGGGGCGTGACCGATTCGTCCAGCCTCAGGGTCAGGATTTCGTCGCCCAGATGGGCGTGCACCAGACGCTCGGCGCCCAGCAGCTCCACTGTGTCGGCGATCAGAGACCAACCCCCTGTGACTTGTGCGGGCGTGATGTCCAGGTGTTCAGGGCGAATGCCCAAAATGCGCTGGGCATTGGTGACCGGTGCTTTTTTCAGCAGGTTCATGGGCGGCGAGCCGATGAAGCTGGCGACAAAGGTGCTGGCCGGGCGGTTGTAAACCTCCTCTGGCGTGCCGAACTGCTCCATGTGCCCACCGTTCATCACGATCATGCGCTGGGCCAGGGTCATGGCTTCGACCTGGTCATGCGTCACAAACAGGCTGGTGATGCCCAATTCGCGGTGCAGCTTCTGGATCTCCAGGCGGGTCTGTGCACGCAGTTTGGCGTCTAGGTTGGACAGCGGCTCGTCAAACAAGAAGACCTGGGGTTGGCGCACGATGGCGCGGCCCATGGCGACCCGCTGGCGCTGACCACCGGACAGCTCCCGCGGTTTGCGTTGCAGCAGTTGGCTCAATTCGAGGATGCCTGCCGCCTTGTCGACGCGCGCCTTGATTTCTTCGGCAGAGCGCTTGGCGATTTTCAGGCCATAGGCCATGTTGTCGAACACGCTCATGTGGGGGTAAAGCGCGTAGTTCTGGAACACCATGGCGATGTCGCGTTCGGCAGGTTCCAGGTCGTTCACCACGCGTTCGCCAATCGAGATGTTGCCGCCCGTGATGTCTTCCAGGCCTGCCACCATGCGCAACAAGGTGGATTTGCCGCAGCCCGAGGGACCGACGATCACGACGAATTCGCCATCCTGGATGCTGGCGCTCAGGTCGTGGATGACGGTGTTGGACTTGGCGCCTGCACCGTAGGTTTTGAGGATGTGAGAGAGTGTGATGGAAGCCATAAATCTTTGGATCAGATGGGGACAGAGCAGCGCTTGGCAGTGGACTGTCCCCGGGTTTCATATCAGACGAGGACAGAGCACCGCTTCGCAGTGGACTGTCCCCGCGTTATTTATTTTTCCGTATCGACCAGGCCTTTGACGAACCATTTTTGCATCAGGATCACGACCATCGCTGGGGGCAGCATGGCCAAAATGGCGGCGGCCATGACCACGTTCCATTCTGTCCACGACTCACCCGAAATCAGGCGCTTGATGCCCAGCACCACGGGGTACATGTCTTCGTTGGTGGTCACCAGCAAGGGCCACAGGTACTGGTTCCAGCCATAGATGAACTGGATCACAAAGAGGGCGGCGATGTTGGTGGCCGACAAGGGCAGCAGCACATCCTTGAAGAACCGCATCGGACCCGCGCCGTCCATGCGTGCGGCCTCGACCAGCTCATCGGGAATGGTCAGAAAAAACTGCCGGAACAAAAAGGTGGCCGTGGCTGAGGCGATCAAGGGCACCGTCAGACCCGCAAAGCTGTTCAGCATGCCCAGGCCCGCTACCA
The DNA here is from genome assembly GCF_003063415.1 of Limnohabitans sp. 2KL-17. Taxonomy (GTDB): domain Bacteria; phylum Pseudomonadota; class Gammaproteobacteria; order Burkholderiales; family Burkholderiaceae_C; genus Limnohabitans_A. Next base: position 72,367 of record NZ_NESK01000022.1, read on the forward strand.
CCTCATAGGTTGGGCTGATGCGCACTTCCACCGGCAGCATCAAGGTGACAAAAATCATCCAGAACACCAGGTTGCGAAACGGAAATCGGAAATAAACAATGGCGAATGCCGACAGCAGCGAAATGGCGATCTTGCCAATCGCGATGCCCAGGGCGCTGATCAGGCTGATTTTCATCATGGGCCACATCCCCGGCAGTGGGCTGCCTTGAGAGTTGGGCCCGCCAAACAGGGTCAGGCGGTAGGTTTCCCAAAAGTGGCTGCCAGGCACCAGCGACATGGGCACGCTCTGGTTGATTTGCTGCGCGGTTTGGGTGGAGCCGACAAAAGTCAGGTACAGCGGAAAAGCCACAATGGCCACGCCAATCAGCAAGATGACATGCCGCAGGATCTGCAGGCCGGGGCGTCGTTCGATCATGACCGACCACCCAAGTGAACAGGGGAGAGAGACATCAGTACTGCACTTTCTTTTCGACAAACTTGAACTGCAAGACCGTGAGCGACACCACGATCACCATCAGCACCACCGACTGCGCGGCCGAGCTGCCCATGTCCAGCGCCTTGAAGCCGTCGTAATAAACCTTGTAAACCAGAATGGCCGTGTCTTTGCCCGGGCCGCCGTGGGTGGTGGCGTCCACGATGGCGAAAGTGTCAAAAAAGGCGTAAACGATGTTGATCACCAGCAAAAAGAAGGTGGTGGGTGACAGCAGGGGGAACACGATGGTCCAAAAGCGCCGCCAGGGGCTGGCCCCGTCGATGGCGGCGGCTTCGATCAGCGATTTGGGAATGGACTGCAAACCTGCCAGAAAAAACAAAAAGTTGTAGGAAATCTGCTTCCAGACCGCGGCCATCACGATCAGCGCCATGGCGTGGTTGGGGTTGAGCAGGTGGTTCCACTCGATGCCGACGGCCCTGAGGGCGTAGCCGACCACGCCCATGGGCGATGCAAACATGAACAGCCACAAAACGCCCGCCACCACAGGGGCTACCGCATAGGGCCAGATCAAAAGGGTTTTGTACAGCCCCGCGCCGCGCCCGACCCGGTCGGCCATCACCGCCAGAAGCAAAGACACCGACAAACCCGTGACAGCCACCAGCAAGGAAAAAATGGCCGTGATTTTGAAAGACTCCAGGTAGCCGCTGTCGTGCCACAGGCGTGAAAAATTCTCCATCCCCACGAACTCGCGGGATGCCCCAAAGGCATCTTCTTGCAGCACGCTTTGGTACAGGGCCTGTCCAGCCGGCCAGAAAAAGAACACCAGCACCACGGCCATCTGGGGTGCGATCAGCAACCAGGGCAGCCAGCGAGATTTGAAGCGAACGCGTTTTTCCATAAATTTTTTACCAGGCGGGGTGGCTGAGTGTCATCCCAAAATGCGTAAAAGCAGAGGCATTGCCTCTGCTTTTTTCAGAGCCAACCGCTGCGAGCAGCGGTTGTGAAATCACTTGTTGGCTTTTTCGAAGCGTTCAAGCTGCTCGTTGCCGCGTTTGATGGCCATGTCCAGGGCTTCTTTGGTGCCCTTTTTGCCACTCCACACGCCTTCGAGCTCCTCGTCAATGATGGTGCGGATTTGCACAAAATTACCCAGACGCACGCCGCGTGACTTGTCGGTGGTCTTGCGAATCATTTGTGTCACGGACACATCGGTGCCGGGGTTCTTTTTGTAGAAGCCGGATTTTTCGGTCACCTCGAACGAGGCTTTGGTCACGGGCAGGTAGCCTGTGCGCTGGTGGCTGGCGGCAGCCACATCGTCCTTGGACAAATGGGCAAAGAACTGGGCCACGCCTTTGTAATCAGGGGCTTTCTTGCCACTCATCACCCACAAGCTGGCGCCACCGATCACGGTGTTTTGTGGCGCACCGTTCACATCAGGGTAATAGGGCAGTGCGCCGATGCCATAGCCAAACTTGCCGTTGCGGACCACGCTGCCATAAAGCGCCGACGAACCGGTGGCCATGGCGCACTCGCCGGATACAAAGGTGGCGTCCGCCGCATTGCCTCGGCCTTTGTAAATGAACAAGCCCTGCTTGGCCATGTTGGCCAGGTTGTCAATGTGGCGCACGTGCAAAGGGGTGTTGAAGCTCAGGCGGGCGTCCATGCCGCGCATGCCATTGCCCTTGGTGGCAAATTCGGTGTTGTGCCAGGCTGAAAAGGATTCAAGCTGTGTCCAGCTGATCCAGCTGGTGGTGAACGGGCACTTGTGGCCACTGGCCTTGAGCTTGGCAGCGGCCAGAGCCACTTCAGGCCAGGTGGTGGGTGGGGTGTTCGGGTCCAGGCCTGCCGCCTTGAAGGCGTCCTTGTTGTAATGGAACACGGGGGTGGAACTGTTGAACGGGAAGCTCAGCATCTGGCCGTTGGGGGCTGTGTAGTAACCGGCCACAGCGGGCACATAGGCGTTTTGATCAAATTTGAGGCCGGCTTCTTTCATGACTTCGCCCACGGGCTTGATCGCGCCCTTGCTGGCCATCATGGTGGCCGTGCCCACTTCAAACACCTGCAAAATGTGTGGGGCGTTGCCCGCGCGGTAGGCGGCGATGGCAGCGGTCATGGACTCGTCGTAACTGCCCTTGAAGGTCGGTACGATTTTGTAGTCTTTTTGGCTGGCGTTGAAATCCTTGGCCTGGTCATTGACCCATTCGCCCAGGGCGCCACCCATGGAGTGCCACCACTGGATTTCGGTTTGGGCTTGGGCGGACAAGCTGGCCAAGCCCAGGGTCAGGGCAGAAAGGGTGAGTTTGAGTTTCATGGCGGTTCCTGGAGATGAAGAGGCTGAAATTGCAAAAGGCCTGTCAAGCAGTGCTTCTTTAGAGTGGTACTGTGCATTTTAAAAATGACAACTGTATTAAAGCGGTGTGAAGCCGGGGTGACAACCCGGACTTTCCATAAGAAAAGACCCTTGGGGTGACCTTGCCCCCGAAAAACGTACTGCTTAGCTGATGGTTAAAAATCAGTTCAAGGAGAACGAAATGAGTGAAACGAGGAAACGGGCCAAGTACACGCTGGAATTCAAGATGGAGGCGGTCAGGCTG
>NZ_NESK01000023.1 GCF_003063415.1 Limnohabitans sp. 2KL-17
CAGCCTGACCGCCTCCATCTTGAATTCCAGCGTGTACTTGGCCCGTTTCCTCGTTTCACTCATTTCGTTCTCCTTGAACTGATTTTTAACCATCAGCTAAGCAGTACGTTTTTCGGGGGCAAGGTCAACCACCAAATATTGCGACACGGTGGTGGAACTGAGCTGGCTGTCTGTCAACCGCCGCACAAAGGCGTCCATCATCATGGGCGTGACCTGCGAGGGCGGAATGTATTTGAAATAAGGCAGTACATGGGCATCCAGGCGGTTTTTCAGGATGCCGACAGACGCCGAACTGAGTTCCCCCCGCTTGACACGCTGGTTCTCCTGCTCAATCAACTGCTCCGCCAGCACGTCAAAACTGTTAAAGCGCATGGCGCCCTGGGTCAGCACCGAGTCCGTCATCCCCGTACGCGGGCGTTTCACGCTGCGCGGACGCGGCAACTGGGCCGGCCCGGGGTCTTCATCGTCCTCGTCCTCACCAGCCTCTTCTGCCTCGTTGCTTAAATGATTGATTTTTTGATTGTTTTTAGACTTTTTGACATTTACGGCTCTGGACTCTGACATTTTTATCCAAGCGTCTGGGCTGAACACGTAAAAGACGGGTTGATTGGCATCCAAAATGGCCACGGCAGACGCGCCCGACGCGCCCACGATGTGCATGGGCTGGGTCAAAAAATCGTCGAGGCTGGCACACAAAGAGCCAAAAAGAGGCCGGACAGTCATAGGCTAGTAAAGTATAGAGTGACGAATTAGATGTTAACTTTTTATTGGCAAATAATGTGATAAATGTAGCTGCTCTGGCTGTTCTGACAGTTTCCAGCGCTGCTTTCGCTCAATCTTCGGTGTCCATCTCTGGCAACATCGACCTGTCTTACGTCAGTGCCAAAACCGCTGACGGCGGCAAGATCTCTACTGTCCAAAACGGTGCCACATCCACTTCCAAGATCATCTTCTCTGGCGTTGAAGATCTGGGCGGCGGTTTGAGCGCCATTTTCCGTGCCAACAGCACCATCGCTGCTGACCGTGCAAATACGTTCGTCCGTCAAGTCAACCCTAACATGGGTACTAGCGCTGCAGCAACATCCGCTACCAACCAAGGCCTGGCTTTTGGTGACCGCGATCTGTACATTGGTCTCAAGGGTGGTTTCGGTGAATTGCGCGTGGGTCGCAACCAGTCCATCTCTGACGACAACAACAACGCAGGCGGCAACCATGGTTCCGTTTGGACCTACTTCATGGCCAACTCTGCTGCACAAGCTGGCGTGAACAACGCATTCGGTGGCGCTGCCCCAGTTTTGGGCGCTGCTGGCCGTATCAACGACTCTTTCAAGTACGCATCGCCTGTGTTCAATGGCTTCCAAGTGCAAGCTTTGTACGGTTTGGGTGAGCGTGACAACTTGCGCAGCGAAGGTGTTGTGACTGAAGCGCAAGTTTCTTATGTGCAAGGTCCTATCGCTGTGTCTTACAGCATGGGCAAAATTGCTGCTGCGCCTAGCGACGCAACAACATTTGGCGCTTTGGCTGCATCTTCCACACAAGCTGCTTTGAATGCTGCTGCTGGTGTTGAGTCGAAAGAAAGCCGTTTGATGGCTTCTTACGATCTGGGCATGGCCAAGATCAACGTGGGTACATACAACCAGAAGACTGCTGGTGCTGCTGCTGACAAAGCTTCGCACGTGACTTTGACCATGCCTATGGACGCATGGACTTTTGGCGCGACTTACATCACTGTGAAAGACAGTGCTCCTGCTGCTGGTCAAGTTGCCAAAATCGATGGCTTCTCTGTCCATGCTGGTTACGCTCTGAGCAAGCGCACACGCGCCTACGCTTTCTACCGTACCATGGACAAAAATGGCTTGGCCGCTCAAAAAGCCAAACCATCAGCCACTTACATTGGTCTGAACCACGCTTTCTAATTTGACGCTGGTGCAAGCCAGTTGAGATTTAAAAGACTAAGAAACCCACCGTGGCAACACGGTGGGTTTTTTTACGTCTGTGTGATCAATGTGGTGCCAGTGGGCCCTGCACAACGCAGGGGTTCAGGGCCGATCAATGTGGGCTCACACCACCGCGTGACAAGCGATCTTGATGCCTTTGAAGTCGCGCAGCGGTGGACGCTCAGTGCGGCAGATGTCGGTCACCTGCGGGCAGCGCGGATGAAAGGTGCAGCCGGTGGGCGGGTTCAGGGGGTTGGGCACTTCGCCCTGCACCGGGGTGCGGGCGCGGCCGGTATCGTGCATTTTGGGGATCGCGTCCAGCAGCATCCGTGTGTAAGGGTGTTGCGGGTTACCAAACAGGGTGTGTTTGTCGGCCAACTCCACCAGTCGGCCCAGGTACATCACGCCCACCTGGTCGCTCACATGGCGCACCACCGCCAGGTTGTGGCTGATGAACAAATACGTCAGGCCGCGCGCACGCTGCAGGTCTTTCATGATGTTGAGCACTTGCGCCTGCACACTCACATCGAGCGCAGAAGTGGGCTCGTCGCACACCAAAAACTCAGGCGCAGTGGCCAGTGCCCGCGCGATCGAGATGCGCTGGCGTTGCCCACCCGAAAACTGGTGCGGGTACTTGACCATGTCGAGTGGCGACAAACCTACCGACTGCAGCAGCTCGGCTACGCGGGCTTTGAGCTCGTCGGCGTCTTGAATCAGGCCATGCTCTTTCAGCGGCTCGCCAATGATGTTGTCCACCGTCCAGCGCGGGTTCAGGCTGGCATAAGGGTCCTGAAAAATCATCTGGATGCGCTGGCGCATTTTTTGTGCATCGGGCGACTTGAAGGCCGCGTGGGCATCTTGCCCGTCAAACGTCAGGCCACCGCGTGTGGGCTCATACAGGCCCACCAGCAAGCGTGCCACGGTGCTTTTGCCGCAGCCGGACTCGCCCACCAGGGCCAGGGTTTTGCCGCGCTCGATCTCGAAGCTCACGCCATCGACGGCGTTCAGCATCTGGCGCGGTTTGCGCTCGATCACACGGTTCAGCCAAGGGGCCGAGACGTCAAAGGTTTTGGCCAGATCGTGCGCGACGACCAAGGGCTGGGTCTGTGGCTGGGGTTTTGTGTCGCTCATGCGGCACTCCCGTCGTGCAGCCAGCAGGCTGCGCGGTTGGCACCCGCCTGCACCAACTCGGGCCGCTCTTGCCGGCAGCGGTCAAAGGCCTTGGGGCAGCGCGGGTTGAAGGCGCAGCCAGTGGGAATGGCGTTCAGGCGCGGCATGGCGCCGTCGATCTGGTTCAGGCGTTCGCGGTCACTGTCCATGTCGGGAATCGAGGCCATCAGGCCTGCGGTGTAGGGGTGGGCTGGGTGGTTGATGACCTGGTGCACCGGGCCGATTTCGGCCACACGCCCGGCATAGAGCACCGCCACGCGGTCGCAGGTTTCGGCGATCACACCCATGTCGTGCGTGATCAACATCACGGCTGCGCCACGGTCTTTGCAAACTTTTTTGAGCAAGCTGATGATCTGCGCCTGAATGGACACATCGAGGGCCGTGGTGGGCTCGTCGGCCACGATCAGTTGCGGCTCGGCCGCCAGGGCCAGGGCAATCACCACGCGCTGGCGCATGCCGCCCGAGAACTGGTGCGGGTAGTGGTCAATGCGTTCTTCGGCCGCAGAAATGCCGGTGTCTTTCAGCAGGTCAATGGCGCGTTGCCGAGCCTCTTTGGGCGTGACCGGCAGGTGGGCCAATATGGTCTCGGTCAGTTGCCGGCCAATGGTGTAAAGCGGGTTCAGTGAGGTCAGCGGGTCCTGAAAAATCGCACCAATCTTGCGGCCCCGGATGTGGCGCATCTGGTCGGCGTTGAGGTGGTCGATGCGCTGGCCTTCCAGCAGAATCTGACCGCTGGACACTTGGCCCGGTGGCTCCAGCAGGCCGATGATGGCGGCACCGGTCAGCGATTTCCCCGCACCCGATTCGCCCACCACCCCCAGGATTTCTCCGGGCGCGATGTCAAAGGAAATATCGTCCAGCGCACGCAAAGTGCCGTGGCGGCTGGGAAACTCCACCACCAAATTCTTGACTTGTAAAAGACTCATCGCAATCTCGGATTCAGCGCGTCGCGCAACCAGTCACCCAGCAAGTTGACCGACAGCGCGATCAGCACCAGCATCAGCCCCGGGAAAATCGTGATCCACCATTCGCCCGAAAACAAATAGTCGTTGCCCACCCGGATCAGGGTGCCCAGCGAGGGCGATGTGGGCGGTGCACCGACACCCAGAAAAGACAGTGTGGCCTCGGTGATGATGGCCGTCGCCACCTGAATGGTGGCCAGCACCATGACCGGGCCCATCACGTTGGGCAGCACATGCTTGACCATGATGCGCAAGGGGGCCACGCCCGTTACGCGGGCGGCTTGCACGTATTCCTTGTTGCGCTCGACCAAGGTGGTGCCGCGCACCGTGCGGGCGTATTGCACCCAACCGGTGAGCGAGATCGAGATGATCAGCACCCCAAAAGCCAGCGACTCGTGCGCATTGGGAAACAGGGCACGCCCCACACCCGCAATCAAGAGGGCCACCAAAATGGCCGGGAAAGACAGCATCACATCGCACAAACGCATGAGGAGGGCATCGATCCAGCCCCCCCGAAAACCGGCCAGCAAGCCCAGGCCCACACCCACCACCACCGACAAGACCACCGAAGCCAGCCCCACCACCAAAGAGATGCGCGAACCATAAATCAGGGCAGACAAGATGTCGCGGCCCTGGTCATCGGTGCCCAGCAAGAACTTGGTGCTGCCGCCGTCCAGCCACGCGGGCGGCAGTCGGGCATCACTCAGCTCCAGCGTGGCCAGGTCAAAGGGGTTGGTGGGCGAAACCCAGCCGGCGAATACCGAACAAAAAAGGCAAACAAAGGCGATCGCAGCCGCCACCATCGCCGTAGGCGACTGGCGGAAGCTGTAACCCACATCGCTGTTCAGCCAGCGCTTCAATGCGTTCATTGCTTATTTGATGCTGATGGACTTGAAGGGCATGTAGTTGTCACCGCGCTGAACCAGCGTGACCTTTTTGCTGGTGCCCCAGGCCAAGGCCTGCTGGTGCAAAGGCAGGTGGCCGATGTCGTCGTTGTGCAGCTGGAACACCTCACGGATCATGCCGTTGCGCTTGGTTTGGTCGGTTTCGCTCTGGATCTTGACCGTCAGCTCATCCACCTTGGGGTTGCAATAAGCGCCCAGGTTGAACTGGCCTGTACCCTTGTCGTCCACGCAACGCATGAGTGCGTTCAACGCGTTGTGTGCATCGTAGGTGCTGGGTGTCCAGCCCAACAAATAGAAGCTGGTGTCGCGGCGCAAGATTTTGGGGAAATACGTGCCCTTGGTCTCAGCCTTCAGGTTGATCTTGACCCCGACTCGCGCCAGATTGGCGGCCACAGCCTCACAGATTTGGCCGTCGTTCACATAACGGTCGTTGGGGCAGTTCATGTCCACCGTGAAGCCGGTGGGGTAACCAGCTTCGGCCAGCAGCTTTTTGGAGGCTTCGGGGTCAAAAGGCAAGCGCTTATTCAGGTCGGGGCTGTAACCGTTGATGCCAGGGCCCACCATCAAGGCGCTGGGGTTCGAGGCGCCGCGCATCACAGTGCGCTTGATGCCTTCGATGTCAATGGCCTGGTAGAAAGCCTGGCGGACACGCTTGTCCTTGAAGGGGTTTTTGCCCTTCACGCTGGAGTAAAGCAGTTCGTCACGCTTTTGGTCCATGCCCAAAAAGATGGTGCGCAACTCGGGGGCCACCAGAGCGCGCGTGTTGGCACCGCTGTTGATGCGGGGCACGTCTTGCACAGGCACTGGCTCCATGATGTCGATCTCACCCGACAGCAAGGCGGCTACGCGGGTCGGGTCATTGGCGATCACGGAGAAGATCACTTCGTCCACATTGCCCTCGATCTTGCCCCAGTAGTTGCCATTGCGAACAAAGGTGGTGCGGATGTTGGGCTGGCGCTCACGCAGACGGTAAGGACCTGTGCCATTGGCGCGGAATGAGGCGGCATTTTCAATGCCTTTGCGACGGTCTACCGGGCGAACGGCCTGGTTGTCCTCGCACCACTTCTTGCTCATGATGTAGACCGAGGACAAGACGTTGGGCAGGATGGGGAAAGGGGCTTTGGTCTCGATCTCGACGGTGTGGCTGTTGATTTTGCGCACTTCCTTGATGTCGTTGGTGTTGCTGCGCATGTCGGAGCCTTCGCCTGCTGCGCGGTTCAAAGAAAACACCACGTCGTCGGCGGTGAAAGGCGTGTCGTCATGAAAGCGCACGTTCTTGCGCAGCTCGAAGCGCCAGACAGTGGGCGCTGTTTGCTTCCATGAAGCGGCCAGACCGGGTTCAAACTTCAGGTCTTTGCTCACGCCCACCAAAGATTCATAGACGTTGTTGGTCACGCTCAGTTGCAGCGACTCGTTGAGCGAATGCGGGTCCATCGACAAGGCATCCCCCTGGTTGGCAATGCGCACGGTGGCGGCTTGCGCCATGCCCAGCGACAAAGCCGAGACGATGGCTGCAGCCATCAGGGAACGGGACAGTTTGGATGTTCGCATGAAAGACTCCTGAAGTTGAAAGTGGTGGGTTGTTAGGGTTTGGCGACAGCGCCCAGGGGCAAAGCCTGCTCGACCAGGCTGGCGTGCAAGGCGGCGCCCAGGGGCAGGATGTCGTCGTTGAAGTCGTATCGGCTATTGTGCAATGGGTGCGGGCCAGGGCCGTGGGGCAGACCTTGCCCAATGCGGATGTAGGCGCCAGGCTTGGCCTGCAGCATGAAGGAAAAATCTTCACCGCCCATGCTGGGCAACATGTTACGCCACACCTTGTCTTCGCCCACCAGGGCCGCCGCCACGTCGCAGGCAAATTGCGCCTCGGGCACGGTGTTCACGGTGGCGGGGTAGGTGCGCTCGTAATGGAGTTCTGCCGAAGCACCAAAGCCCTGGGCGATGCCAGTACACAGGTTGCGCAGGCGTTCTTCGATTTGGTCTTGCACGCTCTCGCTGTAAGTGCGCACGGTGCCCACCAGGGTCACATCGCCGGGGATCACGCTCATGGCACCCGGGTGGCCGCCTTGCATCGAGCAAATGCTGACCACCGCCTGGTCAAACGCCGACAGGTTGCGGGCCACCACGCTTTGCGCGGCAGTGATGATGTGGCCTGCCACCAGCACAGGGTCGATGGCCTGGTGCGGGCGCGCACCGTGACCGCCCTTGCCGCGAATGAGGATTTCGATGCGGTCCACCGCCGCCTGCATGGGGCCGGGGGTGATGCCGATCACGCCCAAAGGCGTTTCAGGCGAGTTGTGCTGGGCAAAAACTTTTTCGCAAGGAAAGCGCTCGAACAAGCCGTCTTGCATCATGGCGCGGGCGCCCGCGTAGCCTTCTTCGCCCGGCTGAAAAATCAGCACGGCCGTGCCATCAAATCGGCGGGTTTCGGCCAGATAACGCGCCGCGCCCATCAGCATGGCGGTGTGGCCGTCGTGGCCACAGCCGTGCATCAGCCCGGGTTTGGAAGACTTCCAGGTGCATTCATTGAACTCGGTCATTGGCAGCGCGTCCATGTCGGCGCGCAGGCCGATCATGCGGCCCGGGTTGCTGGCCGAACGGCCTGCGCCGTGCACCAAGGCCACCACGCCGGTTTTGCCGATGCCGGTGTGGACGCTGTCCACACCGCACAGCTTCAGGCCCTCGGCCACGCGGCCCGAGGTGTAGACCTCTTCAAAGCCCAATTCAGGGTGTGCATGCAGGTCGCGCCGAAAGGCCGTGAGCTCGGGGTGAAACTGCGCAATGCGCGCAAACGCAGCGCCGCGCCCCAACACCGATTGCAAGGAAGCACCCATGTTCAATGGCCCCCTGGCTTGCCTACGCGCAGGCGAGGGTCGACCACAAAGTAAAGCAAGTCCACCACCAGATTGATGACCACAAAAATCAGGGCGATCAGGCACAGGTAAGCGGCCATGACCGGGATGTCGGCAAAGGTCACCGCCTGGATGAACAGCAAACCCATGCCGGGCCACTGGAACACCGTCTCGGTGATGATGGCAAACGCGATCAGGCCACCCAGCTGCAAGCCGGTGATGGTCAGCACGGGCACCAGGGTATTTTTGAGTGCGTGCCCGAAGTGGATGGTCCGGTTGGACAGGCCCCGGGCGCGTGCGAACTTGATGTAATCGGTGCGCAGCACCTCGAGCATCTCGGCGCGCACCAGCCGCATGATCAGCGTGAGCTGAAAAATCGCCAGCGTGACTGCGGGCAAAACAATGTGGTGCCAGCCCTTGGCCGTCATCAGGCCACTGGACCACCAGCCCATCTGCACCACATCGCCCCTGCCGAAACTGGGAAACCAGCCCAGCATCACGGCAAAGACCAAGATCAACAAAATGCCAATGAGAAAGGTGGGCAAGGACACGCCCAGCAGCGACACAGTCATGATCAGCTGGCTGGCCCAGGTGCCACGGCGCAAAGCTGCATAAACCCCCATGGGAATGCCAATGGCCAGTGCCAGCGTGGCCGCCACCAAAGCCAGCTCCAGTGTGGCGGGCAGGCGCTCGGCGATCAGGCGCGACACCTTGGCGCCCTGGCGCAAGCTCAAGCCAAACTCGCCTTGCACGGCATTAGACAAAAAGTGGCCGAACTGCACAAAGAAGGGCTGGTCCAGGCCCAGATCGGACCTGAGCAACTCGATCTGCTCTTTGGTGGCGTCTTGCCCGAGCAAGAACACCACCGGGTCACCCACATACTGAAACAACAAAAAGGCGATGAAAGCCACCGTGATCATGACGACCACAGCCTGAATCAGACGCTGCAGGATGAAAGCGAGCATCAGTTGACCCTGATCAGCGACCAGTCGAGGCGGTTGTCAGGCCGATGAATCACCTCGACGTTTTTCTTCATGGCCCAGGGGATGACTTGGTTGTGCAGGGGAATGTGCGCCACCGTGTCGTTTTGCAACTGCAGGCCTTCGGTCAACAAACGGTTGCGCACAGGCAAATCGGTCTCGGTTTTGACACGGTCCACGATGTAGTCCATGCGCGGGTTGCTGTAGCGGCCCACGTTGTAATTGCCGTCACCGCCTGTGCCCACCGAGCGCACCAGAGACTGCAGGCTGTACAAGCCGTCAAAGGTGGGTACGCCCCAACCCAGCATGTAAATGCTGGCTTCGTAGCGCTGGATCATGGGGAAATAAGTCACCAGCGGCATGGTGCGCAGCTTGGCCTTGACGCCCACCTTGGCCCACATGGCCGTGATGGCCTGGCAGATTTCTTCGTCGTTGATGTAACGGTTGTTGGGGCAGGCAAAGTCCACCTCAAAGCCATTGGCGTAACCGGCTTCGGCCAACAGCTTTTTGGCGGCATCCTGGGAATATGGGAAACGGGTGTCGACCCCTTTGGTCCAGCCATTCACCTGGGGCGCCACGAGCGCGCCGGTGGTTTGAGACAAGCCGCGCATGGTGACGCGCTGGATGGTGTCGATGTCGATGGCCTGGTAAAGCGCTTTGCGCACTTTCACATCTTTCAGGGGGTTTTTGCCCTTCACGCTGGAACCGGGCAATTCGTCGCGCTGCTGGTCCATGCCCAAAAAGATGGTGCGGTTCTCGATGCCATCGACCACTTTCAGGTTGGCGTTGTTGCGCATGCGCCCCAGGTCTTGCGGGCTGGGGTCGAGCACGAAGTCCAGCTCGCCGGAGAGCAAGGCCGCAGCGCGGGTGGCTTCGTTCTTGATGGGGGTGTAGATGATTTCGGTCACGTTGCTGGGCACCTCAGACCAGCCCCACCAGTTGGGGTTTTTCACCAGCACCAGCTTTTGGTCGGGCTGCCAGTCCTTGACCATGAAAGGGCCGCTGCCCATGGCATTGCGGTGGGCAAAGTTTTCTTCTTTGACTTTGGCGTCTTTGGGCTCGACCGACTTGTTCTTTTCGGCCCAAGCTTTGCTCATGATGCGTAGCTCGGTCAACTGGTTCAGCAGCACCGGGTTGGGGCCACTGAGAATGATGTCAACGGTGTTGGCATCGACCTTGACGATGCGGCTGAAGCCTTGGGTGTAGACGTTGAAATTGGAGGTTTTGCTGCGGGCACGGTCCAGAGAAAACACCACATCGTCGGCTGTCAGCGGCGAGCCATCGCTGAATTTCACGCCTTTGCGCAAATTAAACCGGTATTGGGTGCCCGACATTTCCTTCCAAGAGGTGGCCAGCTTGCCTTCCACCTTGAAGGTTTTGCTGTTGTAGTAGACCAACGAGTCAAAAATAGCCGCGTGCACACCATTGCCCAAGGCATTGTTTTGCGAATGGATGTCGAGCGTGGGGATGTCGCTGGCGCTGGACCATTTGAAAGGCTTGGCCTGCACCGTGGCAGCGCCCATCAGGCCCGCCAAGCCCAAAGCGAGCGCCAGTGTGGTGGTGCGGACGGACAAATTTGTTGCGTATTTCATCAATTTACCTCGGTCTTGGAATGTGATGTAAGGAGTTGCATACTATGCAACATTCAGGCCCGCGTAAGGGAGAGGGAATTCCCCCAAGTGGCCTGTCGCGCACAGGACTGGTGCATTCAATCGAGGTCAATGTTGCCGTACCAGGCCCGAACCTTGCCCCGCGTGTTGTCCGTGTCGGTCATGATGGCCATGCCCACCAATGCCCCGGGTGGCTCGCCAAAGGCCTTCTCAAAATCGGCCCGGATATCGCGCTGGTAGCGACGCCACTGCTGAACATGCACCGGGCCAGACTCCACCACCAGCTTGCGCACACGGTCTGTGCGCGGGTTCATGATGACCGAATCGACCGGACGGCGGTTGCACCAGACGTACATCAGCGTGGCATAGGGCAAGGGCTCGCCGGTGAGGGCTTCGGTGAGTTCGCTGAGCATGGCGTTTTTGGCAGAAAACTGGCTGCGGTCCCCCTCAAAAGCCAGGATCAGCCGAACCGGAGAGTCTTCGCTGTCGCGCTCGGCCATGTCTGCTTGTGCGATCAAGCTGTCCACTTGCCACTCAAACCTCAGACGCCCCAATTGATCAGGCGGCACGCTCAGTCGCTGGCGCAACATGCTGGCCGATGCCCCGGCATCTGCCTGAACGGCCACACGCTGTTGGTGCGTCTCCAGCTTGAAGGCGGTGCGCAATTTGCCCGGCAACAGCACCGGGTCCCACTGGGCCGTGTGTTGCGGGCTGAAGTGCAAAGCGCCCCCCGCAGGCTTGGTGAGCACCGCTGCCGATGGCACGGCCTGTGGTTGCAAAGCACAAGCTGTCAGCCCTCCCAGCAACGCGCCCACCCATAAGCCACCCAAAACCCAACGCCACAGCAATTGTCCAAGTAGATACCCAGTTTTCATGCACACCCTCAACGGTCAATTGAGCCCTTTGTTACACGACGCGCATCTTATGGCAAGCCGCTTGCCGATTGGCTTGCATGACCCCACCCGCTGAGGGGCTTGCACCCGAAGGTGTGCACCCATGCTGGGCACAGACATAAAAAAACCCCACCGTGTTGCCACGGTGGGTTTTTTAGTCTTTTAAATCTCAACTGGCTTGCGCCAGCGGGGAATTAGAAGGAGTGGGACACGCCCAGGTCGAAACCAGTGGTCTTGTCACCAGTCTTAGGCTTGGTGTTAGCGATGGTTGTATAGATGCTCGTACGCTTGCTCAAAGAGTAGACGTAACCAGCAGCGAACTTGTCCGTGTCAAGTGTCGTGCCTTGCTTGGCATTGGAGAATGCAAGCTTAGCAACGCCAGCGCCCAAAGGAGCTGTCAAGCCGACCAAGTAACCTTTGACTTTTGCTGCGCCAGTGTCTTCGTCAGTAGAGTAAAGGCCAGTCAATTTGACCATGCCCAAGTCATAAGAAGCACCGACGTTTGTGCCTTTGTGTGTGGTGTTCAAAGCTGTGTCGTACTTGGCTGTAGCAAGAGCGACGCTCACAGGGCCTTGTTCGTATGTGGCGCGGAGGCCGTTGCCAGAACCAGTCTTTTTGCCAAGTGCGTCATTGGATGCGTTTTCACCCAAGTAAGTTTGAACTTGGACTGCAAAACCGCTGAAGGAAGGAGAAATGTAGCCAATGCTGTTGGAAGCACGCACGCCTGTCAGCAAAGTTGCTGGGTTAGCGCTGGCGTTGGCTTGGGATGCGCCCACACCGTTGGTGCCGAACGGATCATAGATAGTTTGAGTCCAGAACAAAGGCGTGTAGTCACGGCCAACGCGCAACTCACCGAAACCACCCATCAGGCTCAGAGTAGAGCGACGGTTGAAAGTCAAGCCTTGTGTGCCAGCACTGGTCAAAGCGGTCACAGTTTGGTTGTTGGTGTTGGTAGCAGCGCCAGCACCGCTGTCATTGGCAACGCCAGCTTCCAGGTGGAAACCAGCTTTCATGCCGCCGCCAAGATCCTCTTCACCACGAACGCCAAAACGGCTGGAGTTCAAGGCTGAAGTAGCCATGGCTGTTTTCTTGGCAGCGCCAGTTTTAGTGTACTGAACAGCAGCGTCAGCCACGCCGAACAAAGTGACAGTAGATTGAGCCAAAGCGCCAGTTGCGGCTGCCAATGTAGCCAGAGCAATCAGAGTTTTTTTCATTGCAAATTTCTCCAAAGATTAAAAAAGAGCTTCGTATCCACCAGGTGAAGACCACCTGCCCGAACACTTAGCCAACCTCCAAATTCGGAAGGTTGAGCTATTGCACCAGAGCCGAAGGTCTTTTCCAAGAAATTAAAAGAATAAAGGTCATTTTCGTTGCATCGCTGCAACAAACACTGCAAGTCAGGACTTTTTAAAATCAATTAACATCATTTTTCTCTAATAAATTCAACAACTTCAACGCACTGTCGAATGCATTGGGTTGAATGTGGCAACCCTAATAAAACAGCCAGGATGGTCTTGCAATGCTTTTTCGTTGCCCTTTATAGTCCTTTGTTGTACTCAAGAGTTTTCACATGACCCTCAATGCCCTGATCCTCGCCGCCGACAGCGCTTTACGAACCCTGTGCGCGGAACCACGCGCCAGCCGCCCCATGCCAGTTGCCGAAAGCGCGGGCCTGGAAATGAGTGAAGCAGAGCGAAAAGAAGCTGCAGCCCTGATGCGCGTGAACCATGTTGGCGAGGTGTGCGCCCAGGCGCTTTACACCGGCCAGGCCCTGGCCTGCAAAGACCCGGCACTGCGGGCGCAGTTGGCCGAGGCCAGCCGCGAGGAAACCGACCACCTGGCCTGGACGTACCAGCGCCTCAACGAGCTGAAAGACCGCCCGTCTCTGTTAAACCCGCTCTGGTATGCCGGGTCCTTTGTCATTGGTTACGCGGCAGGCAAGCTAGGGGGCGACAAAGTGAGTCTGGGCTTTGTCGTAGAAACCGAGCGTCAGGTCGAAGCCCACCTGCAAAGCCACATGGACCGTTTGCCTGCTGCCGACTCCGAATCGCGGGCCATCGTGGCCCAGATGAAAGCCGATGAAATAGCCCATGCCCAAATGGCCCTCAAGGCCGGGGCAGTGGAGCTGCCCGCCCCCGTTAAATCACTGATGCAGGTGGCCGCCAAGCTGATGACGCAGGTGGCACACCGGGTTTGAGGGCTTGCATTAAAGCGCGTGTTTTCTTGAATGCATGGAAAGTGATGCCATTCTTTATGGATTTCAGCCCGCTTCCACCACCTCAAAACTGGTGGTGATCTCGGCCGTCTTGCCCAGCATGATGCTGGCCGAGCAGTATTTTTCGTGGCTCATGGTGATGGCGCGCTCGACCGCGCTGGTAGGCACGCCTTTGGCGGTGACGGTGAAATGCATGTTGATCTTGGTGAAGACTTTGGGGTCGACTTCGGCACGTTCGCTGGTCAGCTTGACGCTGCAGCCGCGCACATCATGGCGACCCCGCTTGAGGATCAACACCACATCGTAGGCGGTGCAGCCACCGGTGCCGGCCAACAAGGTTTCCATGGGGCGAGGTGCCAGGTTTTGGCCGCCGTTTTCAGGCTTGACAGCATCGGGCGCGCCGTCCATGGCGATGACATGGCCGGAACCGGTTTCGGCTAAAAAACCCATGCCGGAGCGGGTGCCGGCAGCGCCGGTCCAGGTGACTGTGCATTCCATTTCATTTCCTCGTCGGTTGAGTGGCTCAAAATTTTGAGCGAGCTTGGATAGGTAGATGTTAACCAAGACACTCTGGAACCCACTGCGGCCTTGCCGATTGCACGCGGCAAACCTCAAAATTGGACGGCTGTATGAGCTTTCTGGCAAATTTTTGCAATTTGAAACAAACAACTTGCTGCAATGCAACAAAACACCCGTAGAATTGCGAACAAGCGTGCTTTTTTGTACGCACCGTTTGTCTCCTCCACCCTCTGAAAAGGTGGATTTGCCCCAAGCCGCAAGGCTCGGGGCATTTTTTTTGGCCGTTATCATTAAGGCCAAACTTTTTAGGCGTGCGGCTTGCCCGCGATCGTTCTGGACATGACCACAAAACACCTCCAACCCGCTGATTACCTGATCAAGATCCTGAACGCTAAGGTCTATGACGTCGCCGTAGAGTCGGCCCTGGAAACGGCCAAAATTTTGTCGCGGCGCTTGGGCAACCAGGTGCTGCTCAAGCGCGAAGACCAGCAACCGGTGCACAGTTTCAAGCTGCGCGGGGCTTATAACAAGATGGCCCACCTGTCGCCCGAGCAGCTCAAAAAAGGGGTCATCTGCGCCTCGGCGGGCAACCACGCCCAGGGCGTTGCGCTGAGCGGCAGCAAGCTGGGCGCACGCGCCGTGATCGTGATGCCCACCACTACGCCGCAAGTCAAGATCGACGCGGTCAAAGGCCTGGGCGGTGAGGTGGCGCTGTTTGGCGACAGCTACTCCGATGCCTACGACCATGCCCTGAGCCTGCAAAAAAAACAGGGTCTCACTTTTGTCCACCCCTTTGACGACCCCGAGGTGATCGCTGGCCAAGGCACCATTGCCATGGAGATACTGCGCCAGCACCAAGGCCCGCTGGATGCGGTATTTGTGGCCATTGGCGGTGGTGGCTTGATCAGCGGCGTGGCCAACTACATCAAGGCGGTGCGCCCGGGTGTCAAGGTGATCGGCGTGCAGATGAACGACTCTCAGGCCATGATCCAGTCGGTCGCGGCCAAAAAACGGGTGAACTTGTCCGATGTGGGTCTTTTCTCGGACGGCACGGCCGTGAAGCTGGTGGGCGAAGAAACATTCCGCGTTGCAAGCAATCTGGTGGACGAGTTCATGACGGTGGACACCGACTCGGTGTGCGCAGCCATCAAGGATGTGTTTGTGGACACCCGCTCGATCGTGGAGCCCGCGGGCGCGCTGGCGGTGGCCGCCATCAAGCAGTACGTGGCCACGCACAAGACCAAGGGCCAGACTTATGCCGCCATTTTGTGTGGCGCCAACATGAACTTTGACCGATTGCGCTTTGTGGCTGAGCGCGCCGATGTGGGCGAAGAAAAAGAAGCCCTGTTTGCGGTCACCATTCCTGAAGAGCGCGGCAGCTTCAAGCGCTTTCTGGAGCTGATTGGCAGCCTGCCTGGCGGCACGCGCAATGTGACGGAATTCAACTACCGCATGAGCGACTCGGACCAAGCCCATGTGTTTTTGGGCCTGAGCACCCACGGCAAAGGCGAGAGCAGCAAGATCACCGCCAACTTCAACAAACACAAGTTTTTGGCGCTCGACCTGACGCACGACGAACTGGCCAAAGAGCATATCCGCCACATGGTGGGCGGGCACTCGGCGCTGTCACAAGACGAGCGCCTGATGCGTTTTGAATTCCCGGAGCGTCCGGGCGCTCTGCTGAAGTTCTTGAGCCTGATGCGCCCAGGTTGGAACATCAGCCTGTTCCACTACCGCAACCAGGGCGCCGACTACGGCCGCATCTTGGTGGGCCTGCAGGTCCCCCCCAAAGACGACAAGGCCTTTGCCAAGTTCTTGCAGGCGCTGGGGTATCCGTATGCGGAAGAGACTGATAACCCGGTTTATCGGATGTTCTTGCGGGGGTAATGCTCGTCGTTGCGCTTGATCAATACTGAAAAAAAGGGTCCTCTCGGACCCTTTTGTAATTTTGAACGGTGCACTGATTATCGAAATGCTTTGTTTGCAGTGATATGGTAAACGCGCACGTTCTTTTCAGTATATGTACGCGTCCATACTTCACGGTATACGTAGGCATTTGTTACCGGTGTACTGAAAGAAGTACCCAAACACGCATCGGTCAAACCATCAACGCCGTAGAAGACACTTCCTGTCGCGAGGGTGCGACTAGACAGTTCCTGCATACTGCGACCAACACCGAAACTGCTAGTGTCTACTGTGCTTGTCGTAGAACTAGGACTGCAAGCAGTAGTCGGATGCTTCTCTTTTGCAAATCCACCAGCTGCATTCCAAAAGTTAATTCCTGGGATGGCATCCAGTTCTGCAGCCAAGTCATCGTCTGCTGACCAAATGCCATCTGCATTTAGGCCCGTGAAGCTTTGGTTAGCAGTATGAATCGACAATGGACCCCGCAATCCTGGCCCAGGACGGCCTCTGCTCACCTCGGAGTAGAAGCCCACCAAATCAGCTCCGATAGCTCCGGATTTGGTGGTCCAAGTAGCGTCGACTGAACTTTGATTGTTCAAAGTCGCCGCGCCTGTTGCAGAAAAGTCCAAATATTTGGTCAATGTCTGCTTCGTTGGAACACTCAACATCTCGGCATCGACCAAGTCCTTTGCCACTGAAGCAGGAGGTAATTCACCCAAATAACGAACATTAAATTTCATTCTCAACTTATTGTCAGAATCAATAACGTAATAAGTAAAGACTGGGTTGTTGTCAAACGTCTTAGCCAACTCGGCATCTGGTTTCATGCGCGCGTAGCGTGCACCAGTATTCCAACGTGAATCGCGTCCATTCATCGCCGTACTGACCACCCCGGTTAAAGGATGGACTTGGTTCAACAACGGCTCCGACTCAACCAAATAAGTTGAAGAAGATGTGTCTGTCACGCTGTCCACTTGACCAGTTGTATTGCCACAAAAGTTTGAAATGCTGACAGTTGAATTTAACGCCGTTTGGTTCAAGGCCGTTTTTTGCGCTGAGGTCAACCGACGGTCAATGGCCAAATAATCTTGAACAGTTGAACCTGATGGCCTTTTCAACATCACCCCATGAGGGAACATGCCCATCCACTTTGAACCTTCAAACCTGCCTGGCCCCATGACTACGACGCACTGGGTGATGGTTTTTAAACCTTTATTGGTGTTAATTGCGGAAAAACTTGCACCTGTATTCTTGTAACCCGTAGAAGTTCTGTAATCGATGGTTGCACTAAGATCCGGCTCTCCGGTTGTTGCATCAAATGTGATCCGGGGATCAAACTGAAAGCGCATTCCGGATTCAATGCGACTGAAGTTGACGTTGTTGTAGTTATTTGGCGCAACGGTCATGTCTCGCAAGTAGTTAAGAGTTGCATCCACCGAAGCAGATACTTTTCGGCGATTACCATAAAGCTTCCAAGTGTCATCGCTTTGCTTTTCAATCACCTCGGGCGTTGTATAACCACTTCCTGCATTGTCTTGCCAATTGATGTTGACCGCCAGTCGCAAAGGGTTTGCATTGCTTAACAGTCGGATATCAACAGAATTGAACTTTGCACCAGCCGTCGTGTTGATCGTATTGGAATTGAGCGCCCTGGCCCAACGCAGCATGAAAGGTGCGCCATTTTGCAAATAGCCGGGCACAGCCAGATCAGCACAAGCAGGATCCAGCGTAGCAGAGGAAACCGTCTTGTTGGTCAACCTTGCAGTTTCTGAAACTGCAAAACAAGCTGTGAATTTATCCAATAAGAGCTTGAATTTGGGTGGCTCAATGGTGGCAGCGTCCATGGCACCAGAAGGACTAACGCCTGCAGACTTGCTAATCACTACGGTGGAAACTGTGTCAGTTTCGGTTGAAGATGCCATTTTGTTGGACAACTCGACGTATCCAGCACGGGTGTTCATAGCCACATGGTCAAGCAACAAGTCTGCGCCTTCTCCGTTGGCCTTGAACTGCGTGGTCAACGGATCAAAGTTGTTCCCAATGAGCTTATCTGTCAAAGGCTTCAAAACTATCTTAATCGAGTCATAAGCATTTTGAATCGATGAATCCGTAAGAGCACTCAGCTGACTGGGTGACAAGTCGCCAATTGATGAAGAGGTTACCAACAAAGCTGTCGCTGCAGTCGTAAGCTGGCTAACGTTTGCTGTTTGGGCACCTGAAATTTTCGGAACAATCGCATGGTGAACGACTTGGCGATCACCAATTTGCCCTGAAGCAGTTATTTGAAACGGTGCAACGAACCCCGATAAGTCTGCAAAAGAGTACTCACCTGACGTGTCAGCCGATACCGAGACCGTTTTTCCGTTCACATCACGAAGTGTGATCAGGGCACCAGAAATTGGTGCGCCGATAGCAGCAACACCAGAAATCGAATTGGTGATTTGGCTACTGCTGCCTCCTCCCCCTCCCCCACAAGCCACCAAAACCGCTGCCGCAGCGGGCAGCAATAACATTTTTGTTAATTTTTTAAACATTAAAATAGTCTTCGAGAAAAAATGACATTTGCCAAATTCTGCTCTTTAATTCCAATTTTTGATACGGTTAAACCATCAGTAGTTACCCTGATACAACAAAAGCAACAAAACCAAGAGGTGCTTACGGTTTGTCAGGATTGGGTAATTCCAGCAACATATCGGCGCTGGGTGACTGGAGCCTGGCCTGTCTGGGGGTCAGGGACACGAGGGTCAAACCATCTTGCACGGCTTGGCCTACGCGGTAGGCTTTGGGTGGCTGGCCGTCGGTGGCGATCAAGGCGCTGCCTTGGCCAGAGCTTGAGGCAATGACGCCCAGCAGCTTGAACTGGCTGTTGGTTGAGGCCTTTGGCCCTTCTTGGGTGGCCATTTGGCCCAAGGCTCGGGCGATGGCTGGGGCGACTTCTGGCTGCCGTTCAGGCGCCGTGGAAAGGCTGGTGGTCGACTGAACGGTCTGCGGCGACGTCAATTGCAAGCCCCAATACACCGCGCTGGCCGCAGCCAAGGCCCAGGCACAGGCGGCCAGCCCGCTGGACCAGTGGCTTGTTTTCAAGGAGGCTGTGCTTTTCATGTGCAGATTATGATCGACCCCATGCAAACCAAAGCCCATGCCCCAACCCGTCGCCAACGCGGCTTTACCCTGATTGAACTCATGGTGGTGCTGGCCATCATCGGGGTGCTGGCCGCGCTCATCGTGCCCAACGTGCTGGGCCGTGCTGACGACGCCCGCATCACCGCCGCCCGCACCGACGTGGGCAATCTGATGCAGGCACTCAAACTCTACAAACTGGACAACCAGCGCTTTCCCTCGGCAGAACAAGGCCTGAACGCGCTGATCCTTAAGCCCGCCACCGAGCCGGTGCCAGGCAACTGGAAGCCTTACCTGGACAAGTTGCCCAATGACCCCTGGGGCCGCGCTTACCAATACATGAACCCCGGCATCAAAGGCGAGGTGGATGTGCTGTCCTTTGGTGCTGACGGTCAAGCCGGCGGCGAGGGCAACAATGCGGACATCGGCAGCTGGCAATAAACGGCACGCCGCGCAGGCGAGCGGCTTCACTTTGCTGGAGCTTTTGGTGGTGCTTGCCCTGGTCGCAGTGGCCACTGCTGGCGTGAGCATGGCCCTGCGAGACAGTGCCGACAGCGCCCTGGAACGTGATGCCCAACGCCTGGCGGCCCTGCTTGAAACCGGCCGAGCCCAAGCCCGTGCCAGTGGCCTGCCGGTGGTTTGGCGTGCGCAAGCGCCAGGAGGTTCACAAGATTTCGTTTTCGAGGGCTTGCCGCCGCCTGGCTTGCCACGCAACTGGCTCGACAAGACCACCCGCACTGCTGCCGGCACAGCCATTGTTTTGGGGCCCGAGCCCTTGATCGAACCCCAGGCACTCGCTTTGTCGAGCAGCACGCGGCCAGCCCGGCAACTGTGGGTGCTCACCGATGGCTTGCGGCCTTTCAAGGTGCAAACCAAGCTCGAAGCGACAGGAGGCAACTGATGCCCCCACGCAAAGTCCGTTTCCCATCCGGCGCCTCACCACGGGTGCGCGGCTTCACGTTGATTGAAGTCCTTGTTGCACTCGGCATCACGGCGCTTGCGCTGATGGCAGGGCTGAAAGCCACCGGATCGCTCAGCCGCAATGCCGAACGCCAGACGGTGAGCATGCTGGGACAAATTTGCGCCGAAAACGAACTGATCGCCTTGCGGCTGCGCAGACAGCTGCCCGACACGGGCAACACCACGGTCCAATGCACGCAAGCCGGGCGACTGCTGCAGGTCGATGTGTCGGTTCGCCCCACACCCAACCCCAATTTCAGGCGGGTCGATGCGCGGGTGCTGGACCAGGGGGACTACGTGCTGCAGCTGTCCACCGTGATGGGGCGCAACTGATGCACGCACGCCCAGCCCTTCAAGCACGCGGCTTCACCCTGATCGAGGTGCTGGTCGCCATCAGCGTGATGGCCTTGATGGCCCTGATGTCCTGGCGCGGACTGGACGGCATGCTGCGCACACAAAGCAGTTTGCAATCGCGCTCAGACGAGATCCGCACCTTGCAAGCTGGCCTGGCCCAATGGCAAACCGACCTGGACCAACTGGCTGAATTACAAGGCATCGCCAGCTGGAACTGGGACGGCAAAGTACTGCGCCTGACGCGGCGAAGCGCTGATGCGCCGCCCTCCAGTGTCGGTGTCGGTATTGACGCCATGGGCGCGCCCAGCGTGCGGGTGGTCGCCTGGACTTGGCGCATCGACCCTGGACGCCCTGGCGGAGGCGATTGGCAACGCTGGCAATCGGCCCCGCTGACGCAGCGCCAGGATTGGCAAACCGCCTGGAAACTGGCGCAGCAATGGAGCCAAACACCCGACGATGCCACCCGCACCGGGCAAGTGCAAATTCACCCCTTGGCGGGTTGGCAATTGTTTGTGCACCGGGGTGGCGCCTGGACCAACCCCTTGTCGAGCGATGCCGTGACGACAGGCACCAGCAACAACGCAGACGGCAACACGACGCAAAGTGGAGCCACACCCGATGGCGTTCGCCTGGTATTGACCTTGCCCCCAGGGCCGTCAGGCGCTGGCAGCTTGAGCATGGACTGGGTGCGCCCCACTTTGTCAGGGGCGCTGCCATGACGCTTTGCACAGCCCGCCCCAACAAACAGCTTCAGCGCGGCGCCGCCTTGCTCACGGCCATGCTCACCGTGGCCCTGGTCACCACCTTGGCCAGTGCGGCGCTTTGGCAACAATGGCGGCAAGTCGAGATCGAAACCGCCGAACGCGGCCGCAGCCAGACCAGCTGGATGATGACGGGCGCGCTGGACTGGACCCGCCTGATCTTGCGCGAGGATGCGGTTTCGGCACAAGGCGCGGGTGTTGATCATTTGGGCGAGCCCTGGGCCTTGCCTGTGCAAGAGTCCAAGCTGTCCACCTTTTTGTCACAAGACCAGCAATGGCATGAAGGCGATGCCGAAGTGTTTTTGTCTGGCCAGATCACCGATGCGCAATCGCGCATGAATGTGATGAACCTGATCGAAGACGGCAAAGTCTCCACCAAGGCGCTGGCCCGGTTTGCGGCCTTGTTTGAGCGGCTCAACCTGCCGTTGAGCGAACTGCAAAACCTGGCCCTGCAACTGCAAGCCACAGCAGAAGCTGCCGCAAAGCCCGCCACGGCAACAGCCAGCGCCGCATTGATGCCACAGCAAACTGCACAACTGCTTTGGTTGGGGCTGAGCCCTCGCACCCTGGCGAGCTTGCAGGAGCACATCACCATCCTGCCCGAGGCCACACCCGTTAACTTGAACACCGCCTCAGCCGAAGTGCTGTCGGCCAGCTTGCCCGGGCTGGATCTGGCCTCGGCTCGCCAGGCGGTGGACCAGCGCCAGCGAGGGCATTGGCCCAGCCTGGACGCAGCCCGTGAAGCGCTTGGCGCTGCGGGTCGGCAACTGGACGAAAAACAGCACAGCGTCCAGAGCCGCTTTTTCGAAGTGCAAGGTCGCATGCGCATTGACAATGTGGTGCAGCAAGAACGCGCATTGATGCGCCGCGACGGCAATCAGGTGCGCATGGTGTGGCGGGTCAGAAACCCGATACAGCGCCTGAACTCACCTCTACAATGAGCTGTTCATGCGCACCCTGATCATTCAACTGCCACTTGGCCTGCCCAGCCCCACCCTGTCGTATCCCCACGCGGTGGTGCAGACAGAACCGGGTGCAAAACCCCTGGTCATACAACGGGCTGCTGCCAGTTTGCTGCCCGCTGCAGACCGGCAAACCGAAGTGCTGGCCTTGCTGCCTGCAACAGCCATCTCCTGGCACCGGGTGGACTTGCCGCCCGGGCTGCAAGCGCATTCCGCAAAACTTCAATCGGCCTTGCAAGGCTTGCTGGAAGACCGTTTGCTGGACGACCCCGCGCAATTGCACATGGCCCTGCAACCCGGCTGGAAAGACACGCCCAACCCCTGGGTGGTCGTCTGTGCGCGCAACTGGCTCACCGCGCATATTCAGGCCCTGGAACAGGCAGGGCTCACGGTGCATCGCATCGTGCCCGAATTCAACCCTTCTGGTGCCCTGGCATTTGACGCACAACTGCAAGTAACCGGCTTGGGCGAGGCCGACACCGGCTGGCTGTGGGTGACCCATCCAGAGCGCGGCGTGTGGGGGCAACCCTTGCAGGCACTGCATTCGCAAAACGCAAACAAGTCACTTGGCCTGACGGCCGAAGACCGACAAAGCATCGACATCCAGGCCGAGCCGGGTGTGGTGGCTTGGACCTCAGAATTTATGGGCGAAACAGCACGGCTGATAGCGCCTGGTCAGCACTGGCTCGCGGCCATGTCCTCTGATTGGGATTTGGCGCAATTTGACTTGCGCGCCAATGCCCGCTCGCGCCAAATCAAAAACGTGCAGCGCGCTGTCAGCACCTTTTGGCACAGCCCTGCGTGGCGCCCCACACGTTGGGGCCTGTGGCTGTTGCTGGCCAGCCAGTTGGTCGGGCTCAATGCCTGGGCCTGGAAGACACGCGCCGACTGGCAAACCCAGCAACAAAATTGGACCGCGATGTTGCGCGAATCCTTTCCCCAAACCCAGGTAGTGGTCGATGCGCCCTTGCAAATGGCCCGAGAAGTCGAGCGGCTGCGCCAGGCATCGGGCCAACTCACCCCCAACGACCTGGAGGCCATGCTGGGGAGCCTCGGGCAAGCCCTGCCGCCCGGATTAGCTGCGCCACGCCAATGGACTTATCAACCCGGTCAGTTGCGCGTGCAAGACTTCAAGCCGAGCAGCGCACAACAACAAACTTTGCAAAAAACGCTGGGCAACAGCGGCTACCGATGGCGCGCCGAGGGTGACGCATGGCTGATGACGGTTGCGCCAAGCGCAGAGGCCAAGCCATGAACACGCCATCCACTTGGCAGCAGTTGCGCTCGGCTTGGCACCAAGCCTGGGGGCAACGCAGCCCACGCGAAAAAGGACTCTTGGGTGTGGGCGCGCCGGTCTTTGTGCTGGCCGGCTTGTGGGGCCTGGCGTTGGCCCCGGCACTGCGTACCTGGCAAGAAGCCCCCGCACAGCAAGCCCGCCTCGACACGCAAACCCAGACCATGCAAAGGCTGCAGGCGCAAGCCAAAAGCCTGCAAAAATCGACCCTGATCAGCCGCAACGAATCGGTTCAGTGGCTTGAAAAAAGTACATCCGAATTGGGCGCGGGCGCCAAAATCAGCGTGCAAGGCGATCGGGCCACCCTGAGCCTGGACGCCGCCCCAGCCGAGGCTGTGGCACGCTGGCTCAGTCTGGCACGTGAACGCGCTTTGGCCTTGCCCATCCAGGCGCAACTGCAACACAGCCGGGATGCCGCCGCCGCTCTCCCCAAGGGCAAGAGCAAAACAGACAACAACACGGCCATCAACACCATCACCCCCAACACCGCCCAAAACGCGGTACTTTTGCGAGGCACCGTGGTGCTGCGATTGCCATGAACGCCCTTGAATCACAGCTGACTCTTGCCAAGCCAAGCCATCACAAGAGCGCCCACACTGGCCCAGCAAGTGCCCGGCCGGCTTGGGGCTATGCGGCATGGGGCGCCTTGCTGGGCATGGGCGTGGCCCTTCTGATTTGGGCACCTGCCCGTTGGTTGGCCTGGGGCGTGGCACAAGCCAGCCAAGGCCAGGTGCAATGGCTCGATCCACGTGGCTCGGTATGGGCAGGCTCGGCCCAACTGGCGCTGTCTGGCGGCACAGGCAGCCGCGACCCACAAGCCCTGCCCGGCCGACTGCACTGGACACTGAAACCCGCCTGGACTGGCCTGCAATTGGGCTGGCTGGCCGACTGCTGCATGGCCCAAGCCGCCAATTTGCAGGTGCATGCGGGTTGGTCGACCTGGCAGGTTCAATCCAGTGACCACAGCTCTCAATGGCCTGCTGCCTTGCTGACCGGATTGGGGGCACCCTGGAACACCCTGCAACCCGATGGCCAGCTGCAACTACAGACCCGATCCCTGCAACTGCAATGGGCTCAAGGGCGAATGCAAATGAAAGGCCTGGCCGAGTTGCACGTGCAAAACCTGTCCTCGCGTCTGAGCCCCATCAAGCCCATTGGCAGCTACCAGCTGCAACTGCGCGGCACACCCGAGGGAACGCCCACCCCCAGCCTGCAACTGAGCACCCAGCAAGGGCCGTTGCTCATCAGCGGGGAAGGCCAATGGGTGGGTGCGCGGCTGCGCTTTACCGGTGAAGCCCGTGCGCAAGAAGGCCATGAACCGGCATTGAACAATTTGCTGAACATCCTGGGCCGCCGCCAAGGCACGCGCAGCCTGATTTTCCTGGGATGAGCCCCCACAACCTCTGCCTCACCTGTTGCACGCCATTCACACCATGCACGCCAAAACATTCCCCACCCATCTGTCCGAGCCTTTGTCAAAGCCTGCTCGCTGGCGACTTTTCGCCCTGACCTGCGCGTGTCTGGCTGGCTCAGTGGCGCAAGCCCAGACCCCTGCTGCCAAAGACGACCCGGTGGCCAAACCTCCGGCGTTAAACGCACGCCACAAAGAGCCGGTCACGCTCAATTTTGTCAATGCCGAAATCGATGCAGTGGCCCGCACGCTGGCCACTTTGTCGGGATACAACGTGGTGGTGGACCCCCGGGTCAAGGGCACGATGTCGCTGTCCAGCAACTTGCCCGTGCCACCAGCCCAGGCACTGCGTTTGTTTGCCGCACAACTGCGCACACAGGGTTTTGCCTTGGTCGAATCTGCAGGGCTTTACACCGTGCTGCCCGAGGCCGAAGCCAAGTTGCAAAGCAGCGCGGTTTCAGCCGGGCCTGTGCCCGCCAGCAGCGGCCAAATCGTCACGCAAATTTTCAGGCTGAACCACGAAAACGCCAACAACCTGGTGCCGGTGTTGCGCCCGCTCATCAGCCCCAACAACACCATCAACGTGAACCCCGGCACCAATGCGCTGGTGATCACCGACTACGGCGACAACCTGCAGCGCTTGGGGCGCATCATTGCCGCTTTGGATGTGGCCAATGCCACAGGCGTGGAGGTGATTCGGCTGAAGCATGGCATTGCCGCCGACCTGGCCCCCATGCTGCAACGACTGATCGACTCGGGTGCCGCTGCTGGCGCACCAGCAGCCCAAGGACAGACCGACAATTTGTTCAAGACCACAGTACTGGCCGAGACCCGCACCAACTCGCTGATCGTTCGTGCCGCCAACCCGGCGCGCTTGGCACTGACGCGTTCATTGGCCGAGCAACTCGACCAGCCCAATGCCACAGGCGCAGGCGCAGCGAGTGGCAACATCCACGTGGTGTATCTGAAAAATGCCGACGCGACCAAACTGGCCACCACGCTGCGCGCCGCCATGACAGCGCAAGGCAGCAACCCGGCGAGTGGGTCGGTCAGCCCAACAACCTCTGGGGCTGGCCTATCTGCCCCAGGTGCAAGTGCTGCCAGCGCTCAGCCATCGACGGGTGGGCAGATCCAGGCCGACCCGGCCACCAACGCGCTCATCATCACCGCGCCCCAGCCGCAATACCGCCAGTTGCGCGCCGTGATCGACATGCTCGACCAGCGCCGGGCTCAGGTATTTGTGGAAAGCCTGATCGCTGAGGTCAGCGCCGACAAAGCCGCTGATTTTGGCGTGCAGTGGCTAACCGGCACGGGCACAGGCAGCAATACCGTAGGTGTACTGGGCACCAACTTTTCTGGCGGCGCAAATCAAAGGGGCGTGGGGACAAATTTGCTCGACCTGGCTGCGGGGGCTGCTACGGGAAAGGTGGTGGCTTCGACTGGCCTTAACATAGCCTTGGGCCAACAACGCAACGGGGCCTTGGCCTTGGGCGCACTGGCTCGCTTTCTGCAAGCCAACGGCGATGCCAACGTGTTGTCCACGCCCAACTTGCTGACCCTGGACAACGAAGAAGCCAAGATCGTGATTGGTCAAAATGTGCCTTTTGTCACAGGCCAATACACGGCCAACAACAGCAACAGCGGCGCGGTCAACCCCTTCCAGACCATCGAACGCAAAGACGTGGGCCTGACGCTGAGGGTCAAACCCCAGATCAGTGAAAGCGGCACCGTGAAGTTGCAAATTTTCCAGGAAGTCAGCAGCATAGACAGCAAAAGCTCGTCCAGTGCAGGCCTGATCACTAACAAACGCTCCATTGAAACCAATGTGCTGGTGGACGATGGCTCCATCATCGTGCTGGGCGGCTTGCTGCAAGACGACACCACCAACAGCCAAGATAAGGTACCCGGCCTGGGCGACCTGCCCATTTTCGGCAACCTCTTCAAGTCGGAAGCACGCAGTCGCAAAAAAACCAACCTGATGGTGTTCTTGCGGCCCGTGGTGGTGCGAGATGGTGCGGCCACTGAGGCCCTGTCCTTGGGCCGCTATGAGCAAATGCGCATGAACCAGCAAGGCTTCCAGCCCGCTGAAACAGGCCTCTTGCCCATCAGCGGCTCAGCTGTGTTGCCGCCCATCGGCTCCGGCAATGCAGCCTCTGCGCCAGCGCCCGATGCCGCACCCCAGCCCGCCAAACCCTGACCCTCCTGGCCTGCCCCATGCTCTATCCCCTGCCCTATGCCTTTGCCCGCACGCACCGTCTGCTGCTGGAAGACGATGGCCAGCGGCTGTGCCTGAGCTTGTGCGAAAACAGCGACCGGTCTGCCTTGTCTGAAGTCACAAGAAAATTCGCTGTGCAGGGTTTTCTCGTGCTGCACAGCACCTCCACCGAACTGGCGCAACGCATCAACCAGGCCTACTCAGGCGGGTTGGCCAACAGCTCGTCGACGGCCGCTGCCGTGGTCAATGAGGTTGAGTCCGAAGCCGATCTGTCGCGCATGATGCAGGAACTGCCCGCTGTGGAAGACCTGCTGGAAGCCAGCGACGACGCCCCCATCATCCGCATGCTCAACGCCCTGCTCACGCAGGCCGCCCGTGATGGGGCCAGCGACATCCACATCGAGCCTTATGAGCGCCATTCGAGTGTGCGTTTTCGCATAGATGGCACGCTGCGCGAGGTGGTACAACCCAACCGGGCGCTGCACGCTGCACTGATTTCGCGCCTGAAAATCATGGCCGAACTCGACATTGCCGAAAAACGACTCCCGCAAGACGGACGCATCAGCCTTCGCTTGGGCAGCCGTGCGGTCGACGTGCGGGTGTCCACCTTGCCCAGCGCCCACGGCGAACGCGCCGTGCTGCGCCTGCTCGACAAAAGCGAAGCCCGGCTGACCCTTGAGGCCGTGGGCATGCAAGGCCAAATGCTGCACCAGGTCGACCAGTTGATCGGCCAGCCGCACGGCATCTTGCTGGTGACGGGCCCCACGGGCTCGGGTAAAACCACCAGCCTGTATGCGGCATTGCAGCGCCTGGATGCCTCACGCAACAACATCATGACGGTCGAAGACCCGATTGAATACGAGCTTTCAGGCGTGGGCCAGACCCAGGTGAACGCCAAGATCGACCTGAGTTTTGCCAAAGCCTTGCGCGCCATCCTGCGGCAAGACCCCGATGTCATCATGATTGGTGAAATCCGCGATTTTGAAACTGCACAAATCGCGATTCAGGCCTCGCTCACGGGCCACCTGGTGCTGGCCACGCTGCACACCAACGATGCCGCCAGCGCAGTGACCCGCCTGACCGACATGGGGGTCGAGCCGTTTTTGCTGAGCTCGTCTTTGCTCGGCGTGTTGGCACAACGCCTAGTTCGCAAACGCTGCAACAACTGCCACGGTGCAGGCTGCGAGGCCTGCGGCCAGACGGGCTACGCAGGGCGCACAGGCATTTTTGAATTGCTGGTGGCCAGTGACGAGATACGTGCCCAAATCCACAACCGTGCCGCAGAATCCGAACTGCGTGCGACCGCCTTGCAGCAAGGCATGGTGCTGATGCGACAAGATGGGCAACGCCTGGTCGATGCGGGCATCACCAGTGCCGAAGAGCTGTTGCGCGTCACGCGCGACTGAGCGCAAGGCATGCCATGAATGCCACAGCAGTCACACGCAGCGCCTCCCGACCGACTCGCAGGGCGGGACTGACTGCGCCACAAATGCGCCAACATTCTCTGGCCATCTTCTTCATGCTGGGCAGCAACACTTTGGGCGCTGGACTGGCTTGCTCGCAAGAGGCGCCTTCTGCCGAAAACACCGGGGCAAAAAGCAGCGTGGCTGAAAACACCGAGCCAGTCAACCCCCCTTCGCCCTGGACCTACAGCCTGGGAACCAAGCTGGACATCGGTGACCTGCGCCAATTCAACGGGCTGGAGTTGCGCCCTACCCTGGGCCTTCGCTATGGCCGCTGGCGTGTTGGCGCCGTCGACAGCCAGACCTGGCCACAATTTGGCCAGGCGCTACAGGACAGCAACCTGACCTATGACTGGATGAAAGACAGCCAATGGCAAACCGCCTTGTCAGCCAGCGTGCTCAACCTGGACCAAGACGCCACATTCGATGCTTTCAAAGCAGGACGCAAAACATTGCGTGTCAGCGCAAGCCTCAATTACAGCCTCAACAGGCGCTGGATTCTGGGCATGAACATGACACAAGACCTGCTCAAACGTGGTGATGGCACGACTTTGTCGCCCACGCTGACCTATCGCAAAACACTGGACAAGGACAGCGCCTTGTTGCTGAGCGCCTACACCACCTGGGCCACAGCGTCCCATTGGCAAACCGATGCGGCCCGCACTGAAGGCTCGGCACTGCGCCAGACTGCAGGCCTGGGCATTTGGGGGGCACAAATCACTTACCGGCAACGTTGGTCGCCCAAGTGGGCCTTTTATTCCCAAGTCAGCACCAGCCGCCTGATCTCACCTGCAACCCCTGTGAGAGGTCCACAAGGCTTTGCCGGCCAACTGGGTGTTATTTATTTCAGCCACTGATTAGCCAAGATGCCCGCCTACCGTTTTGAAGCCCTGCAAGCCGATGGTGCCACGCGCAAGGGTGTGGTCGAGGCCGACAGCCTGAAGTCGGCCAGGACGCAACTGCGCTCGCAATCCCTGGTGCCCCTGGTGGTGGAAGCCATTGCCTCTGACACAAGCGACAAACTGCTGCCCTGGTGGCAGCGGCCCATCGGGAACAACCGCGCTTTCAGCACCAGCCAGCGCGCTGTCTGGACTCGCCAATTGGCAGGCCTTGTGAGCAGTGGCTTGCCGATCGAACGCGCACTGACTGCATTGGCAGAAGAATCAGAACACGACAAACAGCGCCAGCTCATGGCGGCCATTCGGGCCGAAGTGAATTCGGGCAGCAGCCTCGGTCGCGCCTTGGGGCTCTACCCAGGCGAGTTTCCAGCGATTGACCGGGCCGTGATCGCTGCTGGCGAAGAAAGCGGTCACTTGGGCGATGTGCTGAACCAATTGGCCAACGACCTGGAAGACCAGCAAGTGCTGCGCTCCAAACTGCTGTCGGCCTCGCTGTACCCGGCCATCGTGAGCCTGGTGGCGCTGGCGATCGTGATTTTTTTGGTGACGTCGGTGGTGCCTCAGGTGGCGGGTGTTTTTGCAGGCTCCAAACGCCAACTGCCCCTGTTGACCGTGGCCATGCTGGCCATCAGCGACTTTGTGCGCACTTGGGGTTGGGCCATTCTTTTGCTCGGTGCAGCTGGCGTGATCGGCGGCAGACTGGCCTTGCGGCAAGACGCCCTGCGTCTGCGCTTTGACGCCGCCTGGCTGCAACTGCCCTTGATCGGTCGATTGGCGCGAGGCTACAACAGCGCGCGCTTTGCCTCCACCCTGGCCATGCTCACTGCGGCAGGCGTACCCATCCTGAAAGCCTTGCAGGCTGCGGCAGACACCTTGTCCAACCAGGCACTTCGGGCCGATGCGCTGGAAGCCCTGGTGCGCGTGCGCGAAGGCGCACCGCTGGGTACCGCGCTGGCCCAAAACGCCCGCTTTCCGGGTCTGCTGTCGATGTTTGCCCGTCTGGGTGAACAAACGGGGCAGCTGCCCGCCATGCTGCAACGGGCCGCCACGCAACTCTCGTCTGAAGTGCAGCGCCGCGCCATGGCTCTGGCCACCGTGCTCGAACCCCTGCTGATCGTCGCCATGGGGGGCATGGTCATGCTGATCGTGCTGGCGGTGCTGATGCCGATCATGGAACTCAATCACTGGGTCAAGTGACCCGTCCAGAAGATACGTGCAGCCGCCAAATTTAGAAAGAGACCCCCCATGCCCGCATCCCTAGAAGGTCAGTTGGTCGTTGCGATTTCATCGCGGGCCTTGTTCGACTTTGAAGAAGAAAATCGTCTCTTCGAGCAAGGCGATGACCGGGCTTACATGAAGCTGCAACTCGATCGGCTGGAAGCGCCGGCAAAACCCGGGGTGGCGTTTTCTCTGGTGCGCAAGTTGTTGGCCTTCAACGATGCGGATGCACAGCGGGTGGAGGTGGTCATCCTGTCGCGCAACGACCCGGTCTCGGGCATGCGGGTGTTTCGTTCGGCGCAGCACTACGGCCTGGCCATCCAGCGCGGCAGCTTCACCCGGGGCCAGCCGCCGTGGCGTTACCTCAAGCCCCTGAATGCCAACCTGTTTTTGTCAGCCCATTTATCGGATGTGCGGGCGGCACTGGGCGCAGGGGTTCCTGCTGCACAGGTCTACCCGCATTCGGCCCTGGCCTCCGAGGCGCACCCGAACGAAGTGCGCATCGCCTTTGACGGTGATGCCGTGCTGTTTTCCGACGAAGCCGAGCGTGTTTTTCAGGCCGAAGGCTTGTCGGCTTTTCAGGCGCACGAGCGTGACAAAGCCGGGCAACCTTTGTTGGCGGGCCCCTTCAAGCCTTTGCTGGCCGCCCTCCAAAGGTTGCAGCAAGAGGGCACGCCCGCCATGCGAATTCGCACCGCATTGGTCACGGCCCGCAGCGCGCCCGCCCACGAGCGCGCCATCCGCACGCTGATGGACTGGAACATCGAAGTGGACGAAGCCATGTTTTTGGGCGGCCTGCCCAAGGGCGAATTTCTGCGCGAGTTCGAGCCCGACTTTTTCTTTGACGACCAGACCGGGCACATCGAGTCGGCTGCGCGCCACGTGCCTTCGGGCCATGTGGCCTCTGGCGTTTCCAACCCGGTATGAGCCACCGCAGACAGACCGCTTAAA
Organism: Limnohabitans sp. 2KL-17; assembly: GCF_003063415.1. GTDB lineage: Bacteria > Pseudomonadota > Gammaproteobacteria > Burkholderiales > Burkholderiaceae_C > Limnohabitans_A. The sequence goes on from NZ_NESK01000023.1 coordinate 31,554, forward strand.
GGGAGAACCTTGTACGGGTTAGCCTCTTATTTTTTCTCTGTGAAGGGCGCCACCAGCTTGGCATCCAGCCGGTAACTGGCCACGCCCATGTGCGAGTCGGTCTTGGTCGCACTCAAGGCGCCTGTCACCCACAGGGTGTCCATGAGGCGAAAGCGCTTGGTGGGTTTGTCGAGCACCACGTGCACGATCTGGTTAGCCGGGGGCGGCGGTGAATGCACGCAGGCGCCAAAGTAGGGCACCAGCAAAAACTCTTTGGTGCCTTCAGGCAGGTCTTCCAGGGGCACCATGAAGCCCGGCAGGCGCACGCTCTGGCCCAAAATCATCGGGTTGATGGGCGCGTTATCCCACATCTGGCGCATTTTTTTGAGCGCCTCTTCGGCCTTGGGGTCGTTGTCTTTCAAGCCATCCAGGTTCAGCGCCTTGAGGTCTTTGTAAGGGTCCCAACCTGCAGGAATCAGCTGCTCCCAGCCAATGCTGCGGGTTGGACCGGGCAGGCCAGCGCCTTGGGACGCAGGCCCTGCCGACAAAGCGGGTTGTACTTGTGGCACCGTTTCGCGCACGGTGTCACGCAGGCTTTGCGCCGTGGCGTGCCCTGCCAACAGCCCGCTCAAAATGCACAAGCCAAACCCGAATCGCTTTGTTTTTTTCATGGCCGACTCCTTTAATTTGGATTCAAACACGCGGCGACAGGCCATCGGCCAAAGACAGCCGGTAAGCCCGCCAGGCAGGCCCCAGGCTGGCCAACATGCCCGCCAGCAACACACAAGCCGCCAAAGCCAGTTGCGAGGGCAAAGGCGCCGCCATCTGCAAACGAATGCCCAGGGCGTTTTGCAGCCAGGGCGTGGCCAGCAGCATGCCACCTTGGGCCAACAACAGGCCTGCGAACACCCCTGCGCTTGTGACCCACAAACCCTCTAAGGTCAGCAGGCCCAGCACGTGACGCGGCCCTGCCCCCACCGCGCGCAGCACCGCCAGTTCGCGTCGACGCTCATTCAAGCCCGCCAGCACCACCGCCATGAGCGAGACCACGCTGACCAAAGCCACCAAAGCAGACACGGCCAGCAAGGCGTTTTCGCCCATGCCCAGCACCGACCACAACTCGCCCAAGGCCACACCTGGCATCACCCCCATCAGGGCTTCGGCCTCGTAAACATTCACAAAGCGCTGCACATTGAACACCGCTGCACGGCTCTTGAGGCCGACCAAAGCGGCTGTGACCTCTAGGGGCTCCAGGTTGAACTTGCGCGCCATGTTGGCGGGGATCTGCCCGCCCGGCAAAGGCGTGCCCCCGGCCCAGTCGAGGTGCAAGGCTTCCAGGGCCTGAAGGCTCACATGCACGGTGCGGTCAACGGGCGTGCCGGTGGGCGCCAAAATGCCCACCACCTTGAAAGGCTTGTCGGCATGGTCATCGGCTTTGTCTGCAGCGTTTTCATGAGCCGGGTCGTGGTCATGGTCGTGGTCGTGCAGGCCATGCGCCAAGGTGATGTTTTGCCCCAGGCCATAGCCCCATTGGCGCGCCACCTCGGCGCCGATCACCGCTTCGTACAAACCATCCAGCGTGCCTGCAAACACCTGGCCTTGCTGCAACTGTAGTGGTTGCTTGTCGCCGTAGGCAAAGTGCTGGAAATAATTGGGTGTGGTGCCCAGCACCGGAAAGCCACGGTGCGAGTCGCCCAGGCTCAAGGGCACCACCCACGACACCGAGCGGTGCTGCGACAGGGCGCGCACGCTGTCCATCGACATGGTTTGCGGGACGCTGCCCAGGTGAAACACCGAAAACAGCATCAGCTGCACCGGGCTGCTGCGAGCGCCCACGATCAAATCAACGCCACTGACCGATTGTGAAAAACTGGTGCGAATGTCGTGCCGCAAACGCTCCAGCGTCCAGAGCAAAGCGGTGGCCAGCGCCAGCGACACCACCACCCAAACCAGGGTGCTGCGCCGGTTCCAGGCACTTCGGCGGGCGATGCCCAGCAAGCTGTTCATGCGAGGCCCCCTGCGGTTTGCAATGCAGGCAAAGACCATTGCACATCAAAGCGCGCAGCTTGCTGCTCGTCGTGGCTGACGCACACCAGGGTGCTGCCGGCATCGCGTGCAGCCTGCAACAAAAGGTCCATGAAGTCGCGGCGCAAGGCGGCGTCGAGTGCCGAGGTGGGCTCGTCCGCCAAGATCAATTCGGGTTGCCCGATCAGGGCACGGGCGGCGGCCACGCGCTGCTGCTGGCCCACCGACAAGGCATCGGCCCGACGCGGCCACAGATCGGCGGACAAGCCCATGCGTTGCAGCCAGCTTTGCGCCGATGCCTGCGGCCCCCCTGCGGACTTGCAGCGCTGCAGCCGCAAGGCCGAAAACCGGCAAGGCAGTGTCACGTTGTCCAGCACGCTCATGTAAGGCAGCAGATTGAACTGCTGAAAAATCACCCCCACATGGTCGGCCCGAAAGGCATCGCGCTGGCCCGCACGCAAAGCCGCCCAGTCTTGCCCCAGCAAAGACACGCGACCCTGACGGGGCGACAAAACGCCGGACAAAAGTCCGAGCAAGGTGCTTTTGCCACAGCCGCTGGGGCCATACAAAAAAACGGTTTGGCCTGGGTCCAGGTGCAAACGCCCGAGCACCAGCGTGTCAGCGTCCCCTTGGGTCCATGCAAAGCGCAGTGGCTCAATATCGATCACGAAAACTCCCGGTGTTGACGCGGCAATATACCCTGTCAATCGGGCGCGGGGATCTTTCTCCGGCCCTCGCGGCGGGCAATCCACACGGTGGCCCACAAAATCACAAATGCGCCCAACCAGGTCGACTGGCTGGGCACATCGGCAAACACCAGCCAGCCCAGGATGGAAGCCCAGACCAAGTCCAAAAAGCGCAGCGACTGGGTGGCCGAGATATCGGCCATGGCAAAGGCCCGCGTCAGGCAATAGTGGGCCAGCGTACCCAGCACCCCCGTGGCGGCAAAACCGACCCATTGCATGGCGGTGGGCATTTGCCAATGCGGCAAGGCCATGGGCAGGCTGAGCACAGAGACCGTGAGGGCTTGCCACAGCACGATGACGCCGGGTTTTTCGTAACGGGTCAGGGCTTTGGTGATCAGGAACGAGGCGGCAAATACGGGCGACGAGGCCAGCATGACCAGGTTGTACCAGCCCCCATCGCCCGACATCTTGGGCAAGACCACCACCAGCACACCGGCAAAACCAATCACGGCAGCAATCCAGCGGTCTTTGCGCATGGGCTCACCCAAAAACCAGGCGGCCCCGATCATGATGAAAATCGGGCCGGTGAAGCCGATGGCCGTCATGTCGGCCAAGGGGATTTTTGGCAAAGCGGTGAACCACAAAATCAGGCCCAGGGTGTGCACGCCACCACGCCAGAACTGCCCAGCCATGTTGACGGGCATGTACGTGCGCCAACCATCCCGAAACACCCAGGGCAGGATGACCAGCAGGCCAAACACATGACGCAAGAACTGCGACTGGTAAACATCCAGATGCAAAGTCAGTTCGCGGGCCACGGTGTTCAGCAAAGAAAAAAGCAGGCCCCCCAGGACCATCCAGACCATGCCTCGCACGGCTGGAGGCCAGGCGGCAAAGGTGCGCAGATTGCGTCGGTGCGCAAGCGCCCATTGACGCAGAAAAAAGAAAAAGGGCTTGCGCGGTTTCATGCAAGCCCGAACAAGAGGTGATCGGTCACTCGGCCATCTTAAATGGGGCCACCCTGATCACCAGTCGCTTGGGTTACGCCTTGACTGCATGGCAGATTTTTGTCCATCAAGGACTGGCATTTGCCATGGAACAGTTGGCCCCTCAAGGTACAGCGCAACAAGTAAAAAGGCCCCGTCCAGCGGGGCCTTGGCTTGGCCAGACTTGGCTTAAGGGGCCTGATTGCCTGTTTATTGACTGCTTATTGCGCGCTGGACTGAAGCGCGGCAATGCGTTCTTCAATGGGTGGATGGGTGCTGAACAACTGACCGATGCCACCGGCAATGCCCATGGCGGCCATGCTCTTGGGCAGCTCGGCGGTGTGCACGCCACCCAAGCGGGCCAGTGCATTGATCATGGGCTGCTTGCGACCCATAAGCTTTGCAGCACCCGCGTCAGCACGAAACTCGCGCTGACGGCTGAACCAGGCCACGATGATGGCGGCCACGAAGCCCAGCAGAATGTCCATCACGATGGTGGTCACGAAATAGCCGATGCCGGGGCCCGTGTTTTCGCTGTCGCCCTTGCGCAGAAAGCTGTCCACTGCGTAACCCACCACGCGAGAAATGAACACCACAAAGGTGTTCATCACACCCTGAATCAGGGTCATGGTGACCATGTCGCCGTTGGCAATGTGCGCAATTTCGTGGCCAATGACGGCTTCGATTTCATCGTGGGTCATGTTTTGCAGCAAGCCAGTAGACACCGCCACCAGGGCCGAGTCGCGGAAAGCACCAGTGGCAAAGGCGTTGGGGTCGCCTGGAAAGATGCCGACCTCGGGCATGCCGATGCCGGACTTGTCGGCGAACTTGCGCACGGTCTCCACGATCCAGGCTTCGTCGGCATTGGCGGGCTGGTTGATAACCTTCACACCCGATGTCCACTTGGCCATGGGCTTGCTGATGAGCAAGGAGATGATGGCGCCCCCAAAGCCCATGATGAGCGCAAAACCGAGCAGTGCGCCAAGGTTCAGGCCGTTGGCCGTGAGGAATCGGTTCACGCCCAGCAAGTTGGCGACGATGCCCAGCACGACCACAACGGCCAGGTTGGTCATGACAAACAAGAAAATTCGTTTCATGGTTTTTTTCACTTTCAACCCGAAAGGCGCGGGTTCATTGGGGGGAATGTTAGGGGCTTGCCGGGCAAAATCAAACGGGGGGAACGATTTCCTCAACGGCGTACGGTTTTTCAGTCTGCGGCTTGACGCGGCAGGGCCTGAAGACGCTGCTGTCATCGTAGAAAGCCGGGTCTTGGTTGGCAGGCCACCACCCGGGAACGCCCAACAAGGGCAAGGGGCTGAAAGGTTTGCATGACAGCTTGTCGGCGCTCAGGTCCTGCGCCAACCAGGCGTCGATGTCGCCCGGCCGCACCGATGGGGGCACCCGCCACATGTGCACGGTGATCGACTTGTAGGGCTGGACCGTTTTTTCAAGCGCGGCATGGCCAAAAGTCCACAAGCGGGTGGTTGTCCACGCTTCGCGCAGCCCCACAAACGCATCTTGCCAGCGGTGTTCTGTCAGCGCCGCCCACAAGTCATCCGAGGGCTGGATCAGCAAGGCGTTTTCGTCGAACACGGTGGCGGCATCGCGCACCGGGCCGCGCACCTGGCCCACGCCAGCCCGGGCAATCTCTGTGGCCTGCAGCTGGTTCAAGCGTTTTTTGGTCTGCGGAAAATGCATCCAGCACAGGGCGTTGAAGAAATCGTGCAGACCTTCGCGGGTAGGCACCTGGCCACGGTCAAAGATGAAGTCTTCATACGCCTGGCCTTCGGGCAAGTCGCCTTGCGGCACAAAACGCACGGGCGCCAGGCCTGCCTCGTTCAGCGCTTGGGGCTGCGGGCAGCCGGCCTTGATCTGACGTGCAATGGGCTCCCCCACACCTCGCCAACCATTGAGCCAAGGAACCGACCAGTCGATATCGGCCACGCCACGCAAAAGGTTTTGGGCGCAGCGCCCGTCTGTCAAATCGGCGTTGGGGGACGGACCCAGACTCAGGCCGTCAACAGACGCCACGGCAAGCTTTCTCCTGAGCGCAGGGGCTTGAGCTCGGCCTCGCCCAAAGCAAAGCTTTCAGCGGGTGTCCAGCTTTCGCGGCGCAGCGTGATGCGGCCGGTGTTGCGCGACAAGCCGTAAAAGTCGGGCCCGAACAAGCTGGCAAAGCCTTCCAGTTTGTCGAGTGCGCCGGCCTGGTCAAAGGCTTCGGTGTACATCTCGATGGCCGCGTGCGCGGTGTAGCAACCCGCGCAACCGGTGGCGTGCTCTTTCAGGTGTGCCGGGTGCGGTGCGCTGTCGGTGCCCAAAAAGAAACGTGGGTTGCCCGAGGTGGCCGCCTTGACCAGCGCCAGTCGGTGCGTTTCCCGCTTGAGCACAGGCAGGCAGTAGTAATGCGGGCGAATGCCGCCAGTGAAGATGGCGTTGCGGTTGTACAGCAGGTGATGGGCGGTGATGGTGGCACCCAGATGGGCATCGCCTTCGGCCACGTACTGCGCGGCTTCAGCCGTGGTGATGTGCTCCATCACGATCTTGAGCGCAGGGAAATCACGGCGCAAGGGCTTGAGTTGCTGCTCGATGAACACCGCTTCACGGTCAAACAGGTCGATGTCGGGCGAGGTGACTTCACCGTGCACCAGCAGCAGCATGCCTTCGCGCTGCATGGCTTCGAGCACGGGGTAAATCTTGCGCAGATCGGTCACGCCCGCATCGCTGTTGGTGGTGGCGCCCGCCGGGTACAGCTTGCAGGCCAGCACACCGGCCGCTTTGGCGCGGGCTATTTCTGCCGGGGCCAGGTTGTCGGTCAGGTACAGCGTCATCAGAGGCTCAAACACCATGCCTTTGGGCACAGCGGCCAGGATGCGGGCCTTGTAGGCCAGCGCCTGCTCGGCGGTGGTCACCGGCGGCTTGAGGTTGGGCATGATGACGGCGCGAGCAAACTGGGCTGCGGTGTGCGGCACCACAACGTTCAGTGCTGCGCCGTCGCGCACATGCAGGTGCCAGTCGTCCGGGCGAATGATGGTAATTTCTTGGGTCATGGGACGTATTGTCTCAAACCTGTGGCTAAGGGTGAATGACCACTACCGGCGCCAGAGATGGGGCAGCAGGCCCCGATCAATGTTGCAGGATCTTGTTCAGGAAGTCTTTGGTGCGCGGCTGGCGGTTTTCAGGTTGGTTGAAGAACTCGTCCTTGGAGCAGTCTTCCAGGATGCGCCCGCCCACGTCAATGAAGATCACGCGGTTGGCCACTTTGCGTGCAAAGCCCATTTCGTGCGTGACCACCATCATGGTCATGCCTTCGTTGGCCAGTTGCACCATCACATCCAGCACTTCGCCCACCATTTCGGGGTCTAGCGCCGACGTGGGCTCGTCAAACAGCATGACGATCGGGTCCATCGACAAGGCACGCGCAATGGCCACGCGCTGCTGCTGACCGCCTGACAACTGCCCCGGAAACTTGTCCTTGTGCGCCAGCAGGCCCACGCGGTCGAGCATCTTGAGGCCTCGCTCTTTGGCTTCAGCTTCAGATCGGCCCAGCACCTTGATCTGGGCGATCGTCAGGTTCTCGGTCACCGACAGGTGCGGAAACAGCTCAAAGCTCTGAAACACCATGCCAACGCGCGAACGCAGTTTTGGCAAGTCGGTGCCTGCATCCATCAAGGACACGCCATCCACATGGATGCTGCCTTGTTGTACGGGCTCGAGCGCATTGACGGTTTTGATGAGGGTGGACTTGCCCGAGCCCGAAGGACCGCACACCACCACGACATCGCCCTTGTTGATGCTGACTGAGCAGTCGTTGAGTACCTGAACTGGGCCATACCATTTGGATACATTTTTGATTTCAATCATTTTCTTTTCCCACTTTCAATGCGCGCATCAACGCACGATGGCAATCCTGGCCTGCAAGCGTTTCACGCTCCAAGACAGTGCAAAACAAATCACAAAATAAACGACCGCGGCCAGGATATAAGCCTCTTCAGAACGGCCATATATCTTGCCGGCGTTGGTAAAGCCCTTGAGCAAATCGTAAGCCCCGATGGCATAGACCAGCGAGGTGTCCTGAAACAGGATGATGGTCTGCGTGAGCAGCACTGGGAGCATGTTTCTGAAGGCCTGGGGCAAGATGACCAGGCGCATGTTCTGCCCATAGGTCATGCCCATGGCTTGACCGGCAAACACCTGCCCACGAGGAATGGACTGGATGCCCGCGCGCATGATCTCGCTGAAATACGCCGCCTCAAAGGCCACAAAGGTGATGATGGCCGACCATTCGGCACCAATGGGTCTGCCGATCAAAAACGGCATCAGCAAATAAAACCACAGGATCACCATGACCAAAGGCACGGAGCGCATACCGTTCACATAGAAAGTGGCTGGCACAGCCAGTATTCTGTTGCCCGACAAGCGCATGAGTGCCAGCAAGGTGCCAAAGATCATGCCGCCGATGGTGGCAGCGATGGTCAGTTGCAAACTGAACACCAGCCCACCCCAAACGAACTTGCGCAAGACGTCCAGATCAAAATAAGAAAAATCGAGTCCCAACATGTCAATGCCCCCCCGTTCCGGCCGAGACGATGAAGCCAGGCACGCGCATTTTCTTTTCAATCACAGCAAACACCCTGTTCACGGAAAATGCTGAGAAGGCATACAGCGCCGTCACGGCCAAGTACACCTCAATGCCGCGAGAAGTCTCTTCCTGTGCCTGCATGGCAAACATGGTGAGTTCCGCAATCGACACAGCAAAGGCAACCGAGGAATTTTTCAGCAGATTCATCGACTCGCTGGTCAGCGGCGGCAAGATGATGCGAACTGCCATGGGCAAAATCACATAGCGGTATGACTGTGCGGTCGTGAAACCCATGGCCATGGCCGCATAACGCTGACCTTTGGGCAAAGCCTGAATGCCCGCTCGAAATTGTTCGGCAATGCGCGCCGAGGTGAAAAAACCCAGCCCAAACACCACCAGCAAAAAGCCTGGCACTTGCTGGAACGCTGGGAATATTTTGGGCACCACGAAGTACCACAAGAAAATTTGCACCAACAAAGGAATATTGCGAAACAACTCCACCCAGGCATTGGCCAGCGCCGCCACAACGGGCCGGCCAGGCAAGGTGCGCAGAGTACCCACCACGGCACCTACCACCATCGCCACCAGCCAGGAACTTCCTGCAACGGCCAGCGTCCAACGCCAGGCTTCCAGCATCCATTCCAGATAAGTGCGGCCACTGCCGTCATCGGTCAAAAAGACCTGCCAATCCCATGTCATTTTTTTAGCCTTTTACAAACTGGAAACCTTGGAGATACAAAAAAAACAAACCCCGCCCGAGTCATCCTCGGCGGGGTTTGTGCTCCAACCGACGGGATTACTTCTTGGCGTAGTCTTCAGCAGGCTTGTCGTTGGGGGTAGCCCAAGCTGTTTTGGTGCTTTCACTCAAGGCCAGACCAATTTTCACGTTTTTGGGTGGGATGGCTTGCAAGAACCACTTGTCCCACAATTTGGCCATGTCACCGTTCTTGACCAGGTCACGCACGGTGTCATCGGCCAGCTTCTTGAAAGCTGGGTCGTCTTTGCGGATCATGATGGCAATCGGCTCAACGGCCAGCACCTCACCCACGATGCGGAAGTCCGCTGGGTTCTTGGCGTTGGCAATGTTGCCCGCCAGAATGGAGCCGTCCATCACAAACGCATCGGCACGGCCTGAGTCAAGCAGCAAGAAGCTGTCTGCGTGGTCTTTGCCAAAGACTTCCTTGAAGTCGATGCCATTGGCACGTTCGTGCTTGCGCAGCAACTGGACCGAGGTGGTGCCGGTGGTGGTGGCCACGTTGCGGTCTTTCAGTTGTGCAATGTTGGTGATACCTGATGCGACTTTGGTGGCAATGCGCACTTCTTCCACGTAGGTGGTGACCACAAAAGCCACGTCTTTTTGACGTGCCGTGTTGTTGGTGGTCGAGCCGCACTCAATGTCGACCGTGCCGTTTTGAACCAATGGAATGCGGTTTTGCGAAGTCACAGATTGGAACTTGACATCGACTTTTTTGCCCACAGTCTTTTCCAGGTTGCCAATGATGCGCTGGCAAATTTCATAGTGAAAACCAGCGTACTTGCCATCACCCAGGGTGTAAGACAGGGCGCCCGAAGAGTCGCGCACACCCATGGTGATGGCGCCGGCATTTTTGACCTTGGCGATGGTGTCGGCTTGAGCAGACATGCAGGCCAGGGCGGTGATCGCGACAGCGAACAATTGCTTTTTCATTCAGTTCTCCAAAAATTGCCAAAAGGCGAAAGTTAAACCATGCCGTGACGGTGCGCGGTTGCACCATCATGACACTTAGACAGACTTGTTTTAGCAGCTGCCCTGCAAAATATGCCCGCTTTAAACAAGCAACAACTATAGTGATTTGAACAGCCAACCCACATCAGGGTGTACCCCAGATCATCATGCAAAAAAAGCATAACACAATGCCTTCAGGCGCCAGATCAAGCTGGGCGTGGCGATTCCTGGGTTAAGTGCGCCCACAGCTCATGGGCTGGATGGTGGCCGCTGGTTTTCGGTCCTGGTTTGGCCCTGTAGGCCCTGACCTCCATCGTCAAGGACAAGACTTGACCGCCCGGCAAACGCGCTTCCACCAAAGCTCTGCTCTGGACTTCTTTGCGCACCGCACTCTCTGGCAAGAACGCCAGGCCATGGCCTTGCATGGCCATGACTTTCAGGCCTTCGGCCATGTCGGTTTCATAGACCCGGTCCAGATGAATCGGTGTGCCCGCTTGCTTGAGGATCCAGTCGGTCACGCCACCCAGGTACGCCCCTGGCGCATAGCCCAGATAGGGCAAGGGCCGGGAGGGTGTTCCAGGCAGGCCAAGCACAGGGCTGCCGTCGGCTTGCGCCTTGACGTAAGGGGCAATCGACTCCGCCCCGAGCACCACCATGTCGTAACGCTCGGCATCCAGTTGCAAGGGTTGCGAGGGGTGGTGGTAGACGATCAACAGGTCACACCCCCCTTCGGCCAAGCGCATGGCCGCATCGTGCACATTGAGGGCGATCAAACGGCTTTTGATGGGGCCAAAGCTCTCGCGCAAGCTGGCCATCCAGGACGGGAAAAAGGTAAAAGCCAAAGTGTGCGGGACGGCAAATTCGATGAAGTCCTGCCCCGCCGAGTTGTGGCCGCGCAGCATGGCCCGGGTGTTTTGCAAGGACTGAAGCAGCTCCAGCGCCTGGTCAAACAAGGTCTCTCCGGCTGGGGTGAGTTTGGTGGGGTAGGAGCTGCGGTCCACCAGGTCGGCACCTGCCCACGCCTCCAGGGACTGGATGCGCCGGGAGAACGCCGGCTGCGTCACGTGCCGCAGTTGCGCAGAGCGGCTGAAACTTCGGGTTTCAGCCAAGCTCACAAAGTCTTCAAGCCACTTGGTTTCCATGCCGGATTATGTCGCGGCCGCGATGGATGCCACTGCTGGCGATGATTCGGTATTTTGTTGCAGCGCCCACATGCTGGCGTAGCGCCCCTGGCTGGCCAGCAGTTCGGAGTGGTTGCCACGCTCGATGATTTGCCCAGCTTCCATCACCAGGATTTCGTGCGCATCGACCACGGTGGACAAGCGGTGGGCGATCACCAGGGTGGTCTTGTTTTGCGCCACGCTGGCCAACTCGGCCTGAATGGCGCGCTCATTGGCTGAATCGAGGGCCGAAGTGGCTTCGTCAAAAACCAGGATCGGAGGGTCTTTCAGCAAGGTGCGGGCAATGGCCACGCGCTGCTTCTCGCCCCCCGAGAGCTTCAGGCCCCTCTCGCCCACCGAAGTCTGATAACCCTTGGGGGTGGAAGCGATGAAGTCGTGGATGCGCGCAGCACGTGCGGCGCCCTCGATCTCGGCCTGGCTGGCGCCGGGGCGGCCATAGGCGATGTTGTAGGCCACGCTGTCGTTGAACAGCACTGTGTCTTGCGGCACGATGCCCAAGGCCTTGCGCACGCTCGATTGCGTGACCTGCCGGATGTCCTGCCCCGCAATGCGAATGAAGCCTTGCTGCACGTCGTAAAAACGGAACATCAACCGCGCCAGTGTGGACTTGCCCGAACCCGAGGGGCCCACCACGGCCACCGTCTTGCCTGCGGGGATGGTGAAGCTGATGCCCTTGAGGATCGGCCTGTCGCTTTCGTAGGCAAAGGAAACCCTGTCAAACACCACATCGGGTGCGCCTTGCAAGGCCAGCGCCTGGGCGCCTGGCGCATCGGCCACTTCGCGTTCGCGGTCCATCAACACGAACATCTTGTCGAGGTCGGTCAGGCTTTGCTTGATCTCGCGGTACAGCACGCCCAGAAAATTGAGCGGTATGTAGAGCTGGATCATGAAGGCATTGATCATCACCAAATCGCCCAGGGTCATGCGCCCGGCCACCACGCCCTCGGTGGCGCGCCACAACATGGCGACCAAAGCTGCCGCAATGATGAGCTGCTGGCCTGTGTTGAGCACCGACAAGGTCGTCTGAGACTTGAGCCTCGCAACGCGCAAGCTTTCCAGGCTTTCATCGTAGCGCCCAGCCTCGAACGTCTCGTTGCCGAAATACTTGACGGTTTCGTAGTTCAGCAGCGAATCAATGGCCCGTGTGTGGGCAGCCGAATCAAACTCGTTGGCCTGTTTGCGAAACTGCGTGCGCCACTCGGTGATGCGCACTGTGAAAAAGATGTAAAGCGCCAAAGCCAGCAGCGTGATGCCCGCAAACCAGGCATCAAACTTGACCGCCAGAATGGTCAGCACCAGGCCCACCTCGATCAGGGTCGGGATGATGCTGTAGAGCGAATACGAAATCAGCGACTCGATACCGCGCACGCCGCGTTCGATGTCACGCGTCATGCCACCGGTCTGACGCGCCAGGTGAAAGCGCAAGCTCAAGGCATGCAGGTGTTCAAAGGTCTGCAAGGCGATGCTGCGCGATGCGCCCTGCGTGGCTTTGGCAAATACCAGTTCACGCAACTCGGTGAAAGCCGAGGTCAGCAGGCGCAATGCGCCATAGCCCACCAGCAAGGCCACCGGCACCACCAGCACCGCTTGCGCATCGCCAGGCTTGATGTTCATGGCATCGACCAACTCCTTGAGCAGCAAGGGCACGCTCACGTTGGCCAGCTTGGCACCCACCATCAAGCTCAGGGCAATGACAACGCGCCATTTGTATTGCCACAAATAAGGCAAGAGGCGCGACAGCGTCTTCCAGTCACCCCCTGCAGGCGCTGAGGGCGCAGCGCCTCCAGGCAAGCCAGGCCTTGGCGTGGCAGGTGAAGCAGGGGCAGCGGTTTCGCCGTGGTGGCGCATAAGGGACAATCCGGTTTTTCGTTTACCACCGATTGTGCCCATGTCTGAAACCCACAGCACCCACACCGTGGCTTTGCCCACTGACCAGGAGCTGGTGCTCAAGGTCATCCCCATGCCCGCTGACTGCAATGCCAGTGGCGACATTTTTGGCGGCTGGGTGATGGCCCAGGTCGACTTGGCCGGCGCCGTCTTGCCCGCACGGCGCGTCAGGGGCCGCATGGTCACGGTGGCCGTGAACGAATTCATCTTCAAGCAACCGGTCAAGGTGGGCGACATCCTGTCGTTCTTTTCCCGCATCGTGCGGGTCGGTCGGACCTCGGTCACGGTCAAGGTCGAGGTGTTCGCTGAACGCTTTCAGCTGCAGGGCCAGTACATCAAGGTGACCGAGGCGCACCTGACCTATGTGGCGGTCGATGACCAGGGTCAGCCGAGGGCAGTGCCTGCTGAGTGAAAGCCTGGCTTAAAGCTTGAAGCTGACGCTAAGGCTGAGGCTGAGCCACCGGCTGATCCCGGTCACACGAGAAGCCTGGGCAAAAGCCCGGGCTGCATACCCCCATCAAGACACGATGTAAGCCGCAGCGCCGGTGGACATCAAGCTGCCATCGGGGCCGCAAAACTCCATGCGCGAAGAGCCTACCCTGGAGCCCACACGCAGAGCATTTGCGGTGATGGTGAAGTACTCACCAATGCCCGGCCGCAGATAGTCCACGCGCAAATCGATGGTGCCCAGTTTGGCAAAGCGTTCCAGCCGCTTGGTGGGCGTTTCATCCATGTGTTTGGCGGCCAGTGCGGCCATGACCGCCGCGCTCCCAATGGCATCCAGCACAGCGCTGATGACGCCACCATGGATGCGGTTGTAGGCAAAGTGACCCACAAGATCAGGCCGCATGTCGATGCGGGCCTCTACCCCTTCGGGCGTGACTTTGACCAGTTTGAGGCCCAGTGACTTGTTGAAAACGATTTTTTCTTCGTAGATCTGGCGAAAGCCCTCGATGTACTCGGGCTCAAGAACAATGGGTTCGGTTGGACGATGGGGCATGCAGACATTTCAGAAGGAAGTGTGTGGTCGGGCCCGAATGCCCGACCAAGCTGGATGGCAGTTTACAGCGCGGAAAAATTCGGCTTGCGCTTGGCCATGAAGGCCCCAAAGGCCTCTTTGGCGGCGGGCTCACGCAGCATGCGGCCAAAACTTTTGCCCTCTTCGTCCATGATTTTCAGCACCTCTTGCTGGGTACCACCCTTCATCAGGCGCTTGGTCTCGATCAGCGACGACAAGGGCTTGGCTGCCAGCTTGCGCGCCTGGGCCTGGGCGTAGCCATTGACCTCGGTGGGCGGTACAACCCGGTTGACCAGCCCCACTTCTTGCGCAGCTTCGGCAAAGAAAGGCTCGCCCATGAGCAATGCTTCTGCAGCGCGGTGGTAGCCAAACATGCGTGGGACCAGCAGGCTGGACGCAGCTTCGGGGCACAGGCCCAAATTGACAAAGGGCATGGAAAAAGCTGCGTTGTCTCCGGCATAGACCAAGTCGCAATGGAACAGCATGGTGGTGCCAATGCCCACCGCAGGGCCGGCCACGGCAGCGAGCATGGGTTTTTCGAAGCTGGCGATGCCGCGCAGGAAACGGAACACTGGCGACTCTTGCGTGGTCGGTAGCTGGTTCAGGAAGTCACCGATGTCGTTGCCCGCACTGAAGATGCTTTCGTGTCCCTGAAACAGCACCACGCGCACGCTGGCGTCCGCTGCAGCCTGAGCCACCGCGTCGGCCATGACGGCATACATGGCCGCTGTGATGGAGTTCTTTTTGTCCAGGCGGTTGAAGGTGATGGTCATCACCCCCGCGTCAATGTGGGTCAGGATGTCAGACATGGTGTTCCTTGAGGGTATGTGGTGTGGGGTTGTGCTTTGCAGAACGGCTTATTGGACCCGAATCCAGGTTTGGGAGCGCCCCAACAAAGGCGTGCCGATGTAACCCCGGACTTCGAGCTTCTTGCCACCTTCAATCGGTGTCAAACGCGCACTGTAGTTTTTCCCATTCTCGGGATCGAGAATTTTCCCGCCTTCCCATACGGCTTTTCCTTCGCTTTGTTGACCACCCCGGATGATTTCCAAACCGATTTTTGGTTTGTCCTTGCGGTCATCGGTGCACAAATTGCAGTTCGGCTCGGGGCTGGGCGCCGTCAGCAATGACTTTTCCACCACGCCCGACAAGCCCCCTGCCGCGTTTTGGCTGATGCGAATTTCAGCCTTGGGCTGCTTGCTGTCATCGTCGATGCTGCGCCACAAACCCACCGGACTCAACTGGGCTTGTGCAGCCAACGCGAACAAGCTGAAGCTCAAGGCCAGGGCAAATTTGATCATGGAGGTCTTCCTGTTGATGTGTGAAATAAATCAGGCCAGCGCGGCGTCGGTGTCCATCAGCACATCGCTGCCTGCACGGATGCGGCGCATCAGGCTGGAGGTCTCGGGCATCAGGCGCGTGAAGTAAAAGCGCGCTGTTTGCAGTTTGGCCTGGTAAAACGGATCAGGACGTTGCGCTTGCTCTTCGGCCTCGGCCAATTTGGCCAGTGCAATTTGCGCCGAACGTGCCCAGAAATAGCCCAACACCAGGTGGCCCACCACGCGCAAGTAATCCACCGCTGCTGCGCCCACTTCGTCCGCGTTGCTCAAGGCTTTCATGCCCACTTCGCCAGTCAGCTGCGTCAGCTTTTGGCCCAGATCGGCCAGCGGCTTGATGAACTCGCCCATGGCTTCGTTGGCCATTTCAGCCTTGACCAATTGCTCGACCAGTTTGCCGAATTTTTTAAGCGTGGCGCCTTGGTTGCCCAGCACCTTGCGGCCCAGCAAGTCGAGCGATTGAATGGTGTTGGTGCCTTCGTAAATCATGTTGATGCGGGCATCGCGCACGAACTGTTCCATGCCCCACTCCTTGATGTAGCCGTGCCCACCAAAGACCTGCTGGCATGCCGATGTGGCCTCCCAGGCGTTGTCGGTGGTGAAGGCTTTGACGATGGGCGTGAGCAAGGCCACGATTTCAGCCGATTCGGCCCGCACGGCCTCGTCAGGGTGATGGAGTTCTTTGTCGAGCAACAAGGCGCAGTAGCAGGCCAGCGCGCGCCCCCCCTCGGCATAGGCCTTTGCCGTCATGAGCATGCGGCGCACATCGGGGTGCACGATGATCGGATCGGCCGGTTTGCCCGGCGCCTTCACGCCGGTAAGCGAGCGCATTTGCACGCGGTCCTTGGCGTAGGCCAGTGCGTTTTGATAGGCCACTTCGGTCAGGCCCAGCGACTGGTTACCCACGCCTAAGCGTGCGGCGTTCATCATCACGAACATCGCCGCCAGGCCCTTGTGGGGCTGGCCCACCAGGGTGCCCACAGCTTCGTCCAACACCATCTGGCAAGTCGCATTGCCGTGGATGCCCATTTTGTGCTCAAGGCCACCACAGTAAATGCTGTTGCGCTCACCCATGCTGCCATCGGCTACCACCTTGAATTTGGGCACGATGAAGAGGCTGATGCCTTTGCTACCGGGGGGCGCATCGGGCAATCGGGCCAGCACCAAGTGCACGATGTTGGGGGCCAGGTCGTGCTCGCCGGCACTGATGAAAATCTTCTGGCCACTGAGCTTGTACGTGCCATCGGCCTGTGGCTCGGCCTTGGTGCGCAACATGCCCAGGTCGGTGCCGCAATGCGGCTCGGTCAGACACATGGTGCCAGTCCATTCGCCACTGGTCAGCTTGGGCAGGTACAGCGCTTTTTGCTCGGCTGTGCCGTGGGCATGCAGGCACTCGTATGCGCCGTGCGACAAACCAGGGTACATGGTCCAGGCCTGATTGGACGAATTGAGCATTTCGTAAAAGCACTGGTTCACCACAAAGGGCAGGCCTTGTCCGCCAAATTCGGGATCGCAGCTGAGTGAGGGCCAGCCTCCGGCCACATATTGCGCATAAGCAGCCTGAAAACCATCAGGGGCTTTGACGTCGTGCGTGTCGCGGTTGAGCTGGCAGCCCTGGGTGTCGCCCGAAATGTTGATGGGGAACACCACTTCGGCCGCAAACTTACCGCCTTCTTCAAGCACCGCATTGATGGTGTCGGCATCGGTGTCTGCGTGCTTGGGCAGGGCCTTGAATTCGGCAGACACATTGAGCAATTCGTGCAACACAAACTGCATGTCGCGCAGGGGCGGGTTGTAGACAGGCATGGCAATTCCTTGAGAGAGTCAAAAAGCGGGTTGGGGAGAAATCAGTCGCTGGTGGCCTTGCGCCGGGGCTTGGGCACCGCCACGAGCTTGGCGGATTTGGCAGCGCTCGTCTTTACCGACGATGGGGTAGTCGACCCTGCCACATAGCGGGCCAATATGTTTGAAAAACCACGACGCGCCAACTCGGTGGCGACAGGGTTGCGCAGAAAGCGCGCTTCGTAGTGCAAAGCCAGGATCAGGCTGTGGATTTCGAAGGCGATCTGGTGGGCATCGGCTTCATGGCTGAGCTGCCCAGACGCCTGGGCCAGCTCTACAGCCCTGCGCAAGGCGGTCAGCCAAGTCGCCACCGAAGAGGCCAAAGCATCCCGCACAGGGCCAGTGCGGTCGTGGAACTCTACGGCGCCGCTGATGTAAATACAGCCCGAATCGATTTCGGCAGAGGTCTGCACCATCCAGTTGTCAAACATCGCTTGCAGGCGGGGCACACCGCGGGGTTTTTGCATGGCCGCATAAAAAACCTCTGCCTCAAAGCGGTCGTGGTATTCACGGATGACTGAAATTTGCAGCTCTTCGCGCGAACCGAAGTGGGCAAACACGCCCGACTTGCTCATGCCCGTGACCTCGGCCACAGCACCAATGGACAAGCCATCCAGACCAATTTGCGAGGCCAGGCCCAAAGCAGCTTGGACGATCACGGCCTTGGTTTGCTGGCCCTTGATGAGCACGCGACGACCGGCCTCGGGAGCAGGCACGCTTTCAACTTTGGAGAGGGTTTTGCGATCTGTCATGGCGATTAAAAAAGAACGATCGTTCTATTTTGCACCAAAAAGCGTCGCAAAATCAAAGAACCCCCAGAGACGAGGGTAAATCAGGATTCAGGCACCGCCAGTGCCAAAGCACCGACGGACACCTGCACAGGCTTGATCAGGCCTTGAAAGCCACGACTTTCTGGCTTTGTTCACCGAGTCCGTCGATGCCCAGGCGCATGACATCGCCCCGCTTGAGATAGACCGGCGCTGACTTGCCATCGACTTTGACGCCCATGCCCACGCCAGGAGGTGTGCCGGTGGTGATGATGTCACCTGGCTCCAGCGTCATGAACTGGCTCACATAGCTGACCAATTTGGCGACGCCAAAAATCATGGTCTTGGTGTTGCCGGTTTGATAACGCACGCCGTTCACATCCAGCCACATGCCCAAGGCCTGCGGATTGGGCACCTCGTCGCGTGTAACCAGCCATGGACCGACGGGACCAAAGGTGTCGCAGCCCTTGCCCTTGTCCCAGGTGGCACCGCGCTCGAGTTGGTATTCGCGCTCACTCACATCGTTGACCACGCAATAGCCTGCCACATGGTTCAAAGCGTCTTTTTGGGACACATAACGTGTACGGGTGCCGATCACGATGCCCAGCTCAACTTCCCAGTCGGACTTTTTGGAGCCCTTGGGCAGCATGACGTCGTCGTCAGCGCCCTGGATACAGGAGATGGCCTTGGTGAACACAATCGGCTCCGACGGAATGGGCATGCCCGATTCGGCCGCGTGGTCGGCGTAGTTCAGGCCAATGGCAATGAACTTGCTGGTGTAGGAGATGGGCGTGCCAAAGCGCTTTTTGCCACGCACCAAGGGCAGTTTGTCGGTCTTGACTTTGGCCAGCTTGGCCAGCGCCTTGTCATTGAGCAGATCGGGGGAGATGTCCTTGACCACGCCGCTCAAATCGCGCAAACGGCCATCGGCATCGATCAATCCGGGTTTTTCTTTGCCAGGTTGGCCATAACGAACGAGTTTCATAACTGCCTTTCAGTTTTTAAAAAGAATCAATAAGTGGCACGACCACCTGAGAGGTCAAAGACCGCGCCGGTGGAAAAGGAACAATCTTCGGTA
This sequence comes from Limnohabitans sp. 2KL-17, assembly GCF_003063415.1. Classification (GTDB taxonomy): domain Bacteria; phylum Pseudomonadota; class Gammaproteobacteria; order Burkholderiales; family Burkholderiaceae_C; genus Limnohabitans_A. The sequence goes on from NZ_NESK01000023.1 coordinate 50,624, forward strand.
CTCAGCCAAGTCACCATGGCCGCGACCTCTTCGGGCAAGCCAAAACGCGCCATCGGAATTTTGGACAGCATGAACTGGATGTGCTCAGGCGACATTTGATCAAACATAGTGGTTTTCACGGCCGCCGGCGTGACACAGTTCACACGCACACCGGTTTCCGCCAGTTCTTTGCCCAGTGATTTGGTCAAGCCAATGACAGCCGCCTTGCTCGCACTGTATGCGCTGGCATTGGGGTTGCCATCTTTGCCCGCAACCGATGCGATGTTGACAATGCGGCCATAGTTGCGCGCTTTCATGTGGGCACTGATCTCCCGGCAGCAATAGAAAAGTCCGTGCACGTTGACATCAAAAACTTGCTTCCAGTCATCCACCGGATAGTCCCAGAGCTTGGTGTTGGGGCCTGTGATGCCCGCGCTGTTGACCAGCACATCCACCCCGGCCAAAGCCGTGGTTTGGGCCGTGGCCTTGACCACAGAGTCGTGGCTGGCCACATCGACCTGTACCGTGTTGACCACTGCGCCCGGATGCTCTTTTTTCAGCAGTTCCGCCGCCGTCGTCATGCCCGGCGCATCGCGGTCCCACAAGGTCACACGGGCACCTGAGGCCAGCATGCGCTGGGCAATGGCAAAACCCAAACCGGTGGCGCCACCGGTGATGACCGCATGGCGGCCTTTCATGTCCAACAAGTTCATATCTGGCTTTCTTAAAAAGGGGGCTGTTGAAGGTTAAATGGTCATGCCGCCGTCCACCATGTAGGCGTTACCGGTGGCAAAGATAGACTCGTCAGACGCGAGGAAAGTAACGATGGGCGCGATCTCGTGCGCCTGAGCCAATCGGCCCATGGGCTGGCGGTTGATGAAATCCTTGCGGGCTTGCACCGGATCGGCATAGCTGTTGATGCGGTCTTGCAGCGAGGGCGTGTCCACCGTGCCGGGACAAATGCAGTTGCAGCGAATGCCCTGGCGCACGTAGTCGGCTGCCACGCTCTTGGTCAAGCCGATGACCGCGGCCTTGCTGGCCCCGTAAATGAAGCGATTGGGCAAGCCACGCACGCTGGAACAGACACTGGCCATGTTGATGATGCTGCCGCCGTGCCCATCTTTTTCAAACTGGGCGAGCATTTTGGGGATGACCGCCTGAATCATCCAGAACTGCGAGCGAGCGTTCAGGTTGAAAGCAAAATTCCAGTCGTCGTCTGTCGCCTGCTCAATGTTGCCGTTGTGCACAAAGCCTGCACAATTGAAGATCACATCTATGCGATCCATGCTGGCGACCTGGCGGGCAATAGCCGCCTTGTCCAGCACGTCCAGCACAGCGGTGTGCACATTGGCCACACCTTGGTAGGACTTGAGCAAATCGGGGTTCACATCGGTCGCGTAAACCGTGGCGCCCTCTGCGGCCATGGCCAGCGCAGCAGCCTGACCAATGCCCTGCCCGGCTGCTGTGATCAGTGCGATTTTTCCTTTGAGTCTCATGGTGTCTTGATCTCCAAATAAGTGGTTTGTTTTTGGTTGATGGCGGCCTAGTCCCAGGCAATGCCCAGGCCGGGGGAATCGGGTGGGTGTGCAAAACCATCCGCGATGTGCAGGCGCGAGGTGGTGATGTCATCGAGTTGCGGAATGTATTCGACCCAGGTGGCGTTGGGCACAGTCGCGCAAAGGCTCACGTGCAATTCCATCAGAAAATGCGGGCACACCGCCACATCAAAGGTTTCGGCCAAGTGCGCGGTCTTGAGCCAGGGCGTGATGCCGCCGATGCGCGCCACATCGGGCTGCACGATGGAACAAGCGCCTTGCTCCAGATATTCACGAAACTGCATCGGGTGGTACATGGACTCGCCCACCGCCACCGGTATGGTGGAGTGCTCGCGCAACTGGCGGTGGCCCGACACATCTTCAGCGGGCATGGGCTCTTCGATCCAGGCCAGGCCCAAGCCATCGAAGGCCCGCGCACGGCGCACCGATTCGGCACGATTAAAGCCCTGGTTGGCATCGGTCATCAATTCAAAGCCGGGGCCGACCGCGTTGCGCACGGCACTCAGGCGCGCCACATCTTCACTCACATGGGGTCTGCCAATTTTGATCTTGGCACCCTTGAAACCCTGCGCTTGCGCTTGCAGGGTTTGGTCCACCAGCGCCTGCGGCGACAAATGCAACCAGCCACCTTCAGTGGTGTAGAGCGGCACACGCGTTTGCGCGCCACCCAGCAGTTGCCACAAAGGCAAGCCCTGACTTTGCGCACGCCAATCCCACAAGGCCGTGTCCACGCAGGCCAAGGCCAGGCTGGTCATCGCGCCCACCGCCGTGGCGTGGGTGTGAAAAAACAGATCCTTCCAAATCGCCTCAACACGCACCGGGTCGCGACCGATCAGGCGTGGCGCCAAGTGGTCTTTGAGCAAGGCGATGACCGAAGAGCCCCCGGTGCCGATGGTGTAGGCATAACCCGTGGCCTCAATGCCATCGCTGCAGTGCAAACTGAGCAAGATGGTTTCTTGGGTCACGAAGGACTGAATGGCATCGGTGCGCAGCACCTTGGGCGGCAGATTGACTTGCCGTAGGCTCACGCGGTCAATGGTGACAGAGGACATGAAAAACTTGGCGAAATGTAGAAGACAGAGATCTAAGCTTGAGCCTGATGGGCAACATCACCGGTCGTTTTTGCGACAGCGGTCATGCGGGTTTGTGCGGAGTCGAAATGGCTTGACCGGGCAAATATGAACATGTGATGATTGTGCAACTGGTCTGACCACTTGTCCAATTCACGTTATCCCTGATCTGCCCAATGCCCATCCAAACCGTTGAACCCCAACGCCTGTATCGCCAGATTGCCGAACAACTTCGGCAACTGATGAGCTCGGGCGAGTTCACGGTGGGCTCACGTTTGCCCGCCGAGCGCGACCTGGCCACCCAACTGGGTGTGAGCCGCCCTTCGGTGAGAGAAGCGCTGATTGCACTCGAGGTCGAAGGCATGATTGAAGTGCGCACCGGCTCGGGCATTTATGTGCAAAGCACAACTCGCTCCAAAAATGCACTGACATCCAAGATGACCGACACCCCAGCGGACTGGGGCCCCCTGGAAGTCATGAGTGCCCGAATTCTGGTGGAGGCTGAAGTCGCGGCACTGGCCGCCCAGAACGCCCAAAAAAAACAACTGCAAACCATCCGCAACGGCTTGCAAAAAATGAAGCTGGAAGCTGCGCGCGATGAGGTCCCCCGCCGGGGCGATGAGGCCTTTCACGAAGGCATTGCACAGGCTTGTGGCAACAGCGTTTTACTCGACACCGTCCAGCGCTTCTGGCAAGCCCGCAACGGGCCCTTGTTTGAGCGACTGGGCGACTATTTTGAAAACCCGGCCTCCTGGCAAACGGCCATTGGCGAACACCAGGCTGTGCTGGATGCCATCGAGGCACGCGATAGCTCGGCTGCGCGCAAAGCCATGCAAAAGCACCTGAAACAAGCCCACAAGAGATACAGCGCGAGCTGGCGCCGCGCTCCCGCCCGCTAGGGGTATGCAGTTTTAACGCGTCAGCAATTTTTTAAACCCAAAGGAGACCGAAATGAGCAAAAGATTCACCCTGAAAACCCTGGCCACCGCAGGCGCTATCGCCGCCGGCGCCATGGCCATGTTTGGCAGCGCGACCGTGTACGCGCAGCAAAAACTCAAATGGGCGCACGTCTATGAAACCTCAGAGCCGTACCACACCGAATCGGTCTGGGCAGCCGAGGAAATCAAAAAACGCAGCAACGGCAAGTTCGACATCCAGGTCTTTCCTGCGTCCACGCTGGGCAAGGAAACCGACATCAACCAGGGCCTAACCCTGGGCACGGTTGACATGATCATCAGCGGCCCTTCTTTTGCAGCCCGCACGTATCCACGTTTTGGCATCGCTTACTACCCCTTCATTTTCCGTGATGGGGATCACCTGATCGCCTACTCCAAGAGCCCCGTTTTTCAAGAAATGGTGAATGAGTTCCGCAGCAAAACCGGCATCCAGGTCACGGCCTACACCTACTACGGTGCGCGCCACACCACGGCCCAAAAGGCCTTCACCAACTGTGCGGGCATGAAAGGCATCAAGATCCGTGTGCCCGATGTACCTGCCTACCGCGCCACGCCTGAAGCCTGCGGTGCCAACCCCACCCCGATTGCTTTTGCCGAGGTGTATCTGGCCCTGCAAAACGGCACTGTCGAGGCGCAAGAAAACCCCTTAACCACCATCGAAGCCAAAAAGTTCTTTGAAGTTCAAAAAGCGATCATGATGACCGGTCACATCGTGGACGGCCTGACCACCCAGGTGGCCCCTCACCTGTGGAACAAACTCAGCGCCGATGAAAAGAAAATGTTCACGGAAGTGACGCAGGCGGCGGCTGTGCGTGCCACGGCCAAGATCAAGGCCCGCGAAGCCGAGTTGGTGGACGAGTTCAAGAAAAAAGGCCTGCAAATTGTTCAGGTTGACCGCAAATCATTTCAAGACGCCGTTCTGAAAAACAAACCCCTCACCTCGATGGGTTTCACGCAAGCTGACTTCGACAAAATTCAAGCAGCCAAGTGAGCCAGTGGCTGTGCTTTGCGCACAGCCTGGGTGTCGCTGCCGACCTCGGGTCGGTCAGCGACACCACGATCGGTCGGCTCTGCCGACCCCAGCCTGCATTGTTTTTGAACCCTAGGACAGCCGATGAGCAACATTCCCGACCTGGACGCCATGCCGAAAGTCATGGGCGACGATGGCCAATTCCATGCGATCGATGAAGAGGTCGACTTGTCGGGAACGCCCATTGAGGCCTGGTTTTCCCTGGCCTTCTTTTGGGCCCTGGGCCTGACGGTTTTTTACCAATTTTTCACGCGCTATGTGCTGAACAACTCGGCCTCATGGACCGAAGAAATCGCACGCTATTTATTGATCGCCACTGTTTTCACAGGTGCCACCATTGGCGTGGCCAAGAACAACCACATTCAGGTTGATTTCTTTTTCCGTTTCATGCCCCCCTGGCTGTCGCGCACCATGGCCACTGTGGTCGATGTGATGCGCATCGCATTTTTTGCGATCGCCACTTTCCTCACAGGTCAGATGATGGAAAAGCTGGGCAGCTACAAGATGACCATCATCGATTTGCCCATGAACCTGGTGTATGGCGTGGTGATGGCAGGCTTTGCCGCCATGTGTTTGCGCGCCATTTGGGTGATGCGTGTGCATTGGCAGCGCGGCTACACCGTGCTGGAACGCCCCGAATCTGAAATGACTGACCGCTGAAAAACCGCCCCTCTCGAAAGTTTCCATGCTGAAAATTCTTTTTCTCATCCTCATGAGTGGCGGTATCCCGGTGGCCATTGCCATGGCGGGTGCCTCGCTGATTTATCTGTTCTTTGCGCAAAGCTCACCGCCCTTTGTGGTGATCCACCGCATGGTCTCGGGCATTGACAGCTTCCCTTTGCTGGCCGTGCCCTTCTTTATTCTGGCCGGCAACCTGATGAACAACGCCGGCATCACCAACCGCATTTACAACTACGCACTGGCCCTGGTCGGCTGGCTCAAGGGCGGGCTGGGCCATGTGAACGTGGTCGGCTCGGTCGTGTTTGCGGGCATGAGTGGCACCGCCATTGCCGATGCCGCAGGCCTGGGCACCATCGAGATCAAGGCCATGAAAGACCATGGCTACAGCACCGAATTTGCGGTGGGGGTCACGGCCGCTTCGGCCACACTCGGCCCCATCATTCCGCCCAGCTTACCCTTCGTGATCTACGGCATGATGGCCAACGTGTCGGTGGGTGCGCTGTTCCTCGCGGGCATCTTGCCCGGCATCTTGATGGCCTTGCTCATGATGCTCACCGTGGCCTATTTCGCACACAAAAATGGCTGGGGTGCCGACGTCAAATTCGAGTGGCCCAAGGTCATCAAGGCTCTGGCAGAAACAGCTGTGGTGGTGGGCTGGCCCCTGGCCATCTGGTGGCTGGTGACCGCCATGGGCACGCCCGCACAAATCACGGTGTTTGTGGCCTTGATCGTTTTGTTTGCCGCCGACAAGTTTTTCAACTTTCAGGCCGTGCTGCCCATCATGACCCCAGTCATTCTCATCGGTGGCATGACCACCGGTGTGTTCACCCCCACCGAGGGCGCCATCGCCGCTTGTGTCTGGGCCATTGCACTGGGTTTCTTTTGGTACCGCACGCTCAACTTTAAGATGTTTGTGAAGATCTGCCTGGACACTGTGGAGACCACCGCCACCGTGTTGTTCATCGTGGCGGCTGCCAGCATTTTTGGCTGGATGCTGACCGCCACTGGCGTCACCACCGCGATCTCGGCCTGGGTTCTCGGCTTCACCCAGGAACCCTGGGTGTTTTTGCTGCTGGCCAACTTGCTGATGCTGTTTGTGGGTTGCTTTCTAGAGCCTACAGCGGCCATCACCATCTTGGTGCCGATCCTGGTGCCCATCTGCCAGCAACTGGGCATTGACCTGGTGCATTTTGGTCTGGTGATGGTGCTCAACCTGATGATCGGTTTGCTGCACCCGCCCATGGGCATGGTGTTGTTTGTGTTGGCCCGTGTTGCCAAACTCAGTGTCGAGCGCACCACCATGGCCATCTTGCCCTGGCTGTTCCCTTTGCTGGGCAGCCTGGCCGTGATCACTTACTTTCCCAGCCTGGTGCTGTGGTTGCCCAAGCAATTTTATTGAGGACATTTCATGAGCAGTTTTATTCGCCTGCACCCCGCCGATGACGTCGTCATTGCCCGCGCCCAACTCATGAGTGGCAGCAGCGTAGACGGCGTGGCCGTGCGCGGCCTGATCCCACCGGGCCACAAGGTCGCCACCCGGGCCATTGCCTCTGGAGAGCCTGTGCGCCGCTACAACCAGATCATCGGCTTTGCCCACCAGGCCATCCAGCCCGGCGAGCATGTGCACACGCACAACCTGAACATGGGCGCCGAAAAAGGCAACTTCGAACGCGACTATGCGATTGGTCAAGATGTCAAGCCTGAAGCAGCGCGCAAGCATGCCACCTTCATGGGCATCCAGCGCGCTGACGGGCGTGTGGCCACGCGCAACTACATCGGCGTGCTGTCGACTGTGAATTGTTCGGCCACGGCAGCACGGGCCATTGCGGATCATTTTTCCAAACGCAACAACCCAACTGCACTGTCGAATTTTCCCCAGATCGATGGCGTGGTGGCATTGACCCACGGCACCGGTTGCGGCATGGACACCGAAGGTTTGGGCTTGAAACTGCTCGAACGCACGCTGGCGGGTTACGCCACCCATGCCAACTTCTGGGGCGTGGTGGTGGTGGGTCTGGGCTGTGAAGCCAACCAACTCAGCACCTGGCTGGCTAACAGCAGTCTGCGCCAGGGCGAAACGCTCAAGGTCTTCAACATCCAGGACACAGGAGGCACGCGCCTCACGGTCGAAAAAGGCATTGCGCTGATCCAAGAAATGCTGCCCCAAGCCAATGCCGTGCAACGCACGCCCTGCAGCGCCGAACACATCACGGTGGGCTTGCAATGCGGGGGCTCGGATGGTTATTCGGGCATCAGTGCCAACCCGGCACTGGGGGCGGCCGTCGACTTGCTGGTACAGCATGGCGGCACCGCCATCCTGAGCGAGACGCCCGAAATTTACGGGGCCGAGCATTTGCTGACGCGCCGCGCGGTCAAACCCGAAGTGGCGCACAAGCTCATTGAGCGCATTCGCTGGTGGGAAAACTACACCGCTGCCAATGGCGGCGAGATGAACAACAACCCCTCACCCGGCAACAAGGCCGGCGGCCTGACCACCATCCTTGAAAAATCATTGGGCGCGGTGGCCAAAGGGGGCACCAGCAACCTGCAGGCCGTGTACGAATACGCCGAACCCGTCAACGCCAAAGGCTTTGTCTACATGGACACACCCGGCTACGACCCAGTGAGCGCCACAGGCCAGGTCGCCGGTGGCGCCAATCTGATTTGTTTCACCACCGGCCGCGGCAGCGCCTACGGCTGCGCGCCATCACCCAGTCTGAAGTTCTCAACCAACTCGGCCCTGTGGAAAAAACAGCAAGAAGACATGGACCTGAATTGCGGTGAGATCGTGGATGGTGGCGTCAGCATCGCTGAAATGGGCCAGCGCATTTTCGAGATGATCCTAGCCGCCGCTTCGGGTGAGCCCACCAAGAGCGAACGCCATGGCTATGGACAAAACGAGTTTGTGCCATGGCAAGTCGGCGCCGTGATGTGAGCAACCTGATTCACCCCTTCCTGAAAGTTTTTTCATGAGCCAACTGATCCCGGCAGCCGAGCTTCGACAACACATCACCCGCATCATCGCCATGACTGGCAGCGAACCCGCCGAGGCCGCCCAGGTGGCGGGCAACCTCGTCATGGCCAACCTGAGTGGTCACGACTCGCACGGCGTGGGCATGGTGCCGCGTTATGTGGACGCGGTGCTTGAAGGTGGTCTGTCGCCTAACACGGGCGTCAAGGTTTTGCTCGACACCGGCCCCTTGCTGAACCTGGATGGTCAACGCGGCTATGGCCAGATCACCGGCGTTCAGGCCATCACCATGGGCATTGAGCGCGCCAAGCAACACGGTGTTTGCACCGTGGCCCTGAGCCGTTCGCACCACCTGGGCCGCATCGGTCATTTTGCAGAAATGGCTGTGGCCGAAGGCCTGGTGTCGGTCCATTTTGTCAACGTGCTGTCGCGCCCGGTGGTCGCACCCTTCGGGGGTGGCGATGGCCGATTTGGCACCAACCCCTGCTGCATCGGCGTGCCCATGGGCAAGCGCGAGCCCTTTGTGTTGGACTTTGCCACCAGCCGTGTGGCGCAGGGCAAGATGCGCGTCGCGCACAACAAGGGCGAGCAAGTGCCCCCGGGCTACCTGATTGACGAAAACGGCCACCCCACCAACGACCCGGGGGTGGTGGTGGTGCCCCAGTCGAATGGTCTGTTTGGCGCGCTGATGACCTTTGGCGACCACAAAGGCTTCGGCATGGCCGTGGCCTGCGAATTGCTGGGCGGCGCGTTGACGGGCAGCGGCACCTGGCACCGCGAAGCCGATCATCAGCGGGCCGTGCTGAACGGCATGTTGACGATGCTGATCGACCCGGTCCGCCTGGGCACACAAAACCTATTCGAGCAAGAAACTCTGGCCTTTGCAGACTGGCTGCGCCAAAGCCCGGATGCACCGGGCACCGATGGCGTGCACATGGCCGGAGAACCCGAGCGGGCCGCCCGTATCGCAAGAGAAAAAACGGGCATCTTGATTGACGACGCCACCTGGGCCGAGATTGAAGCCTCTGAGAAAAAACTTCAGCACGGCTGAAGCGCGCTGCTTCGAAATTTACCCATCATTTGCGGTCATCGTCATGAACCTTTCTGCTGCCACGCTGCCCACACTGCCCGCATCCATCCACGGCCCCGCGTATGACCGCACAGCCCATGCACCTGGGGTTGTGCACTTGGGCCTGGGCGCCTTTCACCGCGCGCACCAAGCGATGGTGTTTGACCAATTGCTGTCCGCTGGCGACATGCGCTGGGGCATTCACGGCGTGGGCATGACCAGGCCCGACTTGGTCAACCAACTGAATGCGCAAGACGGCCTGTACGCTGTCCGCGTGGCCGATGGGCAGGGTGTGAAATGGCAGGTGCCAGGTGCGTTGTGGCGCACCAGCGTGGCCACCACCGAACGCGATGCAGTGGTCGCGGCCATTGCCGCACCCACCACCCGCTGGGTCACCCTGACTGTGACTGAAAAAGGCTACACGCCCGAGCTGGCCGGCTTGCTGCTGGACGGCCTGCGCCTGCGCCAACAAGGCGGATTGCCCGGTATCACAGTGGCATCGTGCGACAACCTGCAAGGCAATGGCCACAAACTTCAGGCCTTGCTCAAAGCAGCCGCAAGCCCACAAGATGAAGCCGTCGTGCGCTGGATGGACGCACACTGCGCATTCCCCTGCAGCATGGTGGACCGCATCGTGCCTGCAGCCACCCCCGAGATCATGGCCGCAGCGCATGAGGCCCTGGGCGTGAAAGACGACTGCGCGCTCAGCACCGAATCTTTTTGGGAATGGGTGATCGAAGACCGCTTTGCAGACCCGGCCGATGGGGCCTTGCTGCAAAGCGCCGGCGTGCGGGTGACGGCCGATGTGCACAGCTACGAGGAAGCCAAGCTGCGCATGCTGAACGGCAGCCACACGGCCATGGCACTCATGGGTGCGGTCACGGGCAGGCCTTTCATTGCCAGCTGCATTGGCACGCCCCACATCCGCAGCTTCGTGGAACGCCTGATGGGCCGCGAGGTGGCGCCGCACCTCAGCCGCAGCGACTGGGCCGATTACCGCGACGCCTTGGTACAACGCTTTGGCAACCCTTACCTCAAACACAGCGTGCACCAGATCGCCACCGACAGTTCGCAGAAAATACCGCAGCGCTGGCCACCTTCTGTGCTGGGTCAGATGGCCGAGGGTGCACCGTATGAACACCACGCGCTGGCCGCCGCCGTGTTCGTGCGCTACACCTTGGGCGTGGACGAGAACGGCCAGGCCTATGCCCTGAACGACCCGCAGGCCCAAAGCCTGACAGCACTGGGTGCAGCACAGCGCACGCAAGCACAAGCCTGCGTGAAAGCCCTGCTGGCCCGCGAAGACTTGTGGGGAGCGTCTTTGCCCCTCCACGCGGCATGGACAGCCCGCGTGCTGCACTGGCACCAGCAAATTCTGCAACATGGGGTGGATGCGGCCATCCAGCAACTGCTGGCGCAAGAGGCCTGAGCCATGAAAATCACCGCCGCCCGCGTCATTGTCTGCAGCCCTGGCCGCAACTTCGTGACGCTCAAAATCGAGACCGACCAGGGTGTCACCGGCGTCGGCGACGCGACCCTCAATGGCCGCGAACTGGCCGTTGTCAGTTACCTGGAAGAACACGTCATTCCCTGCCTGATCGGGCGTGACCCTCAACAAATCGAAGACATCTGGCAATACCTTTACAAAGGCGCTTACTGGCGGCGAGGCCCGGTAACCATGAGTGCTGTTGCCGCCGTAGACACCGCTCTGTGGGACATCAAGGCCAAGATGGCGGGCATGCCGCTTTACCAGTTGCTGGGTGGTCGCAGCCGAACCGGGGTGATGGTTTACGGCCACGCCAACGGACGCGACACAGCCGAGACCGTTCAGGAGGTTTTGCGCCACAGGGAAGAAGGCTATCTGGCCATCCGCGCCCAAAGCGGCGTGCCGGGCTTGAACAAGGTCTATGGTGTGAGCGGCGGTCACGGTGCACACCGCATGTACGAACCTGCCGATGGCAACTTGCCCAGCGAGCACGACTGGAGCAGCGAAAAGTATTTGCGCCACACGCCCGGCCTGTTTGAAGCGGTGCGCGAAGCCGTGGGCCCCGACATCCATTTGCTGCACGATGTGCACCACCGCCTCACGCCCATCGAAGCTGGGCAACTGGGCAAAGCGCTCGAGCCCTCACGCCTTTTTTGGATGGAAGACCCGACCCCGGCCGAGAACCAGGAGGCGTTTCAGTGGATTCGCCACCACACCACCACACCGATTGCGGTGGGCGAGATTTTCAACAGCATCTGGGACTGCAAGACGCTGATCGAGAAACAACTGATCGACTACATCCGCACCACCGTAGTCCATGCGGGTGGCATCACGCACCTGCGGCGCATTGCCGATCTGGCCAGCTTGTACCAGGTGCGCACCGGTTGCCATGGTGCGACCGATTTGTCACCCGTGTGCATGGGCGCCGCCTTGCACTTTGACACCTGGGTGCCCAACTTCGGTGTGCAGGAGTACATGCCGCACAGCGAAGAAATGCTGTCGGTTTTTACGCAAGACTATCGCTTTGAGCGCGGCATGATGTACTGCGGCGAATCCCCCGGCCATGGCGTGGACATCGACGAAAAACTCGCCGCCAAGTACCCGTACCAACGGGCTTATCTGCCGGTGAATCGACTGCAGCATGACGGGACGCTTTGGAATTGGTGAGGTGCTTGGAACGTGGATTGGCTGCTTTGCAGCGACTGCCGTCCTTCAGAAATTCAGAATGCCCGCCTTAAACCGGTCATCGCGAACATCCTGCGTTCATAATGCCGAGGCCTTCGCTTTGAAGGCAAATGTTTTCAGGTGCCGATCGCCCTCGGGTTGATTGGAGAATCGGGAAGGCGGTGTGACTACGCCACGTGCCCAACGCTGTATGGATGACAGTTGCACTGATGCCACTGGTACCTTGGTACCGGGAAGGCGTGCAAGCTGGATGACTCCGAGTCAGAAGACCGGCCTGAAGACGAATGCGCGCTGCATGGTCACGCGGCGCTTTGCTTTTCCAAAACGGGGAACTCATGGAAAGCTCAGAATTAAAGTCGTTGCATGCCTTTTGCGATGCGGACCGCCGCGCGGTCTGTCAGGCCATCACCACACGCCGCGATGTACGCAGTGAATTTCTCCCTCAGCCGGTTCCGGAGGCACTATTGGCCCGCCTTTTAGTGGCTGCCCACCACGCGCCATCGGTTGGCTTTATGCAGCCGTGGAATTTTTTGGTGGTGCGATCCAACACTGTGAAGCAAAAGGTTCACGATGTATTCAACGCAGCCAACGACGAAGCCAAGATTCTTTTCCCGGACCATAAGCGCAAAATTTACAGTAGTCTCAAGCCACAGGGCATTTTGGACGCTCCAATTAACCTGGCCGTAACCTGCGATCGCACGCGCAGTGGCCCCGTAGTGCTTGGCAGAACTCACATGCCCTCCATGGATCTCTACAGCAGCGTATGCGCCGTTCAGAACCTATGACTGGCGGCCAGAGCTGAAGGGGTGGGTGTCAGCTGGGTCAGCATCTTTCACGAAAGTGCTCTGCAAGAGGCTTTGGGGATACCTTCTGATATCGTCCCTATCGCTTACCTTTGCATTGGCTATGTGAGCCACTTTGATGACAAACCCGCGCTAGAAACGGCAGGCTGGTTGCCCCGCCTGCCAATCGAGGAACTGGTGTTCCAGGACCAATGGGGCAATGCTGCAGGCGAAGGCAACCGTGAACTCATCGCAAAATTACGCGCAATTGAAGCGGCCACAGGCATCTCGGACTTTCCGAATTAAAAAAAAGACTGCAGGCCTGCGATAGACGCAAGCAGCAAGCGCCTAGCTAGGGTTGAGTTCCATGGAAGGCACGTATCTCTGCCGTGCTCAGGAGTAAATCTCGCTACCCGCTTTGCGGAACTCCTTAGCTTTTTCTTCCAGGCCGCTGCTGATTTGCTGGATAGGAATCACGCCAGCAGCCGGTTGCAGCGTGGTGGTTTCCGGATGCAGACGCGCAAACTCGCGCACCTCCTGCGAGATCTTCATAGAGCAGAACTTGGGGCCGCACATCGAGCAAAAGTGCGCCAGCTTGGCGTTCTCCTTGGGCAGTGTTTCGTCGTGGTAAGCCATGGCCGTGTCCGGGTCTATGGCCAGGCGGAACTGGTCTTCCCAGCGAAATTCAAAGCGTGCCTTCGATATGGCGTTGTCCCACATCTGCGCCCCCGGAAAGCCCTTGGCTAGGTCGGCGGCATGGGCCGCAATCTTGTAGGCAATCAGGCCCTGCTTGACGTCGTCCCGGTTGGGCAGGCCCAGGTGCTCCTTGGGCGTGACGTAACACAGCATGGCCGTGCCGTACCAGCCGATATTGGCAGCACCCATGGCGGATGAAATATGGTCGTAGCCAGGAGAGATGTCGGTTATCAACGGGCCCAGAGTGTAGAAAGGCGCCTCGAAGCAGGCCTCGAGTTGCTTATCGACATTCTCTTTGACCAATTGCAGCGGCACATGGCCCGGGCCCTCGATCATCACCTGCACATCATGCTTCCAGGCGATCTGTGTGAGTTCACCCAGGGTGTGCAGTTCGGCAAACTGAGCCTCGTCATTGGCGTCGGCAATCGAGCCCGGGCGCAGACCGTCACCTAGCGAGAAGCAGATGTCGTAGCTTTTCATGATCTCGCAGATGTCTTCAAAGTGCTCATACAGAAAGCTCTCGCGGTGGTGCGACAGGCACCACTTGGCCATGATGGAGCCGCCGCGAGAAACGATGCCGGTCAGGCGATTCGCCGTCAGCGGCACATAGGCCAGGCGCACACCAGCGTGGATGGTGAAGTAGTCCACGCCCTGCTCGGCCTGCTCGATCAGGGTGTCGCGGAACAATTCCCAAGTCAGGTCTTCGGCTTTGCCATTTACCTTTTCCAGCGCTTGGTAAATCGGCACCGTTCCGATGGGCACGGGAGAATTGCGCAGAATCCATTCGCGAGTTTCGTGGATATTGTCGCCGGTGGACAGGTCCATCACTGTGTCGGCACCCCAGCGGATGGACCAGACCAGCTTGTCCACCTCTTCCTCGATGCTGGAGGTGACGGCGGAGTTGCCGATGTTGGCGTTGACCTTGACCAGGAAGTTGCGGCCTATGATCATCGGCTCGCTCTCAGGGTGGTTGATGTTGCAGGGGATGACGGCGCGGCCCCGTGCCACCTCGTCACGCACAAATTCCGGCGTCACCTGCTGGGACATCAGCGCACCAAATGATTGGCCGGGCTTAGGTAACCGTTCGGTTGCCAATCGTTCTTTCAGTTGTGCGCGCACCAGGTTTTCGCGGATGGCAATGTATTCCATCTCGGGCGTGATGATGCCCTTACGCGCATAGTGCATTTGAGAGACGTTGGCACCTGTTATCGCACGGCGTGGCACCGGCGCCCGCGCCATGCGCAGGGACTGCAACAGTGGGTCGTGCAGGCGTTGCTGACCGTAGGCACTGCTAATGCCGCTCAGGACCTCGGTATCGTATCGCTCGGCAATCCAGTCGGCACGCAATCCTTCGAGACCGCGCGTAATGTCAATGCTTTGGGACGGGTCGGTGTAGATGCCCGACGGGTCATACAGACGTATCGCCGGATTGGCTTCTCGGCGCGGCTGTTCAGTTCCGTTATGCACCAGCGTGTCGGTCAGGCTGACTTCACGAAACGGGACGCGAATATCGGGGCGAGAGCCTTCCAAATAAATACGGGACGAGCCGGGAAAAGGCGTGCGGGTAATTCGGCTGGTGAGTTCCGAGGCGTTTACAGAAGATGAAGGTTTGGACAAGATGGTCTCCGGTTGAGGGTGGAGCCTGCCTGGGCTGCCGGAGAATGCTGGACGAAATGCCAAGCGTGGACCGGTGCCAATGTGCGTTGTTCCCTACGCGGGAATGACCCCGATCAGGTTCAGCGGGTTCCACATGAGTGGTCTCAGCCTTGACTTACGTCTTTGGCGCCCCGACAAGCAATCGCATTGTATTCGATTCAGCACTTAACAAACTCAGCCAATCAGTGGTCGCTAGGGTTCAAGCGGGACGCGATCCAAAGCCCGAACCTAAGGCTACGCTGAACAAGCCACCGAATTCAGCGATATGTTGCTAGTTGATTGCATGATGCGAGATGTGATGGGCGAAGCGGCCCAATTTCGGCCCGTATTTCTGGCCTTTTCACGCCAGACACGCGCATTGCGCGCTCTGAAGACGCACTCATGCCATGCGGCGTCCACGCGCTAAGTAGATGTTGGCCAGACCCAACGCCACGAACGAGCGCGTGGCGTTCTTGGCCAGGCCGCGATAGCGCACCTTGGTGAAGCCCCACAGCCGCTTGACCACTGCGAAGACGTGCTCCACCCGGGTGAGTTAGCCCCCTGAATCACAGTCCCGTCGGTATTCCTTAAACTAAGAAACAGGAATACGACCATGGATATGACTATGTCTTCAGCAACGCCCACCCGGGTTGAAGTGGTGACAAGCGTTCAACGCCGCAGGC
>NZ_NESK01000024.1 GCF_003063415.1 Limnohabitans sp. 2KL-17
CACCGACCTGACCACCACCGGGCCAACGCACATCTTCAACCTGGGCCACGGCATCAGCCAGTTCACGCCGCCAGAGCACGTGACAGCGCTGGTGGAGGCGGTGCACAGCCATTCGCGTGCACTGCGCCAAAAATGAGCACGCCTTCCCGCAAACTTGCAGCGTTAGCACAATAAAAACAGCGTTTCAAGCTCTTTTTTGAAAAATAAATGGCCTGGGACGCTTGACTTATGCACAAAACTGAAATCTTCGTCTTGCATGCCCAGCTTGTTGGCTAGCCATAAAATCGGTGTATTTACGATCACGCAAGCCATTGATTTCATTGAACTTTTTATCTGCCCATTGGATGTGCAATTTGTTGAAATGCTTGATTTTCAAGGCTTCCAGGGCATCGAAGCCAAGTTTTCAACAAAGTTATCCACAGATTTTCTGGGTCAACCCCAAAATCCTGAAAAATCAACGACTTACACCCCGTTCCAAGAATTCAGCTAACTTTTTGCACTGACCATTTTGCTCAAAAGTACCGAGAACAACGTGAGCACCCACCACTGGATTGACGTCGCCGTCCAGACCCCTGCCCACAGCCAGGTGGGCGGTTTGCTGAGCTACCGCAGCCCCTTTTTGGTGCGGCCGGGTCAACTGGTGCGCGTGCCTTTGGGGCGGCGCGAAGTGCTTGGTGTGGTCTGGGCCGTGCTGGATGACGCGCCAACCGGCATGCCCACATCGGCCGTGCGCGATGTTTTGGGCGTGCTGAGCGATCTGGCGCCTCTGAACGCCGACTGGCGGCAGTTGGTGCAGTTCTCGGCCCAGTATTACCAGCGATCACTGGGTGAGGTCGCCCTGTCGGCCCTGCCCCCACAATTGCGTGACCTGACCCCCGAGCAATTGGCGCGCCGTCTCAAAAAGCAGACCACCGATCGCCAAATTCAAACTGTGCCAGGCCCCGCCTTGTCAGAAGAGCAAAGCAGTGTCCTCGCCAAGATGGCTGAAGGCCTTGGCCCGTTTTTGCTGTTTGGCAGCACCGGCAGCGGCAAGACCGAGGTGTATTTGCAAGCGGTCGAGCGCATGCTGGCCAGCGACCCGCAAGCCCAGGCCCTGCTGATGGTGCCCGAGATCAACCTGACGCCTCAGCTCGAAGAACGGGTACAGGCCCGCTTCGGAACCGAGGCGGTGGTGTCCATGCACAGCGGCATGACACCGGCGCAGCGCCTGAAAGCCTGGCTGGCCGCCCACGCAGGCCAGGCCCGCATCGTGCTGGGCACCCGCATGGCCATTTTTGCGTCTATGCCGCACCTGAAACTGATCGTGGTCGACGAAGAACACGACCCCAGCTACAAACAGCAAGAAGGGGCCCGTTATTCGGCCCGCGACCTGGCGGTCTACCGGGGGCGCCTGCACCAGGCCCCGGTGCTGCTGGCTTCGGCCACGCCCTCGCTCGAAAGCTGGCACCTGAGCCGTCCGGCCGACGAGGACGGGCAGCACGGTGGGCGCTACATTCGACTGCACATGCCCTCGCGAATCGGTGCAGGTGGTGGCACTGGCCTGTTGCCCAAGGTGCGCCGGGTGGACATGAACAAGCAGCCACGCCGCACCGTGCTGTCGGCGCCGCTGGTGGCCGCCTTGCAAGAACGGGTAGAGCGGGGCGAGCAATGCATGCTGCTGCTGAACCGGCGCGGCTATGCCCCGGTGCTGCACTGCGCCGACTGCGGATGGAAGAGCGCGTGCAAGCACTGCAGTGCGTTCAGAGTTTTCCACAAAATTGACCGCACCCTGCGTTGCCACCACTGCGGCCTGACCGAGCGCGTGCCCCGGGGCTGCCCGGACTGCGGCAACGCCGACATCGCCCCGATTGGCCGCGGCACCGAACAATTGGAAGAGCACCTGGCGGAACTGCTGGCCCACGTCAAACGCCCCGATGGCTCACCGATACGCATTGCCCGGATTGATGCCGACACCACCCGCCTGAAAGGCGCACTGGAAAGCCAGCTGGCCTCGGTCCACGCGGGCGAGGTAGACATCCTGGTGGGCACCCAGATGATCGCCAAGGGGCACGACTTTCGGCGCATCACCCTGGTGGCGGCGGTCAACCCGGACACGGCGCTGTTTTCAAGCGACTTTCGGGCGCCCGAGCGGCTGTTTGCCTTGCTCATGCAGGCGGCCGGTCGCGCCGGACGAGATGCCGCCCAAAGCGCTACCAGTGAAATGTGGGTGCAAACCTTTCACCCGCAACACACCCTGTTTGAAGCGCTCAAAAAACACGACTACCCCGCCTTTGCCGCCAGCGAACTGGCCGAACGCACCGCCGCAGACCTGCCCCCCATCAGCCATCAGGCCCTGTTGCGTGCCGATGCCCGCAGCCAGGAAGCGGCTCAGGCCTTGCTGAACGCCGCACGCGAAGCGCTGGAGGTGCAACTCAGCGCGGACCCGGCCACTGCCGATCTGGTGCAGCAAGTCAGCGTGTACCCGGCCGTGCCCATGAGCATGCAACGCGTGGCCGATGTGGAACGCGCCCAAATGCTGCTGGAAAGCCCCTCTCGCATGGCGCTGCAAAAAGCGTTGTGGCATCTGCATGGCGTGCTGCACCAGCTGCGCAGCCAGCCCGAGCACAAAGGCGTGATCCGCTGGCTGGTGGATGTGGACCCGCAGGCGATTTGAACGCGCTGAACGCGCCACCTGCATGAAGCGTCATGCTGCATGCGTCAGGCGTCATGGGCCATGCGTGATGCGTAAGGCAGGTACTGGCGGGGCCAGGCCGCCCAGCACCGTCGACCTCAGGCCTTGAAAAAAGCCACCGCGCCAGAGAACGTCAAAAAAGCCACCGCCGTGGTCATCAAAATGACCCGGGCAATGCGGCCGTTGTCAGCCCCCAGGCGCTCGGCCAAAAGTGACACGTTGCTGGCACTGGGCAAGGCTGCGACCAACACCATCACCTGCAGGGCAAACGGGTCAATCCGGACGCCCCACTGAATGGCGGTCAACCCCACCAGCAAGACCAGCACCGGGTGCAGCACCAATTTAATCAATGAAATCGGCAGGTAATCGGCCATGCGCAAAGGGCCCTCAGGGCGTTCGTGGGCCAGCATTTGCGAACGGGCCAGCACCGCGCCAATAGTGAACAAGGCCACGGGCGAGGCCGCGTCGGCCAGCAAGCCCACCGTTTTGGCCACCGGTCCAATCAGCACCAGGTCCCAGAAAGAAAACGCCGCGCCCAAAGAAATGGCCCACGGCATCGGGTTGCGCAGCACCCCCGCCAAGGCCTTGCGGGCAGCCACCGCGGCACCGTGCTCCCCGGCCGCATCCATGCGCGACAAAGCCACGCACAAGGATGAGGTGAACACCAGATCGACCACGATGGTGACGATGGCCGGGCCCACCGCCTGCGGGCCGAGCAACGCCACCAGCAAGGGCACCCCCATGAAGCCGGTGTTGGGAAATGCCGCCACCAGCGCCCCCAAAGACGCATCGTTCCAACGAATGCGCCGGTTCAGGCTGATGGCGATGCTGAACCCCACGATCACCGCAGCGCAAAACAAATAGGTGAAAAACACCCCCGCATCCAGCAACTGCGCAATGGGCGTGTCCGACCCAAAGCGGAACAGCATGCACGGCAAGGCAAAAAACAGCACGAAGCCGTTCAGGCCCGGAATGGCCTCCAAAGGCAAAAACTTCAAGCGGGCCGCCAGGTAACCACACAAGACCAGGGCAAAAAACGGAAAAGTGACGCGCAGTATTTCAAGCATGGCCTGATTGTCGGGTAAACCAGTAGCCCCCAAAGACAAGGACAGTCGCAGCGCTGACACGCACTTCTGGATGTCGGTTGTTTCAACCAGTGCACAAGACATTCGGGATACACCCCAAACCATCGGCAGGTCGTCACCCCAAAAGACGAAAGGCCGCATGTAGCGGCCTTTCCATTTGGTGCATCTTTCTGCTTGTTAGCGTCCAGAGCGCATTTCCCAATCGACGAAATGTGGGTTAAATATAGCACAATGGTATTCAACAAAATCTGCAATAGATTGGAATACTGTGCAAAAAATGCGTTACCGACTGGCCCTGGACCTGGGCTCCACATCTTTGGGCTGGGCCATGGTGCGACTCAATGCCCAAAACGAAACCTGCGCCGTCATCAAAGCGGGCGTGCGCATTTTCAGCGATGGCCGCAACCCCAAAGACGGCTCTTCACTGGCCGTTAGTCGCCGGGAGGCCCGCGCGATGCGCCGCCGCCGTGACCGCCTGCTCAAGCGCAAAAACCGAATGATGACCAACTTGCTGCACCATGGCTTTTTTCCGCAAGACGAAACAGACCGCAAAGCACTGGAGACCAAAGACCCGTTTGCACTGCGTGCCAAGGGCCTGGACCAAACCTTGCTGCCCGAAGAGTTTGCACGAGCCCTTTTTCACATCAATCAACGCAGGGGCTTCAAAAGTAACCGGAAAACCGACAAAACAGAAAACGACAGCGGCGCACTCAAGAAAGCCATCGGTCAATTGCGTGAAGCCATGCAGGCTACGGGCTGTCGTACTGTTGGGGAATGGCTCAATGCCCGCCATCAAAGCGGCCTGTCGGTGCGGGCCCGTTACCGTGAAAACCGCATCACCAAAGACGACGGCAAAACCAAAATCGAGAAAAGCTACGACCTCTATATCGATCGGGCCATGATCGAAGCCGAGTTTGATGCGCTGTGGGCCAAGCAAAGCGAACTCAATCCGGCCCTGTTTCACGAAACCGCCCGCGCCGAACTGAAAGACTGCCTGCTGCACCAGCGCCCGCTCAAACCTGTCAAGCCCGGGCGCTGCACACTTTTGCCCGACGAAGAGCGCGCCCCGCTGGCCTTGCCCAGCCAGCAGCGCTTTCGCATTTACCAAGAGGTGAACAACCTGCGCTTGCTGCGCGAGGGTCTGAACGACGAGCCTCTGACCTTGTCCCAACGAGACCTGCTGATTCAAGCACTTGACGCCAACAGCAAACGCAGCTTTACCCAGATTCAAAAGCTGATCGGCTTTTCTGGAAAATTCAACCTACAAGACGAAAAGCGCACCGAGCTTAAAGGCAACAGCACCAGCGCTTTGCTGGGGAGGAAAGAGTTTTTTGGACCGCGCTGGTCCACATGGAGCGAACGACAACAAGATGCCATCGTGAAACAACTTGTATCGCAAGAATATGAAGATCGACTAATTAAGCGTCTTCAAAAATATTGTGGCGTTGACGAAGCCACGGCCGAAACCATCGCCAACGCCCCCTTGCCCGAAGGCTACGGCAGTCTGAGTGTCAAGGCCCTTGAAAAAATCCTGCCCGCCCTGCGAGCTGAGGTCATCACCTACGACAAAGCCGTGCTGGCTGCTGGCTTTGACCACCACAGCCACATCAGCCATGCCGCTACGGGCGAAATCTTGCCCGAGCTGCCCTATTACGGCCAGTACCTGCAGCGACACGTTGGCTTTGGCTCCGGCAAGCCTGAGGACACTGCCGAAAAACGCTACGGCAAGATCGCCAACCCCACCGTGCACATTGGCCTAAACCAGGTTCGCACGGTGGTCAACGCGTTGATCAAACGCTACGGCCACCCCAGCGAGGTGATTGTGGAGTTGGCACGCGATCTCAAGCAAAGCCAAGAACAACGCCAAGAGGAACAAAAACGCCAAGCCGACAACCAGCGTCGCAACGAACGCATGCGCCAAAACATTGCCGACTTGCTGAACACCAGCACGGAACGTGTCAGAGCGGCTGATCTGCAAAAAATGATCTTGTGGGAAGAACTAAGCTTCAATACGGCTGACCGCCGCTGCCCCTACAGCGGCGTACAGATCAGCGCCCAAATGCTGTTCAGTGACCAGGTCGAGATCGAGCACATCCTGCCTTTTTCACAAACGCTGGACGACAGCCTGAACAACAAAACCGTGGCAATGCGCCAAGCCAACCGCGTGAAAGGCAACCGCACCCCCGCCGACGCTGCAGCGGACTTTGCCTCTCAAGGCTGGCCCACGGAAGACCTGCTGCACCGTGCCAGCCTCATGCCCAAAGGCAAGCGCTACCGCTTTGCACAAGACGGCATGGCGCAATGGCTGCGCGAGGACAAAGGCTTTTTGGCCCGCGCATTGAATGACACCCGGCACCTGAGCCGCGTGGCACGTGAGTACCTGAGCCTGATCTGCCCTCAAGGCACACGCGTCATCCCTGGACGCATGACCGCCATGCTGCGCGCCAAGTTCGGCTTGAACGACATCTTGGGGCTGAATGGCGAGAAAAACCGCAACGACCACCGCCACCACGCGGTGGATGCCTGCGTGATCGCCGTGACCGACCAGCGCTTGTTGCAAAAATTTGCCACGGCCAGCGCAAGCACCCGCGAAAAACAACTCAACAAACTGGTTGAGACCATGCCCTTGCCCTGGGATAACTACCGCGACCATGTGCAACGTGCCGTTGACAACATTTGGGTGAGCCATAAGCCTGACCATGGGCACGAAGGGGCGATGCACAACGACACCGCTTACGGCCTGCTCGGGGGTGGTCATGTGCAAGTTCGTAAACGGGTCGAGGGCGTCCGCACCCGTGAAATATCCGCACTGAAAGTGATTGAGTTTTCCGACAGCCAGGCGCACCCACGACACGGCCTCTTGCCCAGTGGCGAACCCAGGCCCTACAAAGGCTACAAGGGCAACAGCAACTACTGCATGGAAATTGTTCGCAACGACAAGGGGAAATGGGAAGGCGAAGTCGTTTCGACTTTTGATGCCTACCAGCTGGTGCGCCAGCATGGTCTGGCTCGGTTGAGGCATCCCACATTGAGTGTCAGTGGCAGGCCGCTGGTGATGCGATTGATGATTGGAGACACTCTTGCGTTGACTACTGAAGACGACCCAAAGATGATTGCCCGAATTACGACGATCAGTGGAAATGGTCAAATTTTCATGGCGGCACACAATGAAGCCAACGTTGATTTCAGAAATCGTGACAAATCAGACCCATTCGCTTACGTTTCAAAAATGGCAGGTTCTTTACAAAAAGCCCAAGGCCGTCGCGTTGGCGTTTCACCAATCGGCGAATTGCGTGACCCAGGCGCGATGTTTTAAAACCGAGAAAACCATGACAAAACTGAAAGACTTTGAACCCGCGCGTTACATTGATAGCGAGGTGGCAGCACAAGCCTACCTTGAGTTGGCCAAACATTCTGGGGACGAAGCCTTACTGATCGCAGCGACAAATGACGTGAGCAACGCACGCAAGCGATGGCTCGATCACCGACCTGATGGTGTCAGCGTATCTGCACACAAGACTTCACCATCTCCATAAATTTATCCAAAGCTTTAGCCATGCTGGGCCGCATCGTCGAAGTCTCCAACGACAAGCGGCACTTGTCGGTTTACCGGGGTTTTATGCTGGTGCACAGCACAGGCGAAGACCGGCAAGAAGTGGGCAGGGTGCCGCTCGATGACATTGCCGCCCTGATCGCCAACGCCCACGGCCTGAGCTACACGAACAACCTGTTGGTGGCGCTGGCCGAACGGGGTGCACCCTTTGTGCTGTGTGCAGCCAACCACAACGTGGTGGGCATGCTCTGGCCCATGGATGGGCACCACCAGCAAGCCCACCGGTTCGAGGCTCAAATTGCCTGCAAAGCGCCCCTGCGCAAACAACTGTGGGCCACCATCGTCAAGGCCAAGTTGCTCAACCAAGCGGCGGTGTTGCAAGCCATGGGGGCGACGCCCGCACCCGTGCAGGCACTGGCCATGCAAGTGCGCAGCGGCGACCCCGACAACCTTGAAGCCCAAGGTGCGCGCAAATATTGGGGCTTGCTCATGGGTCCTTTGTTTCGCCGTGACCAGCAAGCCGACGGGGCCAACGCCTTGCTCAACTACGGCTACACCGTATTGCGTGCAGCCACCGCGCGTGCGGTGGTGGCCGCTGGCTTGCACCCCAGCTTGGGTTTGCACCACAGCCACGACAACAACGCCATGCGACTGGTGGACGACCTGATGGAGCCGTTTCGCCCGGTGATTGACCTGATGGTCTGGAAGATGCAGTTTCTCGGGCCTTGTGTCGTCAACGCCGACACCAAGCGCACTTTGGTGCAATGCCTTTACCAAGACCTGGCCAGCGATGCGGGCCGCACTCCGGTGTTGGTGGCGGTGCAAAAACTGGCCACATCGCTGGCGCAAGTCTTGTTGGGCGAGCGCAAAGCGCTCGACTTGCCTGTGCCGGGTGTGCCGCTGCCCAAGGCGATAGGCCCGGATGATTGACACCCCATGCTCAGCGGATACCGATTGATGTGGATGCTGGTGATGTTTGACTTGCCCGTGGTGGAGGCGTCCGAGCGTGCCGCCGCCACACGCTTCCGACTGAGTTTGCTGGACATGGGTTTTGCTCGTGCCCAATTGAGCGTTTACATGCGTTTTTGCACCAGCCATGCACAGGTGCAAACCTACTGCAAACAAGTGGAAGCGGCTCTACCCAAAGGGGGCCAAGTCAATGTCTTGCAACTGACCGACAAACAGTACGAACGGATCATCAGTTTTCAGGGCAGGCGCAAAGAGCCCGCTAAAAAAACACCCGATCAGTTCGATTTGTTTGGGTAGAAAGGCAATTTTGAAGAGACGAAAACCCAAAAAACCCTTGCAAAACAAGGGCTTATCCTGGGTCTAGTCTAGACGATTGGGAAATGCGCTCTGACCGGAACTTCGCAACCAGTACGCTGCGCATCCACAGGAGTCTAGACGATTGGGAAATGCGCTCTGACCGGAACGTGGATCGCCTCAAGCAAGAGGCCGAAGCCAGTCTAGACGATTGGGAAATGCGCTCTGACCGGAACTTGACTTTGGTGTGGGTGGTGTACATGCATAGTCTAGACGATTGGGAAATGCGCTCTGACCGGAACGGTGATGGGTTGCCAGCGACTGGAGCCACTAGTCTAGACGATTGGGAAATGCGCTCTGACCGGAACACAAACTGGAGGTCTCTGGCGATCCGGCCAAGTCTAGACGATTGGGAAATGCGCTCTGACCGGAACCGCACCAGCTCACCAGAATGTATAACGGCTAGTCTAGACGATTGGGAAATGCGCTCTGACCGGAACTCAAGCGCCGTGATGGTGTCGGAATACTTTAGTCTAGACGATTGGGAAATGCGCTCTGACCGGAACCCATGCTGGCCGCACAAGAGTCGGGTATGGAGTCTAGACGATTGGGAAATGCGCTCTGACCGGAACAGGGCTGCGCGCATGAAGATCGGCTTGCAAAGTCTAGACGATTGGGAAATGCGCTCTGACCGGAACTGCACTTTCATGGGTGCGCCGCCAATGTGTAGTCTAGACGATTGGGAAATGCGCTCTGACCGGAACATTTTGCATCTCTTTAGTTAACCACTTTGGAGTCTAGACGATTGGGAAATGCGCTCTGACCGGAACAATGGTACTCAGCTAGAACATATTGTATTGAGTCTAGACGATTGGGAAATGCGCTCTGACCGGAACTGTATTTGTAGGATTTACAGAACTGATAGCAGTCTAGACGATTGGGAAATGCGCTCTGACCGGAACTCAATCTGCTGTTCTTTGAGCTTGGCAATGAGTCTAGACGATTGGGAAATGCGCTCTGACCGGAACGTCGCCCGCCACCGGCCAGGCCTGGCGCTGAGTCTAGACGATTGGGAAATGCGCTCTGACCGGAACTTGCCGAATACAGTTAGATTCAGTACAACTAGTCTAGACGATTGGGAAATGCGCTCTGACCGGAACGGATGTTCCGTGGGCGACAATTGCGACTGAAGTCTAGACGATTGGGAAATGCGCTCTGACCGGAACTACTGGTCAAAAAGAGCAGATGAACAAGCAAGTCTAGACGATTGGGAAATGCGCTCTGACCGGAACTGCCGTAGCGGTGACCCGCTGATTGCCGAGAGTCTAGACGATTGGGAAATGCGCTCTGACCGGAACCTGAACAAGTTCGATATCCACCAAGATGTCAGTCTAGACGATTGGGAAATGCGCTCTGACCGGAACTATGAAGCTATCTTTGGAATACTGAATAAAAGTCTAGACGATTGGGAAATGCGCTCTGACTGGAGCTTGACCGAGACCAGACCGCTATGATTGCCCGCTTTGCCCTGATTCCTCGACTTCCAACGCCCCTCCATGTCTGCCGGACTGAACAACGCCCAACTCGAAGCCGTGAACTATGTGTCTGGCCCCTGCCTTGTGCTGGCCGGGGCGGGGTCGGGCAAGACGCGGGTGATCACGCACAAGATCGGGCGTCTGATCGAAGCCGGGCTGGAGCCCAAGCGCATCGCCGCCATCACCTTCACGAACAAGGCCGCTGCCGAAATGCGTGAGCGGGCCAAGCAGTTGATTGGCCGCCCCGCCAAGGATGTGTTGATCTGCACCTTTCATGCCCTGGGCGTTCGCATCATGCGCGAAGACGGTTCGTTGCTGGGCCTGAAACCCCAGTTCAGCATCATGGACGCCGACGACGTGGCCAGCATTCTGAAAGACTGCGGCGGCACCACCGATGCGGCCACGGCCAGGCAGTGGCAATGGACGATCAGCCTGTGGAAAAACATGGGCCTGAATGCCGAGCAGGCCGCAGCGCAAGCACCCGACGACAACGCCCGGGTGATCGCCCGCATCATGGCGCTTTACCAGGAGCGTTTGAGCGCCTACCAAAGCGTGGACTTTGACGACCTGATCGGTCTGCCCCTGAAGTTGCTGGCCGAATTTCCGGAAGTCCGCGAGCGCTGGCAGACCAAGATGGGCCATGTGCTGGTGGACGAATACCAGGACACCAACGCGACGCAATACGAGGTGCTGAAACACCTGGTGGGTGAACGCGCCCGCTTCACGGCGGTGGGCGACGACGACCAGTCCATTTACGGCTGGCGCGGCGCCACGCTGGACAACCTCAAGCGCTTGCCACTGGACTTTCCGCAGCTCAAGGTCATCAAGCTGGAGCAAAACTACCGCTCCACCAGCGCGATCTTGCGGGCGGCCAACAACGTGATCCAGCCCAACCCCAAATTGTTTCCAAAAACCCTGTTTTCAGAGCTGGGTGAAGGCGAGCCGGTGCGCGTGGTCAATGCCGTCAACGAAGAACACGAGGCCGAGCGCACCATCTCGCGCATCCAGTCGATCCGCAGCGGGCATTCGCTCGAATCCAAGCACCGCGAGTTCAAGGACTTCGCGGTTTTGTACCGCGCCAACCACATGGCGAGGCCCTTCGAGCAGGCCCTGCGCCGCGCCAACATCCCCTACAAGGTGTCAGGTGGGCAGAGCTTTTTTGACAAAGCCGAAATCAAGGATCTGTGCGCCTGGTTCCGTTTGTGGATCAACAACGACGATGACCCGGCTTTTTTGCGCGCGGTGACCAGCCCCAAACGCGGCATCGGCCACCAGACCCTGGGCCAGCTGGGCACCTTTGCCACCCAATACAAACTGAGCCTGTTTGAAGCCTTGTTTGCGGGCAGTCTGCCCAGCGCAGTCAATGCCCGCTCCGTGGCTGGCCTGCATGAGTTTGGCCGCTACATCAACGACCTGGAACACCGCGCTCGCCAAACCATGGGCAAAGAAGCGGCCCTGGCCTTTTTGCTGGAATGGCTGAAAGAAATCGGCTACGAGCAGCACCTGTACGACGGCGAAGACAACGAAAAAGTGGCCTCGGCCCGCTGGACCAACGTGCTGGAATTTTGCGACTGGATGGCCGGGCGCTGTGGCGGCGAAATCGAGGACGCCACCGGTGCCCAAGCCACCGAAATCAAAAGCCTGCTCGATGTGGCGCAAACCATTTCGCTGATCTCCACACTGAGCGAGCGCGAGAAAGACCAAAACGTGGTCACGCTCTCCACCCTGCACGCCTCCAAGGGGCTGGAGTGGCCGCATGTGATGCTGGTGGGCGTGAACGAGGGACTGTTGCCGTTCAAGCTGGGCGATGACGACACGCACTCGGGCAAAAGCGATGGCCCCATGAGCGAAGGCATTTTGCTGCGCCTGCAAGAAGAGCGCCGCCTGATGTACGTGGGCATCACCCGGGCCCAGCGCAGCCTGGCCGTGAGTTGGACCCAACGGCGCAAAAAAGGCCGTGACACCGTGGCCGCCCTGCCCAGCCGCTTCATTGCCGAAATGCGGCTCGATGAAAACACCACCCGTGAAGACCCACGCGAAAAGCTCAAAGCCTTGCGCGCCGAGTTTGCCCAGCGTGTTGCAGATGCCGCAGCACAGGCCAAACCATGACACGACAAACCAGCCGAACCACCTCAGGCCGCTGGCTTGGCGCCTCGATCGCCTTGCTGGCCCTCAGCGCCTGCAACCTGATGCCCACGCGCAGCGCTTGTCCGACTGCACAAAACTTGACGCCCGAGATGCTGTTCGGCCAATGGACCGTTCAAATCGCAGGCGAAATGCCTTGGGCATTGGCATTGGGTCCGCACCAGGAGCACACAGGCAGCCTGCGTGGCGAACTGACTCAAGGCAATCAGCGCCATGCGGTGGTGGCTGACCTGGACGATGGCGACTTCACGCTGGAAGAAACCCACGACGGCCAGCGCATTGCCGCGACCTGGCAAGGCAGCTTGCCCGCTGCAGGCTGTGGGCGTCAAATTCAAGGCCACAGGACACTGACAGGCCAAAACAGCCGCAGCTTCCTCATCACCCGCACACCTTGATGGCCCCGCATCTGCGGGTGTGTGACCTAACCGGGTAGATGGTGCTGGATTTCTCACGCAAAATACAAGGCTCCATATCCAGGGCATTTGATTGATGAACGCGTACACCGACCTCCAGGCACCCCCGAAGCGAAAGCTCATCGGTCTGGTGGGTGTGGTCGTTTTACATGCCTTGCTTTTTTGGGCCATCCAGGCCGGGCTGGCCCGCACAGTCATTCAAAAAATGCCGACGGTGGTGCAAGCGCTCTTGCTGGAAGAAAAGCGGCCCGAAACGCCGCCTTCGCCCCCCTTACCGCCAACGCCACCCTCACCGCCCGCACCCACGCCCCCCAAAACCACACCGCTGCCCCCAGCCTTTGTGGCGCCTGCCGATACACCGGCGCCAACTGCAGCCCCCAACGCCATCGCAGCGGTCACCGCCACGCCTTCCGCGGCAGCACCCGCAACGGCAACAGTGACCGCACCCACCGCACCACCTCGTCCGCCCGTGCGCACAGTGGCCAGCGTCAACATGGCTCAGTGTGAAAAGCCCGACTATCCCAGCGCGTCTAGGCGAATGGAAGAAGAAGGCACGGTGAGCTTGCGTTTTCTGGTGGGCGCCGATGGCAAAGTCATCCAGTCCGAGGTCGAGAAAAGCTCCGGCTACAAACGCCTGGATGAAGCGGCTCGGGCCGGCTTGTCAAAATGCCAATTTAAGCCGGCCATGGTCGATGGCAAACCAGAGCAAGCCTGGGCCAGCATCAAATTCACCTGGCGGCTGGAATGATGCCGCCTGCAACTTCCCACGGCCCAGCAACGTCACACGCCGCAGCCAATTCACATGATCCAAAGCAAAGGATGCTTACCGATGTTCACCTTTAAAAACACCCTGACTGGTGCCGCTTTGTGGGCCAGCCTTCTGATGGCGGGCCACAGCTTGGCAGCGCCCCCCCAAGAAGCAGGCGCAGCGCCAAAGGCAAGCAGCGCAGCGGCAACCCAAGTTGCAGCCCCAGTTGCAGCCACTTTGGCACCGGCCGCAAGCGCTGCGCCTGAAGACAACCCCTACGGCCTGGGCGCCTTGTGGGGGCAAGGTGATGCGGTGGCCAAAGGCACGCTGTTGATACTGGTGCTGATGAGCATGGGCAGCTGGTTCGTGATCTTCACCAAGTTCACAGAGCAATCCAGGATGCAGAAATTTGCCCAAGCCGCGCAAGCCAACTTCTGGGCATCCGGTTCTGTTCGGGAAGCCGCCGACGCGCTGGATGCAGCCAGCCCCTTTCGCTTCATGGCAGAGAAGGGCCTGGAGGGCGCCAGCAAACACGACGGATTGCTCGGCAACGTGGACTTCAACACCTGGGTCACGATGAGTATTCAGCGGGCCATGGGCACCGTGCAAAGCCGCATGCAGGATGGCTTGGCGGTGTTGGCTACCGTGGGCTCCACCGCACCTTTTGTCGGCTTGTTCGGTACTGTATGGGGCATCTACCACGCCTTGGTGAAGATCGGCATGTCGGGCCAGGCGAGCATCGACAAAGTCGCCGGCCCCGTGGGCGAGGCCTTGATCATGACCGCCATTGGCCTGGCGGTGGCCGTGCCAGCGGTGCTGGGCTACAACTGGCTGGTGCGCCGTAACAAGGCGGTGATGGAAGAAGTCAACGCCTTTGGCGCCGACCTTCATGCCGTCTTGCTGGCCTCGGCGAAAAAATAATGGCCATGAACCTCGGCCCCACGCTCGGGCCCCAGGACGAAGACGAGGTGATCGGTACCATCAACACCACCCCCCTGGTGGATGTGATGCTGGTGCTGCTGATCATCTTCCTGATCACCATTCCCGTGGTCACCACCTCCATCAAGCTGGATTTGCCCAAAGAGCAAAACGTGGTGCGCCAAGCCAAGCCTGAAACCCTGATCATCTCGGTCAACAAGGCAGGGCAAATTTACCTGTACGACACACCGGTGAAAAACACAACCGACCTGCTGGAGCGGCTGAAGAAGTTTTCGGCCATGAAGCCCCAGCCCGAGGTTCAAATCCGGGGCGATGCACAAAGCGAATTTGAATCGGTCGGGCGCGTCATGTACGCGGTGCAACGTGCCGGCATCACCCAAGTCGGCTTCATCACCGACCCGGCCCCCTGAACCTCCAAGGACACACACATGGCCATGAATTTGGGCACCGGCAGCAGCGATGAACCCGAGGTGATGATGGACATCAACACCACGCCCCTGATCGACGTGATGCTGGTGCTGATCATCATGCTGATCATCACCATACCCGCGCAGTTGCACTCGGTGAATCTGGACATGCCTGTGGCCACGAGCACGCCCCAGAAAGTCGACCCCGTGGTGGTCAAAATCGACATCGAGGCCGACGCCAGCTTGCGCTGGAACGGGCAGATCTTGCCCAACAGGCAAGCACTGGAAACCAAATTGTCGGAAGCCGCCGCCTTGCAGCCCCAACCCGAGCTGCACATCCGTTCACATGGCAAAGCCAAGTACGAGGCAGCAGCGATGGTGCTGGCCAGTGCGCAGCGCTCGGGCCTGACCAAGCTGGGCATTGTGGGCAGCGAAAGATTTGCCAACTGACTCGCTGCTCGCCCAAGAAAAAAGCCGCCACAAGAGCGGCTTTTTCATGGGGTAACCCAACGATCAGTCGGCGTATTTGCCTGCCGCATCGACAGCAGCCTTGATCTTGATCATTTCTGCCGCCACAAACTTCTTGTGCTCAGCCGGGTCGGAACGCTTGTCGGTCACCACCAAAGCGCCCAAGTCCTGATTCTTCTTCACAAACTCTGGGTCTTTCAAGGCCTTCTTCAGGGCATCGTTCAATGTTTTGGTGACCGCTGCAGGCGTGCCTTTGGGGGCGTACAAACCGTGCCAGATGGTCAGGTCAAAATTCTTCAACCCCATCTCCTGCAAGCTGGGGTAGTGCTTGAGCACGGCGTGCGTGCCCAGTGGCTTGGCGGTGGTCACCGCAAAAGCCTTGACACGGCCACCTTCAATTTGCGCCACGGTGTTGGTGGTCTGGTCACACATGACATCCACCTGGCCGCCAATCAGCGCGGTCATGGCCGGCGCCGTGCCGCCAAACGGGATGGTGGTCATCGCGTCTTTGGTCTGCAGGTTGGACTGCCACAGCAGGCCGCAAATGTGCGAAGCCGATCCCAGACCCGCATGGGCAATGTTCAACTTGCCAGCGTTGGCGCGGATGTAGTTCTCGAAGTCGCGGTAGGTGTTGGCCGGCAACTGGGGCTTGCCGATCAAGGTCATGGGCACATCGTTGACCATGCCCAAAAACTCAAAGTCTTCCAGCGGCTTGTAGGCGATCTTGCGGTAGAGCGCCGGTGTAGCGGCCATGCCGATGTGGAACAACAAGAGCGTGTGACCATCGGGGTTGGCTTTGGCCACCTTGGTGGCACCGATCGTGCCGCCAGCACCTGCGGCATTTTCGACCACAAAATTGCTGCCAGGAATCTGCTTTCGCATGGCCTCGGCCAAGTCGCGGGCCACACGGTCCGTTGGGCCACCTGCGGTGAACGGCACCACGATGGAAACAGGCTTGGAACCTGGAAAGGCCTGGGCTTGGGCGCCCACAGACACAGCAGCCAACGCGGCGAGGGCAATCCATTGCTTCATTCAAACACTCCTAAAAAATAACTTAACAGTTTAAAAGGATAACAAGTGTCATTAAATCGCGGAAAGTACTTAGCCACTTACCCTTGTTTGACCTTGGCTTTGCAATGGAATTAGCCCCTCTGGTTGCCCGCCTTACTGGTAGCTGCGGGCGTCTTCAATGACCTTGCCGTCATTGGCCAGACTGCCAGGGGCCACCAGATGGACGTCGCCACGCAATTTGGTCACATCGCGCACAGCCTCAGAGACCCTCTGCTTGAGAGCGTCGTCGGCCAAACGGTCGGTTTCCACGTGCAGCGCCATCTGGTCATTGGCCATTTCACCAGTCACCACCAAACGGGCCTTCGTGAGTTCGGGAAAGCGTTTAACGATTTCGGCCACCTGAGCCGGATGCACAAACATGCCCCGGATCTTGGTGGTCTGGTCGGCGCGACCCATCCAGCCCTTGATGCGCAAACCGGTGCGTCCCGTAGGGCAGGTGCCAGTCAATATGGCCGACAGGTCACCCGTGCCAAACCGCACCAAAGGGTAGTCGGGGTTGAGCGAGGTCACCACCAACTCACCCACTTCGCCTTCGGGCACTGGGTCGCCGGTGCCAGGGCGCACGATCTCAACGATCACGCCTTCGTCCAGCACCAAGCCTTCACGCGACGCCGTCTCGTAGGCGATCAGGCCCACATCGGCCGTGGCGTAGCACTGGTAGGCGTCCACGCCGTGCGCTGTGATCCAGTCGCGCAGGCTGGGCGGGAAAGCCTCGCCTGACACCAAGGCCTTGCGTAAGCTGGGCAAGGTCACGCCCATCTCGGCGGTTTTTTCGAGGATGATTTTCAGAAAGCTGGGCGTGCCGATGTAGCCCGCAGGCTGCAACTCGGCCATGGCGCCCACCTGTTGCTCGGTCTGACCCGTACCGCCCGCAAACACCGTGCAACCCAGCGCATGGGCACCCGTTTCCATCATCGAGCCTGCGGGGGTGAAGTGGTAACTGAAACAGTTGTGAATCAGGTCACCCGGGCGAAAGCCTGCCGCAAAAATGGCCCGCGCCATGCGCCAGTAATCGGCACGTGTGCCTTCGGGCTCATAAATGGTGCCGGGGCTGGCAAACACACGGGGCATGGTTTTGCCAAAACCAAGGGTACTGAAGCCGCCGAACACCGAACCCCCAGCGGCACGAGCCGATTTTTGGCGATCAAGCAATTCATGTTTGCGAATCACAGGCAATCGGGCCAGTGCAGCGCGGTTGTGCACGCTGGCAGCATCCACATCCTTGAGCAATTCGGCAAATGCCGGTGCGTGGGCCTTGGCATGGGCGACCTGCGCGGGCAAAACGGCCATCAAAGCGGCTTCTCGGTCTTGTGGCGTGCGTGTTTCCAACGCATCAAAGTGCTGAGGCATGGATGTCTTTCTGGGGTACTGCTGGAAGAAAGGAATAGGCCAAGGGTCAGCGCATCAAGCCAACCAGCGTTTACGGCGCTTGTAGCTCTTGACATCCTTGAAGCTCTTGCGCTCACCGCCGCCCATGCCCAGGTAAAACTCTTTCACGTCTTCGTTGGTGCGCAGGTCTTCAGCCACACCGTCCATCACCACGCGGCCCGACTCCATGATGTAGCCATAGTCGGCGAACTTCAGGGCCATGTTGGTGTTTTGTTCCGCGATCAGGAAAGTGACTTTTTCCTTCTCGTTCAGGTCCTTGACGATGTTGAAGACCTCTTCAACGATCTGCGGCGCCAAGCCCATGGAGGGCTCATCAAGCAGCACCATGTTGGGGTTGGACATCAAGGCGCGGCCAATCGCGCACATCTGCTGCTCCCCGCCCGAGGTGTAGGCCGCTTGCGATGTGCGGCGGGTCTTGAGGCGCGGGAAATAGTTGTAAACCTTTTCCAGGTTGGCCGCGATCTCACCCTTGTCGGTGCGTGTGTAGCTGCCGGTCATCAGGTTTTCTTCGATCGTCAGGTGCGCAAAGCAATGGCGACCCTCCATGACCTGCACCACGCCCCGGTTCACCAAGTCGGCAGGTGACAGGTTTTCAATGCGTTCACCGCGCAACTCAATACTGCCCTTGGTGACTTCACCGCGCTCGCCCTTGAGCAAGTTGGAGACCGCGCGCAAGGTGGTGGTTTTGCCGGCGCCATTGCCGCCCAGTAAGGCCACGATGCCACGCTCGGGCACTTGCAATGAAACGCCCTTGAGCACCAAGATGACGTGGTTATAAATGACTTCGATGCCATTGACGTTGAGAATGATTTTTTTGTCACTCATCGAATTTACCTTTTCTACTTTAGAGGTTCACCCCAGATGAAACAGCTGCACGCAAGGGTTTCATGTGGCAGCTGCCGAAGCAGCTGCAGCCCACCGCTTGCGCGGCAGACTTGGCACCGATCAGGACTGGCAATCCGCAGGGGTACGGCGTGTCAGCTTCTTCTCGGACGCATACTTGTCGGCAGAAGACTTCACCATAGGCTTGATGATTTGCTCATCGGCCTGAAGCCAATCAGAGGCCCAGACAAATTTGCTGCCATCCCATGTGTGGACACGTGCCCATGCAGAGCCCATGTGGTCAGCACAAGAGGTCGACACGGGACGCATCACACCCTTGAAACCGAGCGCATCGAGCTTGGGCTGTGTCAGGTTCAGGTTTTCATAACCCCAACGGGCCTGCTCACCGGTCATGGGCTTGCCCTTACCGTACTTCTCTTGGGCCTGGCGCACGCCCTCAACGGCCAACATGGCACCCACAACACCGCGCATGTAGAGAACCTCACCCACTTCAGCCTTGGGGCCTGTGCCCTGGCCTTTGTCATGCACTTTGGCCAGGATTTCCTTGACCACAGCCGCCTGAGGTTCTGCGCCGTGTTGCATCATCACCGCGTTGTAGCCTTTGGCCGCAGCGCCAATGTCCTTGATGTCCGGCTCAGCGCCAGACCACCAGGTGCCAAACATTTTTTCACGGGGATAACCTGTTGCAATGGCCTCCTTGATCGATGTAGCGGTCATGACACCCCAGGTTTGCAACATCACGTAGTCAGGCCGCTGCTGGCGAATTTGCAACCAGATGGCTTTTTGTTCTACCCCAGGGGCAGGAATCGGCAGCAACTGCAGTGTGAAGCCATGCATTGCAGCACGCTCTTGCACGATGGGCAGCAGTTCTTTGCCAAACGGGCTGTCGTGGTAACCCACCGCAATTTTTTTGCCCTTGAGCTTGTCCCAACCACCGGCTTCTTTGGCAATGTGTTGCAGCACGACATCGCCAGCCACCCAGTAATGTCCAATCAACGGGAAGTTCCATTTGAAGACGCCGCCATCTGCCGAATCACTGCGGCCGTAGCCTGATGTGATCATGGGAATCTTGTCGCCAGGAATTTTTTCGGTCAACGCAAAAGTGATACCGGTGGACAAGGGCTGAAATACGGTGGCGCCGCCGTGCTTGCCCTTGAGTCGCTCGTAGCACTCAACACCACGGTCTGTGGCGTAGGCCGTTTCACACTCTTCAACCAGTGTTTTGACGCCGTTGATGCCGCCACGCAAATTGACCAGCTTCATGTAGTCGGCATAGCCGTTTGCAAACGGTGTTGCATTGGGGGCAACAGGACCGGTACGCCCGGTCAAGCTGGGGAAAAACTGTACTTTCTCTTGCGCCAAAACCAGCGTGCTGGTCACTGCCGCAGAGAAACCCGCACAAGCCAGAGTGGCCAGCAAGGCTATTTTTTTGAGTTTCATGAAACTGTCTCCTTCAATCATTTGTGAAAAAATCAATGGGCCCATCATTCAAGTTTCGCGGGTGTTTGCAAACGCTGTCACCAGACGCATGCAACACACCCCCTCACTCAGTGCGGGAAGGGCCACAACCGCAACTTCTGCTTGGCAATGCTCCAGAGTTTGGCCAAACCATGAGGCTCGGCAATCAAGAACCAGACAATCAATGCGCCAAAAATCATGTACTCAGCGTGCGATACGGTCGCCGTGGAAATCTCTACACCGACCAACAAGCCCAAAGCAGGCAAAAACTGGTTCAGGAAAATTGGCAAGACCACGATGAAGGCTGCGCCAAAGAAGCTGCCCATGATGGAACCCATCCCGCCAATGATCACCATGAACAACAGCTGAAATGAACGGTCGATGGAAAAGGCAGCCGGCTCCCAAGAACCCAGGTGCACAAAGCCCCACAAACCACCCGCTACGCCAACAATGAAAGAACTGACGGCAAATGCGCTGAGTTTGGCGTACATGGGGCGAATCCCGATGACCGCAGCAGCAACGTCCATGTCTCGAATGGCCATCCACTCACGGCCAATGGCCGAGCGCACCAGGTTTTTGGCGAGCAGGCCAAAGACCACCAGAAAAGCCAATGCAAACAGGTATTTTTCAACCGGTGTGTTGATGACCCAACCCATCACCTGCAAATCAGACACCGCCACCGAGCCCGATGAACTGTTGTTGGTGAACCAGCCAATCCGGCTGAAGGCCCAATCGCAAAAAAACTGTGCCGCCAAGGTCGCGACGGCCAGGTACAAACCCTTCACCCGCAAACTGGGAACACCAAAAACAATGCCCACCAAGGTGGCAAAAAAACCGCCTGACAAAAGCGCCAATATCACCGGCATGCCTTCAATGCGCACATAGGTGTTGTAGGCCATGTAAGCCCCCACAGCCATGAAGGCTCCAGAGCCCAGTGAAATTTGCCCGCAATATCCGACCAATATATTGACCCCCAAGGCCGCCAGGGACAGGATCAAGAAGGGGATCAAAATGGCGCGGAACATGTACTCATCGGCGAACATGGGAACGCCAAAAATAGCGAATGCAATGAGGGTCAAAATAACCCAACGGTCTTGCGCGATGGCAAAGATCTGCTGATCGCTGCGATAGGATGTTTTGAACTGACCGTTTTCTCTGTAGAACATTTTGTTTCCTTAAACGCGGTCAATGATTTTTTCACCGAACAAGCCTTGCGGCCTGAACAGCAAGAACACCAGCGCCAGCATGTAGGCGAACCAGATCTCGATGCCTCCCCCCACATAGGGGCCCAGATACACCTCGGACAGTTTTTCGCCCACACCGATGATCAGACCGCCAATGATGGCGCCAGGCACCGAGGTCAGGCCACCCAAAATAATCACCGGTAAGGCACGCAAAGCCACAGTCGTCAATGAAAACTGCACCCCCAGTTTTGAGCCCCAGATAATGCCGGCCACCAAGGCCGTGATGCCCGCTACAAACCACACAATCACCCAGATACGGTTCAGGGGAATGCCGATCGACTGCGCCGCCTGGTGGTCATCGGCCACCGCACGCAAAGCGCGGCCTGTGCTGGTTTTCTGGAAAAACAGCGAAAGCACCACCACCAACAAAGCCGCAATGCAGGCCGCATAAACGTCTTCGAGGCTGATCAGCACGCCCCCAGGGAACATTGACTCAAACAAAAATACAGGCTCTTTGGGCATGCCCACATCGATTTTGTAAATGGCACTGCCAAAAATCGTTTGCCCCAACCCATCCAGAAAATATGTGATGCCCAGTGTGGCCATGAGCAAGGTCACGCCCTCCTGGTTCACCAAGTGGCGTAAAACCAGGCGTTCAATCAGCCAAGCAAGCACAAACATCACGGCAGCGGCCATTAAAAAAGCCAGCAGATTGCCGAGGAATTTGTTTTCCAATCCCAACCAACCCGGTATCCATTCCGAAAATCGGGCCATGGCCAACGCGGCAAAAAGCACCATCGCACCTTGTGCGAAATTGAACACGCCAGAGGCTTTGAAAATGAGCACAAAGCCCAAAGCCACCAGCGAATACAACATGCCCGCCATCAGGCCACCGAAAAGAGCTTCCAGAAAAAATGCCATGTCTATTTCTCCTCAATGACTCGTGCCCAGATAGGCACTGATCACTTCTTCGTTGTTGCGCACTTCTTCAGGCGTTCCGTCACCGATTTTTTTGCCGTAATCCAGCACCACCACGCGGTCCGAGATGTCCATCACCACGCCCATGTCGTGCTCAATCAACACAATGGTCGAGCCGAATTCGTCGTTCACATCCAGAATAAAGCGGCACATGTCCTGCTTTTCTTCCATGTTCATGCCGGCCATCGGTTCGTCCAGCAAGAGCACTTGCGGCTCCATGGCCAGTGCGCGGCCCAAGTCCACCCGCTTTTGCAAACCGTAGGGCAATTGGCCCACGGCCGTCTTGCGAAACGCCTGGATTTCGAGAAAGTCGATGATGTGCTCGACAAACTCGCGGTGCTCTTCCTCCTCACGCTGGGCAGGCCCAATGCGCAAGGCCTGCATGAACAGGTTGCTTTTGATGCGCAGATTGCGGCCCGTCATGATGTTGTCGATCACGCTCATGCCCTTGAACAAGGCCAGGTTCTGGAAAGTGCGGGCAATGCCCATTTCGGCGACCTGGCGGCTGTTCATGTGGTCAAAAGTCTGGCCACGGAAGCTGATCGTGCCCTCTTGGGGTTGGTAAACGCCATTGATGCAGTTGAGCATCGAACTTTTACCAGCGCCATTGGGGCCAATGATGGCGCGCACTTCGTGTTCACGCACATTGAAGGAGATGTCGGTCAGCGCCTTGACGCCGCCAAATCGCAAACTGATGTTGTTGACATCCAGAACGACGTCACCGGTTTTTTTGGTCATGCTGCTGCCTTCACAGGTGTGAATGTCTTGGCGTCTGAGATCTGCAAGGTCGCACTCACGCTGCCGGTGCGGCCATCTTCGAACTTCACCACCGTCTCGATGAACTGCTCGGTTTTTCCTTCGTACAAGCCGTCCACCAGCGGCTTGTATTTATCAGCAATAAAGCCACGGCGGACCTTGTTGGTGCGGGTCAGCTCGCCGTCATCGGCATCCAGTTCCTTGTGCAAAATCAGGAAGCGTGAAACCTGGCTGCCAGCCAGCAAAGCGTCTTCGGCCAGGTCGGCGTTGACTTTTTCCACACACTCTTTGATCAGCTGGTAGACCTCGGGCTTTTGCGCCAAGTCGGTGTAGCCCGCATATGGCAAATTGCGCCGCTCGGCCCAGTTGCCCACGGCGTCAAAATCGATGTTGATCATCACGCAGACTTTTTCGCGCTGGTCACCGTAGGCCACCACCTCCTTGATGTGCGGGAAAAACTTAAGCTTGTTCTCCACATATTTGGGGGCGAACATCGCGCCGTCGTTGACCCCGCCCTTGATGCGGCCCACGTCTTTCACGCGGTCAATGATCTTGAGGTGGCCGTGGCTGTCAATGAAACCCGCATCGCTGGTGTGGTACCAACCATCCGCAGTCAACACCTCGGCAGTGGCCTCCGGGTTTTTGTAATAGCCTTTGAGCAATCCAGGCGACTTGACCAGAATTTCGCCGTCGTCAGCGACCTTGATCTCCACGCCTTTGCAGGGCACGCCAACGGTGTCGGCACGCGCTTCGTTGTCAGGCTGCAGGCAAACAAACACCGCCGTTTCGGTGGATCCGTAAAGCTGCTTGATGTTCACACCAATGGATCGGAAAAACGTGAACAAATCGGGGCCGATGGCTTCACCTGCGGTGTAAGCCACACGCACGCGGCTGAAACCCATGTTGTTGCGCAAGGGGCCGTAGACCAACAGGTTGCCCATGGCATACAGCACGCGGTCTATCAAGCCGACGGAATGGCCGTCCATCATGGCAGGGCCGACTTTTTTGGCCACGGCCATGAAGTAATGAAATAGCTTGCGCATGAGCACACCTGCATCCTCCATGCGAATCATCACACTGGTCAGCATGCCCTCGAACACACGGGGCGGTGCAAAGTAATAGGTCGGGCCGATTTCCTTCAGGTCGATCGTGACCGTGGCCACCGACTCGGGGCAATTCACCACATAGCCACACACCAGCCACTGCGCATAGCTGAAGATGTTCTGGCCAATCCAGGCGGGTGGCATATAGGCCAGCACTTCTTCGGCGCTGGTCAGCTTGTCAAACTCTGCGCCGGCGTCAGCTCGGTCGATCAGGGAGCTGTGTGTGTGCACCACACCCTTGGGGTTGCCGGTGGTACCCGATGTGAAGAACATCGCGGCCACATCGGTGTATTGGGCTTTGTCGACTTCTTCAGAGAAAAATTGGGGATGCTGCTTGCCAAATACGGCGCCAGCAGCCATCAGTTCTTCCAGAGAACCCAGACCGTCCTCGGTGTACTTGCGCAGGCCACGTGGGTCGTCGTAATAAATATGCGTCAGCTGCGGGCACTTTTCTCGCACCTCCAGCATCTTGTCGACCTGCTCCTGGTCTTCCACGACGCAAAAGCGCACTTCGGCATTGGTGATCGGAAAGACGCACTCTGCAGCAGATGCGTCCTGGTAGAGGGGCACGGGAATGGCACCCAGCGACTGCGCTGCCAGCATGGTGGCGTAAAGCCTGGGTCGGTTGGCGCCCGCCACGATCAGGTGCTCGCCGCGTTGCAAGCCCGCCTGGTGCAGGCCACACGCCACGGATTCGACCAATTGAGACAAGGCCGCCCAACTGGTGGCTTGCCAAATGCCGTATTCTTTTTCCCGCAATGCGGGCGCCGAGGGACGCTCGGCAGCGTGCTTGAGCAATAAACGAGGGAACGTTGTTTGCATGACCGGACCTGTCTCCAAAACTTTGACCTGAAACACCACATCCACCCTGAATGTTTGTTTATTCAAAAATGAATGCTATGCCGCAGTTTGACGCCAAGTTGTCGTTTCAACGACAATTCAGGGAAGACCCCTAGCCCAACTGACCGCATCCTGACGAGCAGACCTTCGCATGACCACAGAACCCAGTGTTTACCAGCGCCGACGCGCACCGACCGCCACCGAGTTGCAGGAAATCCCCTGGCTGAACTTGTTGAAAGGGGAAGAGCGCGCGCAGGTGGTGCCTCAGCTGGTGGTCAGCGACCCCAGGGTGGGCGACTACGTGTGCCGCGTCGGACGGCCTGTGACTTATTGGTTTGGCGTCATCTCGGGCTTGCTCAAGATGAACAGCGACAGCGAAAGCGGCCAAACCATCACCTTCACGGGCGTGCCTCCGGGCGGCTGGTTTGGCGAGGGCACGGCCCTCAAACGCGAGAATTACCGCTACAACATCCAGGCACTGCGCCCCAGCGTGGTGGCGGGCTTGCCGCTGGAGACCTTTCACTGGCTGATCGACCACTCGCTGGGCTTCAACCGCTTCATCATGCAGCAGCTCAACGAGCGCCTGGGGCAGTTCATTGCAGCCCGCGAAATGGACCGCATGAGCAACCCCGAGCTGCGCCTGGCCCGCCACTTGGCCGCACTGTTCAACCCGGTGCTGTTTTCAGGTGTGGGCGAGGTCTTGCGCATCACCCAGCAAGAGCTGGCGTATCTGGTGGGCCTGTCACGCCAACGCGTGAACGAGGCCTTGCGCGTGCTCGAGACACGCCAACTCATCCGCATCGAATACGGCGGCCTGCGCATTCTGGATCTGCAAGGACTGCGCACCGCACAGTTTTGATCGCTCAAAAAATCGTCAAAAAAGGGGACAATGAGCGTCCTGCCAACCCAGCCTTTTCAAGCTTCACAACCCATGACCCAGCCACCGGCTTTCAAACGTGCCCCCCGCCCCGAAGGCAAAGGTGACACCGCTGCGCCCAGCGGCACCTCGCGACTGAACAAACGCATGGCCGAGCTGCGCATGTGCTCGCGCCGCGAAGCCGATGCCTGGATCGAACAAGGCTGGGTGCAGGTCAATGGCCAACCCGCAAGCATGGGCCAGCAGGTCACGCTGTCTGACCGCATCACCATCGACAAAGCCGCCGAACAACAGCAAGACCGACTGGTCACCATCTTGTTGCACAAGCCCATGGGCTATGTGAGCGGCCAGGCCGAAGACGGTCACCAGCCCGCCATCACCCTGATCAACCCACGCAGCCACTGGGCGGGCGACCCTTCCAAAATGCGCTTCACGCCGCCCCACTTGCGTGGCCTGGCGCCGGCCGGAAGGCTCGACATCGACTCCACGGGCCTGCTGGTGCTGACACAAGACGGCCGTGTGGCGCGTCAGTTGATCGGCGAAGACTCGGAGATGGAAAAAGAGTATCTGGTGCGCGTGGCCTACACCGGCCACGAGAACACAGCCGCCGCATCTGCCGCATCGGCTACCTACGGTGGCCACGCCAACCAGCTGACCGCCATTGGTGACTTCGACCGCGTGAGCGCGAATGTGCAAGCCGTCTTTCCCAAGGCGCTGCTCGAGCGCTTGCGCCACGGCCTGAGCCTGGACGACAAACCCCTCAAGCCCGCCAAGGTCGACTGGCAAAACCCAGAACAACTGCGCTTTGTGCTTACCGAAGGCAAAAAGCGCCAAATCCGTCGCATGTGCGAGCAAGTGGGCCTGAAAGTCGTGGGCCTCAAACGCATCCGCATGGGTGGTGTGCAGTTGGGGCAAATGCCTGCGGGGACCTGGCGTTATCTGGGGCCAAACGAATCCTTCTGACTTTTTGATGCTCAGATCCGAATCGAAGGCGCTACACAACGCTTGATACAACGCAGCCCGAACACCGAACGCATACGCTGCACATGCGGCAAATCGGCCAATTCACGCCGACGTAGTCGCTCATAGTCGCTGCTGTCGTTCACATCCACTTGCAACAGATAGTCGTAATCGGCAGCTACCGTGTGGCATTCCTGAACTTCAGGCAAAGCCGCAACCGCGCGTTCAAACGCCGCCATGGCCGCTTCAGTTTGTCGGTCCAAACTGATTTCAATGTAGACCGTCTGCTGGCCGCCCACCAAGCTTCTGTTGAGTCGGACCGTGTAGCCCTCAATGATCTGACTGCTTTCAAGTCGCTGCACCCGCCGCAGGCAAGCTGCAGGAGATAGACCGACTTCAATGGCAAGTTTGGCATTGCTCATTCGACCATCGGTCTCTAACAAGGTGAGCAACTTGCGATCGATCTTGTCCATTTTTAGTTCAGCCATTTTGATCAATATGTAAATTTAGTTTGTAATTTTCTCACATTAAAGCAACTATATTCAGTCTAACAAGGGTTACCACGTGGCAAATACGCAATCCTATTGACGCTCCATGGTGGGATGATATGTGTTCTTTTTAATTCAAATCTAAAGGGTTACCCATGTCACTACCAAAACCAAAGCTAAAAATAGGACGACCGAGCGCCGCTTGGGGACTGCCTGCCTTCATGGCACTGGCATCAGGGTCCGCCACAGCGCAAAGCCTGGACAAAGCCATCGACAGCTTTTTTTCGTCCGCCTTTGGTTGGTTTGTCAATCTCATT
Organism: Limnohabitans sp. 2KL-17; assembly: GCF_003063415.1. Taxonomy (GTDB): domain Bacteria; phylum Pseudomonadota; class Gammaproteobacteria; order Burkholderiales; family Burkholderiaceae_C; genus Limnohabitans_A. The sequence continues at coordinate 27,492 of NZ_NESK01000024.1, forward strand.
TTTTACTCGGTCCCCGTGGGAGGCACCAGCTTTCCCGTGATTGCCGGCTGGCTGCTGGTGGCAGCATTGATATTTACCCTTTACTTTGGTTTTCCACAGTTCACCCGTTTCAAGTTGGCGATCGATCTGGTGCGTGGCCGTTACACCGACCCTCACAGCCGGGAGCCCGGTGAAACCAGCCACTTTCAGGCCCTGGCCACGGCCTTGTCGGGGACTGTAGGCCTTGGCAACATTGCGGGCGTGGGCGCAGCACTGGCCATTGGCGGGCCGGGCGCCACTTTCTGGATGATTGTGGTGGGCCTGCTAGGTATGGCTTCCAAATTCACCGAATGCACACTGGGCGTCAAGTACCGCACCATTTTGCCCAGCGGCGCGGTGTCGGGCGGTCCCATGTATTACCTGCGCGACGGCCTGGCCGAACGCGGTCTTCCCAATTTGGGCAAAGTACTGGCGGTGATGTTTTCGGTGTTGGTGATTTTGGGTGCCTTGGGCGGCGGCAACATGTTCCAAAGCAACCAAGCCAACGCGATGATTGTGCAGACGTTCAATCTGCCTGGGGGATATGGCTGGGTCGTAGGTCTGACATTTGCGGTGTTTGTGTTCGCCGTCATCATTGGAGGCATGCCTTCGATTGCATCGGTGACTGAGAAGCTGGTTCCGTGGATGGCCTATTTGTACATCGGCATGTCAATGACCGTCATCATTCTCAACATCGATCAATTTCCAGCAGCAATGTCTGCCATCTTTCATGGGGCCTTTAGCGCTGAAGGGGTGGCGGGTGGCTTTCTTGGCGCATTGATTCAAGGCTTGAAGCGCGCGACGTTTTCAAATGAAGCCGGTGTGGGTTCGGCCGCCATTGCGCACAGCACAGTCAAGACCAAAGAGCCGGTCACTGAAGGGCTGGTGTCCTTGCTGGAGCCTTTCATCGACACCGTCATCATCTGCACCATGACGGCGCTGGTCATCACCATCGCGGGCCTGAACACCGGACCATTCCCCACCCCAGGCGGCCTTTCAGGGGTCAACCTCACTGCCGCATCGTTCCAGGCCACTTTTGACTGGTTCCGTTACCCATTGACCATCGCCGTGGTGATGTTTGCTGTCTCCACCATGATCAGCTGGGCGTATTACGGCCTGAAGGGCTGGACCTACCTGTTCGGCGAAGGCAAAACCATCGAGTTGGTCTACAAGCTCATGTTCTGCTTTTTTGTGGTGGTCGGTGCGTCCATCAGCTTTGGTGCAGTGATCGACTTTTCAGACGCGGCCATTTTTGCCATGTCCATCGTCAACATCATTGGCCTGTATTTGCTGGCACCGGTGGTGAAGCTTGAATACCAAAAATTCATGGCCAAAGTCCAGTCTGGTGCGTTCAAGCGCTACCGCTAACGCGTCCCTGGTGGACTGAAGCAACAAAGCCCCAATGGCAAGCCACTGCCATTGGGGCTTTTCAATTGCTCTTGAAATACGGTCAAATGCCATCATTTGAACTTCGTATCGCTTTTAGCGACACCCATCTCCGATTAACCATTTAAATGACATGAGCAAAAAAACACATGCCTTTCAGGCCGAAGTCGCACAACTGCTGCACCTGGTCACGCACTCGCTGTACTCCAACCAGGAAATTTTCCTGCGCGAGCTGATCTCCAACGCTTCGGACGCTTGTGACAAGCTGCGTTTTGAAGCGCTGAACAACGCCGGGCTGTACGAAGACGCCCCTGACTTGCAGGTGAAATTGTCATTCGACAAAACGGCCAAAACCCTGACCATCACCGACAACGGCATCGGCATGACTTCGCAAGAAGCCATCGACCACCTGGGCACGATCGCCAAGAGTGGCACCAAGGACTTCGTCAGCAAGCTGAGCGGTGACCAAAAATCGGATGCGCAACTCATTGGCCAGTTCGGTGTGGGCTTTTATTCGGGCTTCATCGTGGCCGACAAAATCACCGTCGAGACGCGCCGCGCTGGCGCTGAAGCAGCCGAAGGCGTGCGCTGGGTCAGCGGCGGCACAGGCGACTTCGAGGTCGAAACCATTGCCCGCGCCGAACGCGGCACCAGCGTGATCTTGCACCTGCGCGACGAAGCCCTGGAATATGCCAACAGCTGGAAGTTGAAAGAGATCGTTGGCAAATACGCCGACCACATCAGCCTGCCCATCCTGATGGAAAAGGAAGAATGGCAAGACGGCGAGTTGATCGACCCGAACAACGAAGAAGGCGGCCGCCAACCCGGCGCCATGGTCAAAAACGGTGAGTGGGAAACCATCAACAAGGCCAGCGCCTTGTGGACTCGCCCCAAGAAAGACATCAGCGATGAGCAGTACATCGACTTCTACAAACACATCAGCCGCGACTTTGAAGCCCCGCTGACCTGGACCCACAACCGCGTGGAGGGCAGCACCGAGTACACGCAACTGCTGTACATCCCCAGCAAGGCGCCGCAAGACCTGTGGAACCGCGACAAGAAAGCCGGCATCAAGCTGTATGTGAAACGTGTTTTCATCATGGACGATGCAGAGGCTCTGATGCCCAGCTACCTGCGCTTTGTGAAAGGCGTGGTGGACTCTGCCGATCTGCCCCTGAACGTGAGCCGCGAACTGCTGCAAGAAAGCCGCGATGTCAAAGCCATCCGCGAAGGCTGCACCAAGCGGGTGTTGTCCATGCTGGAAGACCTGGCGAAACACGACAAGGCGCCCGAGGCCGCTACCGAAGGGGCTTCCGCTTCTGAAGTCACCGACGTTCCGAGTGACGAAGACAAAGCCAAGCTGGGCCAGTACGCCAAGTTTTACGCCGAGTTCGGTGCGGTGCTCAAGGAAGGTTTGGGTGAAGATTTTGGCAACCGCGAGCGCTTGTCCAAATTGCTGCGCTTTGCATCGTCGAGCAACGACAGCGTGTCTGTGAGTTTTGCGGACTACAAAGCCCGCATGAAGGAAGGCCAGGACGCCATTTACTACATCACCGCCGACACCCTGGCCGCCGCCAAGAACAGCCCGCAACTTGAAGTGTTCAAGAAAAAGGGCATCGAAGTCTTGCTGATGACCGACCGCGTGGACGAGTGGGCCTTGAACTTTGTGCACGATTTCGACGGCACCCCCCTGCAAAGCGTGGCCAAAGGTGCGTTTGACCTGGGCAAGCTGCAAGACGAAGAAGAAAAGAAAGCCGCCGAAGACGCAGCCGAAACCTTCAAACCCGTGCTGACCAAACTGAAAGAAGCCCTGAAAGACAAGGCCGAAGACGTGCGCGTGACCAGCCGTCTGGTGGACAGCCCGGCCTGCCTGGTCGTGACCGACGACGGCATGAGCATGCAACTGGCCCGCATGCTCAAGCAAGCCGGGCAGCAAGCGCCTGAAGTCAAGCCCGTGCTGGAGGTCAACCCTGAGCATGCGCTGGTCAAAAAACTCGACGGCTCGGTGCATTTCCACGACCTGGCCCACATCCTGTTTGACCAGGCCTTGCTGGCCGAAGGTGGCTTGCCCGCCGACCCGGCGGCTTATGTGAAACGGGTGAATGCGCTGCTGAGCTGATGCATGGGCATCAGCCCCGGCAGCTCGCCGGGGCTTAAACGCTGAGCGGCGCTTCCTGCATCTGCTCGACTTGCTCTTGCAGCATCAGCACTTGGCCGCGCCAATAGTCGGGCGTGCCGAACCACGGAAAGTTGATCGGGAAAATCGGGTCTTCCCAGCGCCTGGCCAGCCAGGCGCTGTAGTGGATCAGGCGCAAGGTGCGCAAGGGCTCGATCAGGTTCAGCTCGGCACGGTCAAAGTCACGCACCTGCTCATAACCATCGAGCATGGCCGACAACTGTTGGGTGCGCTGGGGACGGTCGCCCGAGAGCAGCATCCAAAGGTCTTGCACAGCCGGGCCCATACGGGCATCGTCCAGATCGACGAAATGCGGCCCGCCACCGGGCAACTCGGCAGGCGTCCACAAAATGTTGCCGGGGTGGCAGTCACCGTGCAGCCGCAACTGACGACAGCCCGAGGCGTTGGCAAACGCCGCTTCAACCATGGCCACAGCGGGCACCAAGGCATCGCGCCATTCGCGCTCGACTTCCAGCGGAATCATCTGGTGGGTTTGCAGCCATTGGGCAGGCTCCAAGGCAAAGGTCTGCACATCCAGCGTGGGGCGGTGTGCAAAGGGCTTGGCAGCGCCCACGGTGTGGATGCGGGCCAGAAAACGGCCAATCCATTCCAGCACCTCGAAATCGTCAAGCTCTGGCGGGCGGCCACCGCGCAAAGGGCTGACTGAAAAGTCAAAACCCTCTGTCTGGTGCAAGGTGTGCCCATTCAGCACCAGAGGTGCAACCACCGGCACTTCGGCGGCCACAAGTTCGGCGGCAAAGTCGTGTTCTTCCTGGATTTGCGCACGGCTCCAACGGCCAGGGCGGTAAAACTTGAGCACCACCGCCGATGCGCCTTGCACAGGCTCGTCCAGGTGGGCGCGGTAAACGCGGTTTTCGTAAGAGCTGAGCGCCAGCAAGCGGCCATCGGGCCAGAGGCCCAAATCGGTCAATGCGTCCATCACCCGGTCCGGGGTGAGTTCAGCGTAAGGGTGCAAGGCGTTCGGTTCAGTCATGCGCCGATTGTGGCGCACGCACCGATGGCTGCCGCTCGACTTGCCCCAGCAGTTGAGGCATAGATTCAGCGCCCAGTGAAACGGGCTGTGCGCTTTTCCACAAAAGAGCGCACCCCCTCGGCCGCATCGTCACTGCGCGACAAGCGCTGCTGCACGCCCATGAAATCGTGCATGGCGACCACAGGGCCATGCTCAAGCCCTTTGAGCACATTGAGCCGCGTGGCCACCACCGCCAAAGGCGCTTGCGCCGCGATCAGCTCGGCGATGCGCATGGCCTCGCCCAGCAACCCGGCCACAGGCACCACCTTTTGCACAAAGTTGAGGCGCAGGGCCTCGTCGCTGCCGAACACATCGGCGGTGAGCAAATGCAAGAGCGCGTTGCCCATGCCGGCCCGCTCGGCCATGCGCAGCGTGGCACCGCCCGTGGCCATGATGCCGCGTTGTACTTCCAGCTGGGAAAACCGGCAGTCATCGGCCGCCACCACGATGTCGGCTGCCAGCATCAGCTCGATGCCCAGTGTGTAAGTGATACCCTGCACCGCCGCCACCATGGGTTTGGTGCGGCGTCGGTAACCGTCCATGCCCAAGTTCAGCGGATCCACCAGACCCAATGGCACAGCCTTTTCGCCGCGCTGCATGAGTGGCGCGATGGTGGGCAGGTCCAGACCCGCCGTGAAGTGGTCTCCCGCTGCACACAACACGCCCACGCGCAAGTCGGGGTCGTCATCGAGCCGGGTGTAGGCCTCACCCAACTCCTGAAACATCTTGGGCGTGAAGCCGTTGCGTTTGGCGGGGCGGTTGATGCAAATTTGAAGGACTGCACCGTGCACGGTGCAGTCGATCTGGCCTTCAAAGTGGGTCGGTGTGCTCATGCCTTGCATGGTAGGTCGAAGGCCGCCCATGCAAGGTTCACCGAGGTGACAGCTCAGTACTTGTAAACGCCTTGCCCGGTCTTGCGGCCCAGGCGGCCTGCAGCCACCATTTCTTTCAGCAAGGGGCTGGGGCGGTATTTGCTGTCGCCGAACTCCTGCAAAAAGACCTCCATCACGGCCAGGCATACGTCCAGGCCAATCATGTCAGCCAGCGCCAGCGGGCCAATCGGCTGGTTGCAGCCAAGCTTCATGCCGGCGTCGATCGCCTCGGCTTCGGCCAGGCCTTCACCCAGCACAAAGAACGCCTCGTTGATCATGGGCACCAGAATCCGGTTGACGACAAAGCCTGGCGCGTTTTTCACCGTAATCGGTGTCTTGCCCAAGGCCAGCGCCATCTCATGCACGGCATCGTGCGTGGCGTCGCTGGTCTGCAGGCCACGGATGATTTCCACCAGCGCCATCATGGGCACGGGGTTGAAAAAGTGCATGCCGATGAAGCGGTCTGCACGTTGCGTGGCAGCAGCCAGCTGGGTGATGGAGATCGACGAGGTGTTGGAGGCGACGATCACATTCGGGGCCAGCATGCCGTCGAGCTGCTGCAGGATCTTGACTTTGAGCGCCTGGTTTTCGGTCGCGGCCTCGATCACCAACTGGGCGCCCTTGAGGTCGTCGTAGCTGCTCGATCCCTTGATGCGGGCCATCGCAACGGCCTTGTCGACTTCGCTGATTTTTTCCTTCTTGACCAGCCGGTCCAGACTGGCCGATACAGTGGCCACGCCTTTGGCCACGGCCGCATCAGAAATATCAACCATCACGACCTGCATGCCCGACACCGCGCACGCCTGTGCGATGCCATTGCCCATGGTGCCTGCGCCGATGATGCCTACGGTTTGAATGCTCATTGCTGTAATTCCTTGAAAACGAGGGGTATAAATCGGTCTGGCACGCATCTTACCGGTGCCGCAACACAACATCCTGAGTTTTCCATCCTTCTAAAAGGGTGAGCAGGCCAACCACCATGAACATCCTTTTCGTCCATCAGAACTTCCCCGGGCAATTCAAGCACTTGGCACCTGCCCTGGCCCGGCAGGGGCACCGCGTGGTGGCATTGCACATCAACCCAAGCCCCAGTGTGCCGGGCGTAGAACTGGTGCGCTACCACGTCTCGGGGCGATCTGGGCAAGGCATCCAACGCTGGCTGGCTGATCTGGAGGTCAAAATCATCAGGGGCGAAGCCGCTTGGCAAGCCGCCTTGAGGCTTCGCGAACAAAGTTTTATGCCCGATGTCATCGTGGCCCACCCCGGCTGGGGTGAAAGCCTGTTTTTGCAACAGGTCTGGCCTGAGGCGCAGCTGGGCATCTATTGCGAATTTTTCTACCATCTGCAAGGAGTCGACACAGGTTTCGACCAGGAATTCAGCGCATCCGAGGGGGACAAGGCTTGCAGGCTGCAACTGAAGAACGCCAATTACGAACTGCACTTTCCGCGCGCCCAAGCGGGCATTTCCCCCACGCATTGGCAAGCTTCATTGTTTCCCCAGCCCTTTGCCTCGCGTATCACGGTCATCCACGATGGCATCCGCACCGATCAGGTCAGGCCGGATCCGGAGGCACGCATTCATGTACAGACTTCGCAGGGGATGTTGCAGCTTGGCCGTGACGATGAAGTCATCACCTTCATCAACCGGAACCTGGAGCCTTACAGGGGCTACCACCAGTTCATGCGGGCACTGCCCGCTGTCATGAAAGCTCGCCCCAAAGCCCGCATTGTCGTGATCGGCGACCATGAAGTCGGCTATGGCGCTGCACCGCCCCCAGGCGCCGATGGGCACACCCCAACCTGGCGCGATGTTTTTCTGCACGAAGTGAAGGACCAACTTGACCTGTCTCGCTTGCACTTTGTGGGCAAGGTGCCCTATGCCGACTTCTTGCGCGTGCTGCAAGTTTCCACCGTGCACGTGTACCTGACCTACCCCTTTGTGCTGAGCTGGAGCCTGCTTGAAGCCATGAGCGCAGGCTGCGCCATTGTGGCCAGTGATACCGCCCCGGTACACGAAGCCATCCGCCATGGCGAGACGGGCCAGCTGGTGGATTTTTTCAACCCTTCAGCTCTGGCTCAGGCGGTGATTGGCTTGTGCGACAACCCGGCCGAACGGGCACGACTAGGGGCGCAGGCTCGGGCGTTTGCGGTGGAGAACTACGATCTGGAAAAGCACTGTTTGCCCCAACAGATCGAGTGGGTCCACACTCTCTCCCGTCAGACCTGATCAGCTGCGAAACCGCTTTCGCGTCAACGCCAGCGCGATCCAGAACGACACCACGGCGAAAAGCGCCAGCACCAGCACGTGGCGCACAGGCTGGTCGGGCCAACGGTCCAAGAACAGCGGGCGCACCAAATCAACGGCCACCGACAGGGGCAACCAGTCGGCGATCACACGCACAAAGCCGGGCAGCTGCTCACGTGGAAAGAAAATGCCCGACAGGAACATCATCGGCGTGAGGAACAGCGTGAAGTAGTAGGTGAAAAAGTCGTAGCCTTTGGCCAGTGCGTTGAAGATCAGCGCCATGCAACTGAAAGTGATGCCCACGCCCAGCAGCACGGGCCAGGCGACCAGCAGCTTCCAGCTGTGGCTGATGTCCAAGACCAACATGACCACAAGGATGGCCGTCACGGTAAACAGTGCCTTGAAGGCGGCCCACAACATTTCAGCCAGCACCACATCGTCCAGCCGCACCGGGGCGTTCATGATGCCGTCCCAGGTTTTTTGCACGTGCATGCGTGAAAACGCCGAATACAGGGCCTCGAAGGTGGCCGCATTCATGGCACTCATGCAGATGCTGCCGCTGGCCAAAAACAGGATGTAGGGCACTTTTTCGCCCCCCAGCTCGATCTGCCCGACCAGTGAACCCAAGCCGTAGCCAAAGGCCACCAGCCACATGAGCGGCTCGGCGATGTTGCCCACCAGGCTGGGGATGGCCAGCTTTTTCCAGACCAGCCAGTTGCGCTGAAACACAGGCCACCAGCGCATCGACAAACGGGGCGCTGCCCAAATGTTGTTTTGAATCTGACTCATGGCTCAGGCCTCCTCTCGGATCTGGCGTCCGGTCAATTTCAAGAAAAGGTCTTCCAGATTGGACGGCCGGTGCAGGGTACGCAGCGTGGGCCAGGCCTCCAGCGCATGCATCAGGGCCCGACTGTCCTGGGTGTAAAAGAAAACGGTCTCGCCACTGACCTCGACCCGACCTGCAAGGGCCTTCAAGCCAGCCTCTTGCGCCAGCGCCACTGCCCCTTGGCCAAAGACCTCAACCACTTCGGGCTCCAGGTGCTCGGCGATCAAGTCGCGTGGCTTTCCTTCGGCAATCTTGCGTCCTTGGTCCAGCACCAACAGCCGAGAACACAGGCGCTCGGCCTCGTCCATGAAATGGGTGGTCAGCAAGATGGATATGCCCTCTTGCAGCAGCACTTGCAGACGCTCCCACATCAGATGGCGCGCTTGCGGGTCCAGGCCTGTGGTGGGCTCGTCCAGCATCAGCAGTTGGGGGTGGTTGATGAGCGCACGGGCCAGGCTCAGGCGCCGCTTCATGCCGCCCGACAACTCGCCAGGCTTGGATTTGGCCTTGTGGCTGAGCGCCCCGAATTCCAGCAGCTTGGGGATGCGTGCCCGAATGGTGGCATCGGGCAGGCCAAAGTAGCGGCCAAAGACAAGCAGGTTTTCTTCGGCTGTGAAGTCAGGGTCGAGCGTGTCCATTTGCGCCACCACGCCCAAGCGGGCCTTGATGTCCAGGGCATCACGGGGCATTTGCAAGCCCTCGAAATAACGGATCTCGCCCCCATCGGGTTGTGTCAGGCCCAGGCACATGCGCAGCGAGGTGGTTTTGCCCGCGCCGTTGGGGCCAATCACACCCAGGCATTCACCGGGATCAATATGGAAAGACAGGTCGTTGACCACGGTGGCATCGCCATAGCGTTTGACCAGGTGCGCAACCGAAAGCAAAGGGGTATTCATGGATGAATTGTGCCTGTGACACGGCCTACTTTCGGTGGCAGGGGCTGCCTTCGACTGGAAAATGCCCGGTGTATTGCACGCCCGATAAAATCAGGCCTTCTCCTGACCCGCACTTGCGGCATTGCCCATGTCCAGTTCCTTTTCTGACCGACTCGCGGTCTTGCCTCAGTACCTGATGCCCAAACAAGCCCTGACTGCCTTTGCGGGCTGGGTGGCTGGCAGCCAATGGGGCTCGGCAACCACAGGCATCATCGACTGGTTCGTGCAGCGCTACCACGTGAACATGGCCGAAGCCGCCAACCCTGACACGGCCAGCTACAAAAGCTTCAACGAATTTTTTACCCGTTCATTGCGGGCTGATGCCCGCCCTTTGGCAGAAACAGCGTTTGTCAGCCCGGTCGATGGCGCTATCAGCCAGTGCGGCCCGATTGAAGGCGATCAGGTGTTCCAGGCCAAGGGCCACAGTTACAGCACGCGGGCCTTGGTGGGTGGCGACGCGGCACTGGCGGCGCAGTTTCAACATGGTGGATTTGCCACGCTTTACTTGAGCCCACGTGACTACCACCGCATTCACATGCCTTGCGCAGGCCGTTTGACGCGCATGATCCATGTGCCTGGCGAGTTGTTTTCGGTCAACCCGACCACTGCACGTGGCGTACCCGGCCTGTTTGCCCGCAACGAGCGGGTGGTCTGCGTGTTTGAAGGCGAGCACGGCCCCTTTGTGATGGTGCTGGTGGGCGCCACCATTGTGGGCAGCATGGCCACCGTCTGGCATGGCGTGGTCAACCCGCCGCGTCCGGGCACCCTGCGCGAATGGTCCTATCAAATGGACAGCATTTCGCTGGAAAAAGGCGAAGAAATGGGCCGCTTCCTGCTGGGCTCCACGGTGGTGATGCTGTTTCCCAAAGGCGCCGTGCAGTTTGAAAATGACTGGGCACCAAGCCGCCCCATTTGCATGGGTGAGGCAATGGGAACGCGGCCCTAAATTTCGATCTTCGAGCCCAGCTCCACCACGGCATTGGTGGGCAAGTTCAAAAATTCAGCCGCCGCACTGGCGTTGTGGTGCATCTGGGCAAAGAGCTTTTCGCGCCAGGTGGCCATGCCGCCACCAATCGTCGGGATCACGATGTCGCGCGACAGGAAATAGCTGGTCATCATGGGATCGAGCTGGTAGCCCTCGCCCTGAATGGTGGCCAAGGCCGCTGGCAGATCAGGGTTGTCCTTGAAACCATAGTTGACGATGACTTGCCAGCAGTCGTGGCCCAGCGGGGTCACTTCAAGCCGCTGGGCGGCGTCCATGCGTGGAATTTCGTGGCTGCGCACGGTGACAAACAGGTTGTGCAGGTGCAGCACCTTGTTGTGCTTGAGGTTGTGCAACAAGGCGTTGGGCACCGTGCCGGCCTCGGAAGTCAGGAAGACGGCAGTGCCCTCCACCCGGATGGGCGGGGCAATGAAGACCGCGTCCAAAAAATCTGCCAGCTTCAGTGCATCCGATCGCAGCGAATCATTGAGCAAACGGCGGCCATCGTGCCAGGTCAGCATCAGGGTGAACACCGCCGCACCAATGAGCAGCGGAAACCAGCCGCCGTCAAAGAGCTTGAACATGTTGGATGCCCAGAAAGCCAGGTCGACCACAAAGAAGAACCCGGTTGCACCAATGCACAAAGCCAAGGGCAGCTTCCAGGCGTATCGGATCACAAAGAACGTGAGCACGGTGGTGATCAGCATGTCGGTGCAGACCGCAATGCCGTAAGCCGCCGCCAGATTGCTCGATGACTTGAACATGACCACCGCCAGCACAATGGCGACAAACAGTCCCCAGTTCACAAACGGCATGTAGATCTGACCTGTGTCGGTCTCGCTGGTGTGCTGCACCTGAAGGCGTGGCAGATAGCCCAACTGGATCACCTGCTTGGTCACGCTGAATGCGCCCGTGATCAGGGCCTGCGAAGCGATCACCGTGGCCATGGTGGCCAATACCACCAAAGGCACCAAAGCCCAATCGGGCGCCATCATGTAAAAAGGGTTTTTCACGGCCTCGGGATTGGCCAGCAACAGTGCCCCTTGCCCAAAATAGTTCAGGGTCAGACAGGGCATGACCACGCTGAACCAGGCCAGGCGAATCGGCTTCTTGCCAAAGTGGCCCATGTCGGCATAAAGCGCTTCACCGCCCGTGACGCAAAGCACCACGGCGCCCAAAATAATGAATGTCGTGCCCGGCTCGTTCCAAATAAAGCTCAAGGCGTAATGCGGGCTGATGGCGAACAGGATTTCCGGGTGCTGCACGATGTGCGAGATCCCCATCACCGCAATGGTGAAAAACCAGACCAGGGTGACGGGGCCAAAGAATTTGCCAATCCCTGCCGTGCCTCGTTTTTGCACCCAAAACAGCAGAAACAAAATGACCAGCGTGAGCGGTATCACCCCTTTTTTGAAATTGGGTGAAATGATCTCCAGACCTTCCACGGCCGACAGCACGGAAATCGCCGGGGTGATGACGCCATCGCCATAAAACAGGCACGTGCCAAAGATGCCCACCAGCAGCAAGACTTTGCGCAACTGCGGCTTGTCCTTCACCGATTGAGAAGCCAGCGCCAGCATGGCCACCAGCCCCCCCTCCCCGTGGTTGTCGGCTCGGAGCACCAAAACCACGTACTTGACCGACACGATGGTGGTCAGGGTCCAGAAAAATATAGAAAGGATGCCGTAAACGTTTTGATGCGTGAAAGGGACATGACCGGAGCCAAAAACCTCTTTCATTGCGTACAGCACACTGGTGCCGATATCGCCATAAACCACGCCAATGGCGCCCAGGGTCAAGGCGGCGAGTGAAGAACGGTTGGAGGACACAGGCAAGGACCTGACGGGAATCAGGCCGGATGAAACAGAAGTTGGCTATTTTGCGCTCTGTTCCAGCCCCGTGTCACCGTCCTTTTGCCGGTTTTGTTGCAGCGCAGCAACTTTAATCGTAGACCTCGGCCTCAGGGTCAGTGGCTTCCAGCTCATAACTGGCGGCCAACATGGCCAAACGACCAATCACCCCGTACATGTAAAAGCGGTTGGGCACACTGGCACCCGGTTTGACACCTGGCTGAGGCAAATGGGGGGTGTCCGCAAAGGCCAAGGGCACAAAACTGGCCCCTGGCGCGTTCAGGTTCTCATCCACACCACGCTCTGCATGGACACGGTAAAAGCCGCCCACCACATACCGGTCCATCATGTAGACCACAGGTTCAGCCACGGCATCGTTGATGCGCTCATTGGTCAAAACGCCCTCTTGGATGATCACATCGTTGACGGTCTGACCGTCCTTGATGACGTTCATCTTGTTGCGGGTCTTGCGGTTCAGTGCGTCCAGGTCGGACACATCGCGCACCGTCATGATGCCCATGCCGTAGGTGCCGTTGTCGGCCTTGACGACGACAAATGGCTTTTCGTTGATGCCGTATTCCTTGTATTTGCGCTTGATCTTGGTCAACAACGCATCCACATTGCTGCGCAAGCACTCCATGCCGGTCCCTTCGGCAAAGTTCACATCACCGCATTGGCTGAACATCGGATTGATCAGCCAGGGGTCAATGCCCAGGAGCTTGCCAAAACGCTTGGCAACTTCTTCATAGCTTTGAAAGTGTTTGGTCTTGCGACGAACACTCCAGCCCGCATGCAGTGGGGGCAACAAGAACTGCTCGTGCAGTTCTTCCAGAATGCCCGGCGCACCTGCCGACAGGTCGTTGTTGAGCAAGATGGTGCAAGGGTCGAAGTCTTTCAGGCCGACACGGTGCTTGCTGCGCACCACGGGCTCCAGGGTGATGCTTTCGCCATTGGGCAAATCAATGGTGGTGACGTCCTTGATCTCCGGGTTGATCGAACCCAAGCGCACATTCAGTCCCGCCATGTGGAAAATGCGCTGCAACTGCAGCACGTTGGCCAAATAGAAGGTGTTGCGGGTGTGGTTTTCGGGAATGATCAGCAGGTTTTTGGCCTCAGGACAGATCTTCTCGATGGCAGCCTGTGCCGCCTGCACCGCCAAAGGCAGCATTTCAGGTGTCAGGTTGTTCCAGCCCCCAGGGTACAGGTTGGTGTCCACCGGGGCCAGCTTGAAGCCCGCGTTGCGGATATCAACCGATGTGTAGAAAGGGGGCGTGTGCTCCATCCACTCCAGGCGGAACCAGCGCTCAATCGCAGGCATGGAGTCGAGGATGCGCTGCTCCAGCTCATTGATGGGGCCGGTCAGGGCAGTGACAAGATGGGGAACCATGGGCGACCTTTAAGGGGCTGAAGGGGCAATAACGAAGAAGTCATATGGGGACTGTCTGCGCCTTTGCAAGCACAGACCGGACAATAGCGAAGGACATGTGGGCGGCGCCTCAGAAGGCAAGGCGGTCAACTGCGCACTTCGCCTTCACCCAGCACCACGTATTTGAGGGAAGTCAGCCCCTCAATGCCCACCGGGCCACGGGCATGGAATTTATCAGTCGAAATGCCGATTTCGGCGCCCAGTCCGTATTCAAAACCATCGGCAAATCGGGTGCTCGCGTTCACCATCACACTGGACGAGTCCACCTCGCGCAAGAAACGCTGGGCGTGCATGTGGTCACGGGTCAGGATGGCTTCGGTGTGGTGGCTGCCGTAATGGTTGATGTGGGCGATCGCCTCATCTAACCCCTCAACCACCTTGATGCTGATGATCGGGGCCAGGTATTCCTCGAACCAGTCCTGGTCGGTGGCGTCTTTCAGGTTGGCCCCTGTGACTTGGCTCAGGATGGCCTTGGCTTTGGGGCAGCAACGCATCTCCACGCCCTTGGCCGCGTAAATGGCGCCGATTTTGGGCAGGAATTCGGCCGCCACACCGCGCGCGACCAGCAGACTTTCGCTGGCATTGCAGGGGCTGTATTTATGAGTTTTGGCGTTGTCCGCCACCTTCACGGCCATGTCGATGTCACAGGGATCGTCCACATAGGTGTGGCAGTTGCCGTCCAGGTGCTTGATGACGGGCACCTTGGCCTCGGCGCTGATGCGCTCGATCAGGCCCTTGCCGCCACGCGGAATGACCACATCCACATATTGCGGCATGGTGATGAGCTGCCCCACTGCGGCTCGGTCTGTGGTCTGCACCAATTGCACAGCATCGGTGGGCAAGCCACTGTCGGCCAGCGCCCGCTGAACCATCTGCGTCAAAGCCTTGTTCGACTCAATGGCTTCAGAGCCCCCGCGCAAGATACAGGCGTTGCCGCTCTTGATCGACAGGCTGGCTGCCTCGATGGTCACGTTGGGACGGCTCTCGAAAATCATGCCGAACACGCCAATGGGCACCCGCATCTGACCGACCCGTATGCCGCTTTGGACTTGTTTCATGCCCGTGATCTCGCCAATCACATCGGGCATGGCGGCCAATTGCTCGCAGCCCTGGGCGCAGGTCTCCAGCACCTGGGGTGTGAGTTTCAGGCGGTCCACCATGGGTTCGGCCAGACCGGCGGCGCGGGCACGCTCCAGGTCTTTCGTGTTGTCCAGCTGCAAAGCGTCGGCGTTCTCACGCAGCAAGGTCGCCAGATGGCGCAGCGCCTTGTTTTTGGTGGCGGCCGATGCCTTGGCCATCAGGGCGGAGGCTTTTTTGGCCTGCTGCCCAAGGGTCAGGACGTGTTCGACAGTGTTCAATTCAGTCATGTGGGCATTTTCGCAGATGTGCGATGCCCTTCAGCGCACGATGCAAAACCGCGACAACCGCACAGCCAAACGCTGCAAGGCCTGCCAGCCATCCGTGGGCCAGTCAGGCACTTTGAGGCCTTTGACGATGCCGTCCACCTGGTGCGCCGCTTGCAGCAAGCCATTCAGACGGGCTTCGGTCATGCGGGGCAACACGCGCTCAAACAGGCGTTCTCGCGGCCCCCACACGCGCTGCTCACGCAGGGCCATGGGCATGGGTTTGCCGCTGGCAATGGCATCTTTCACACGTTTCAAGGCGCGGATGTCTTCGGCCAGCGTGTAATGCACCAGCACCGCGGCCTCGCCTTCGGCCTGCAGGCCGTCCAGCATGCGCTGCACACGGGCCACCTGGCCCGACAGCACAGCCTCAGACAGCTTGAACACGTCGTAACGGGCCACATTGACCACGGCAGATTCGACCTGCGCCTGGCTGAGTTCGCCGGGTGGGTGAAGCAAACCGAGCTTTTGAATTTCCTGGTGCGCAGCCAGCAGGTTGCCCTCGACACGGTCGGCAAAAAACTGCAAGGTGCGCTGACCTTCTTCGCCGGCCACCACACGCTGGCCTTGCTGCTGCAGGCGCTGTGCGATCCACTGGGGCAAGGCATTCCTGTCCACCGGATCGACCTGGATCGACACGCCACCGTTTTCCAAGGCGCCAAACCAGGCCCCTTTTCGGGTGGCAGCGTCCAGACGCGGCAATAAAAACAAGGTCAGCGTGCTGTCGTTGCCTTGGGCAGACGCGGCCAATTGCTGAATGGCGGTGCTGCCCTCTTTGCCTGGCTTGCCCGAGGGCACACGCACTTCCACAATTTGCCTGTCGGCAAACAAGCTGAGTGAGCCGGCCGCGGCCTGCACTTCGCTCCAGTCAAAATGCGCACCCGAGACGGTGTGCACGCTGCGTTCGGTATAGCCCTGTGCCCGAGCACTGGCTCGAATCGCATCGGCCGCCTCTTGGATCAACAAAGCCTCATCGCCATGCAAAACATACAGGCTGCGCAAGCCCTTTTGGAGGTGTGCTGGCAACTGAGAAAGGGCTAATTGCATGAGCGCTCAAGAAAAAAGCATCAAGGCTTGGCTGCCGGTTTAGGCAAGGTGTCGGGCGCTGCAGGCTGTATCGCTGCAGCAGGCGCAGTCGTCTGCGGAGGTGGGACCACGCTGAGCGGCTTGACCGCAGACAAGCGTCGCATGATCTGCTGCACGATGTCGGTCTGCATGTCGCGGTACAAAATAGCTTGTTCGATTTCCTTGGACAGCGCAGCGGTCTCCGTGAAGCTCAAATCGCGCTGTTGAAACAACTCTACCGGCTCGATCAACTCCATGCCTTGCGGGGTACGCAGGCGAAACCGCACACGCAGGCGCAACTGCAACTCCCGCACCTGACCTGTCGCGCTCACGCCCACCGCGACCTGTTGACGCTCTTCGCTGAGGATATCGAGGATCGCATCGGCCTTGAGCATCAACTTCGCCTCGGTCCACAGGTCAATGCGGCCCGTGCCCAGCAAATTACGCCGCAGCTCCACACCCAAAGGCGATGTGGTGGAAAAATTGGCGTAAAGGGTTTTGAAAGCAAAGTCATTGGTTTGTCGCAGCTGGAACCCGCAGCCCGCCAGCCAGGCGGGCAACATGCCCACACCCAGCGAGGTCAAAAAAAGTCGGCGAGATGGCTCCATCGGGGCCGCGCTCTCAAACGACCACGTTGACCAAACGGCCGGGCACCACGATGACCTTTTTCGGCGAAGCCCCTGCGGCCTGCTTGATAAAAGCTTCACTGGCCAAGGCCATCTGCTCGATCTGCGCTTTGTCGGCCGTGGCTGGCACCAGGATGGCGCCACGCAATTTGCCATTGATCTGCAGCATCAGTTCGATCTGGTCACGCACCAGCGCAGACTCGTCCACTTCAGGCCAGGGTGCATCGAGCAACTCCCCCACGGCCTTGGCAAATCCGAGTTCTTTCCACACTTCATCGGTAATGTGAGGGCAAGCGGGGTAGAGCATTCGCATCAACAACGAAACGCCTTCGCACAAGGCAGCGGTGTCGCCATCGCTGAAATGACCGTCAGCCGGCTTGAAATCCTCCAGGGCATTGAGCAACTTCATGCAACCCGACACCACGGTGTTGTATTGCATGCGCTCGTAGTCGTACCCCACTTGCTTGAGCACCAGGTGCACCTCGCGGCGCAAGGCCTTGGCCGAGTCACTCAGGCTGGCCTGGCTCAGGTCCTTGGCGGTGGCCGAGCGCAGCAGTTCGTGGTGCTTGAAGGCAAAGTTCCAAACCCGGCGCAAGAAGCGGTAGCTGCCCTCCACGGCCGAGTCGTTCCACTCCAGCGTCACCTCGGGGGGCGCGGTGAACATGGTGTAGAGGCGGGCGGTATCGGCGCCGTATTTTTCGATCAGGTCTTGCGGGTCGACACCATTGTTCTTGGACTTGGACATGGTGCCCACGCCCTCGTAGTCGATGGCGGTGCCCACGGGCAACTTGCCGTCGCTGCTGTCTGCTTCGTTTTTGAGTTTGGCGCCGATGACCTTGCCGGTGTCGTCGAGCACGTGCTCGACATCGTGCGGCCAGAAATAATCCTTGCCCCCCTTGGTGGTGCGACGGGAGTAAATGTGGTTCAGCACCATGCCCTGCGTGAGCAGTTTGCTGAAAGGCTCATCGACCTTGACCAGACCCAGATCGCGCATGACTTTGGTCCAGAAACGGGCGTACAACAGGTGCAGGATGGCGTGCTCGATGCCGCCGATGTACTGGTCCATCGGCATCCAGTAATCGGCACCTTCTGCGACCATGGCCTCTTGGTTCTTGGGGTCGCAATAACGCATGTAATACCAAGACGAGTCCACAAAGGTGTCCATGGTGTCTGTCTCGCGGCGGGCAGGTTGGCCGCACACAGGGCAGGTGACACCCGCATGGAAGCCTTCATGCTTGATCAGCGGATTGCCCGAGCCATCGGGGATGCAGTCTTGCGGCAAGACCACAGGCAGGTCTTTTTCGGGCACGGGCACGGCGCCGTGCTCGGCACAATGAATGATCGGAATCGGCGTGCCCCAATAGCGTTGACGGCTCACACCCCAATCGCGCAAACGCCAGGTGGTCTTTTTCTCGCCAAGGCCTTTGGCCGCGAGCAGCTCAGCAACTTTGTTACCCGCTGCTTTTTGGTTCAGGCCATCCAGTTCGCCGGAGTTGACGTTCACGCAGTTTTGCTTGTCGCCATACCACTCTTGCCACACGGTGGCATCAAACGCCTGCCCCTTGACGGACACCACCTGCCGGATCGGCAGCGCGTATTTCAAAGCGAACGCAAAGTCGCGCTCATCGTGCGCGGGCACGCCCATCACAGCACCATCGCCGTAACTCATCAACACATAGTTGCCCACCCACACCTCGATCTGCGCGCCCGTGAGCGGGTGCGTGACAAACAGACCCGTGGCCATGCCTTTTTTCTCTTGCGTGGCCAATTCGGCCTCGGTGGTGCCGCCCGATTGGCACTCTTCGAGGAAAGCAGCCAGCGCAGGGTTGCTGGCGGCGGCGTGCGCGCTGAGCGGGTGCTCGGCAGCCACTGCGCAAAACGTCACGCCCATGATGGTGTCTGCACGGGTGGTGAAGACATACATCTTGCCGTCACCGATCAGTGCGCCATCTGCGCCCTGGATCGAATGCGCAAACGCAAAGCGCACGCCTTCGGACTTGCCGATCCAGTTTTCCTGCATCAGGCGCACCTTGTCAGGCCAGCCGTTCAGCGTGGCCTTGTCGTTGCCGATCTGAACATGGTCGAGCAACTCTTGCGCGTACGCAGTGATGTTCAGGTAATAACCAGGAATTTCGCGTTTTTCAACCGGTGCGCCCGTGCGCCAGCCTTTGCCGTCAATCACCTGTTCGTTGGCCAGCACGGTCTGGTCCACCGGGTCCCAGTTCACGACCTGGGTCTTGCGGTAGGCAGTCCCCTTTTCGAGCATCTTGAGGAACAACCACTGGTTCCACTTGTAATACGTCGGGTCGCAGGTGGCGACTTCACGCGACCAGTCGATGGCCAAACCCATCGCCTGCATCTGCTTTTTCATGTAGGCAATGTTTTCGTAAGTCCACTTCGCAGGCGGGACGCCGTTTTTCAGGGCGGCATTTTCTGCAGGCAGGCCAAAAGCATCCCACCCCATGGGCATCAGGACATTGAAGCCCTTCATGCGCAGGCTGCGGGTCAGCATGTCGTTGATGGTGTAGTTGCGCACGTGGCCCATGTGCAGCTTGCCGCTGGGGTAGGGCAACATGGAGCAGGCGTAGAACTTCTTTTTGTTGGCGTCTTCGGTCACGCGGTAGGCATCACGGCCCGTCCAGCGTGCCTGCGCTGCGGGTTCGACTTCGAGGTGGTTGTACTTGTCTTGCATAGGGCTAAATTGTAGGGGTTAGGGTGAGATGGCCCGCCCGCTGACACGCACAACAGCGTCAGGGCTTGCGGGCTTGGGTCTGCGCCACAAAACCGATGCGCGACAGCCCGGCTTTTTGGGCCAGCCCCATGGCCTCTACCACCCGGCCGTAGGGTACAGACTGGTCTGCACGCAATTCCAGTTCGGTGTTCGGGTTGCGCTGGGCAGCGGCAGACAAGCGCTGGCGCAGTGCCTCCGGAGAAATGGGCTGGTCGTTCAGGTACAAGGCGCCTTGGGCGTCCACCACCAAGGACACGGCCTGAGGGGCTGCGCCAGCTTCCCCCCCTTCGCTTTGGGGCAAGTCCAGCCGTATCGCGCTGGTCATGAAAGGGGCCGTCAGGATAAAAATGACCAACAGCACCAGCATCACGTCCACCATGGGGGTGACATTGATCTCGCTCATGGGCGCATCCGGTTTCGAGGATTCCATGCGACCAAAGGCCATGACTCAGTCCCGCGAATCGGCCAGGAGGCCACGCAGATCATGGGCAAAGCCCTCGAGATCGGCCTCAATCTGATTGACTTTGCGACCCAGAATGTTGTAGCCCAGCACCGCCGGAATGGCCACCGCGAGGCCGGCAGCGGTCATGATCAGGGCCTCGCCCACGGGACCTGCCACCTTGTCGATGGTCAACTGCCCGGCTTCGGCCATGCCTGTCAATGCGTTGAAAATGCCCCAAACCGTGCCCAAAAGACCCAAAAAAGGCGAGATGGACCCGGCGGTTGCCAACCACACCTGGCCCCATTGCAAGCGCTGAACCACAGCTTGCAGTGCATCGCGCAACACCCGAGTCAATTGTTGGTGGCGGTCTCCGGCACAAGCCAGTGAGCCCCCCACCGGAAGCAAGGTGGCTTCGAGCAAAGGTGCCATGCAGGCATCGCGGTCAAACTGGGCCACGCGTTGCTGGGCTTCATGCAAAGCCGGCGCCTGCCAAAAAGCGGCAATGCTGCGACGCACATCCACACCGGCTCGGGCCAGCAAACGCCATTTCCAGACCATCACCACCCAACTGCCGACCGACAATGCCAGCAGAGCCAGCGCCAGCAGTCGGCTGACGAGGTCGCTGTGCAGCAAAAATTCGTTGAGACTCATGAAGGCAATGGGCTGCGAGAACTCAGCGCAAGCTCAACACGTCAAACATGTCAAACAGGCCGTGCTGCTGTGTGGCCAGATAGCGCGCGGCACGGAGGCTGCCTTGTGCATAGGTGGATCGGCTGGAGGATTTATGGGTCACTTCGATGCGTTCGCCAATGCCAGCGAAAAGCACAGTGTGGTCGCCCACGATGTCACCGCCCCGGATGGTGGCAAATCCGATACTTGATGGATCGCGCTCGCCTGTATGGCCGTAACGCTCGTACACCGCGCAATCTTTCAGGTCTCTGCCCATGGCCTCAGCGATCACTTCGCCCATTTTGAGCGCGGTGCCCGATGGTGCATCCACCTTGTGGCGATGGTGAGCTTCAATGATCTCGATGTCGTAGCCGGTCGACATGGCTTGCGCAGCCATTTGCAGCAGCTTGAGGGTGACGTTGACGCCCACACTCATGTTGGGGGCCATCACGATGGCGATGTCCTTGGCAATTTCAGTGATTTCCACTTTTTGCGCATCGGTGAAACCGGTCGTGCCAATCACGGCCTTGACGCCCAGTTCACGGCAAACCTTGAGGTGGGCCAGGGTGCCTTCAGGGCGTGTGAAATCAATCAGGCAAGCGGCGTTTTTCAAGCCTGCATGCAGGTCGGACGTCACCAAAATACCGCTGGCTTTGCCCAAAGGGGCTGCAGCATCGTGACCTTGCGCTGGGCTGGCAGCCATGTCCAAAGCACCGGCAAGGCGGCAATCTTGCGAGCCCATGATGGCCTCGATGAGCATGTGCCCCATGCGGCCAGAAGCCCCTGCAACAGTGATCGGCAAATCGGTCAATTGGGTCATGTGATTTCTAGAATGAAAAATGATCACGCCCTCGGGCATCCGGCCCGAGCTGGGCACCCATTAACGGGGTGTTGGCTCCAAAGGGGGATAAGTGGCGGGGAGCGCTGCAGCGCGTCCGGCATCGCTTGGTGCTTTTTTCACAGGAAACTTGTTCAAGTCTTCTTCACTCGCCTGCAGGCTGGGAACGCTGGCAGCCTTGCGTTGAACAACCAAGCGTTCAATAAACTCGGACTCGCTGGGCAATTCGCCGCCTTCTATCGAAGTGAGCACATCGCCCTTGAAGTAGACGGTGAGTTGAAAGCTTTGGGCTGGCACACCTTGGCGGCGGATGCTGAAGGCATAGTCCCAGCGGTCAGCGTGAAACAGGCTGGTCACCAGGGGCGTGCCCAGAATGTCACGCACCTGCGCACGGGCCATGCCCGGACTGAGCGCCAGACGCTGCTCCTTGGAGACAAAGTTGCCTTGCACCACCTCCGGCACATAAGGCTTGAAGGTGTCACCGCCAAAGCTGCCCAAGCTGCCACAGCCGGCCAAACTGGAACACACAAGGAGCATGGCCAGGCGGGCGCCTGTCACAGGGAAAGTCAGGGTTGCTGTCATGGTTGAGGGCGGGCCGATATGATCAACTCATTGTAGCGGCAGCTTAATGCCCGGCCCGGTTTCGCACACCCAAACACCTTTGACCATGACCCAAATCCACGAATTGAAAAGCAATGGGCTGAAAGCCACGCTACCCCGCTTGACTATTCTGGAAGTGTTTCAAAGCGGTGCCCAACGCCACATGACCGCTGAAGATGTGTTCCGTCAACTTCTGCTCGAACACAAGGACATTGGCCTGGCCACGGTGTATCGGGTCCTGACCCAGTTTGAACAAGCCGGAATTTTGAGCCGCAACCACTTTGAAAGCGGCAAAGCGGTCTACGAACTCAATGAAGGCCAGCACCATGACCACATGGTTTGCCTGGACTGCGGTCGGGTCGAGGAGTTTTATGACCCGGAAATCGAGTCAAGACAGCAAGCTGTGGCCGAGGCCAAGGGGTTTGTGATCGCCGATCACGCCTTGAGTCTCTATGCCCATTGCACACAAAGCCCTTGCCCTCACCGCCCGCGCTGAGCCGACAAGAGGCGCTTATTCCATGGCGCGGCGCTGCCGGTCGATGAAATCCTGGTAGGTGTCAATGCCACGCATCTGCAAAATGGTGTTGCGCACAGCTGCCTCCACCAACACGGCAATGTTGCGTCCCGCCACCACTTGAATCACCACTTTGCGCACCGGAATGCCAAGTATGTCTTGCACCAGTGGCTCAGACGGCAAGCGCTCGTAATCACGCTCCAGGGTTTCGCGTCGCACCAGGTGAACAATCAGCTTCAGTCGCATTTTGCGACGCACAGCGGTTTCGCCAAAAATGGCCCGGATATCCAGCAAGCCGATACCTCGGACTTCAAGCAAGTTTTGCAGCAAGTCGGGGCAGCGCGCCTCAATGGTGGTCTGGTTGATGCGGTACAGATCGACGGCATCGTCGGCCACCAGGCCGTTACCGCGAGAAATCAACTCCAGGCCCAATTCGCTCTTGCCCAGGCCCGATTCGCCCGTGATCAGCACGCCCATGCCCAAAATATCCATGAACACACCGTGCATGGTGATGCGGTCGGCAAAGTGCTTGGACAAATAGGCCCGCAGCACATCAATTACAAAGGCCGATGACTGGTCCGTGGAAAACATCGGAATCTGAGCGCGCTCACACATCGACAACAAGGCATCCGGCGCGACCTGGCCATCGGCCAAAATCAGGACAGGTGGCTCCAGAGTGACAATCCGCGAAATTCTGCGCGCGCAGTCTTCGGGGGTTGCGTTGGTCAGATAGGCGACTTCACGTGGGCCCAATATCTGGACCCGGTAGGGGTGAATGTAATTGAGGTAGCCGACCAAATCCGCACCAGAGCGGGCCTCGCGGACGGCCACTTCGTCAAACCGTCTCTCCGAAGCGCCCAGGCCGGCAACCCATTGCCACTTCAGCTTGCTGCGATGGTCCTCAAACAGGACGTCAGCGCTGATCACGGAGGGTTTCATGGCAAATGCTCAGGCTTGCGCCAACTCAGGCGGTTTGAGCCGACTGCCACTGGGCGATCAACTGGTGCAAGTCCTCCTGGACCGAGCTGGCCTTGATCTTTTCCCGAAGGGCGGTATCACTGAGTAACTCGGCAATTTCGGACAAAATTTCCAGGTGTTTTTGGGTGGCTGCTTCGGGGACCAGCAAGAAAATCAGCAGACTGACGGGTTGCTCATCGGGCGCGTCAAATCCGATCGGTTGGGCCAACTGGAAAACAGCCGCCATGGGAGCTTTCAGGCCCTTGATACGCCCGTGCGGGATGGCCACGCCGTGTCCCAAGCCGGTCGATCCCAGTCGCTCACGGGCGAACAGGCTGTCGGTGACCAAAGCACGGGATAACCCATGCAGGTTCTCAAAGAGAAGTCCGGCTTCTTCGAAAGCGCGTTTCTTGCTGGTGGCTTCCACCCCGACAAGAACTTGGGCAACAGGCAATATGGATGAAAGACGATTCATGTTCGAGCCGGATTATGCACCTTGCGCGGTCTCAAAAGTCATCCATCACCCCTGTCCAGGGCCATGGGCACTTGTTGAGACCCATGATGAACAAAGCGCCACCATTGAAAAGGGCCACTTCCCGTGGCCCCATCTTGAACAAAAACAAGCCCGATCACATCATGCGCTTGGCTGCAGTGTGGTGATGATCAGTGATGCGGTTTTTGTGCTTGACCACTTGGCGGTCCAGTTTGTCCACCAAATCATCTACAGCGGCGTAGAGGTCTTCATGGGCGCTTTCTGCAAAGAGGTCATTGCCCTTGACATGGATGTTGCATTCAGCGCGTTGGCGCTTTTCTTTTTCTTTCTGCTTTTCGACGGACAACAGCACTTTGACATCGACCACTTGGTCAAAATGCCGCGTGATGCGGTCAAGCTTTCCTGTGACGTACTGACGCAAGGCCGGGGTCACCTCGAGATGGTGCCCGCTGATGGTTAAATTCATAGTCGTCGCCTCCATGGAATCAGGGTAAAAAAAGCCCCGCCGAAGCAGGGCTCCGAAACCACCCGCTCGGGTGATTCAGCTTCACTATGCGCGCCATGCCATGGAAAAGCAAGGCACCCCAAGGTAAACCCCGAAAGGCCATGTCATTTGTCCGCAGACAGGCTTTTCAGTGCTATGGTTCTGGTTGATAGTTCACGCCAACTCTTCCAGCTGAACAAGCCGCCAGCGGCACCCATCAGACTGAGGCGGCAGGTGCGCCATGCAGGCGCAAACGCCCCGCCAGCCAGGCGCTCAGTACGCTGGCCACGGTGCCCAACAACCCCGCTATCCAGTAAAAAGTCAGCTGACCCTGGTCGTCACGCCCGATGATGAGGCCCGCCACCAAGGCCGCCAGGCCCATGGAGGCGGATTGCACGGCCGAGTTGAGCGTCATGAAGATGCCGCGCAAACGCGGCTCTACGGCAGAGGAAATCATGGCCATGCCGGGAATCATGCGCCCACTCATGACGGTAAAAAACAAGGTCGATATGGCCAATAAGCCCCAAAGCGGAAGCCCTTGTGACAGCGTGGTGGCCATCAATGGCAACACCACCGCCAAAGCCAGGCGCTGGAACACCCGGACTTTGCCCACCCGGTCCGTTAAACGGCCAAAATACCTTGCACTGAGCAATGTGGCCACGCCCCCGCACAGGTAGATCCAGGGTACTTCGCTGGTCTGCATACCGGCATTGGACTGCAGATAGATGGTGATGTAGGGAATCACCGTGAAAGCGGCAAACATCATCAATCCAGAAACCCCGAAGGCTTTGAGATGATTGGCATCGGCCAGCACCTGCCCGATGCCTCGCCACACGCCAGTCCGGTCGGGATGGTGCAGGTGTGCATCCAGGCGGGGCAAGGTTTGCCAGGCACCCAGCGACAGCAGACCCACCAGCAAGGCGATGCCGAAAAAGGGCGCGTGCCAGCTCAGGTGCGCCGCTAAGAACAGGCCCAGTGGCACCCCGGCCACCGTGGACACGGAAAACGAGGTCATCACCACACTCATGGCCCGGCCCCGGCGCTCAAAAGGGATGACATCGGCCACGATGGTTTGGGACAAAGCCGACAAAACACCCCCGAACACGCCGGCGGCCACACGGGCCAGCATCAGCGAGAGGTAATCGGGCGCCAGGCCGCATGCCAGCGTCGCCAGACCAAACAAGGTGTACATCACCAGCAGCAGGCGTTTTCGGCTGAAGCGGTCGATGTAGGTCGCCGCCATGAGGCCGGACAGACCAGCCGACAAGGTGTAGGCCGAGACCAACAGGCCAAACTGTGCGTTGCTGATGCCAAACAAGGCGGTGAACTGAGGCCCCAGCGGCATCATGATCATGAAATCCAGGATGTGGGTGAACTGGATGCCGGCCAGCGTGAAGAGCAGCCAGCGCTCTCGCCGCGGGGTCAAGTGAGGGGTCATGGAACAATGCAATGAAGTTGACTGAATCTAACACCCCGACAACAAACCTTCGCCAGCCATGCACATTGACAGCTTGACGCCTCAGGCTCCGCCCTCTGGCCACCCGCCCGTGAATGGCCTGGTGCTCATGGGTGGCGGCGCCCGCACGGCCTACCAAGCAGGTGCCTTGCAAGCCATTGGGGCGCTGCTGAGGCAAAAAAGCCATTCCCGGCACTTTCCATTTCAAGTGTTGACCGGCACATCGGCCGGGGCCTTGAACGCCACCTTTTTGGCCAGCAAGGCCATGGGCGGTTTGAACGGTCTGGACGATTTGGCCAACTTCTGGTCGGCCATCCGCACCGAAGCGATTTACCACCTGCCCTCAACACCTCTGGCCAAATTCAGCCGCTGGGCCACCGCCCTGGGTTTGGTGCTGTCTGCACGCCAACAGGCTGCCGCCATGGACAGCCTGGCCTTGGTCAACACCTTGCACAAAGCGATCGCTCTGGACAAGATTGATGCGGCCCTGCGAAGCGGCGTGTTACACGCCCTGGCCGTCACAGCATCCAGCTATTCGAGCGGGATCCACTGGACTTTTTGCCAAACCCGCGATGGCCTGCCTATCCCCTGGAGTCGCCCCGGCAGACGTGCCGAACAGCAACCCATCACCATAGAGCACCTGATGGCGTCGAGCGCCATTCCGTTCATTTTTCCGTCTACTCCACTCTGGGTTGATGGTGGCATGGAGTATTTCGGCGATGGCTCGATGCGGCAGATTTCTCCCCTGTCATCTGCCGTGCACCTGGGTGCTGACCGGATTTTGGCGATTGGCGTGGGACAACCCCAGCGCGCGAACCTGGCCGGACAGCGCAACGGCAACGGGCGCCCCTCACTGGGAACGATCGCTGGCCACGCCATGGCCAGCGTATTTCATGACACACTGGAGGCCGATGTGGCGCAAATTGCCCGCATCAACCTGTCCTTGAATGTTTTGCCTGACAGCGTCCGCGCAGAATTGCCTTTTCGTGCGGTCGAGGTCCTCAGCCTGCAGCCCAGCGCCTCGCTCGACGCACTGGCACAAGACCATGTGCACACACTCCCCAGGCCCATCGTCAGGGTGCTTGAAGGCCTTGGGGCCTTGCAAGGCAGCGGGGCTGCTCTGGCCAGTTATCTGCTCTTTGAGCCTGGTTTCATCGAAGCGCTGATGTCACTGGGACAAGCCGATGTGAAGGCCCGATCCGAAGAGATTCTGGCATTTTTCGAGCCCCACAGCGTGGATCCGGTGCGATAATCCGCCGATTCATACTGGAGACACACTGCCGTGGAAACTACCCCGAGTCGGTAGCTTTCGAACACGTTGAGCACCCCCCGCCCATGGTTCGAAAGCTGCAGCAAACCCTTCGCCGCCCTTTGAACTTTTGGCACTTGGCCACTTTTCGGATTCGCCATGCTCAACATCTTTACCCTCGTCAACGGCCGCCTCTTCCAGGAAGAGATCGAGTCCCTGGAAGAACTCTCCCGTTTTCAACCCATCTGGGTGGACCTGGAGTCCCCCACGCTGGACGAAAAACGCTGGATCAAACAGTACTTTGGCCTGTCCATCCCGGAAGACGCGATGGACGAGGACATCGAGGAGTCGGCCCGCTTCTACGAAGAAGACAACGGCGAGCTGCACATCCGGTCTGACTTCTTGAT
The DNA here is from genome assembly GCF_003063415.1 of Limnohabitans sp. 2KL-17. Taxonomy (GTDB): domain Bacteria; phylum Pseudomonadota; class Gammaproteobacteria; order Burkholderiales; family Burkholderiaceae_C; genus Limnohabitans_A. The sequence goes on from NZ_NESK01000024.1 coordinate 55,175, forward strand.
TGCCGACGAAGACGAGCCACGCACCGTGCGCTGCGCCTTCATTTTGAACCAGCACAATGCCGATCTGAAAAGTCAGGGTGTGCTGTTTTCAATCCACGACGAAGACGTACCGGTGTTCCGTTTGTTGCGCATGCGCGCACGCCGCGCACCGGGCCTGATTGAAGACGCCAAGGAAGTGCTGCTCAAACTGTTTGACGCCGATGCAGAGTACTCGGCTGACACGCTCGAGGGCATCTACGACAAACTCGAAACAGCGGGCAAAAAGGTGTTGTCGGGCGATGTCACCGACGCCTTGGCAGGTGAAGTGCTGGGCGCGATTGCCCGGCAAGAAGACTTGAATGGCCGGATCCGCCGCAACGTGATGGACACCCGCCGTGCCGTGAGCTTCATGATGCGCTCCAAAATGCTCAACGCGGAGCAATTCGAAGAGGCCCGCCAAATCCTGCGTGACATCGACTCGCTCGACTCGCACACGGCTTTTTTGTTCGACAAGATCAACTTCTTGATGGATGCCACCGTCGGTTTCATCAACATCAACCAGAACAAGATCATCAAGATCTTCTCAGTGGCCAGCGTGGCCTTGCTGCCACCCACACTGATCGCCAGCCTGTATGGCATGAACTTCCAGTACATGCCTGAGTTGTCGCAGAAATGGGGCTACCCCTATGCGCTGGCTCTCATGGTGGCCAGCGCGGTGGTCCCCATGTGGTATTTCCGCCGGCGTGGCTGGCTCAAGTGATGCCCAGTCAGTCGGGCTGACGGTCTGCCAGCCACTGCGACAAAATGGCCAAGCTATAACGGCTGGCCACCTCGCGAATGAACCGATTGAAATCAGTGTGCGCCATGTCATCGGCTCGGTCTGAAATCGTGCGCACCGCCGCAAAAGGCACCTGGTAGTCATGGCACACCTGGGCCACTGCAGCGCCCTCCATCTCGACTGCCAAAGCCTCGGGCAAGACAAGACGCAGCGCTTGGCTTTCTGCGTTGGTCGAAACAAACCGGTCGCCACTGATCACCAACCCCTGATGCACACGAGGCGCGCTCACTTGAAATTGGGTCAGGGTTTCACGGCTCAAATGCAGCTCGGCAGCATGCAGCACCTGCGCGCTGGCTTTGGCCAACTGAGCTGACAGGCCGGCATGGGCATCAAAGCAGGCACGGCCATACAGCGGCACTTCGTGCCGTGCAAACAGTGGTGAAGCGTCCATGTCGTGCTGTACAAAACCAGAGGCCACCACCACATCCCCCACGCGCACACCCGACCCCAAGCCGCCAGCCACGCCGGTAAAGACCATGGTGTCGACCTGAAAGCGTTCTAGCAGCACCGTGGCCGTGGTCGCAGCAGCCACTTTGCCAATCCGCGACAAAACGGCCACCACCGAATGCCCTTGCCAGTGGCCCACCCAAAAATCACGCCCGGCAGCCACCACGCGCTGCTCATCGGGCATCTCAGCCAATACAGCAGCCAGTTCTTCATGCATGGCACTCATGATGCCGATCACCGCCATGGTTTCCCCCTTGGCTCAAAGCGTCAAAAGAAAAGCGGCTGCAAGAGCCGCTTTGAAAAGTACCGGCAGGCACTGCGCCAGCCTGTTGGTTCAGACTTTGTTGCGCAATTCACGGCGCAAAATTTTACCCACCGGGGTTTTGGGCAGTTCGGTGCGGAACTCGATCACCCGCGGCTGCTTGTAAGCGGTCATGTTTTCCCGGCAATAAGCCATGATCTGAGCCTCGGTCAGGGCCGGGTCTTTCTTGACCACCACCAGTTTGACCGTCTCGCCGGCTTTCTCGTCAGGCACGCCGATCGCAGCGCACTCCAGCACGCCTGGACACTCAGAGGCCACCTCTTCCACCTCATTGGGGTAGACGTTGAAACCGCTGACCAGAATCATGTCTTTCTTGCGATCAACGATCTTGAAATAGCCACGCGCGTCCACCGTGCCCACATCACCGGACTTGAAGTACCCATCTGCTGTCATGACCTTGGCCGTTTCATCGGGACGCTGCCAGTAGCCCGCCATGACCTGCGGCCCCTTGATGGCAATCTCGCCAGGCTGACCGAGCTCGGTCACTTCGTTACCGTCATCGTCCAAAAGCTTCATCCAGGTCGCCGGCAAGGGCACGCCAATGGTGCCGGTGAACTCGGTGCTGGTGGTCGGGTTGCAACTGGCCGAAGGGCTGGTTTCCGACAGTCCGTAGCCTTCGCAAATCGGGCAGCCGGTTTTCTCGAGCCAGAGCTTGGCGACATTGGACGTTACCGCCGTGCCACCACCCAATGACACTTTGAGGTTGGACCAGTTCACAGTGCCGAAATCGGGGTGATTGGCCAGGCCATTGAACAAGGTGTTGACGGCTGGCAAGCTGTGAAAGGTGTGCTTGGACAATTCCTTGAGCACTGCAGGCAAATCACGCGGGTTTGGAATCAGGATGGTTTTGCCGCCCATGCGCAAGCCCAGCATCATGTTCACCGTGAAAGCGAAGATGTGGTACAGCGGCAAAGCACACACCGAGGTGGGCTGCTGGCCCGCCGGAATTCGCTTCATGACCGGCTCGTTCCAGGCATCGGACTGAAGCACATTGGCAATCACGTTGCGGTGCAAAAGCACCGCGCCCTTGGACACGCCCGTGGTGCCACCGGTGTATTGCAAAACAGCGATGTCATCAGGCGACAACTCGGGCTTGCGAAAAGCCTGTTGACGACCCTTGGACAAGGCGTCATTGAACCGGACCGCCTGGGGCAAGTTGAAACCGGGCACCATCTTCTTGACATTGCGCACCACGTAATTGACCAAGCTGCCCTTGAGTAAGCCCAGGCGATCACCCATGGCCGCCAGCACGACATGCTGCACAGGCGTTTGGGCGATGCATTTTTCAAGCGTGGCAGCAAAGTTTTCGATGATCACAATCGCCTTGGAGCCTGAATCCTTGAGCTGGTGTTCCAGTTCGCGGGCGGTGTAAAGCGGATTCACGTTGACGACCACAAAACCCGCACGCAAGATGGCGGCCACAACCACCGGGTACTAGGGCACATTGGGCATCATGACCGCGACACGATCGCCCTTGTTCAAGCCCAAAGATTGCAGATAAGCCGCTATGGCCAGGCTTTCCTGATCGGTCTGGGCGTAGCTGATTTCCTTGCCCATGAAACTGTAGGCGGGAAGGCTGGCGTACTTGGCAAAACTCTCTTCTAACAAGCCCACCAAGGAGCTGTATTGGCCGAAATCAATGTCGGCCGGAACGCCTTCGGGGTAACTCTTCAGCCAAACGGGATTCAGGTTCATGTCGGGTTCTCCTAGGGCTCAGTCTAACGTACGTCTGACAAGAAACTGACGCGCAATACGTCAGGGTTTACGCCAGAAAACAAGCTTCAGTGAAGGGGGCAAACGCGTTTTGAACAACTCAACAAAAAGAGGAGGCCAATGCCTCCCCTTTGGGATAAAAAGTCATGGCCCCGGGGCCATGTTGTTAAGTCTTCAAGGCCATCAACACCTCGTCGAGCATTTTTTTGGCGTCGCCAAACAGCATGCGGTTGTTGTCCTTGTAAAACAACGGGTTGTCCACGCCCGCATAGCCACTGGCCATGGAGCGCTTCATCACGATGCTGGTGCGGGCTTTCCAGACTTCAAGCACCGGCATGCCGGCGATTGGGCTGGTCGGGTCATCTTGCGCGGCCGGGTTCACGATGTCGTTGGCACCGATGACGATGGCGACATCGGTGTCGGGGAAGTCATCGTTGAGTTCGTCCATCTCGTACACGATGTCATAAGGCACCTTGGCCTCGGCCAACAAAACGTTCATGTGGCCAGGCATGCGTCCGGCCACCGGGTGGATGCCAAAGCGAACGTTCACGCCTTTTTCGCGCAGGTATTTGGTGATTTCAAACACCGTGTGCTGCGCCTGTGCCACAGCCATGCCGTAGCCGGGCACCACAATCACATTTTTGGCATCACGCAGCAACTCAGCGGTCTCAGCGGCCAAGATGGGGTTGACCTCACCGACCGGCTCCGCCGAGGCATCGCCAGCCGCCTTGGGCGCAGCAGCGGTGGTGCCAAAGCCACCTGCGATCACGCTGATGAAGCTGCGGTTCATGGCGTTGCACATGATGTAGGACAAAATCGCACCGCTGGAGCCGACCAGGGCACCGATCACGATCAGCAAATCGTTGGAGAGCATGAAGCCGGTGGCCGCTGCCGCCCAGCCCGAGTAGCTGTTGAGCATGGACACCACCACCGGCATGTCGGCACCACCAATGGCCATGACCATGTGGATGCCGAACAGCAAAGCGATGGCCGTCATGATGAACAAGGGCAGCATGCCGTCTTGCACCGTGTGGGCGTTCATGAACTCACGGCCAAAGTAAACCACCGTGATCAACCCCACCAGGTTGAGCCAATGGCGGCCAGGCAGCAACAAGGGGCTTCCCCCGATACGGCCAGACAACTTGCCAAACGCGGCCACCGAACCGGAGAAGGTCACCGCGCCAATGAAGATGCCAATGTAAATTTCGCCCGCATGGATGGCGTGCGCCGCACTGTCCAGGTTCTTAGAAGCCTCAGGGTCCACATAGGTGGCATAGCCCACCAACACTGCCGCCATGCCGACCATGCTGTGCATCAGCGCTACCAGTTCGGGCATTTGCGTCATCTGCACTTTGCGCGCGGCGTACAAACCAATGACCGCGCCCACCAGCATGGCGCCGACGATCAAGGGGATGCCCTCAGCGGTCACTTGGGGCCCGAACACCGTGGCCAGCACGGCCAAGCCCATGCCGATCATGCCGTAGAGGTTGCCGCGCCGTGCGGTCTCCTGGTTGGACAAACCGCCCAGACTGAGGATAAAGAGAATGGTCGCGCCAATGTAGGCGACCGTGGCCAAACTTGAGGTCATAACTGTCTCATTTCTTAATCGGTTGGGCACAGCGCCAAAGATCTGCCCCCAAGGTCATCTTTCAGTTGGGGACAGAGCTAAAGATCTGTCCCCAAGGTTATTACTTTCGAAACATGGCCAGCATGCGCTGGGTGACTGCAAAACCGCCAAACATGTTGATGGCCGTCAGCACCAGCGCCAATGCAGCCAAGATGCCAATCAGGGTGTTGGGCCGACTGGCCGCGTTGGCCATGGGCGAGATCTGCACCAGCGCACCGATGGCGATGATGGAGCTGATCGCGTTGGTCACGCTCATGAGCGGGGTGTGCAGTGCGGGCTTGACGTTCCAAACCACCATGTAGCCCACAAAACAGGCCAACACAAACACCGTCAGGTGCGACAAGAACGCAGCAGGTGCGTAAGCCCCCACCAGCGCCAGCAACACAGCGGCCACCGCTGCCACGATGAGCAACTGACCCACGGGCATGGGGCCCGAAGGCTCGCCATGTCCATGGCCTTTTTTCGCAGCCACAGCGGCAGCAGGCTTGGGTGCAGGTTTGGGAGCGACCACCAGCGCAGGGGCTGGCCAGGTGATTTCACCGTCCTTGATCACTGTGAGGCCGCGAATGGCATCGTCTTGCATGTTGACGTCAATCACGCCGTCCTTGGTCTTGCACAGCTCTTCGGTCAGGCGGAACAAGTTGGTGCTGTACAGCGTGGACGACTGACGCGCCATGCGTGAGACCAAGTCGGTGTAGCCGACGATGGTCACGCCATGCTTGACCACCGACTTGCCCGGCTCGGTCAGTTCGCAGTTGCCGCCTTGCTCTGCGGCCATGTCAATGATCACGCTGCCGGGCTTCATGCTTTTCACCATTTCTGCGGTGATCAGCTTGGGCGCTGGTTTGCCGGGAATCAGCGCGGTGGTGATGATGATGTCCACCTCGCGGGCTTGGCTGGCATACATCTCGCGCTGTGCCGCCTGAAAACCTTCGCTCATGACCTTGGCGTAACCGCCACCGCCCGAGCCTTCTTCTTCATAGTCGACCTTGACGAATTCACCGCCCAGCGACACCACTTGGTCAGCCACTTCGGCACGGGTATCGTTGGCGCGCACGATGGCGCCCAGGCTCGCGGCCGCGCCAATCGCGGCCAAACCGGCCACGCCAGCACCCGCGATGAACACCTTGGCGGGGGGCACCTTGCCTGCAGCCGTGATCTGGCCATTAAAGAAACGGCCAAACGCATTGGCTGCCTCCACCACGGCGCGGTAACCGCTGACGCCAGCCATCGATGTCAGCGCATCCATCTTCTGGGCACGGCTGAGCGTGCGCGGCAAGGCGTCGATCGACAGCGCCGTGACCTTTTTGGCTGCCAGCTGCTGCATCAAATCGGGGTTTTGGGCCGGCCACAGAAAGCCGATCAACGTTTGCCCTGCACGCATCAGCACCACTTCTTCAGGGGCTGGGGCGCGCACTTTAAAGACAATGTCGCTGCCGCTCCACAGGTCGGCCGCACTGGGCGCAATCGATGCCCCGGCTTCGACATACGCCTCGTCGGACAGGTCGGCTAGCTCGCCAGCACCGCGCTCCACCACGACGTCAAAACCAAGTTTGACCAGTTTGGTCACCGCATCGGGCACGGTGGCCACCCGTTTTTCACCGGGGAATATTTCTCGCGGCACGCCAATGCGCATGGTTTATCTCCTGAAAATTATGAAATCGCTGAACATGCCTATTGGAACGCAAGTTAATCCTCAAAATATATACCGAAAGTCAGACCCCCCCGCACGACCCGGATCCGGGTATACCCTGAAGAAGTCCCACAGATAATCAGACCATGGACACACGCTGGAAACCCAATGTCACCGTGGCCGCCATCATTGAAAAAAATGGCCGCTATTTGTTGATCGAAGAACACACCCAGGAAGGCTTGCGCCTGAACAACCCAGCTGGACACTTGGACCCCGGTGAATCACCGGCCGCAGGCTGCGCACGTGAAGCGCTTGAAGAAACGGCCCACCCATTCACCCCCACCGCACTCGTTGGCATTTACCTGTCGCGCTTTCAGCGCCTCGCCACTGGCGAGGACATCACCTATGTGCGAATGGCTTTTTGCGGTGAAATCGGTGCGCTGCAAACGCATTTGAGCCTCGATGAAGGCATTGAGCGCACTCTGTGGATGACGCCTGAAGAAGTACGCGCCAGTGCTGCACGCCACCGCAGCCCACTCGTTTTGCAGTGCATTGAAGACCATCTGGCCGGACAACGCTTTCCTTTGCAAGTGATCTACACCGACCCGGCTGTTGCCAACTTACCCCCCTTGCCCGAATGACCCCGCTGCGGTCACGTTTGGGCAGCGACAACGACCGCTGCCAAACAGCACTGGAAATTCACTGCACAGGCACCTTCTGACCAGCCGCAACCAAGTCAAGTTGCGCCTGTTCCGCAAAGACTTTGGCCACATAGCCGCCATCTTCAGACAAGGCGTAGCCCCCCAGGTAAAACTTCAGACCTTCTTCCAAAGAGCCTCCGCGCAGTTTGACGGCGTCCGACAACACCGCCACCCCAACACGCAAATTGGCGATGGGGTCAAAGGCGGCAAGGCGTCCACCGTAAGCCTCGTAACGCTTTTCGTGAATCTCGGTCACCACCTGCATCAAACCCTGCGCTCCCGCCTGACTTTGCACATAGGGGTGAAAGTTTGATTCGATGGCCATGACGGCCAAAATGAAATGGGGTGCCAGCTTGCTTTTTTTAGACAAGGCATAGGACTCGGCCACCAAGGCGGCCAGAGGCTCTGGCGCCACCTTGTATTTACGCCCCAGCCACTCGGCCACTGCGGCCTGAGAACGGGGTAAATCCTGCAAACTCACGGCCGTTGCGCGCTCGGCCGTGTTTTCGGGCAACCACCACAGCAAAACTTGCCTTTCACGCAGCCAATTGAACACTTCACCTTCTGAGGCCCGGAGCCATTGCGGGTTCAGCCACAGCGCCAGAACCAGGCTGGCCGCAGTCAAGCCCACCATGGCCAAACCACTGTGGGTGATGATGAACATCCCATGCGCGACATCGCGCACGAATGTTCTAAAGTGCTGGCACCAAATGCAGTCTTGTTTCATGAATATCGACCTGATCGCATTGTAAATTGACCGTCCCGGCAGAGATCGTGTGCCATCACGGGATAATTGCGGCATGTCTCAACTCCATCGCGTGGTCGTCGGCTTGTCCGGCGGCGTCGACTCCGCTGTCACCGCCTATTTGCTCAAGCAGCAGGGTTATGACGTCATTGGCATCTTCATGAAAAATTGGGAAGATGACGACGACAGCGAATACTGCTCTTCCAACGTCGATTTTGTCGATGCTGCAGCCGTGGCCGATGTGCTGGGCATTGAGATCGAGCATGTCAATTTTGCGGCGGATTACAAAGATCGGGTTTTTTCGGAGTTTCTGCGTGAATACCAAGCCGGACGCACGCCCAACCCCGACATCCTGTGCAACGCCGAAATCAAGTTCAAGTCCTTCCTAGACCACGCGATGAGGCTGGGGGCTGAAAAAATCGCCACCGGACACTACGCCCGCGTGCGACTGAATGCGCAGACGGGTCGGCACGAACTGCTCAAGGGCCTGGACCCTGGCAAAGACCAAAGCTATTTTTTGCATCGCCTGAACCAGGCGCAGCTGTCCAAAACACTGTTCCCGGTGGGCGAGCTGCACAAAACCGAAGTGCGGCGCATTGCCGAAGAAATCGGCCTGCCAAATGCCAAGAAAAAAGACTCCACCGGCATCTGCTTTATCGGCGAGCGCCCGTTCCGTGATTTTTTGAACCGCTACATCTCCAAAGAACCCGGGCCGATCAAGGACCCCACAGGCCGGACCATCGGCCAACATGTGGGGCTGAGCTTTTACACCCTGGGACAACGCCAAGGCCTGGGCATCGGGGGCATCAAGGCCAAGGGAGCTCAGCGTGGCGGTGGCGAACACACACCTTGGTTTGTGGCCCGCAAGGACATCGAGAAAAACACCCTGTGGGTGGTGCAAGGCCATGAGCACCCTTGGCTGCAATCGCCCAGCCTGCAAGCCATGGACGTGAGCTGGTGCGCGGGAACGGCACCCGAAGAAGGCCCCTACGCAGCCAAAACGCGTTACCGCCAGTCAGATGCCCCCTGCCTTTTACAAAAGCTGCAAATGACCGATGGGCAAGCGGGGTTTGAACTGGCCTTCAAAGAACCCCAATGGGCTGTGACGCCCGGGCAAAGTGCCGTGGTCTACGACGGTGAGGTTTGTTTGGGTGGCGGGGTCATCTCTTCAGCGCCCACCCTTACCGGCTGACCAAAAGCTGCCAACGCCGGCAAATCAATTCGCAGCGTCTTTCAACTTGGCATGGATTTTTCGGCTCGTTCGCCATACCACCCAAAGCACCAAGGGCACCAGCAATCCGACCGCAACTTCCGGCTCAATGGGCAAGCCTGCAGCATGCATGGCCTTGGCGCCATACATCAGGAGGCTGACCACGTAGTAGGAAATCGCGGCAATCGACAAACCTTCCACTGTGCTTTGCAGGCGCAGCTGCAAAGCTTGTCCCTTGGTGAGCTTTTCCAGCAAGACCTGGTTTTGCGCCTCGGTGGCAATGTCCACCCGGGTGCGCAACAAGGCACTGGTGCGAGAAACCCGTTCTGCCAAGGAGGCCAGGCGCTTTTCTGTGGCCACCACCGTGGCCATGGCGGGGGACAAGCGGCGCTGCATGAACTCACCCAGCGTCTGTGTGCCAGAAATGGGCCGCTCACGCAGCTCAGCCAGTCGCTGGCTGACCAAGACGTCATAGGCCCGGGTGGCCGAAAACCGAAACCCATGCTCAGCAGTGGCCCGCTCAATCCGTGCAGCCAAAGACACCAGCAAATCGAGCAGCGCTTGATCACTTTCCCCTTTGCGTTCCAGCAGGCCCGTCATGTCGGCCAGCTGTGATTCGGCAACTGACAGCATGGGGGAAAGGTTTTTGGCCACCGGCAAACCGCGCAACGCCATCAGGCGGTACGTTTCCATCTCCAGAAGGCGCTGCGAGATGCGGCCTGCTCGCGCACCACTGGTGTCCTCAGGGGCCAGCACCAGCATGCGCTCAAAGCCATCGGCACCAATCCGGAAATGCGTCAGGATGCATGAGTGCGGCAAGCCTTCGGTGGTGTTGCCCATGCGCGAGGCCAGCACCGCCCCCTCCCCCAACCAGGCCTGGGCCTTGGAGATGAGGTCGGGTTGATTGATGTCGGCCTGCAGCATGCCCAGGTGAATGGCCGCCATGGTCTGACCGGGCAAACCGCGCAGCCAGTCTGTACCGGTCACGACATGCTCGGCCAGATCAGGCAACTCTGCCCCCCAGCCGGCATTCGCCGGCAAAGCCTGCACGATGGAATAACGCGTGAACTCGGTGTGCCGCTCCCATTTGACGGTGAAGTGGTCACATCGCAAGCGCAAAAAGTTGCCCTGCAAGCTTTCCAGACTCAAGTCAGCGTGGCCGGGTAGAAGTCGCAAATGCGCCCACTCTTGCTCCCTGGTGACCCCCGCATTGAGCACCGCCACGTACACGATCAAGGCTGGCAGTCGCACCCGGGCAGAGGGGCGGGCGTGAACTTCATTGTGCAATTCGCGGCGCTGAGATTCCTCTTGCGGCAGAAAACGGGATGTGATTTCGTTCATACCAACATTTTGACCAGGTTATTGCGGCCAGAACACCCTGAACCCCAGAAAAATTGCTTCATGGAGGCCACCCTGACACAGCATGAACTGGCTAGCCGCTAAGGCTACGCTGAATAAGTCCACCGCATTGGGTGCTGTTTCGTTATAGGTCGATGAAACAACAGACCCTTGCCCTAGCGGCCGATGCAGGAGCCGGATTCGAACAATACCGTCGCGCAACCAGGCGCGACGTGTTCCTCTCCACAATGAATGAGATCGTTCCGTGGCATGCGCTATGCGAAGTGATCGAGCCGCATTACCCCAAGCCGGGCAATGGTCGCCCGCCGGTGGGACTTGAGCGTATGTTGCGCATGTACTTTGTGCAGCACTGGTTCAACTTGGCCGACGAGGCTTGCGAGG